>NZ_JAJFNK010000063.1 GCF_021739485.1 Alicyclobacillus tolerans
CCAACAACCGAATCCCTCCTCCACCTTAACATGGATTTTCAGCCGTGTCCAGCAGTGAATTCGGCTTCGTTGTAGTGTTAAGCAAATCAGAATGAATTAAGCCACGCGTTCCATCGCGTACGGAACGACCAGTCAAAAGCACGGCTATGCAAGCCCGTGTTTTGTGCTGGTCTTTTTTATACCCAATTTCACGTAAAGGAGAGGTCGATATGGCACTCGCATTCATCACCACGGCCAAGAACGAGAAGGCTGCGAAGAAAACGGCACGGTTCCTGGAAAGTTACGGCATACCCGTTGTGATTAACCGAAATGCCGACAAACGGTATGCATTACTCACCGACCGGATGCACGCACACCGGGCCAGATCAATAAGGTCGGCTCGATGATGAAGGAAGGAAAATCGTATGTCCAGGTTGTCAAGGCGAGCACAATCGCGAGCTTGGACGAAACGCGTAAAAATCAAGGGGGGACCCAACACATGAATCATCCAACGATTCAGGTATCCCTCGACCCTTCAGTCATCGCTTGCAAAGCGACGTACAAAGATGACTGGGGATTCGAAAGGAGTATGGATGGTTTCAAAGTGGATTATAGCCGTGGCAAACGGGTGTATCTCGTCACCATCAAAGATGGGATTCGATTGTCCACTATCGCAAAGACGATGCAATTTGCTAATGGGAATGTCTTGGTGAAGTTTGGCAGTAAGCCGGTAAAGATCGGAACTTATCAAACGGAGTAAGCGAAACCCCAATCCGTGACATGTTTATCAGAATAGACCTCCCGTGCAGGGCACGCTCACAAGCCCCTGCACGGACATCCATGGGGCTTGTAAATCTTGAGTTCCACGGAGGTTAACGACATGAATGAATTGGAAAAGGTCATTCCGTTCAGCGATGAAAACGCTGGGTGGAACGTGCGTGTTGTAATGTTCGATGGAGAACCGTGGTTTGTAGCAGTAGATGTTTGCAAAGCCCTCAACATTGCAAATCCAACCAGGACGTTATCAAGATTGGACGATGACGAAAAGGGGCTTCATAGTGTGAAGACCTTTGGCGGTGTGCAAGACTTGAATACTGTCAATGAAGCAGGTCTATACTCTTTGATTTTAACCAGTCGTAAACCTGAAGCAAAATCGTTCAAACGATGGATCACTCACCAAGTGCTGCCTTCGATTCGTAAAACGGGTGAATACAGCATGAAAAACCAAACACCCCAGACATACATCGAAGCGCTCGAAGCCTTGGTCCAAGCCGAAAAGGAAAAACTGAGACTGCAACAAAACGTACAGGAAATGCAGCCCAAGGCCGAAGCGTACAACGTAAAGTTGCAAAATCCTTCGGAACGGGTCGAAACCGCCTCTTTAAGCTCTTGCGGGACCGGCAAGTTTTAATGAAAAACAACTTGCCTTATCAAGAATATATCGACCGTGGAGTTTTTAAAGTTCGCGAAGTGGTCACCGTACGCAAAGACCTCACGGTCAATGTAACTCAAACACTTGTCACAGCGAAAGGTATTGAGTTGATTCGTGAAATTTTGAGCACACAGGATTAGGAAGTTCCTATCTCTCCCGTGCAGGGGACATGATCACAAGCCCCTGCACGGACATCCGTGGGGCTTGGGGTGGATTCACAAAAACCATGGATGAAAGGGTGTTTAAAAGGAATGAAACTTGTCAAATTGGCCGTAGAAAACTTCCGGTGCTTTGCCCAGGAGGAATTTCATTTCGAGGACCAGACCGTCATTCGTGCGATGAACGCTCAAGGAAAATCAACCCTCGCAGAGGCGGTGGTTTGGTGCCTGTACGGGACGGACGTCCGCGGGAAGTCGAAAATGGACATGGAACTGATGTTCAACGGCGCCAAGTCCATGCGGGTCATGACGCAATGGATAACCCAGAGCGGCGACGTGATGGCCGTAGATCGAATGAAACCCGAAAAGGGGGCAACCCGTCTTCTGGTCAACGGAACCAAGGCTGCTCCAGGGTTGCTGGAAGGACTGTTCTTCCCGTATGTCAACGAGTTTTTGTCCGTGTTTCTACCCGGCTATTTTTCAAGTTTGGAGCCGAAAGAAGCCAAGACGATTGTCGCGCGGTACAGCGAAGTGACTCCGGAAGAAGTCATGGAAAAACTGATGGCTCATGAACAAAAGGCCTTTGCGGGACACAAGTTCGCTATGGGATACGACTCGGTCGAATTCTTCCGAGCCAACGTCTCGAAAGAGCTCAAAGCCGAGCAAGAAGAACGGCTTCGTGTGGAAGGCCAGGTACAGGCCGCCGAGGAAACGATTCAAGCCGGTCCTCCAGAGACGCCCGTACCCGTGGTGCAACCCGAGCATCGACAAAAGGCGAACACGTATCGGGAATATATCGAAAAGGGCAAACAACGCAAAACCTTGGAACAGCGCCTGGAGGAACTGCAGAAACAAAAGGACGTGATTCACAACACCTATCAGGTGGTTCAAGCGACTCTCATGGCTTTGAACGAAAGTTGTCCCGTATGCGGTCAAGGATTGGATGAACGGGGAAAGAAACGGGCGAAGCTCAACCTGCATGCACACAATGCGCCCATCGAGCACCAACTCAAGGAACTCGAAAAACAAGAGAATGCCTTGGACGAAAAGGTCACCCAAGTCGAACAGGCGCTCGCGCAAATCCGAAGGCTGTCGCCGGAAGACATTTTGAAGTGCCAAAACTACGTGGAACGGGTGGATGCCGCCTTGAAGAAGGAACAAGAGGAACAAACGCGATACCAAGTCCAGCTGGAAGCTTACGAGAAGGCCAAAAATGAGCTGGAACAACGTCGGACCTGGTTGGGCCAACAAGAGACCCTCATCGCCAATCTACAAACCCAGTTGGATGCGGTGAAAGTGTATCGGATGAGATACGTCCAGGTTCAGCAGGCCAAACTCGATGCGTTGTTTGACAAGGTGAAAATCGTCTTGTCCAAGGTGAACGAGGATGGAGAACTCAAAGACGCGTTCCAGATTACGTGGAACGGCAAGTTCTACCGGACGTTGTCCACATCGGAGAAGGTCCGTTGCGACCTAGAAATTGGGCGGGCGATTGCTGCCTTGAACAAGCCGGAACCAATGCCCGTGTTTGTGGACAATGCTGAGGGCGTGCAAAACCTGTTTCAGGAACATTTAGACCGGCAGACCATCGCCGCATACGTATTTGACAGCCAACTGCTGGTTCAGACGCGAGACGAGGCCGTACAAGACTTGACAGCCGAACTGAGACAGCTTTCAGCCTTAATCAACGATAAACCGTCTGTGAAAAAAGGAGCATGACACATGACGGAGACACAGGGAAAAATCCCAAAATGGTTCCAGTTTCTAGAAGGACCCGAACTTCTGCGTGAAATCTTGCGAGCTTATAACGAGGGAACCTTGGTCGGTGAACTGACCGCCTATCGAGAAGAAATTGAAAGATGGGAGAACAAGAAAACCGACGTAACGACTCCCATAAAGATGCGGCCCGTTTTTGCGCCGCACACAGTACGTCGAATCATACAACGCCGCGTATCCGTAGATGCGGTAGAGCAGATTGCGAAATTCGGCGTCGTCGTCCAAGACAGCGGACTTCGTGTGATGAAACGCGGGGAGGTTCAAGGGATTCCAATCCACGTCGTGGTGGAACGTCCCAATGTCGTCGTTACGGTGTATTTTGCAAATGAGTGGAAAAGCACCGTCACTGTAAATCGTGTGGGCAAGCCCCGCGACAAAAAAGTGATTCTTGCAATGTAATCTCTTCAGTAAAATGATGCCCTCGCGTTGAAAAACGTGGGGGCATGATTATCTTGAAAATTTTTTAGAATTCGGTTACTCTGAGAGTGTAAATAGAAAAACCTCCCACGAAACGTTGGAATCCATTAGGTGGAGAGTTTCATGGGTCCTGGGAAGCTATTAGGTAGCGAACTTCGCAAGAAGGGAAACCAGGTCGTTGTCCGTCGCCTCTCTTTATAGTGTTGTTGCCACTCTTTGTCTATGGATGCAAGACCTCTTTCTCTATGAAACATGGTAGAGATCAACCCTGGGTGCCGAAGATGTATGCGAAGCCATACACGCAGACTAGGGGACAGGAGGAAACGATCGCTGCCTGTCTGCTGTCCTTCTTGACGTGGTTTGGGTGACAGGATGTGTCGATAGAAAACCACACTAGCAACACCAAGTGACTTTGTAAACGTCTTTGGGAATGCCCAAAGACAACGTAACATCCACATTTCATAGGAAACTGCCTTCTCAGGCAGAGGAAAGCAAACACGAAGCTGAAAGCTCCTTGTCTAAAGACAAGTAGCCAAGAAGCTTTTTTGTGTTTGCTTTTTTTGTTTTCCGACCTTCCCATCGCTGGGAGGACACCCATCAACTCCCCAGCGTAACGCGGGGAGGTAGGAGGAATTTAAAATGAAACACACTGTATTGCAAAATGTTGTGGAAGCCCTTTGTGATGCCGATGACCCAAACGGTCAAGTATTACGACGACACATCACGATCACTGAAGTCGAAGACATGTGTTCTGACCGACCATCCAATGTAACCCCGGTTGTGGCTTAAAAACTGTTTTAACAGGTTTTCCCAATCGCGTTTCAAAGGAGGGGTCAAGGTGGCACAAGTCGCAAAGGATTCAGCATGGGATATCGACATAGTTCACATAGCACAAGAAGCTCAGTTGCAGTTGCACCGTGTGGGGCGTCGGTCTGTTCAATATAAGACAGATTGTCCATTTTGCGGGGAGCATCGGCAAAACCTCGAGTTGAATGTGGAAAAAAACGTATTCCATTGCTGGGTGTGTGGTGCCGGTGGCGGCCTGATTCGATTTTACGCGTTGCTTCACAACGTGTCCGAACATACCGCCAAGGAAACCCTGTACCCCTTGCGGTCGGGAAAACCACGGTTCGACCATCCCGCATTGCACTTGTCGACCGAACAAGTCATGCGAATTGGATTTACTCCGTTGCCTCGAACCAAACCGGCCACACTGACACATCGACAGTGGCTTGCATACCGGAAACGAATGCTCGACTGGATGTGGTTGGAGTGGAAAAGGTATGAAGCCTGGAAGAAAAGATTCAACCACAAGGTGTTGAAACAACTCGAATCGGTTACGACTCAAAAAGCCTAGCAAAACTTCATCACCCTGCCGCCGCAGGTTCTGAAACTCAGACCTGTACGGCGGTACAGGTGAAATGGAGTGACAGGCCAATGAATGAAGCCGTGTTGGTCGAAAGTCCATCGGCTCGCAACGAATACGTACAACACGTAGACGTACTCGACAAGGTGAAAAAGTTGTCCCTGCTGCCCGATGATGTTCATGTCACGGTGCAGATGGCGGCAACGTACTACGAATCACCGCAAAGAACAGTAGAAACCTTGATTCGCAGCCACAAAGAGGAGCTTCAGCAAGACGGTTTAAAGGTTTTATCTGGAGAGGAACTGAAACGGTTTGCAACCTGGATGACCAAGGTTGCAAAAGATGACACTCTAATATCCAGTAAAACCCGCCATCTCATGGTACTTCCGCGCCGCGCCGTGTTACGAATCGGAATGTTGCTTCGGGATTCCGAGGTCGCCAAACGGGTTCGGGATCACTTGCTCGACGCAGAACAAGTAACCCAATTGGGTTTGCAAAAACCGACCTTGACCGAGAAAGTGGATGTGCTTCGCTGGATTGCGACGAACGCCGAGCATTTGCTCAGCGTGTTGCCCGCAGACAGTCCTCGGCTGCCGGTCATTCAAAGCCTATATCAATTTGCCGGTATCCCGCTTCCGGTTTCGGTTGAAGCGAAGAAGCCGGTCGGAAACACCGCATTGACGTTGGTGGAACCGAATCCGGTCAACTGGCACTCCTGTAAGTCGATTGCCACTCGATTGGGTGTATACACGGTCCATCAAAATCCGCACGTACAACTCATCGGTGCCATCCTTCGCACCTTCGGGGAATTGATTCCGGATGTCGATTGGAAACCGGTGCGGTTGACGCAAGGCGCGGGACAACCGGACATCCTGGCTTCAAAGTACAGCGGCAAAGTGGCGTCGCGCATTGCTCAGGTCTTCAAACAATACGACTGGCCCGATTCCCTAAGGGTTCTGGGTCGGACTTATCAGATTCAGTATCGCAACCTAGGTGAACGTGGCAAGTTTGCGATACTCCAATAACGATAACAATCACGCTTCTTAAGCTTTCCCTGCCGCCGCAGGTTCTGTGAAAAATCAGACCTGGTGCGGCGGCACGGGTCACAAGGAGCGAACACATATGAAAATCGTGTTTCAACAGACCGAGTTGGAGAAGACCTTAAAGGACGTGGTCCGCATGATTCCCACCGTAGCCAAGACCGACATGCATCAGTTTGTTCGGATTACGGCGGATCGGGCCCAAAATCGCGTGGAGTTTGTCACGACCTCCCACGAAGCGGCCATTCACCGAAATGTGGTGGACACGCAAATCCAGTCTCCGGTCACCATTTATGAATCGGGCGCCTGTTTGCTTTCTGCGCGCAAATTGCTGGACATCGTGAAACACGCTACGGATGTCGTGCAGTTATCCATGAAAAAAAACAGCTTCGATGTGACCATCTCATTTGGAAATTCCGAATCCGATATCCACGGACTCGACCCATCGACTTTTGTGCCGTATCAAAATGATCCACAGCAAACCCATCGGGTGGATGTGACGGCGTTGAATTTGCGTTCGTTGTTGGGTTCAACTTTGTACGCCTGCAGCGACAGTGAAACGCGCCCGGCGTTGACCGGATTGAACTTTGTGGTGAAAGACGACGGGACTTTGGTGGCTACGGGAACAGACGGATTACGATTGGCCCGAGCCGACGCCCCGGGACAGGTGGAAGGGCAGGCGGGAGGCAATTTGACGATTCCCAAGGACCCTTTGCACAGCCTGGCGGCGATTTTGCCTAAAGACGAGGACGAAATGGTTCACCTGGAGCTGGGATCTTCGGTCTTAGTGGCGACATGGGATGACGAGGGGACACGGTTTGTGATGCGGAGTTTGAATGAAGCCTATCCCAACGTCGACTCCATCATCCCCAAGTCCACAAAGATTCAGATTCGCGTCTCCCGGTCCGAATTTCTGGAAGCGTGCCATCTCCTGGTTCTCTTTTCAGAAGATGTGGAGAATCGGAAAATCCGTGTCGACTTCGAGAACGGGGTCATGCGGTTGTCGATTCACTCCAAACAGACGGGAAAGTCCTTTTGGGATGTTCCCATATTGGAGTGCAATGCGCAGGACATCGACCCGATGATGTTCAACATCCGGAACTGGCTGGATTTGCTCAAGGTGTCCAATACCCAGGAAATCGAAATCGGGATCAACGGACCCAACCTGCCTGTAATCATCCATTCTGTAGAAACTACTGCGATGGCGTTGATCGCACCGGTATTGCAGGCGTCGTATGCGAAGGAATCCCAGAGTGCCTAATGTACGCGATATAAATCACCCACAAACCGCCTGACGCGGGTTCGAGGAGGGGAAGCCCTCTCGTTGCAGTTTCGACGAGAGGGGGGAATCCCTTCAATCGTACTGCGGCGATGGCGCAACAAAATGGATGGACACGCATTTGAGGAATATTGGAGCGATATTCAGGAAGAAGTAATACGGCAGTTTGAAGCTGGACTCGTTGATATATCGTCTCATGCTGGTGACCAGATGACTTTGCGTCATCTAAACGAGACTGACATTCGATATATCATCTTAAATAATCTTCCAGACGAAATGTATAAAGCGAAGGAGTATCCACACGGACCTACACCTTTTCAAAATAAGGACCCAGTCTTTTCGATTACCGGAAGAGATCGCTTGGGAAACTGGATTGTGGTGGCTTTAGCCATTCGAAGCACAAAACATCATCGGCTGAGATTTACAATCGTAACCGTGATTGACCAGGTATCTCCGAAAAGTCGGCACCGAATTCAAAAATGAAAATTCTTGCCGTCAACTATAATGGAACTACACATCTTCCATATTGGGGGCGGCAAAGATGGACAACGAGGAAGTGAAAAGAGTGTACAAGACGATTACCTACAACGACATCGTATTCGAGCACTATCCGGTTTATTTGTACGGGGATGATCCTACAGAATACTTTTTAATACGTGACCAAAGACTGATTGAGCAAATCTCCCGTGAGGTCCCACAAACTTATAAATCCGCGATTCGTGTGGATTGTGCAAAAATTCCCGACTTCGCAAAAGAACTGAAAGAAGAACCACCAACTGAAGCTGAATCAAGGATTCTCAACTGGCTCGAAAATCTCTAAAAGGATGCGTGCCATGACGACCAGAATGGGTGGAATTCATTTAGAAAAATGGTCAAAGGAGTCGTTGCAAATGTTGTTCATGAAATCTGCTCTTTGGGCCAATGGAAACGCAGAACAGTTTCTAATGAAAGCCACACAAGCCTACATGGAAGACATTTCGCTCAAAGAAGAATATTGCATTCAATGTGTGATTCATACAACGGAAGTTTTCGCGGAGTATGAGGTTACAGAACAAAACGTGGTATTTACGAGCGTTCCGACCATGATTTGCCCGCAATGTGGCAATCGCGAGTGGGACTTACATCTCGTGTCGGAATTAGAACGACTGGCGCAAGCGTTACCCTCTGGTACGAGAATGTCTCTAAAAGAGGCCCTGATCTATCCGGATGAGCACTCTCATTGCTAAAGTGAACTGTCGAAACCCAAAACTGAAGGGAGGAAGTCCCTCTGCACGCTTTACGCAGGGGGACACCCTCTGCGGCGTGTGGATGGGGCAAATGGAAATGGCGCTGAAACAAGTTGAACTGGAGAACCTGGTGGCAACTCAATCGGAGAAAGCGACACGGATTGGCTGGCTCTTTTGGTTCGTGATCGCAGAATCTCACACCGATCAAGTCGTGGTGGCAGATGCCTTTCATGCATCCGGTCTCCCATCCGCGTATGCGCTGCCTGAAATCCGTCCGGTGGATGCCTACAAACGGGCAACAAAGTCCATCGAGGGGCGTGTTCAGCTTCCCAACGAGAATAACATTGAACTCCTGGTACGTAAGGTGAGATCACCCAAACACGAAGTCATTCGACACCTCGTGGTGGAAGAGAATCATGTGCAAAATCGACAGCTGAGCTACGATGCGAACGCGGCGATCCTCCGGTTCGACCATGAGCTAAGGACGATCGACTACAGTGTTCACTCGGCTGAACCCTTTGTAAAGGATGCGGTGAATACATTTGCCGCGAACTATCAACTCTATCTGAACACCTATGACGGCCCAGCCAAACGTCGAACGGCCCGAGCGGTATTGTTGGACTTATCCGCTACGGCACTCAAGGAAACCGGAGGCGTCTACTTGGTGCCACGGGAGAATGAGGAGCTTTTGTTCCAGCTCTACGCGTTCATTAACGCGCTGCCTGGATGCAAAGCGTACAAAATGCCGGTCGAAGATACCGCAGAGGCCCGCGACATGGTACGTGACGTGGTGACGAACAAAGCGGAAATCTTATTGACCGAGATCCGGTCGAAGCTCAAAGCGGACCTGGTTTCTGAACAAGATGTTCAAGCCTTGCTTGAGAAAGCACGACGGATGAGAAAAGAAGTCACCACGTATCAAAACATCTTGCGTGAGAGCATTGGAACGCTCGAAACGGACGTGGACTTGCTCGAAGCGCAAATGATGAACCTGATCGAACAACTGTAACTCCTTTCCCCGGCTGTGCGGGGCTGACACTTTAGCCTCCAGCACAGCATGGGGGCAAAGGAGACATGATTTGAAATGATGACCATGACGAACGCAAACCAAACGGTTGCAAAAATGAACGATATCCGTTCGTATTTGACCCAACGATTCATGGAACGTGAAGACGTGATCGACGGATTTTTGACGGCCTTAGTCGCCCGAGTCCACATTCTTCTGGTAGGACCTCCGGGTTCGGCCAAAAGCGCCATTACCGTCGCATTGTCGGAGCTCATTGATGGATTCGATTACTTCCAGTGGTTGTTTACGAAGTTCACCACACCGGAAGAAATCTTCGGACCTTTCGATTTATCCAAGTTGAAACAGGGACTGTACGAACGGATTACGAACGGAAAACTGCCGGTGGCTCACATGGGGTATGCCGACGAGGTGTTCAAGTCCAACAGTGCCATTTTGAATGCGCTGCTCACATTGATGAATGAGCGGGTGTTCTATAACGGCACGAAGCAGGAAATCTCGCCGCTCATGACTCTGGTGGGTACGTCCAACGAATATCCCATGGAAGAAGAATTGCAAGCCGTATTCGATCGCTTCATGTTGCGTTTTGAGCCCGGCTACATCAAAGAGGACGCGAACTTTGCCACGATGTTGTTGCAGACCACTGCGCCAAAGCCGGCTCCGATGACGTTGGCGGAACTGGAAGCGATGCAATACGCAGCGGATCACATATCCGTGGATGCCGCCATCGTGGATGCGCTAATTGCGCTGAAAGCGGACTTGGCACAAGACGGGATTTTTCTGTCTGACCGCCGCTGGGTGCAAGTCGCCAAGCGATTGCTTCCAGCTCGGGCGGTGTTGGCCGGACGTGACTACATCATCCTGGAGGAAGATGCTGAAATCCTTCAACATGCCTTATGGGAAGACCCCAGTCAAAGGACTACGGTGGCGTCCATTGTGCGAAAGCGTTTGGACCCGGTCGCGGGACAAATCGCTGAGTTGGTGGAAGATGCACGAGACATTGCCAACAATGCCATGAAGGCTTCGGAAGACCAGGCGGTCGCTGTGGGAACCGAAGCGATTAAGAAACTGAAAACCATTCGCAACGAAATCCAGGCATTCATCCATACGGGCGGCTCCCCTTCAAAGATGGATCGGATGAAGGAAAGCGACAGCAAAGTCGAGGAACTCCTGAAAGGAGTGACCAAGAAATGCCTGGGAATCTAAGCGAAGGAATCATTCAGACCGACCGGTACGACCGACGCACCTTTGGACGTGTCCTTGAGGAGTCGGAACGTATCCAGCAAGCTGTGACTGAACAACCGATAGTCGGGTTGGTGCAGGATACCTGGTCGAGTTTGTATAAAACGGCCCCGGCCTTCAAAGAAAACGGCCCTGCGGTGAATAAACGGATCATGGAAACGCTCATGAACCAAACGGCGTGGCAAGAATTGCGTCAAAGCACGCAGATGGACGAGTACAGCGCGGCGCTCGGGAGTCTCAGCCTGAAAGATTCGATCCAACAGGCCATTCCGAAAGACCTGCGCGAACAGGCACAACAAATCCAGGACATGGAACAGCAACTCCAACAGTTGTTGGATCAAGCGCAAGCCTTTCACGAAGCAGCGGACGGACAAGACGGAGAGGCCGCGACCCATGCCAAAGATAAGTCTCAAGCCCTGCAAGACCAGGCGCAAGCGTTGTCCGATCCATTGTCCCAAGCGTTCAGCGACTTCAATCCGTCGTTTGACGCACAGCAAGGATCGATTGGCCGGGCACTGCGTCAAGCCCTGGAGCAAGCAGCCGATGAGGCGCAGGAACAACAGCGTATGGCACAGTCTTTCGGAATTGGCGCCGGCGATGGAAAACCGGTGAGTGGCAAGGAACGGTTGCAGTTGGCAGAGGCTTTGCAGGTGCACCCGAAGATTCGCGACATCGCGAAGATGGCGGGACGCATGCAAATGTTGGCGCTCAACAAGCGAAAGAACCGCACTTTGCACCCACCCGCCGAAATCGTGAATGTCACCTTAGGGGATGACCTAGGAAACGTGCTACCCAGTGAGTTGATGTTGTTGGCTGACCCGGATACGGAGGATGAGTTCATCCAGCGATATGCGGAGAAACGGCTGATGCAATACGACTTGCGGGGAATCGAACGCGAAGGTCAAGGCCCGATGGTTGTCTGTGTCGACGAGTCGGGCAGTACAGCCGGGGTCGTCGAAATGTGGGAGAAATCCATTGCACTCTCCCTGTTCGCCATTGCCCGAAGGGAAAAACGAGCGTTTGCCATTGTGCATTTTGGGAATGAGTCTGAAATCACGGTACGCAAATGGGCCAAAGCCAAAGACGCGACACCGACGGAGCTCATCGACATGGCGCAACACTTTTTCAACGGGGGAACCGATTTTGAACGCCCGTTGAAAGAGGCGGTGCAAGTCATGGACGATGCGGCCTTTAAAAAAGGCGATGTCGTGTTCATCACAGACGGGGAAGCAAAGGTCTCCGACGAGTTCTTGCAAGGCGAATTTGCCCGGGTCAAGCGCGAAAAGGAGTTCCACGTGATTTCCGTCGTGATCGGGTATCAAGACCGGTCGGTGCGTCCGTTTAGCGATGTCCTTGCCAAGCCGCAAAAGGGTGACGATGCCACGTTGGAGTTTGTCATCGAAAACCTGAATTAAGCCCCATACGCGATGAAAGGTGAGGTCAAACTTGGATTCAACAATTCATTGACGACCTGGACTCTGCATACGGCGGCAGCCTGTATTGGATTGGACGGACTTCCATTCTTGAAGGCAGTAAGTCCGATTATGGAGTGGAATGTAAATACGAAGTGGTCTCTAGAGGTGGAACGCTCGTGGTCGAAGATGACATGGGCAGGAAATTTCAACTGAATCAGGCAAACTTCGAAAAAGGGATTGAACAGTGGGCAAAAGGCCAAGGCATGTCCGTCGAGGAGTTGGATGCGGCGAACATTGACGTCAACGATGCCGATGCCATTTTGCAGCGGGCCTTGTTTGGAGAAGTCATTTACTCGTAAGTCATCGAAAACCTGAATTAACGAAGGGAGGTACGCTCCTCTGGACTTATTTCAGAGGGGCTGCCTCTCGAAGTGAGTCCAAGAGCAAGGATTCATGAAAACAACCTATATTTGCTCGTATTGTAAAACGTCCAAATTCCGCGTGGTCAACGCCACGCCTTACGGACAACACCGAGATACGCCGATCCTCGTTCTTCGCTGTGAAAACTGCGGAGCACAAGATTCGGAAACTGAGTCCTAAACCACCTTTTTTCAACCGCACAGGGAGTCTAAAACCTCCCTGTGTCAGGGAGGGAAAAGGAGCGAATGGATGATGACATCCGTCCAAAAAGCGATTGCAGTGAGTAAATTGCAGCGTGCCCAAGCTTTTAAGAAGCTGTACGTATACGGTGCAATCACCAGAAAATAAGTGTGGCTAAATCCTTATCACTTTTCCCGATGTAAGGGGACTTAACACTCTCCCTACACAAGGGGAGAGAATAAGGAGATGGAGCTGTTGAGCCATAAACACGAAGTAGCCAAAGCAAAGTTGAAAGCCTTCTACCAGGCTGCACGCGAACTCGAAGCAAACTGGGACGAATCCGTGAATGAAGGTTATCCACTCGAAACTTCGTTCGGTGAGTGGGTAAACGGGATTCAAACCTGGCTGGACGTTGTAGAGCGGGGATGGCCGACACGGGTCAGCGTCTTGCTCTACGACGACCCTCACGGTGAACCGGATTACGCCATGCTCATTACGCAGGACCATGTGGTCTATGCCGCCCTGTTTAGCCGACCGCAGAACCAAGTCGATCCATCGAAATTGGCGCTGAAGCAGTACGTCGAATGGGGAACCTCCACTTTACAACCGGTGGATACGCAAGGCATTCGTTTCCACATTCAGTCAAGCAGCCGCCTATTTGACCGCACGGTAGATTGGCAAGTCCAATCTACCGTGCGGTCACGGAGGTGAACCTCGATGGCTCTGGTACAGCTGGACCTCTTTGGTTGGGTGCAACAGTCGGTGGACACACGGAATCCGCGACAGGTATTGGAAATCACCGTCGAGGATCTAGCCGACAGTCTCATTCGCTACTTCGGGCATTGGATCGGTCAACGCCAAAGCTTGCTGGAGGACGATTGGACGGTTTGTGAAACGCTCGTCGGTATCCACAAACGATATACTCGTGAGCAACTGCGGGCGGTGTACAAGACCGAGACGTGGTATCGCGCATGGGGACGGTTCAACCAGTTCTATCTGACGGAACCGTGTCCGTGGCGATGCGTTCGGATTGAAGTGGGGCGAGTGAATTAGATAGGAGGTGACCCCCTCCGTCTGCATGATTGGGACGGAGGGGAGAGTCCTTCCGTTTCCAAACATGCTACACTGAGGGTAACAATGACAGAACCGGTTAAGGACGTGAAGAGCGTCATGGATGAGGACAACACGCCAAAATCCAATTCGGTGGTTGAAATGCCGTGGATTCTCATCAGCAATCAGATCCAACAGCTGAACACGAACATGAATGAGCGTCTCAATGCCATCAATGTACGGATTGATGATTTTCGTGAGGAAGTTCGACAACGTTTTGAGCAAGTGGATAAACGTTTCGAACAAGTCGATAAACGGTTTGAACAAGTGGATAAACGCTTTGAACAAATGGATAAACGCATGGACGAATTGAAGCAAGAGATCGATGTTGTCAAAAAATCCATGCTGACCAAGCCAGGGTATTATGCAGGGATTGCCGGAGCGGTTTTAATGCTGGTTTTGGGCGCTCTGTTAAACCAACACATTCGTTTATTCTAAGGGAGGTGACCCCCTCCGTCTGCTACATGGGGACGGGGGGCGCAGCCTTCTTTGTCCCAATATGTTCAGACGTTTGGGACGATATGAGATACGAAGGCGTAGCCAAGGCTGGATTTTTCCCGACACCTGTCACGCAAACTGCGAAAATTTTAAACCGACTGCGTTTCATCGGCCCGACACGGTTGTTTGATCCGTGTTGCGGGACTGGCGAAGCGTTGGCGCAAGTTCAACAATATGCACCGTTTGGTTCACGTTCCTACGGAATTGAACTGGATAAGGAGCGAGCAAAGGCAGCAAAGAATCAGCTCGACGAGGTTGTTGCATGTGGGTACGAGAATGCACGTGTTGATGCGGCGAGTATGCCGTTACTCTGGTTAAACCCGCCGTACGACAACCAAGCCGGCATGGGTTCCAATTTATCTCGCAAGGAATTGATTTTCCTGCGCGGCTTATCGAAGTGCGTGAAGCCAAACGGTGTTCTCGTGTTCATCATCCCGCGATACACGCTAAGTAAAGAGATGGTGGATGCCTTGGAGCATCGCTACACAAATCTCGCGGTGTACCGCTTTGATGACGACGAGTACCCGGTATTCAAGCAGATCGTGGTGTTTGGCACACGACGGGGTCGAAACCTGGAGAACGTCAAACAACTTACGGATGCGGAACGCGAAGCAAGAAACGAGCTGTTGAGGGTCGGAAGGGATATGGATCTTCCGGTTCCGTATCTTGACGAAGCGGACGGAAAAGTGTGGACCGTACCTGAAACCAACGTCCAAGAATCGGTGTTGTTCCGTGGATACCTTCGGGACGAGTCCGAACTCATTCGGGACCTACAGACTTCGGACGCTTTTCAGGTCGCGTCGAACATGCTCAACTCGGCTCTTGTCGAAACCAGACTCCGGCGTCCGTTGTTGCCGTTTCGCCGTACCCATCTCGCCACATTGATCGCCTCAGGCGTGCTCAACGGGTCCATGGGCATCGGACCGGACCGGCACATGGTCATCGGCGTGTCACGGAAGAAAGTGACACGAGAAACCCTTGTGGACGAAAACGGTGGAGAAAGTGTCATTGACACAGAAAACTACGTCACCGTCGTGCGAACGATTCAAACCGATGGCACGATCATCGACCTGCAGTAGTCGAAATCCATCCTGAAGGAGGCTTAAAGCCCCGGTGTGCGGTATTTCACCGGGGCGCAGGCTCCGGTGGATCGCACATGCAGGGCGAACTGAATGAAGGTACTCGAATTTCACAACGAAACCAACTGGTTGCAAGCATCCGTCCATTTCATCATCACACGCGAAGAACCCGAAAAGGACTATGAAACGTTGATCGGTGCCGGGTTGATTGACGTCGACAGTGGCGTACGGGGTGTAGCGGCTCGTGCGTTAAAAGGCGAGTGGCTGCGGCTTTTACCTCATCAACACACTCTAAAGAGTGAAAAACAAATCAAGTGTGACAAGTACAACTATCGCCAGGTCAATAAGTCGCTCGGAAAAGTGACGCATACCCTCTTGCTGCACAAATCCGCCGTGGACGAAAATCTGTCACCTGGTCAAGCCCGTGTTCTCCTGCTTCCAGAAGGCGGCGATCTTGCGGAACTGTTTGCTCGGCGTTTCGCGTCAGACTTCAATCTTCCGTACGTGGAGGATTGGAACCGCATTTTGTGGGATACGTGCCGGCGCTTGGAATGGGTGGAATCGCTTAACGTCTGGACCGATCCAAACGTGGAAATGTGGCGGGACATTCAAGCCTTTCAAATGTCGTCTGCGTTGGACGAGGAACGAGCGAAGCAAATCGTCAGTGAACTTCTTGCAACCGGCGAAATTGGGCTTCCAGAAGGAATCACGGACGCTCCACCGCTTTCCGAAGCGCTGGGCTCGGTGGAGTCCGAAGACGGGGAGGAAGAGTCGCCGCAGGTGCTCCACTATCTTCAAACCTACGCGTCGCATTTGGCGACTGCGATTGAGGAAATGGAAGCTCCCGCGCACGACTTGGACCGTCCGATTGATCCGGCGATTGCGAGTATGGCACGAACGCCTTTTCCCGCTCAAGCGCACACGGCCCAGGCCGTCATCAACGGCTTGCGAGAGCAAAACGGTGTCATCGTGTCCTCGGACATGGGAACGGGGAAGAGCATCGTCTCTCTTGCTGTAGCCAACGCACTCGCGGCCCACTCGAAAGACGGGTTTACTGTACTGTTGCTGGTGCCGGGGATTACCGTTCCAAAGTGGCAACGAGATGAAATTGGGAAAACGTTGCCGAATGCCAAAGTGACCGTGTTGAAAAACTGGCGCGATGTGGTCCGGTATCGCAATCAGAGGATGAGTGGAACGAAGCGGGAACCGCTTGAGTTTTTGCTCCTTTCCCGCGATACGGCGAAGCTCGGCATGCCCAAGGCCCCGGCCCTGATTTATAAGCCGCGACACATTCTAGCCGACCGCACCGACCAGGAAGCACCTAGAAAGCCTGTGATTCGTGACGATGACCAAGGTTTGACGATCCATGTCGGTGAGGCAGACTCTGCGAAATCGGTGCGACTCCTACACGATGTCTGGGTGTGTCCGGAATGCAACGGAGTCCAAGTCAAAACGGACCACGAGAGCGTGAAGCAAGCCAGGGAAAACGCCAGCGACGAGTTTGAACTGCTTTGTGAACTCAAACTGGGCTTTGACGACTTGGCGGAACGGGAGACCGAATACAACACGTTTCGGATTGAACGTCAGCCGACGAAGCGAAAGCAATTCCATTTCCGCGCGAACGTGCAGGACTATCATTGTTCGTCCTGTGGCGTGAACCTGATGCGCTATGTAGATCCCACACGCGAATCGGTGAAGGGGCTTGGTAATCGTCGGCTCCAACCGGCTTGGTTCATGCAACGGTATTTGAAAAACGCCATCGACCTTCTGATTGTCGACGAACTGCATCAGTACCGCACCCAAAGCGGGCAAGGCATGGCACTTGGGGCCATGGTCGGAGCGGCGAAACGCCTAGTAGCTCTGACAGGGACCCTCTCGGATGGACGCGCGTCCAGCCTCTATTACCTATTGTGGCGTCTTGCACCGGGGGAAATGCTGGCGGACGGAATCGACCATCGGAGCCGGTCGAAGTTCACGCACCTCTATGGATCCATGGAGCAACGGGGGCGGTATACCAAAGATGAGGTTCGTTCAGCCGGAGGACATACGGGTCGTCAACTCGTCATGAATCCACCGAGAGAAGTGCCTGGATTGTCGCCAAAGCTCTTTGCGAATTACCTCAGTCACCGGGCCGTCTTCCTCGAACTTGGAGACCTTGGATTGCCCTTGGTGGAACTCGAAGAGCGTCCGATCTTTGTGGACATGGAACCGGAACATGGGGCTGCGTATGCGATGTTTCACAATCAGTTGGAAGAGAAGATGAAACGCGCCTACATGCTGGGGAACAAGCACGCATTTGCTCGGTTCATTCCGTCTGTGGTGCAAGCGGCGAATCAACCGCATTTGTTTCAAGAGGTGCCCATTGGAGATGAGGGCGTTTTATTCTTCCCACCGAATTCTGAAACGGAATGGTCGGCGAAGGAACAAAAACTACTCGAGAGCCTTCAAGAGGACATCGCCCAAAACCGCCGATCTGTGATCTATGTACGCTACAGCGGTGACCCGAAGCAAGACCAACGCTTGTACAACATTTTGATCGAAAACGGCATTCATGCACGAATTCTCAAGTCTTCCGTGTCGCCCGAAAATCGCGTGCAATGGCTGGAGAAGGCGGTCAAGGATGAGGTTCAGGTCGTAATCTCGAATGCCACTCTCGTGGAAGTCGGCTTGGATCTTTTGCACTACCCGAGCCTGTATTTCTATGAGTTTACGGACCAAGTCTTAACGATGAGGCAAGCAGCCCGGCGCGCCTGGAGGGTGGGTCAGTATCGCCGCTGTACCGTCAAATACTTCGTCAACAACCGAAGCTATGAGATGGTCCAGTTCAAGCGGATGATGGCCAAACGCAGTCACAGTCTCTTACTGGAAGGTCGGTTAGAGCGGGGTGACCTCGCGGCTTTCGTGGAAAAGGACGATCAGTCGGCTTCCACCTTTAGCATCGCGTCATGCCTGGGCAACGTCGAAGATTTGTCCGCCAAGTGGACCCAGTTAGCCGACAAGGATATTCCGGCTGGCGTCATGATGCTGGAAGAGTCGCGGTTCAAGGTAGAAATTGCCGAAGCGATGAAACGTCTTGCGGCGGAAACTCGTCGTTTGGCGAGTGTGCCAGAACCGATTACCCTTGACGTTGCGAAACCAAATGTCGTCCCCGTTCCTGCGATGAGCGCAACGAATCAGTTGGGTCTGTTTGACCTCGTTGTTGCCGAACCAGGCGAATCAACGCTCGTTGAGTCCGAACAACCCAAGCCCATCACGGTCGGGGAGATGCGAGCCAAAATGGGCATGGTCGTCAAAGCGAAAAAGGCGAAAAAAGGCAACCCAATCGGAGACGATCAAACGCTGCTATTTGCCTTATAAATCCCGGCACGGAACGGCCGGATGTAAAAACTAACAATGGGAACCTGCCGCAAGGCAGTCAGAAAGCAAACACATGGCTGACGAAGACTCTTTTTCAAAAGAGGAATCCAACGGCTTTTTTGTGTTTGCTTTCTTTGGTTCTCAACTCAAAAAATGAAACCCTCTGCGAACACGCACGGGGATAGGAGGACATTCCATGGTCGACAAAGCGGTACAAAAGCTCAACCAAGAGATGATTGCAAACGCCAATCAACCCTATGTTCAAGTCGTCGGTCAGTATTTGCTCAAACACCTGGAAGCCAAGCCGGAACATGCCGAACACATTCTCGCAGAGGATAAAACGATCCTCCAGAGTCTCGACGTCATGCGCCGGTTCGCTGAACGCAAGCGGGTCGGAAACGTTGCCGTGCTGACGGATGAGGAAGGCTTTGCAGTGGTGCTCCAATACTTCGGATGTTGGGAAGGAGAACCTTTCGACCTGCCGCCTGAACCACAGCGCCCTGCAGCGCGTCCCATTCCGCGGGCTACGAAGACGGTGCCGACTCCAAGGCCGACAACCCGGAGAACGAAGACCGCAAAGTCCGACGACACCACGCAAATTTCGCTGTTTGATACCGCGGAAATGAACGAGGGGGAACTATTGTGAGCAACCAACACAACGAATTTCTTTCCCATTTCCAAAGCCCAACCGAGGCCTTGGTGGAGTATGCGCGAGATACCGTCTTTCTGCACAGCCGTTACCTCTTTGTATGGCGGGTCGGCAAGGTCCCGATGGCGTATTGCACACATTGCCACGAAGAATATCCATTGGGAGTGGGGCAAGCGTCCTATAAGCATAACGAGAAAACCACGTGTCTGAACTGCCAATCGGAATGCAAGGTTAAGCAGAGCGGTCGCGGCCGCTCTCACTTCATCGACGATGCCTATGTAGTTTGGTACGACAAGTCCGTTGTCAATCCCAAAGCAGTCGTGGCCACCTGGTACTTGGCGTGGCGCGACTACTCAGGAGACTACCGGAACGTGGAGACTCAATTTGCCCCTCGCGCTCGGTACTACTTTGAACCCGGCAAAGGCGGTCAAATGCTCAAAGAAACCTACGACGGGTGGAGGATGATGCGACACGTCGCACCACTTCCAACATCGTGGTCGTACTGGACCCGGAAAGAGGTTTATTTTTCGACGGAGAATGTGGAAAAGGCCGTTTCGGGAACCCAACTCCAGTACTCCATGTGGCAAGCGTATCAAGACCGAGACACCTATCTACTCGACTATTTTGACTTGGCATCAAAGTACGGGTGTGTAGAGTATCTTTCAAAACTCGGCTTGAAAAAGTTGGTTCTTGCCAAACTGAATGGTGCCAAAACGTATAAGGCCGTGAACTGGCGAGGCAAGACCATCGAAAAGGTTCTGCGGATGCCGCTTTCGGACATTCGACAACTCAAGCAAGTCGCCAACCACGTGGAACCGCTGAGTCTCTATAGTTATCACTATTGGAGAAAACGGGATTGGAATGTTTCCGTTACGGATGCCCATGTGTTAAGGAGATTCACGGAATCCGGCGGATACTACTCGAAAATGCTCAAAGAACAAGAGCAGTATGGCACCGAAATGGAGATCATTAAGTATCTCCTCAAACAAAGCCGACTTCCGGATGCACCAAAAACCTACTCCGATGCGACGTACGTCCTCACCGAATGGCGAGATTACTTGCGTTCCGCAAAAGAGCTGGGCATGGATCTGAAACCATACCATGTGGATTTCCCGAATAACCTTCACGAAGCGCACGATAAAGCGATCCGGAAAGTCAAGATCAAGCAAGACGAGCTCATCAATCAACGTATTGCCGCTCGGATTCCCGACCTAGAACGATTCGCTTATCAGGACGAACAGTTCTTGATTCGGCCTGCTCAAAGCTCACTGGAACTGTTCGAGGAAGGCAAAGCACTTAACCACTGTGTGGGAGGTTACTCCGACCGATACGCTGCCGGCAGCACGGACCTATTTGTGCTTCGACGGGTTTCGGAACCAGATACGCCGCTTTGTACGGTCGAAGTCACGCAAGGCAAGATTCGGCAGGCACGCGGATTCAAAAACCGTGTGCCGGATGATCAGGAACAGGCGTTCTTAGACCTGTTTGAGCAGAATTTACGTTCGGTGATTCGTCGTGAAAAACGGGCCAAGAAAATCGCTGAAATACGTCAAAAAGCAGGGTAAATCACGAGAGGCAAAGGGGAACATGTAAGTTCCCCTTTGTGTGACACTTTAGAACTCTATACGAAAGGTGGACATCCCGTGGACGAAAAATGGTATGTCGTCGTGGTCAAAACCCAAAACGGCTTGCGAATCGCAATGGACATGGACCCATCCGATGCGGTGGCAGGTCCGATGTCCGAGGAGAAGGCACTCGAAGAATGCAACCGATGTGGGAAGGAACACTCCATTCCACAGTTTGACTACAATGTGGATGTTTGGTTTGGGGATGTATAGCAAGATGGATGACCTTTTTGGAGACCCCCACTGTTTGCAACCGTTGAGACGTCTGTTCAGGCTACGATTGAACCGGACGTAGACGTACAACGCGTGATGGAGCGGATCAATCAGCGTCTCCGGCAGATTCTCGTCCATTCGGCTGCGTACTACAGACTCAACACGAGTCTGATACCCGACAGCCGTTTTGATGCGTGGTGTCTGGAACTGGTTGAACTCCAAGCGTCGTACCCGAAACTGGCGCAGGAATGCGTATTTGCGGACCTGTTTGCCGATTTCGACGGTTCGACCGGCTTTCACCTGGCGGGTACGCCATGGGCGATTGAGAAGGCAATGCAACTTTTGAGGCAGACAGACTAAAACATTCGATGTGATGAACCCTCCCGCGCAGGGACAAGCAATCCCTGGCGCGGGCCATAGGGGGATTGCAAATAAACCCTATGGAGGTTAATTACCATGGATGAAAAACAATTGGTCTTTCTGCAAAACGAACGTCCGGTGACGGACAGCTTGACGGTGGATGAAGTCTTTGAAAAAGAGCATCGGCGTGTAATGCAAGACATCCGAGAACAGGATGTCGTGAAGAATTTCGACGGCACCATTTCGTGCAGTCAACTTACACTAACGAACGCGGTCGGGAATACAGCAATCAGGTGTTCGACCCAAATAACTCACTCACCAAAGTTGGAGAGTCAACGTCAATTGTGACGGCCCACTTTTGAACCATCAATCTAAAGGGTGCTGATAAAGCTAATGCTCACCTATAGAAGGAGTGAAAATGTAAGTGTTAGAAAATAACCTTGATCCCTTGTATACAAATGTATATGATCAAGCCAAATCGTACCGAACGGAGGATTTGGCAATGGGAAAAACATTTCGGAGAAAAAAGGTAGAAGACCTTGTTAGACGGTTACAGGCGAGAAGGTTACTGTTACTTCAACAGTCACAATCTCAAGTGATGCATGAATCAAAACCGTTCATCCAAGGTCAATTATCTGCTGTAGAGTCTATTCTTCAAGAGATAACCATGGATTTCAGTTTAACTCTAAATGATCTATATGACGACTCGGACATTTCGGATGAGCAATGGATAAAAGCCGTAACAAACAATCCAGCGTATGATTTTTTAAAAGATCCGAATGAGGATATCTATACTCTAGAAGACGGAGAACCATTTCATGACGACGAGAACTAAATACAGCATCGTGTTAGTTCCGTTCGTGTTCGATGATTCCGAGGAACGGAAAGTGGGTGTTTTTGCCCATCCCCCCGAAAAGGTTCATTTCAGAATTACTCACTTGGAATCACCTTTGATTGAATCAGCT
>NZ_JAJFNK010000064.1 GCF_021739485.1 Alicyclobacillus tolerans
TTCGAACTCGATCTCTGAGTCTCGGCTTCATTTTTGTCGATATGGGGGAAATCTGTTTTCTTACCTTGATGGGCATGGGGTACCGACAACAAAACGCGAAAAACGTACGGTAATCCAATTTCTGGGCATAGAAAATCCCATTCTCATACGCTAAGAAATTCAGGCTTCAACGGTTTGGCTCCGCAGGGGGCGCAGCGTGTGTAAATCTGATGGCTGACTTAAATCAAATGAGTATTCCTCCAGGAAGTTAATATGTTCCCACCCAAGGTTAAGATTAGACTGTTGAAGGCTAATGCACCACAAGAGGTAACCGTCCGATCCCTGTTTAAGCTTGGTTACAGAGGACGATTACAGCTTTAGTATCTCCCCAAATCGATGGATGCCTTCTTCAATTTCTTCTATGGTAGCTCTAGCGAACGAAAACTTTATATATCCACGTTGGGCTCCGTAGAGCCCGCCCGGAACGAACAGGATCTTATGACGTATCCCAATTTCCAGAATGTCTGAATCCTTAGCGGTAAGATTGGTACGACACCAAACATGGTAACCTCCATTTGGAACGGTCCAACTGATATTCTTATTATCAAGACGACCTAGTGCGCTGATCATGCAATCCCGGCGAATGGATAGGTTTTTTTGCAGTTTCTTGATATGTGTCGTCCATTCGGATTCTATAAAGGTCCGAGCGAGTTCTTGAGAAATTGCACTGGTGCCCAGATCCATCTGTTCTTTGGCATCCGCAAGACGTTGAATGACTGCACTAGGACCTACCACCCATCCAATTCGTAAACCTGGTGCTACTGTTTTTGACATACTCCCCAGATAAATCACGTTGTTATACCCACCTTCCACGGTCACAAGAGGAGAAGGGGGCGTAATCGTATCATCCAGTGTCAATGCACTATAGGCGTCGTCTTCGACAATTGGAAGCCGAAGCTCGCTACAAATCTCGATCAATCTCTTTCGACGTTGCGGCGTCAGTGTCGTACCCGTTGGATTGTGATAGGTTGGATTCACAAACACCATTCGCACCTTGTGCCTGCGGTATAATTCCACAACTTCTTCGGGCTGCAACCCATACTCATCCATCGGAATCTGAAATAACCGTAACCCGGCTGACGTAAAAAGGGATAGAGAATAAGCGTAAGAAGGCCCTTCGAGAACAACTGAATCACCCGGAGCAAGCAGGCACTGGGTGATTAAGTGAAGTGATTGTTGTGCACCCGTTGTAATCAAGATTTGGTCAGAGTCGACATGAATATCGTATTGCTCACCAAGATGTTTGACCAAGGTTTCCCGAAGTTGTCGTGCGCCCCTGGGGTCAGAATATCCAAGCGGAATCGAGAGTGACATTTTCCCGAGTAGTCGCTGAAGATCTGATACCGGGAAAAGGTCGGGTGACAATTCGCTCCGTGCCAGGTTGATGATGTCAGGCATATTACTTGCTTCCCGAATCCTCAGATCAAGCGGCAAACCAGGAAGAAATGCACCTTTTGATGTGTACAGATTCCAATTTGGTATGCGGCTGGGTATGACTCCCCACAAATCTTCGCTTACGTGAGTACCTCTTCCACGTACGGAGCGGACCAAACCTGTGGATCGTAGTTCGTCATAAGCCATGCTAACGGTACTCCGATTCACCTTGATCTCCTCGGCTAAGCTGCGTTCTGAGGGAAGACTTTGCCCCGGGGATAATTCGCCACGAATGATTCTCTCTTCAAAATACCGCATGATTTGTCTAAAAACAGGCTCACTACTCTCCAAATCGGGCTTCCAATACATCAAACAACGCCTCCGATTGCCGACAAAGGTGGATGGGCAAAAAATCAGCCAATTGGCTGATGACAATGAGTCTAACAGAAGATAGAGTTTCTATACAGGTTGTTACGGAATGGCGTACTTCAATCCAATTGGTTGAGAAAAGGGGGATTCCTGTGTATATTCCGAATCTTTACCGTTTGAATACTGAAGAGGCAGTTAAAATCATGAGGACGTACCCATTTGCAATTTTGGTTACTGTTGACGAAGATCGTCCAATCGCAACACACATCCCAGTAGAGATTCGTGAGGCTGATGGGCACATCTATGTCTCAGGACACGTCGCATTTGGAAACCAGCAAAAAAACACGTTGGAGAACAATGCGGACGTATTGCTTATCTTCCAGGGACCACATGCCTACATTTCGTCTAGTTGGTACGAAGCAGAAAATGTGCCTACATGGGACTACTTGGCTGTTCACGCTTATGGGAAGTCTCGCATTATCTCGGGCGACGAATTGGAGACTGCATTGGCAGAGATGCTGCAACATTACGAAGTGCACAGGGAGAATGGACGGCTTTTGGAAACATTTACGTCTGGATACATTCACCAACAAATGAAAGGCATCGTCGGATTTGAAGTTGACATCACTTCGATAGAAGCTTCGGGAAAGATGAGTCAAAATCGAAACGACAGAGACTACAAAGCGATAGTTACAGAACTTGAAAAATCAAATGAAGATGACGAACTCAAGGTAGCTCAATGGATGCGTGAGCGCCGCAACGAGGTGTTTCATGATTAGTCTAATAATAACAGCCTGTTTACTGGGGATCGTATATAGTGCCGCCCCAGTATGGTGGACCCAGGTGTCAAGACCATTTTTTTAAATCTCTAAGCTATAGTTCCTGTCTCTCCAATCACCCTTTGTAGGAGGAGTGGGAGGGGTGAATGGCCGAAGGCCAGAGGGGAGGAGCAAGCGTCTTCCCCTAATGTTTGGTCTTTGTTCTATGAAGTCCCCTTTTTCCCTATATTTGTATTTTCAAGAGCATGAGTAGCACGCAGTGGTGCCTCCGGGCTGGTACCGTTTAGATAGACTTCAGCCGGTGTATGGTACCCCAGTGATTGATGCGGTCTCTCCTGGTTGTAGTACTGAATGAATTTTCTGATAGATATCCTTGCTTCCCTTGGATTCGTATACTCTTTAGTGTACACCTCCTCGTATTTCAGAGTCCGCCAGAACCGCTCTGTGAAGATGTTATCCACAGCCCGATTCTTGCCGTCCATGCTGATCTGCACATGCGCCTCCTTCAGTAGATCCGTGTACTGTGGACTCGTGAAGTGACTGCCCTGGTCACTGTTCCAGATCTCCGGTTTCGCCTGTCTGAGGGCCAGTTTGGTGGCTTTCAGGACGAACTCGATGTCGAGCGTCTGCTCCAGTTGCCAACCGACGATGTAGCGTGAATACCAGTCGATGATGGCCACCAGGTACATCCAGCCATGCTTCATCCGGATGTATGTAATGTCGATACCCCACACATGGTTGTTGTGGCTAGCCGTTACGCCCCGCAGAAGGTAAGGATAAACCTTGTGCTGAAGATTCCGTTTGCTCAAGTTGGGTCCAGGACAGATGCCGGCGATCCCCATCTCACGCATGCAGCGTTGGACACGTTTCCGATTGACATCCCACCCTTCACGGTGCAGGACAGCGGTAATACGTCGGGTGCCGTACGCCGGGTATCAATTGTCGGGTCGTATGGAAAAGCGAATCTGACGCCGCTGACAAATAGGCTAGGATACTGCAGGATGGCTTGAGCCGGATGACGGGAAACCGTCACGTCCGGTTCTAAGTCCAGCGGTAATATGTCAAGTCCCTGAACCATGAAAATTGGAAATTGTGTTTCCTGAAAATGCCTTGGGCCAGGGAAAGAGACAACACTAACCGAACCCAGTTTGGTTTAAATCCTTAAACTGGAATAGTTACCGAGGGCTGTTAAAGTGGTGATTTATCGGCAGACGGCATTCACCTTCCTTCTTGGCGTGTAAATTTGATCGTTGCGTAGCAGCGCATTGACCAGGCGCACTAACTTTCTTGCGGTTAAGACGAGGGCTCTTTTGTGTTGGTGCTTGGGCACCTCAGCGAATTTCTTCCGGTAGTAATTTTGGAACTCCGCATCGTGTCGTTTTACCGAGTTGGCGGCTTCAACAAGGTAATAGCGGAGGAACCGGTTACCAGATTTGATACGCTTGGTGTCTTCGGCTTCAAATTTGCCAGACTGGTGCTTTCGCCACGTGAGACCTGCATACTTCGCGATGGCGGCTTGGTCCTTAAATCGGTGAACATCGCCGATTTCGGCCAGAATGCCGGCGCAGTAGACGCGGCCAATGCCGGGGATAGTCTCTAACGTGTTGGGAATACCGTCAAGCAGCCTAACGATGGCTTCGTCAATCTGCTTGATCTGCTGCTTAATGGTACGTATAGACTCGATGGACGTCGCGAGAAGGATGTCGATCGTATCCTCTACACACTTGGAGAGGCGGTACGAGGAACGAGCGGACTTTTGAATGCATTTGGCGACCTTCTCTGGATCAGGGAAACGGTTCTTGCCTTTCTCTTTCAGGTAATCAGCAAGATCCGCCAGCTCCATGGACCCAATCTCATCGAGGCTGTATTGCTCCAACAGCAATTCAGTGATGGCATGGCCGAAAACGCTGCTTTCCACTTCGGTGGTAAAGGCGCTGCATTTGAAGAACAGGTGTTGCAGGAAGTACTGCTTTTCACGCGTCAGATTATGCACAAGGTGAAATCGCATGCGTGTGAGACGCTGTAAGGCAACGTACTGTTCTTGTAGCACCACCGTCATGGGCAGCCGCCCGAAACGAAGGCGGTCAGCGATAATCCAGGCATCCACATAATCGGTCTTGTCCAGGTCCGAGTAGGCTTCTCTGAACTTGCTGATGAGCTTGGGATTGATGGTAAACACCTTGGTTCCACGTTCTTGCAACGAGCTGTCTTCGTGTAAGAACATGGCGGGATGCCAGCTGTACACGGATGTAGATTCCAGCCCCATGTGAATCTTCTTGGGTTTGACCTTATCCGCCAGAGACAGAAGCTTGTCCCGAAGATAAGTGGCTCCATCGTAGTTATTCAGGACAGTGAAGGCATCGAGTGTATCACCATCAATGTTCATGGCACAAACTTTCAAGTCTTCTGAGCTAACGTCAATACCGACAAATAATCGCAAGGGTTATCCCTCCCTTCTGAATTCGGGATTCAGGGAAATTGGACTCTTCGGGACGCCCCCAGCGCGCTCGCAGACCAATCACCCTCGCGTATGAGAACTTCCTTCGGTCCATGAGCCGCCTCGAAAGCTGCTACATTCGAGCATGGGTTGCCGAAGGGAACAGCCAACGGGTTAGAAGTCCAAGCGAGTGCTGGGGAAAACAGACTTAGGATGTAGTCGAGCTACAGGGGGGAGGCGAATTTCCCCAAATGACCCTAAGGTTATTGTCTGGGAACATCACGAAGGGTCCAAGACCCTGTACTAGGATTTCATGAAGTTTTCAAGGAACCGGGTTGTCGGGCCCCGACTTCCGCTCCTCGCCCTTCGGGCTGTGGTGTGGGTTCGGCTATACCCTCCAACTGCAACAACTATCTCGCTGGAAATTCTTTAGTAAGAGGACTCTAAACACACTATACGAGGGGGGAAGGGGGTCGTGAGACCTCTAACCTACCCGGCAAAAAAGCGGCGCGCATCTTCATGAACGACCGGAAGTAAGGTACCAATTCATCCATAGATACCGCTCCAAATTTCCGGTTGAGAAGATGTGCAAGATGTTGGATGTATCTCGGAGCGGGTATTACGCATGGCGCAGGCGCCCGGAGAGCGAGCGTTCCAAACGCCGAAAGCGAATCACGAAGCGGATTCACCAGATATTTGTGAAGTCTCGTCGACTTTATGGTAGCCCCAAAATCACGCAAATCCTGCGCAGAGAAGATGGAGAGCGGGTGTCGCAGAAGATGGTGGCTAACATCATGCGAGAGAACGAACTTCGCAGTCGTACGGTTCGCAAGTATAAGGCGACCACATACTCGAACCACAATTACCCGGTACATGAGAATGTGCTGAACCAGACATTCGTCGCAGAGCGGCCAAACCAGGTGTACATGGCGGACATTACCTACATTCCGACGGATGAGGGCTGGGTCTATTTGGCGAGCTTAATGGACTTGTACAGCCGGAAAATCGTGGGCTGGCATGCCGATGCACGAATAACGAAAGAATTGTGTATCACGGCACCGGAACAGGCCTTTAAACGTCAAAACCCTGTAGGCTCTGTACTGCATCATTCAGACCGCGGGAGCCAATATGCCTCTCACGACTACCAGAACAAGATGCAAGAATACGAAATGGTCGGGAGCATGAGCCGCAAAGGCAACTGCTTTGATAATTCGTGTATCGAATCATTTCACAGCATCATCAAGCGTGAACTCGTCTATCTGGAAAAGTTTAAAACGCGTAAGCAAGCCATACAACGAATTTTTGAGTACATCGAAATCTGGTACAACCGGGAACGCGTTCACTCGTCCATCGGCTTTTTATCACCGGTCGGGTATGAAAGAAGATATTTCCATGCACAACAGGTTAAAGTGAGCTGAGTTATCCATATCAGAATATTAAAACTTACAAATTCTCAGTTTGGGGTGTCCATTCCATTGACTTAATACCATTTTTGAGCAAATGCCGAATGTAGACATTGGCCGGGCCGACATTCTCGCATCGCTTCTGCCCTGGTCAGAGTCATTACCGGACTACGTCCGTAACCCTAAGAGAAAATAATAGAAGCGCAAACCTCCTCACCGAGCACCGGTGAGGAGGTTTATTGTTGCTCCGCATTACGAAAAACTTCAAGGTGTGCTCGGCTTTACGCTTACCTTTGTACTCTGCAGTCACGTCGTCGGTCTCTACGGGTTCGTTGGGGTTCACAACTCATTTGGCTGCCTTGTTGTCTTTGGGTTTCATGCGTTTGCCGACAACTGCAGCGACTCTGGTGTATTTCATTTTCGTGCAGGGTTCGTCCCGTCGATTCACTGAAGCCCTGAGCATTTAGTGTAGACGTCTTCACAAGCGACGGAGGTGACCGTGATGCGGACATCGTGGCTAGGTGTGCTGAGCTTGACGCTCACTTTGTCGGTACATCACCTGGCAACAAGAAACAGCGGGAGAAGAAGATTGCACCCACGGAGACGTGATCCGCAATCTGCTCTGCACCCGCTGTCGTACCCGTCAAGCCGCTCGACAAAATGAGCAAGACTCAATCGTGATCGATCTTGACACACCTGCGAAGGATTTTGCAAGACTCATCCGTAAATTTGGGCCAAAGAAATTGGAATTGAAGGGGTTTGAGCCAACCAATGCCCAATTATTGAGAGCCACTGCATAGCTCATGCCTTGAATGATGACGGATAATGTTTTCTCATAGTCCTATTGTAGCTTAACCGGTCCCTTCTCTGCTGTCTTGATTTGGGACCACTATACCCGCCGTGGCGATGCCCCCTACAGTCCTCTGTTTCCTTAGATATCTGGGGAAAATCCACGGTCAAGCTCTGGATTGGCAAAGGCATCGTCGTTTGCCTTCACAATGGCGGTACTCATTGGAGTCGTCGGTACGGTTAACGGCAACCCGACTTGGCTATTTTTGCCCATCCCGCCAAAAAGGTAAAAAGAGCACGCTTACTTCAAACCTAAATTTGGACGGTTATTTAGGGGTATGGCAACGATGTTACAGGACGGATTGTGGACTTGAAATTGCAAACCTCATTTTCAGCGATTTTAGGCATTCTCGGCCGATTTTCGATTCGACATTATTGATGCATTTTGAGCATTATTTCCCGCCCCACGATCTCCCTGGCGCTTAGTATAGCTCTTGATTACTGCCACACCCCAAATTGCACCAGTCCGATAGGCTTTATTATGTAAAGAACCGCCCGGAGTTGGCTGTGTTTGGATTGCGGCCCGATATTTAACGAATTGTTGCCATACCTTTGATGCTTTGACGGCGCGATTCGCAGATCCAGCGTTCTGAAAACAGGCTATGCGACGACGATTTATGCTAATTTTACCTTTTTGGCGGGATGGGCAAAAATAGCCGACTTCTTGTGGGACCGAAGCGGGCACGTCTCTCACTCAAGAGTCCGGTCATTAATCCCATAAACCATAACCACTGAGTCGCGATATCCCAGTGGTTGTTTTGTGTTGTTAAATGGTTGTGGTTTTCTATTGGTTAATCGAAACCAATCAGCGTCGCATCTCCTGAGTAACCGGGCTGGTGAGACTGAACAATCACTGTGCCTTGGTAGACGAGCGGTGGTACAGCGGTGTACACCTTTTCTGTTGGACTGTATGACGCTGTTATACTTTGCGGACTCAAATCCGATTCACTTAATCCGACGAGATAACCTAGATTTGAAGCGTAGTAGACAACTCCGTTTGCCGCCACAGGTGCACTGAATGCTGCAAACGCCAAGTTTTGACTGTACTTGACCGTTCCCGTCGTCAAATCCAATGCCACGGCCTGCGGTCTACCGTTGAGCACAAACGCCGTGTTGCTGCCCTCATCCACGGCAACGTTTCCGCCGGCCATGCTGCTACCCGCGTCGTATTTCCACAGCAGGGTTCCACTTGGACCCACGGCGAAGACCTGGCTCCCTTCCGTAATCAGCCAGTTTCCGTTGAAAGGAGTCAAGCCTGTAACTTTTGAAGACGACAAACCTGCCGCGTAGACTGGAGTCCCATCCAGGTTTAAGACGTACACCTTTCCATCGCTGGCCCCGACGATTACTTGCTGACTGTCCGCATTCACATGCGTCAAGGTATCCGAAAAGACGTGCGTCCAAAGCTGCTGACCCGTCTTGGCGTTGTACACATACAGCGTGTTCCCCGTGATGACGTACGCGTTTTGGCCCACAATCTTCATGTCGACCGGAGTTGGAATCTGCTTGCTCCACACCGGTTGACCGTCTGCTGTCGACAACGCCTGTATCCCGTTGTTTTCCAGTGTCATTAAGACGACGTTCGGACTCCCTGCGAGGATGCCGTTGTAGAACGTATTCTGAGGGAATTCCCAAGCCTGCTGCCCAGTTAGCGCATTGTACGCGTAGATCGATCCGTTCGAATCCGCATCCGCAGCCACCACCAAGTTTCCAGCCAACGTCATGTTGCTTCCCACATTGCCTTCATACCCTGTCCAACTCATGTGCAGAGGGTTGGCACCCGTCGATGTGCTCGATGTGCTCGGTGTCGAACCGGATGTCGAGCCAGGCCCCGTTCCCGAAGACCCGGAAGAACTGCCGGGTACTCCGGATCCCGTCGAATCGCCGGCGGTGCTGCTGGTCGAAGCGGACACGCCGCTGGGAGGCGAGATCATCTGCGGAAGGTAGTTCTTAATGGAGTCTATCGTTTCGTGAATGGTTACACTGGACACATCTTGCAAAAACGACGAATCGCCAGGCTGGAGATTGCTCGGATTCACCAACGCCGAGCTTGGGAGAGTCATATCCATGTTGCCGGTCTCCCCGGTGATTTGTGGTCCGTTTTGCGTGTCGGTCACGGCAATCTGTACGGTCCCTTTAACTGCAGAGAGCAGTTGCGCGATCTGCGCACTGGTAAAGCCGCCGTTCGTCGACGTATTAGCCAAAGCGGTTTCCAAGTAACCTTGCAATCCGGCAGCGTTCAAAGCCCCCGAGTAAAGGTATCCCGTGGACGTCGACTGTGCGGTGGGGTTTTGAATCATGCTCAACTGCAGCCCGAGATCAGGCTGTACACTGCCGCCAACTGATTTCACGCTACTTAGCGGGATGGTCTTCCAACCGGCTCCCGTTCCGTCGTTCACATAGGCGGAAGTGCCTTGGATGTATTCGTTGATGGTTTGTGCCGGTGTGGCGGTATTTTGCGCGTCCGCCACAGTCATGGCAATCGATGCAGCTCGCTGCCCGTTGACCGTACCGGCACGAATGTCCTGGTGAATTTTAATTTGGTCGTCCAACGGGGTGTTCGAGCCCGCCAAATTTTGTTGGCCCACACTGGTCAAGTTCATATGCATTTGCATGTTCAAGTCGGAAACCACTTCAAAGTTTGTCGCGCTGTCCCCGCTTTTTAGCGCATTCACCAAAGGATTGAGGTCTTCGAGCCTCCAATTCGTTCCATCCCACGTCGAACTCACATGGACATGCCGCAGGATCTCCATCACGTACCACACAGGCATGTACATCGTGAGGCTTCTCGAGGATGGATCAACGGCCGCGATCCCGTTGACCTTTTTTACCAGGTTCCCGTTGACGCGGATACTGATGTTCCCCGACCCAATGTTCAGTCCCGTGAAATCGGGTGCGTCCGAAGCCGGCATCACCATGTTCCAGTGGCTCCCGTCCCAGTGGCTCTGTATACCCAGGCTGTTTAGGGCATGCATCACATACCAAACCGGCATGTAGGTGGTCCCGTTCGCCGCAAATCCAGACGGAGAAGCGACCTTGTTGCCATCAAGCAAAATGTTTTTCGGCGCGGTCCGTTGGATGGATGCAGACGCAGATGGAGTCAACGCAGCACCCATAAGGATGGCTACCGCAACTCCCGCTGCTAAGCGTCGCTTCACAGTCAAGCTTCCTCCTGTCAATACCAATTTGTGCTCGTAGTTTAACATAGACCGCTATGGATACTATAGCGGTAAATGCAGGGAAGGCAGGAAGTCCAGCTCCGGGCTACAAGCGTCTGTAAACCTGAGACGAAGAAACGGGTGGCAGCGTTGTAGGCATCTGCTCAAGACGTGCAAAAAGCTCATTGGCAACCGATTGAGGCACATGTTCCCCGTCGATGAAGGCATCGACCCACGGCATTAAGGACTCATGGGCAAAAACCAAATTGTCGCACTCGCTCGAAAGCAAGGGGTGAATGACGTATTGAAGAGTCAGGACCAACCTTCCATAATTTCCATCCTAAGTGGTTTGCAAGTCCACTTCTTCCAGCAAAAGACTCGCGGCGAGAAGGTAATTCATGCGATTCATCAAGTGTTTCGCCGGCCATTCTCGATTTGGCCGTTATCCGTCATGCGTTAGATTTGTACATGAACGCGCGACGCCGAGCCCCGAAGCCATTGCGCCATTTTTTGTGCCAAAGGGTCTTTTTGGTTTGAGAGACAGGCGTCGATGTCGTGAAGGAACGCTTCGCCCGCCAAGTCCTTCACTAAAGCGCGCAATACATCCAAAACCATGACATTGGTGGTTCCTTTCCAGATGGAGTCGAGGTGAGGATCCCGGACCAGATTCGGATTCACCCAGTCCTCGATGTATCCGTTGCCTCCGCGTATCTCCATCGCCTCTGCCGCCACGTAGCGTGCACGTTTGCAGATGTATCCTTTGAGAATTGGTGTGAGGATCCGAAGGAGTATTTTATCCTGAGCCAAGGCCCGTGTCCGCCCGGTCGTATACGCTTGCGGTGTGTAGCACGGTCGACGCGGCTGCTTCGCTGTCTAGTAAAAGTTCAATCATTGAGACGTATTTTCAGTACAACGAGGTTCACCAACTATGCGGCATTTGTAAACGGGTAAATTGCAATGTTCAGGTTTTATTGTCCGAATGGACCACCTTCATCCTCTTGGTGAATGGAAAGGCAGTTTGTCACGGGATGTCTTTTCTAGTGCCGCTAATGTGTTTACTGAATATAGGCTGACTTGCGTTTTCAAGTACACTTTTTGAAGTGGTTTCGATACTTCTGTCCTATCATCCATGATGTCCAGATGGAGTTGCCAAGACCACGTCCAAATGATAATTACCTCTTGGCAGACGAAAAAGGTAGCGCTGATACGCCGCTGCCTTTTTCGTATTTCAGCACCAAAAGAGAATCCGCAAGTATTAGCACCGGCCAAGGAAAACAGGAGTGGGGTGATGCAACTGGATTGTACATAGGGTTCCATTTATTGCTGGTTATATACAGATGGAGACCGACGTATCTTCCGTTGGGTTATCACTTCAATATGGCTGCGACCATAATCCAAAACCATAGCCATAACTAACAAAATTCCGTAGCCAGTTGTCTCTGCGAACCAATACAGGCACTCTTTCATGATGAATACCTTTAACCCGACATGTTTCGGATCATTTCAACATTTATCGCGAATTTCCTATCACTACAACGCAGTTGACAAATAGCGTCCAGCGTAGCTTTTCAAATCCCGGAACCACAGCCCGAAGGGTGAGGAGCGGAAGTCGGAGTCCAACAACCCGGTTCCGTGAAAACTTCATGAAATCCTAGTACAGGGTCTTGGACCCTCCGTGATGTTGCCAGACAATAACGTTAGGGTCATTGGGGGAAATTCGCCTTCCCCCTGTAGCTCGACTACGTAACAAGTCTGTTTTCCCAGCACTCACTTGGACTTCTAATCCGTTGGCTGTTCCCTTCGGGCCTTCGAGGCGGCCCATGGACCGAAGGAGGTTCTCATACGCGAGGGTGATGGGTCTGGAGCTCGTGGGAATTTCGTACAAACGCTCGCTCCGCTTCCTTCCGTGATGGCGGCCAAGTTCGTCGACGCCATACAGGAACTCGAACTCAAAAACACAGACATCCAGACCTCGATGGGGACGACATCCGGAATCATCTTCTCCTTGTGGATGCGGGCCAAAATCTTGACGACATCGAAGCACGCGGAACAGCCATTCGTTCACGACTACCCATTATATGGACTCAACGAGCTGGGTTCATTGGGAACCGAATACCTTTTTCAACCGGAATGTCACAACGGCGAGGATTGGAACGAGGACCAAAGTGAAACTAAAATAGGCCGGTGTGACATAGACCATAAACTCATGCAGGTCGGCCGCATTGTGAAAGAATAAAATGCTGGCTGTCCAAATGGCGATTCCACTCGGCCAAACTACATTTCTGAAAGTGGGAAGTCGAAAGGTATCCTGCATGGCTGAAGACATGGCATATAGAAACACAGAAATTTTTAAGACCATCGTAGCAATGACGCCCATGACGTAAATGGTGTCGAACCTCTGTACGAAGTCGCCGATACGGATTCCTCGAATGACCTCGGCCACAGGTAAGGACAAATAGGTAATCGACGGACCCAGCACCGAAATTATCAACATCTCAACCAATACTCCAAATACGGTCAAAGATGCCCCCACGTACAACAGGTCTCGCCCAAGTGCTTTTCCACCTTTGATCGATTTCACAAATTGTAAAACGCCAATAAATTCAAACGGGAACGATGTGGCAGGCAAGACAGATCCCCGAAGGACGGGGGTCCATCCATGGGCCAACACAGGTTGTATTTGGGAAAAATCTGCATTTTGAATCGACAACACAACTAAAATTACACCGATCATCAAAGCCACTGGCGTGAGAAATTCCGCCAATCGTCCCATTACCTCAATACCTTGAAAAACCCCGTATGCAATTGGAACCAGGATCGTCGCAGAAAGCAGGTACATCGGAGTTTCGGGAAGACTCGTGACTTCCACAAATACGGTAAGTTCCCGAAGCAACATGGCCGAGAAAACGAAAAAGAAAATTATCATCCAAACCCCTATTAACCGACCGAGCCAAGGGCCAAAGGCGGTTTCAAGCCCATTAGCAAGCGATTGATTGGGAAACGTCCGGATAAACACGACGCATACGATTGCGGCGACTATCGTGCCGCCAAAAAAGAAAAAAGGAACCATCCAGCCGTCTTGAATGGTGAATTGTGCAATGGCAAGCGGTAAAAGGACAATTCCAGTCCCCAATATGACCCATATCATTAAATACATCAATTGCAGCCGTGATATTTGTGTCTCCATCAAGCATCTCCATCTTACAAGATCGAGTATAGAAACCTGGTTATGGGTTCAAACAGCCATTGTATCCCCCACAGGAGGTCGACCTTCGGCCAAATATGGAAACTGACGATCGCTGAACCGAGCAGAGTGAATACGAATGCCGGTACATTCACCATCCATTCTCTCCATGTCCCCTTCTGACGAACCCCATGGACCATCAGGATGCTTGAAAAAAACAGCGCGACCCAAATCAAGGAGCAACCCCTTCTCGTCCAGCATGAGGAGGGAGACCTTCTAGAGAGTACTCCACATCCGGAGATTTAGAAGCCAAACCGTGACGTAACAGCTGGACCTGGACATCATAGGTCACCTGAATATGCGGGAAAAGTGCCTTCCACTGATGAGCCGTTTGTTGCCAGAGGATCGGATTGCTTTTATAGAGAACATCGGAGAAGTGGACAGCGTCCACATCGTCTTTCTGGAGCCGTGTGAATACGTGCTGCATCTGTTCTTGAAGCGTATGGTCCAGTTGAATCTCCCATTTGGCATAGGTTTGAGGTGTTGGTTTACTTCCAGGACATAACCGTTCTATTTCGGCTTGTCCGCGAACCTTCACGAAAAACCGAATCTCCTTGCCGCGAACTTGTGGAATCACGTTCGTATGAGTGTGTAGGATGCGATACGTCTGACCCAGATCCCCTTGTGGCGTCTGTGTATTTGTGCACGGGATTGTGATTTCAGTTTGTTGAGTATCCTGCATGAACCGTAACCATGCCGGAGCCTCCGAAGCGGTCAAATGATCTTTATAATGCCCGCCATCAAACAGCCCAATGCCATCTGGGACCATGCCGCTTTGGGCCGTCTCCAGACAAGCCATCGCCGGAGTGTGTGAAGGACGCAGGTATTGTTTCATGAAATTTAATTGTGTACTGTTGACCGCAGTGGACTTGTGCATTCCCTGTTCGACTAAGGAACGTATGGCCATCGCATGATAGAACTCTGGTGTGCCTGAAGACCTGAGCAAATCCGATGCGGTACCATCAGTGACCACAAACAATTGATTCCGTCGATAACTCCGATTGCGCTCCAAATAATCCAGAGCGCGGTCGATCCCGTGTATGGCATAGTTTTGTCCGAATACAATCACGGAATTATGGGCCAAAAACAACCTTCTCGGAATCTTTTCATCTAATATCTCAATTGCCTCTTCGAGGGTGCTCCCGGTTTGTTGGCGTGTAATCGTTGCTTCATCCCGTTTTCCCACCCCCGAACCTGAGCCTGGTCCGCGACTGTTCGCTGGATCCACGATTTCTGTGGTGACTCGAATCCGTTGATCCTGTGTCTCGTCGATACCGATCGCCAACACGATATTCAGATCATCCACCTCTCGCAGGTCTTTACATCCAGAGAGTCCGAGCGATATCCCCATCAACAAGGCAGAAACGATCCACCGACTGTTCTGTCCCATCGTCATGTCGAATCCCCGGAAGGGGGGGATGGCTTAGACGTTCGGTTTCGCGTCAAGTTGACGGGTTCATAAAACTGTGGACGCTGGTTCATTGCCCACCAGGGCGCTCGGATGAAGGTGTCACGCATCTCTGGCCATGAAAAGGGGGCAAGGGGCGCCATGTACGGAACACCAAATGACCGTAAGGAGACCATGTGAATGACGAGCACTAGACCGAATGCGACGATCCCGTATAAACCCAACAGCGACGCCACGATCATAAACGGATATTGAAGAATGCGATTTGTATTGACCAAATCTTGCGATGGAATCGTATAGGATGCCACGCCCGCCGCCGCCACAACAATTACCATGCCTGGAGAAACAATACTCGCGTTGACGGCCGCATCCCCGATAATGAGCGCTCCAACGATACTCACAGATTGTCCGACGGCACGGGGTAGCCGCAGCCCGGCTTCTCGTAGCGCCTCAAAAGTGGTTTGCATGCCTAGCGCCTCGATGATTGTCGGAAAGGGAATTCCTTCGTGCTGAGCCTCCAAACTAATGAGTAGCGGAGTTGGAACAAGGTCTTGATTATAGGAAAGTAATGCAATATAAAGTGACGGAAGCAACAGAGCGGACCAATACATGGCATGACGAAGAATCCGTAGAGGCAGGGCCGTCATGAAGTGTCCGTAATAGTCTTCCGCTGACGACAATCCACCGACAAAAACCACAGGTACCACGATAGACGTGGGCGTTCCATCGTTCAAAAAACAAATTCTCCCCTCTAATAGCCCCGCTACCGTCCGGTCCGGCCGTTCTGTAACCTCCGTCAATCGAAAAGGTGAAAACGGTGCGTCATCCATCATTTCCCGGATTTCATTGGAGGAGAGGATACCGTCGGTTTGAATACGCTGCAAGCGCTGATGGGCTTCCTCAATGAGACCCGGTTTGACTATGCCCTCCACGTACAGCAAGGCCAACTGTAAATTGGTTTTTGCCCCTATCTGCATGGTTTCAACTTTAAGTTTCGAGGTTCGAAGACGTTTGCGAATGAGCGCCAGGTTCGTTGGTAAGCTTTCAATAAAGGCCTCCTGGGGTCCCTGGATGGTGGGCTCATTTTGAGAAGTCTCAATCCCACGTCCGGGAAACTTGTTGACATCCACCAGCAAGGCTCCGGATTGCCCGTCCATCAAAACCACGACTTTTCCCTCGGCAATGGCCTGGTGAATCGCAGAGATTTGAGAGGTCTCTTCCGTCATCAGGGCGTTCAAGCTGTCCTTCAATGCAGGTAAGGTAACTGGGCCTTGTTCATATCGTGTTAAGGGCTCCATCAGAGCGCGCTGAGCAGCGTCCTGATCAATTAAGCCATTGATAAACACCAGACACACAGGTACTTCCTGAACGTGGAATGACTGATACTTCACGTCCGAACACTTTACCCATTCGTCTTGAATCCATGCCAGGGACTGTTGCAACTCAGAAGGGACCTTTACCGAATCATCGGATACATCCCAAAACGAGATGTCCTGTGGCTGCATTCTTTTTTTAGATTTACTACGAAACTGCAACCACGTGGTTCTTCTCAGGGCAACCAACCCCCTCGTCAAATCCAACCGTAAGGTTAAAGAATGATATGCTTTGTCAAACTGACAAATCTCAGTTTATATATGTGAAAATTCTTAGTGAACGCCCTGTTTAACCATGTATAGGAGGTGAACAAGGACCTTGAATGCAGCCCAGGTGATATAAATGTCTATAAGTCCTGCGAACAAAACAATCCCAATCAACCATGAATACTGCGGATCTGTCCGAACAGTCCCTTGTAAGCGCTTGGATATATGAGCAAATAGCAAGCTGCTCATGGCACTTGCAGAAAACAAAAACCATACCAACATTTTTCTCGCCGCCCATGTGGATGACCTCATTTATGGAATGTATTATGATCCATTTAAGGAAGTTGTAAACATTTTTTAAAAAATGGTGAAAAGCTGACCGTGAACTCAAACCTGCCGCAGGTATGTGGCAACGGATCTTAGGTACACCACGAGGATAAATTCCATCTTCGTCTGGCACAATCAAAATCACTTCATGCACAGTGCCCTTTTCGCCGGATCATGCGATGAATACATAGGTTCTGGATATATGTCAGGGGGTTCATATGACGGACATCTTTCATTGGAGTGGAACTTTGATTCGAAATCTCGTAAAATCCTTGCTCGCGATATGGGCGGTTATTCTGAGTATCGATGGATTCCGGATGACCCAGAGTACCCAGCCTTTGCCTCTCAAGATAAAGCCATTTACTTCACCTTGGACGATGGACCCAGTGCCATCTACATCCCGCAAATTTTGAATGTGCTATGCCGAGAACATGTTCATGCGACTTTTGTTCTAGGATATCGTTGCCGCGAACTGCCAGCCATTGTACGAAGAATGCAACGTGAAGGTCACGAAGTTGGTCGTCACGAGCTAAAGCGATGGGGATATAAGGCGCTCGCCGTTCGGCGAAGGCTCTTTATAGGCCGTGATCACATCGCCCGGCAACAACGTAAGTGGGGCCCCAACTTACGTGTCTGGATATGTATGATTCAAAAAAGCCTGGAGAGCAGGTTCTGCGTTGGGCGGTAGCGGGTTTTTTAGTCATAATGAACGAGGTCGGCCCCGTTTCGCAAAAACGTAGATTACATTGGCAATAATGTTGCTAACGGAAGCCAATGCAGAGCTACAATGCGAAAGGAGCCGATAATATGAAGGATAACACGAAATTCGTAGGTTTAGACGTGTCGAAAGAAACAATTGCAGTAGGTATCGCCGATGCTGGTCGGGATGCTCCAAGATTTCTTGGGACGATTGCGAATACGCAAGAGGCGATCCGTAAATTGATTGGGCAGTTAGAGAAAGGCAGCCATTTGGAAGTTTGTTACGAAGCAGGGCCAACTGGATATGGACTGTATCGCCAGCTCAAGGAAATGGGAATCTCCTGTATCGTAGTTGCTCCATCTCTGATCCCGGTTCGTCAGGGAGACAGAGTAAAAACAGACAGACGTGATGCATTACGCTTAGCACAACTATTGCGAGCAGGTGAACTAACCCCAGTATGGGTGCCGGCTAGGAGTGACGAAGTACTTCGTGATCTTATGCGTGCCAGGGAAGACGCAAAAGAAGATTTGCTACGAGCGCAGCATCGTCTATCGAAATTCCTGCTTCGTTACGATGTCCGTCCTCCAGTGGGTGTGAAAAACTGGACGAAAAAGTATCGGGATTGGTTAGATAAACTGCAATGGGATAATCGGTCACAGCAAGTTGTCTTCCAAGAATACCTACACAATATCGCTGAAATCGAAGGTCGGATGCAGCGGTTAGAAGTTGCTATTCATGAAGAAGCGACGGAGAGTGAACACGCACCTGTGATTCAGGCATTACAGACACTACGTGGGGTAAAGGAAGTTACAGCAGTCACGTTGGTCGCCGAAATAGGAAAGTTTTCGAGATTCCGTAATCCAAAACAGCTTATGGCGTACGCAGGATTGGTGCCCAAAGAGTATTCAAGCGGGGCTAGTCGATGGCAAGGTGGAATTACAAAGACCGGAAATGCGCATGTTCGTTGGATTTTATCAGAGTCAGCTTGGAGCTATCGATACAAACCTGCGGTTAAAGGTGATATTCGGCGTCGGCAACAAGGACAAAGTCCACATGTACAGGATATTGCATGGAAGGCACAGGATCGCTTACATCGAAAATATTTTCGCATGGTATCTCGAGGGAAAACTCCGAGTGTAGCGGCCACAGCTGTTGCACGAGAATTGCTCGGCTTTGCTTGGGCAATTGCTACATGGATCGAAAAACAGCAAACAACCAAGCGAGCTGAATTGTCAGCGTAAACGTGAAATATTTGACTAACTCTCATTGTTGAAGGTCGAGCCCGGAGGCAAAGACCCGGTACAGGGAATCCTCGTCACCTCTATGTGCTAGGTTTGACCGAATGCACGCTCTTAGTCCGAGGCAGCCCTTGACGGAGGTAAGACTTGTGGTACCCAATCCACGAATATCAGACTGCCAATCGTCGAAGACGCTTTGCCCTCGGGCTGGGCCTTTAACAAAAAAATCGAATGGGGCTTGACGGCCTCGTTCATATCAGAGGTGGGGCAGAAATTCCGAACGGTCAAGGGATGCCACCAAATTCCTATACTCGCGAAAGCACAGCTGTGTACGCCCTAAACAGCAACCGGAGAGATCATCTACAACTGCGTAAATCAAAGAAAAAGAACGTCACGAAAATTTCCGAAGAGCGGGGCGAGGCCTGGGCATGGGCGTGGTTGTTTCTGAGCCTTCGTGATATCATCGATACCGAAGACTAAGGTGGAGGTTGTTTGCGTGTCTGATGACAGACTTGACCGTATCGAGGATTTACTGACTCAGTTGATTCGTAATGTAGCAGACTTGAGGAACGATGTATCTGAATTTAGAAGGCAAGTAACGTCTCGTACCGATAAGCTGGAGATCCAGGTTGACGAGCTTTTGACGTCTACAGCTCGGATAGAGCACAGGCTGAATATTGTGGAGCATCGGCAAGTTAAGATGGTAGACCGTGATAGATACGCCAGAAGCTGAGATCGATATTTTGAACGAATTTTGATCGGGTTCCCCTCAGATGGAGGGGTCGTTATTCGGCTTTTGTATTTTGGGTTCAAGGATCCCAGTATATAGTGTCCCGGCATCATGCTTTACTGGGGCACAGTCGATTTGAATTCCGCGTTGTTCGGCGTACAGTGTCCATTTTTCCGCCTGCCGCTTGCTGATTTGTAGGATTTTCTCTTGAATGAGCTTGTTGTACAGATCGGATGTTTTAATGGATTCCCTCTCCTATCCGAAGTCTCAGGAACTTCGTTGTATCGTAAAGTTTTAGTCCGCACGTTGTTTTTCAAGCGGCCAGCGAGTCCTACGACGGAGTTATTATACAGCATATCTGCGGACACGTGCTGTCGCTTTGTGCGATGCGATGGATTGTTTAACGAAGACTTTGGACGTATACTTTCAGTTTTTAGGCAAACTTTTGTTGTAGAGGGAGGCGGTTTGGATGTTACGGACTTTGATGAAGTCCAAGTTGCATCGGGTGCGGGTCACAGGAACAAATTTACATTACGTGGGAAGCATTACAATCGATGAGGAGCTTATGGAGAAAGCCCAACTGCTTGAAAACGAGCTTGTGCAAATTGTGAACATAAATACCGGTTCTCGATTTGATACATATGTCATTCGCGGGCCACGAGACAGTGGCGCAATTGAATTAAATGGAGCGGCGGCAAGATTAGCGGAGCCAGGGGATCTGGTCATTGTTATGTCCTATGGCATTTATGATGCGGAAGAGGTGACACAACATCAGCCGAAGGTGATTGTAGTGGATGAGAAGAATCGAGTCCTTGATTTTGTAGATAGTGAAGCGAAGGAAAATGCACGATATTCTTGCGAGTGAGGATGAAAAGAAACAACTTAGGCGCCCTGACACTCATGGAGCGTCTTTATGGTAAAAAAAGAATCCGCGTTCAGCGGATTCAATGGGGTAAGGGTGATACCATTATCGTAGCATAGAATGTCAATTGAATCTGCTCCAACGTTACAGATCCCAAATGCTTGGTTGTTCCAATTTGCTCTATTTTATCTGCGGTTTCCTTGTCCACAAATAATCATGGGGATTGGCCATGTATCATGGCTTAAGGTCTTGTCACCTGGCCGGTGCGAACATCACTTTCATGATGAATGTCTGAGATGGGCGCGAATACGTTGAAGACCATACAAGATCAAAGGGATCACGAAGAGTCCGGCTGTGTAGGTGTAAAACTCTGTCCATTGAACGACTCGAACGTGGTCACAGGCAACGAAGTTTGCGATATATCCAAGCGTTTCCAGTATCAAAATCGTCAGGACTTTTCGGAACCAAGGCTTTAGTTTGTTTTGCTGAGCACAGGGAAGGAGGAGTTCATACCCCAATCGAAAATAAAGACCCGTGCGAATAAAACAGCCAAAACTCAAGTTGATGATTACATAGATACTAAATCGATCGATAAACCCGAGCGACAATAAGCTCAACTCTTCCGCCGTGGGGTAGGTGAAATTCCGAACCATGTGAAATCCAAAGAATGCAACGACGCCAAGTAGAGAAGAAAACGTCATATAAGCATTTGCGAGAACTAAAATCCACCAACCTGATGGCATACTTTTGCGTATCACGTGGGCAGGTTTTCGTGTTGGGATGAAAAGCAGAAATAATAATTCCGTCCACATACTGAGCATTACGATGCTTCCCCATATCACGGGACGCCATCCAAATTCCATCAAGGGTCGGATTTCGGCCCAGTCTTTGTGAGGGAAGCTCAAAAATGCGGTCGAATTCCCCGTAAATACCGTGATGATCCCCAAAATGGTGGCCGTCATGGCCATCGACCAGACGTTTTTTTGCACGGCGTACATCATAAAGAGGACATAGAATGCGGTAAGTGCCCAAGAAGGCGTTTCCGGAAAGAAATAGATATGCGCCATATCTACGACAAACACCACCGAGAGCATAGACAGGAAGAAAAAATAAGCGGAGAACAGGGGAGCAAGGAATTTCCCCAAGAGGTTGCCTGCCGCCTCGATCAAAATTGCCTGTGGTTCATCGTGTGTATTTCGTCGAATATGCCACACCAACCCTACGAAAACCACAGCAAATGGAATCGTCAAAAGTACCGATAACCATGCGTCACGCCCGGCAATTTGTAACAATAACGGGACAAGAATCGCGTGCCCCATAACGGGAAGGGTCATCATGGCTAAGAAAAACGTTTCTGCCTGACCGATGGGCCTCTCGGTATCTGATGCAACATTCACCGTGAAATGCTCCACTCCTTCAAAGTCATCCAACATGCGGATAAATCGTGCGGATCAACCCCGGATGACGCGCCTGGACAGTGATATGAAGGGTAAAATGCCCTTTGGAAAAAATCTCTCCCCAGTGTTTCTCGATCCGGTGCCAAGTCTTCGGATCCCGGCGATACACCCGCAGCCCAATGCCGAGGGCATCCACTTTGCGGCTCTGCAAAGACGCTAAGGTATGGTTCGTGGTGCTGTATACCTCCCGGGTAAAGAGTGTCTCCATGGCCGCAAGTTGCTTTGGATCCATTGGATTGGCATGCTCTGACTGTGCAATGGTTCCTGGAATTCGAATGGTGGTATCCACATACAGTTCGGACCCTCGCATGGTGACATGCGTTTTCATCGACTCTTTTCCCGCCTCCAGAACATAGGTATCTCCTGAGTTTGGGTCCTTGACCTCAATGCTGCCTCCGCGTTCTTTCCCAAGAAGCCAAACCAACCCTTGGGTTTCCTGCGAGTTCAATTCTCCCACCATATGTTGGCCTTGAATGAGTGCGGTTCCATCAAATTGAAGGTGGCTTTTGCCACGCGAAGTCACAGTACGCACCATAGGAACATACGAAACATACGGCGGTTCGGACAATTGTTTCAAAACATCTTTCAAGTTGATGTGTACGACTTTTACCGTGAATGCTAGTACTACAACGCAGTTAACGAATCGCGTCAAGCAGAGCTTTTCAAACGCCGTTTTTGGTGAGAGCGAAAAGCCTT
>NZ_JAJFNK010000065.1 GCF_021739485.1 Alicyclobacillus tolerans
GTGGTTCAACAGACTATTATCAGCTGCTCTTTCTGCTAAAACCGTGACCTTTGCTGAGCTAACGGAATAGCCATGATATATTATAATAAATATAACAATAACTGTTCGTTGTCAATATTATCTGAATAATTACATGAAAAATTGCGGCGCGGGTTAAGTTCTCTTATTCCATAATATTTTGGGGAGCACGCATCACCGTGACGTGTCGAGGAGCCTAGGCAGAAATGCCCGAGACCATGGAACTGTTTCGTTCCTTACAGAGTCGGGCTTGTCCAGGGGCTCTATCTAATCGCGCTTGCAGCAACGGCCGCCAAAGCCAGGCCGCCTTTCAATCCAGCCAAATTGCCCAATCCAGGGGATACGATGTAGTGATCGATGCCTTGCGCAGTCTCAGGTTTATCGATGTACCCGTGTAAAAGGTCCGTGACATTTTCCCGTATATAGGTAAACAAGCGTGCCTGGCTCATGACTCCTCCGCCCAAAATCACCTTTTTAGGGGACAGCGAAAGGATGAGGTTGCTCACGGCCTGGGCAAGGTAGTAGGCTTCTATCCGCCACACGAGCTCTTCGTTCTGCAGGTCCTTTCCTTCCTTGCCCCATCGCGACGCAATGGCCGGCCCCGCCGCTAATCCTTCCAGACAATCCTTGTGGTGCGGACACGTCCCCTCAAAAGGATCGTCTGCGTGACGGCGAACGAACATGTGGCCGATTTCAGGATGGAGCAGGCCGTGCACCAACTTCCCCTCAACCAGCATTCCTCCGCCGATCCCGGTGCCCACTGTGATATAAACGCAGCTATCCAGTCCTTTGGCGGCTCCCCACAACGCTTCGCTAAGTGCTGCGGCATTGACGTCGGTATCCAGGTAAATGGGGCACTCAAAGTGCGCTTGCAACGACTTTAAAATATTAAAATTCCTCCATGAAAGTTTTGGCGTTGTCGTAAGGAGCCCAAAGTCTGGATGGGCGGGATTCACTTCAATGGGGCCGAAACATCCCACTCCCAGGGCATCCAAATTTTTGTTGTCAAAAAACTTCAAAACGTCCTGCATCGTCTCTATAGGCGTCCGCGTGGGAAAACTGACGTGATGATGGATGTTGCCGCTTTCATCACCGACCCCGCACACAAACTTGGTGCCGCCTGCTTCAATCGTGCCAATCCTCATAGAAAAACATCCGCCTTCCACGTTCTTCAGCCCGTCTGCATCGTTCAAAAAGTCTCCGGACCAGTATACACTCAAGAATCCCGCAGCATCGTTCAACCCATCTCTTTTGCAAGAAGAAGTCGAACCCTCTAGCGCAATCCCTTTTGGCGCTTCCACGACCGGTAGAATGCCAAACTTCGAATTGAAATGACTTTGGCCTTCTCCAGTGCGTCTTCGTAGGCGAGCCGCTGCGCCTCTGCTTCATCCTCGTGCTCGCCACAGCCCACAAATACCATGTCTTGTTTGATTTCGAGAAAGCACAGGGTTTTCTTGCCGCTCCGAGTGAATCCGTCGACCTTCATGAGCATCTCACACCCCTGCCTATAAAATAAAAAACCTGACAAGGGGGGCCAGGTCTCCTCAATGTCCCCTCATCTTTCGACACGTCGTGCCACTGGAATTAGCACCGTCAACCGTCTTTCTGGCTGTGGTTGCTGAGGCTTCGAAGGGCCAGTCCCTCCACCTGCTCTAGATAAGAAGAATCTATGTGGTATTTAGCTAAATTTTACCCGATTGCGCCACATTCAATCAACGTTCAAAATTCCCAAGCTCAGGTTCCACCCCGTTTGATTCGCGCAATGAAAACGCGCGCACCGACCATCGCAATTCGTCGAAGAAGCTTTAGAGACGGGACGGGCGGCACCGTGTATCCGGCACCGCCCGTTCCTTTGTCGAAAACTTATATCGTAAACCCTGGAGACCTTTTTATCTAAAAGACTTTTTTATCTAAAGGACCTTTTTATCTGAACCTTTATCTAGACCCTGGACTGTCTGTATTTATCTCGAACCCTGAACAGCCTGTTGTTCACTGGCGACGAGTTCGCCGCCTTTTCGTCCCGCCAGCCAAGCGCTGACAATCGGAACTAAAATTGCCGTGACAATCACAGCTGCAGCAACTTGGACCGTGGCCTGCGCCGCTACGCCTTTATAACCCGCGTAAACGGCGGCAACTGCAACTGGAACCGCCGCTGCGTTTCCTGCCGTAGAAGCAGCCGCAACCCCCGCAAGACCGGTGCCTCCTGTCAGTTTATCCAACAGGTACAGGATAATCCCTGTGATGACGACGACGGCCAGTCCAAGGACAATGCCCGAAGCCCCTGCGGACACCACGTCCTTGAGGTTGATGCCAAAGCCCAGCGCCAGTGCAAACATCGGAATGAGCACATCTTGCCCTTTGCTCAAAAAGGACCGCATGTCCTCATCGAGGTTCCCTAACACCATGCCAATGATGAGTGGCAGCAGGGCAAACACGAACGCGAGCAGCGGGAAACTGGCTAAACCCGTGACGCCCAAAATCAGCATGGTAAAGAATGGCCCAGACTCCAAAGACATAATGGAGTACGCGGCAACATCCTCTTTTTTCTTCGCGAGCTGCCCCATGAGCGCCATATACAAACCGCCGTTGGTGTCGGAGAACGCCGCTACAACGGCCAACGCAGACAACCCCAGGACCATGTGGTTTTGATTGGATGCCAAGAGCTTAATCAAAATCCCGATAATCCCCGCGGTCAAGATCTTGCCTGCCCACAGTGAGAAGCCTTTTTTCAAAATGTACCCTGCTGAGCGAAACTGAATCGTCGAACCCAAACTGATGTAAAACGCCGCCAACAGCGGCAACGCTCCGGTGAACAACCCTCCGGTAAAGGAACTCGCGAACACCGGATTCTTATCGAGAGCCGGAAAAATGGTTCGAATTACGGCACCAATCAACAGCGGGATCAACATCATCCCACCCGGAATTTTGTCGATGCTGGCTTTCAACTTCATTTGTTTTCCCCCATGGATGTCAATTCATGCTGACAATTTGTGGTTCACTTGTTGTCCGTGGTTCACTTGTTGTCCGTGGTTCACTTGTTGCCCAAGGAAGTCTAGCCTTGCAAAAACTGCTTAGCGACCTCGATGGCTTCAATCATGCTGCGCTCGCGGGCAATGCCTTTCCCAGCAATGTCGAAGGCCGTGCCGTGATCGACAGACGTGCGAAGAATAGGAAGGCCGAGGGTTACGTTAATGCCCGTATCAAACCCCAGCATCTTGATGGCAATGTGACCTTGGTCGTGATACTGCGCGATGACCGCGTCAAACTCGCCGGAAGCGGCCCGGAAGTAGATGGAATCCGGCGGGTATGGCCCGCTCACATCGACGCTTTGTTGTTTCGCCTCTTCAAGGGCTGGCTGGATTTCGAGGGATTCCTCGTCCCCAAACAGTCCTGCCTCGCCTGCGTGAGGGTTAATGCCTGCCACCGCCAGCTTGGGACTTTGGATGCCAAACTGTTTCAACGAGCTGTTCGTCAACAAAATCCGCTGTAAAACGCGCTCTTTGGTCGCCATGTCAATGGCTTTTTTGAGGCTGACGTGCGTGGTGACATGGACGACGCGCAAGCCTTTGTTGACCAGCATCATGGCCGAACTTTGCGCGCCAGAAAGCGCTGCAAGGGCCTCGGTATGGCCGGGATACGGAACTCCCGCCAACTTCCAGGCTTCCTTGTGAATCGGCGCCGTCGCGATCGCGTCAATTTCCTTGCGGTTGGCCAGTTTGACCGCCGCCTCCACGAATTCAAAGGCGCTCTTTCCGGCGATCGCGTCGATCTTGCCCCACGGCAAATTTTCAGGCACGTTGTTCAAGTCGACGACGTCAACTGTTCCCTTATGAAACCGCGCCTCTTTGACGTCCTCAATCGCGTTGAACTGAGGGACCTCTGACAGCCGGCCCTTCTGATGCAGGACATCTGCAGCTTGTTTAAGGCGCTTTAGGTCTCCAACGATCAGGAGGTTCACCTGTTCGGTGACCGAAGAATCGACCGCGCTCAACAAACTGATTTCCGGTCCGATGCCAGCGGGGTCTCCCATCGTAATTGCAATCGTAGGTTTAGCCAATGTCTTTCTCCTCCACATCGTGTAATGCTAAAAGTGTATTTACGGCGTCTTGAAGGACGGTCTGTGTTCCAAAACCGCCCGCTTTTGAAACCAAGGGCACCAAGGTGCCACAGACTTCGAATGTGCTCCACGGGACTCCCGGAAACAACTCTCCTTGAGGCCAAATTGCGGACACGCCGAGTTGTTCACACAGCGCCAGTGCAGTGTCCCCGCCCGTAGCCAAAACCGCAAATCTGTCGCCTTTATTCTGGATCCACTGCGAAATCACATCCGCCCCCAACTTGGCCAGCATGGCAGCGAGCGGCGGTTGGCCGGCTTGCAAATTCACGCGCTCTTCACCCAAAGACAAAACGACCACCGATGCTGTACTTGCATTCAGTCGCTGCCGCGCCGCAGCAAACTCCGCTTCCCGCAGCTGTTGGTCTGAAAGCGATAAGGGATTGACCACGACCGAGTCCACACTAGGCGACTTTGTCAAAGTTTGCGTTTGCTCGTGTGCAGCTTGGTTGGCACTGCCGACCACCGCCATGACGCGGCGGACCGGATGCAGGTATCCGCGCGATGGCGGTGAGAATCCAGCATCCAACCAGACTGGAGCTAACGCCTCCGCAAACCCTGCCGAGCCGCAAGGCAAATACTGCGGATTTTTGCCCACTGCATTCGCCAAAACTCGCAAGTCCTCGTCCGTCTGCGCGTCAGCAACGACGATGACTCGTTCGCTCTGTGCGGCCCAAGTTGCAAGAACTCTGCTCACTTCAGCGCTCCCCAAGCGAATCTCAGCTAATGCCAATTGGCAAACCTGAACGGACGAACCCTGCCGAATGTGTTCGCGGACGTCCCTTTGGTGAATCGGGTGCCTCGGGTCCGCAGCAAATGCGGTTTCGTCGACCGGGACCCCGTCGACATAAAGGATACTGTCTTGAACGGTGCGCCCATTGGCCGGGAACGACGGGGCCACAACGGCGACCTTGCGGTCCAGCCCGAGCAGCGCCGCCTCGATTTCAGCTCCGATGTTTCCCCGAAGTGTCGAATCCACCTTTTTGTAGACCAAGGCATCCGGACGGTTGCTGCGAATTTCAACGCACGCTTCCTCAACGAGGTGTGCGGCTTCTTCGGAGACTAAAGGTCTGGTTTCCGCGTCGTAAACTTGCACAACGAGTGCATCCAATCCAAAGTCCCAGACTCGTTCTCTTGAAAATGTGACTCTGACCCGATATTCCGTGGTGCGAAAGTAGTTCGCTGCATCAGCTGAACCCGTGAGATCGTCGGCGATGACATGAATGTATGGCCGGTTCCCCATGATGCGCTCCCCTTCTCTATGCATTCGCTGTTTTCGCTGACGTTTCAACCACCGTGACACCACTTGCTTTTAAAGCAGGCAGGAGCGCATTTGGGACGTAATCCGCGACGATGACATCCAGATCGGACAACGACGTATAAGCCGGCAGGCCGGCATCGCAAAACTTGTCGTGGTCAGCCAGCAAAATGACCTGGTCTGCTTGCCCGATGCCAATCTTCTTCACCGCGGACGTCAATTGGTTGACGTTATAAAGTCCGGTATAAACGTCCACCCGCGAACTGGACAAAAAGTACTTGGTGGCACGGTGTTTCAAAAAATACGTCTCCGTCTCCTCGCCAAACAAGGCAGCCATTTCGGCAACGTATAGCCCTGGGGCCACATGGACGTTCAGTCCCCTTTTAGCGGCGGGCTGTAGGACGGCCAACGAGTTGGTGTACACCAACAACCCTTCGGGTAAGTAGGGGACCATGGCAGCCACCGTGGTGCCGGAATCCAACAGCACGACATCCGAGGGCGAAACCAACTTCGCGGCGTGTGCCGCGATTTTGTGTTTGGCATCCCAATTCAACCGCGATCGCAAATTGAAATCCGGCCCGTATTGACTGTCGTTTCGCATCCGCAGGTTGCGCCCGGCCTCATTGGGCTGGTAATTGAACTCTTCAATCACCTGCCGGATTTTGGCTGCGATTTCCGGATTGACCGTCGGAACGCCATTGAGCACGCGCGATACGGTCGCAGGCGACGTTTGTGCAGCCTTGGCAATGTCTTTGATTCGGATCGAGGAGTTCACCCCCCTCACACAATGAAAGGACTAGAATAAAGAGAATGCCGACTGGTGTGAAATTCGCAACACATGTTTCACACCAGCGGTAGCGGATGCACAACATCCCAAGCTTTAGAAATCCTTTTCGGAAATCGATTTCACGAATCGTATCTTAACATACTCAACAAAGTTCAACAAGAGGCCCGGAAACGCATCGCCTTTCATCATAGGAATAAAGAGCCTCCATAAAGTGAGTCCCATATGTCCTTGATTTGTCCGTAAAAAACGCAGTAATTGTGGGAAAATCCTACTACAGACTTAACTTCACTGATGGAGGGACACCATGGGTAAGAAGGTATTAGTGGTCGATGATGCGGCCTTTATGCGGATGATGCTCAAAGATATTCTCACTAAAGCTGGTCATACGGTCGTCGGCGAAGGCGGCAACGGAAATGAAGCCGTTGAAAAATTTAAGGAACTACACCCAGACCTAGTTACCCTCGACATTACTATGCCCGACAAAGACGGGGTCGAAGCTTTAAAGGAAATTATGGCCGTCGATCCAAACGCAAAAGTCATTATGTGCAGTGCGATGGGACAGCAGGCCATGGTGGTTGACGCCATTCAGTCCGGAGCAAAAGATTTTGTTGTGAAACCGTTTCAAGCGGATCGGGTTCTACAGTCTATTAACAAAATCTTTGCGTGAAGAGATGGTGAGATGATTGTATTCAGGAAACGACATTGCAACAGTGCTCAACGGCGCCCTCGACTCGTTGAGTTCTATGACAACTCTGCCAATTCGCCGAGAAGCTCCAAGTCTTGTTACATCACCCATCCAGCCAGGCGAGCTAGGTACCTTAATCGGCGTGACTGGGGCCGTACGTGGACGGATTATTTTTGATGGTACGCGTGAGGTGTTCAGTGTACTTGGCGAAGGTTTGTTCGGTATGAAAGTCGAGGGGGATATGTTGGATAGTTTAGCTGGTGAGATCGGAAACGTGGTTTGTGGCAACATGGCGACTCACATCGCAGAGCAAGGAATCACCATCGACATTACTCCACCTACGGTTTTCCGCGGCGAGGTCACTCTATCCGGGTTTGCAAAGGCTCTCGCTGTTCCTGTACACATCCAAAATGTGGGTTGCATACGCATTTTACTCGCACTTGAAAACAACTAGAGTCCGAAGACTGGCCGTATGGGCAGGTACAGCCTGCCTATGCGGATATTAGGGTCAAATTTGTTCCATTGACTTGAAAAAACGACTGGAAACGGGACTCGAAAACATGACTTCAAAAAAGATGACATGAAAAAAAGATGATATCAAAAGGACATCGAAAAAGAGCGTTTGCCATGTTATCCGGCATCTCCGCTCTTACGCGACCTTGCAATAAAATCGATACACGCTAGTTATGAGGAATGGAATTAGAAAGAGGAGCAACCGCTGAATTTTTGTCAGAGTCCTCTGCAGTACAGTCATGACTCTGGGGAGTCCCTGGATCCATTACAGCATACCGAGAAGGTTCATCCGACCTCTTGGGAAACAGTCCATAAATGATGCTATTTTCTTGAACGCTGAGCAATCGCCATCCTTTACCATATGCATAGCGTCCGGTGTGTTCCAACGCATCCCTTACAAAACGGCGGATATGCCTGTCGGAAAAGTTCGGACTTAGAAGATGAGTTCTCATCGGGAAAATTCGACGTTCAACAAAGTGAAAGTAAACACACTCCCACTCGTTATCCTGGAGTATCGCATGCAATTCGTTTTCGCGTTGAACGATGACATTTTGGGCATCAGCGAACTGCTTCTCTTCTTCTTTGGTCCAACACAATTTTTTTCGCAGTCGAGCGATTTGTTCGTGGTAGTTGGCGATCCCGTCCCACACCAGTTTTCCCAACTGCCTGGCAGCATCTTTGGTGATGTCACTGCCCTCTTCCGTCTCGTCATAATCAAGCTCTACCAGTTCATGTCCACACAAAAACCGATGAACAACTTTTTCAGTGTCAAGGTCAACGATTTCAAACAAATGATCTGGTGTGGTTTTTGAGAGGAGCCAGGCATGGCGACAAGCGACGTCCTTTGTCGAAAAAACGCATTTCATAGTTTTCCCAGAAATATCTTCTCTTAAGCCAAACATCCTTGCATATGCCCCTTACACGTTGTGTCTTGTTTCTAAGCAAAAGCGACGGAACCGAACTACGCAGCGTCTTAAGCTGGAAGATTGAAAACATCCTATAATTGTCAAGTGGGTTAAAATAAAACTCATTCAACAGCGTCAAAGACCGGTCCGTCTCCATGCAAATACAGTGAGCTGCTTTATTTTTGACTCGATTTCAATTCCGGAACTCCAAATTTAAATACACAAATAGTTGTCAAGTTATACAAAAAAATAAAAAAACTCAAGGACGGCATTCACAAATTCTTTCGTATGAAATAGGAACTCTCTAGCTGTTCTTGTTCTCCAATGGTCATCCCACTTCTTCCTATCCATTTCGATGGTAGCTATGTGGTCTCCTTGTATCTGTGCGCCTCCTTCAGTTCAACAGTGGTTTATATAACAAATTATACATGTATTATTTTGTCGAAAGTCTTACAATCTGTCAAGATGTGTAGGATTACCCTCAAAAATTATCCGCCTCTTACGAAGGTTACAAAGGCATCCAGGAGGGTACAACACTGTCTTTATTCTCTGAATACTCGTATTGTTAATGTTCCATTTCCAAAATCCTTGGACTCGTTCAAGCTTGGTACTCGAAGCCCCTCGTTGGACCAGATAGTCTCTGATCCCACGCACGTATTCTTCAGACCCCGTGATTACCATGCGGATTCCGCGATAGCCGCTTGATTCATACTCGTAGGGACCCCCGCGTGAATCAAAGTACCCACGTATAAACTCAGAGTTAGAATGAAAGGAGATATTGGGAAATTGCTCATGTGCGAGTGCCGAAAGAACGATGTAGTCATATCCGTAGAAAACTAAAACCGTCTTGTCCGGAACGGCCGATTTCATGTGAACTTTCACCTTATAGACGTGAAAAATCGTCCGATACACACGGATTTGATCAGGATCCGTGGTAAATATACGAACCCAACGGAGAAATCCGTCTTTTCCTCTAAACAGCTTCGCATCTGCCCCCACCAAGCAACCCAGCAAATATTCGCCAACCTTCGAATATCCGTTTATGTTGTGATAGGTTTGAAGAAACGCTTTCACAGCGCCTCTGTAAGACCCGTATTTGCGGGTAATCGCATGTAAAGAAGGGCCTTGAAGTGTACGAGAACGTGCAGAGTACATTTTTTGCGTGGGATAGACGTGATTTTCCCGCAGAAATTTAACAAAAAGCTGATACTCCGGGTCTGACCTGAGCATCCTCAATGTAATCAACATTTCCACCCTTTTTCCCTTAATCAAACCCTCTGAGACTCTCTTGTCTGTTTAGTACTGTATTGGATAGTTATATCTGTTTTACCATGAATTATATATTGACTTAGTTGCTAGGTATTATAAGCTTCACATCGACTAGACGCAACGTCATTTTCATGACCATTAATTGTATATGTTTGTCACAAAGAGGTCCAATCTACCAAAATCTATGGACCTCTTGAGGTTCTCCCGCCATTTTTGTTTCACTCCTTATGATTCAGGGCGTTTGACATCCTGTCAAATGGCCCTCTCGTCGGACAAACCAAGGATATATAGGGTGCAAAAAAGCCCCGGATTGCCGGGGCTTTTCATACACCATTCTCACCTTTTTTGAAATTCATTTACTTTCCAAGATTAAGCGCATCCAACATCATTTGCTTCCCCGCGTCAAATGCAGTCACATTGGCTTGATAGGCATTTGAAGCAGAAATCATATCTGCCATTTCAGTAGAAACATTCACATTAGGCATCTGCACATATCCATTTACGGCATCTGGATTCGTAGGGTCATAAACCAATTTAAACGGGCTTGGATCCTGCACAATGCCGGCAACTCGAACCCCTGCGTCCGCGGCTGTAGGGGTACTATTGCTCCCCAACGCGCTTTGTAACCATGAAGAAAACGGTTGAGATGCTTGTTGTGGTTGTAATTCGACCATTTCCCGTCTGTAGGGTCCTCCGGATGCCGTTCGCGTGGTGTTCGCGTTCGCAATATTGTTAGCAATCACATCCATACGCAAACTTTGCGCTGTCAATCCAGATGCGCTGATTCCTAGGCTGTTCATCCAACTTGGCATCAAAAGGCCTCCTTACCTATCCTGTAATGGCCGTTTGCAGCCGTTGTATTCTCATCTGAAGGTCCTGGGTCAAACCATTGTAGCGGATTTGATTTTCGGCAAGAGACGCCATTTCCGCGTTAACATCCACGTTATTCCCATTATTGTTCACAGTCGTACTCGGGTCCGACACAATTTGAGGTGATACTGTCAAAGCGCCAGACCAGTTCATTGAACCACTTGTTGGAGTCACTGATGGAATCGGAATGCTTTTCTGCCCAAGCTGAGCTGTTGGTGCCAAACCACTACTATCTAAGGCATTCGATAAAGCAGTTTCGAACGAAACCGATTCTCTTTTATAGCCCGGCGTACTTGCGTTCGCAATATTATTGGCATACACCTGCTGTCGAAGGTCTGCCACCGACAACGCATTTGCCACAATATCAAAAGCCCCAATATTGCTAAGCATATCTGTCTCTCCTCATTAGGGTTGGATCGTTGAGGCAGCTTGCATCATTTGATTGGTAATCTGCATGGCGCGGCTGCTCATACTGTACATGTTTTGCGCCTCCAGCAATTTTGGCATCTCGGACGTCAGGTCGACATTACTCTGGTTTAAAGCACCTTGGACGATGGACGCACTGGATCCAGGAGTGTTTTTCTGATTCAGCACAACCGGGTTGGCCACTGCGTTTGGCTGATACACATTGTTTCCAATCGAAATAAGAGATTCGGTCGGCAGGGATACACCGACAATCGCGATCTTTTGAACCGGTTTTCCATTCTGGACAATTTGCCCATCGGACTGCACGGCAAACTGAGAACTCGTTAAGGTAACGGGATTCCCCAGCGTGTCAAGGACGGGATATCCACTCGGTGTGGCAAGTACGAATGTTCCATTGGATTGCTTACTCAATTGAAAATTCCCCGCTTTGGTCAAATACATTTGGCGATTTGGCCCTGCAACGGAAAAAAAGCCACTTCCCTGCACAGCCAGATCCGTAGGATCCCCTGTTTGTGATATCGGCATTTGAGCAAAGTTACTTTCCATGCGTCCTGCCAAAACCCCGGTACCTCCCCACCACCCTGGCGCAGTATACCGTGCGGCCACGGGCCCAGCTGTGGCACTCCCGGCCAAAGACCGAGTTAACGCGTCCGCGAAGGATACATTTTGTTCGGCGTATCCAACAGTATTTGAATTGGCAATGTTATTGGCCGTCCTATTGAGCCAAGACATCGAAGACTGTAAAGCGGAAAGGCTGTTCCATAAAGCTTGCACAGTATCCCTCTTTCCTGAGCGGTTAAATCGCACCCCTAAGTTGCATCCTGTTTTATGAACCGTTGTCTAGCCACGTTCTAAGCAACTTTGCAAACTGCTCCGGGTCTTGTTTTGCCAAACTGGTGATTTGTTCGCTAACCAGGTCGTGTTGCGCTCCTAACTCGAGAACAACCCCTTGGTCATCGGCCGACTCTTCCGGGTTCACTTCGTCAGGTTGAGTTTTTTTGCGACGCCGCCACACTGCAAATCCAGCGCCTCCTAAAGCTAAAGCCATTGCACCAACGACAGCCCATGGCAACCAGGACATTTGGCGTTGCTGGGTTGCCAGCGAAGAAGCTTGAAAGGGTACGGCTGATACGGTCACGCTGTTATTCGAATTCGGCCCCGTTTGATTTCCTACAGCTGCATTGGAAAAGTTTTGAATCTGTTTCATAACTGCAGGTGTAATGGCTTTATCGGATGAATTCACAAAGATACCAACGGTATAGCCTTGAATTTGAATCGGGTCGCCGATGGTCGTGGTATTGGTGTAACTGTTTTGGTAGTTCGTCGTAGATTGCGTATCTGTACTGCTTGAACTTCCGCCATTTCCCGTTGTCCCCGCATACGTCGTAAGTCCGGGATTTGTCGAGGACTGGCCCGCCGGTCCTCCGCCGGTTGCACCACCTGTGCTATTCGAAGTTTGGCGAATTTGTTGCTGACTTGAAGGCAGACCTTGTTGCTGCCCTTGAGCAGGTTGAACCAAATGTGTCTGCGTTTTTACTTGATTAAACGTCACGTTCGCATGGACCGCGACGACGACATTTCCTGGTCCGACAATTTGCTCGAGACCGTTTTGCAACTCCTGTTGTAGTTGTTGTTGCATCTGATTTTGCGTCTGCAGTTCCGATGTAGGGGCGGCAAGGTTTGCGACACTTTGGTTTCCGGACAGGGCCATCCCGTTTTGGTCGACAACCGTGACCTGAGAGGCAGATAATCCCGTCACCGAATGGGCCACAAGTTGTTGAATTCCATTGACCTGAGCGGGAGACAGTTGTACACCTGTCCCAAGCTGCAAGAGTACGGAAGCTTTGGCACCTTGCTCTGGTTGGCTAACGAACAATTGTTGTTGAGGCATGACAATGTGTACGTTGGCACTCTCGACTCCGGTGATACTTTCAATTGTTTGGTCGAGGCTTTGCTGCAAAACATTGAGCACGTCAAGGTTGAATTGGTCCTGCGTCATTCCAAAAGACGACTGAATAGAACTGTAGTCAATTTGTCCAGTCTGCGGCAATCCGGCCATAGCCAATTGCACACGGGCTGTATTTGCGTCCGAGGACGGCACCAGGACGGAAGAACCTTGAATTTCGTTTGGGATCTTCAACGTCTGCAACTGGGCTTGGACTTGTCCGAGCGACTTATTGTCTAGCCCTGACATGACCACGACATATCGCGGTTTGAAAACAAACCACCCAATCACGGTGAAACACGCGATTGCGGAAATCAGTGCAATAAGTAAGTTTCTTCTCTGTAGTGGACTGTATCTGGTTAAAAAGCGCCGAAACAGGTTCTGAAACATGGCTTTGATCCGGTTTATATTTTCGTTCAACTGCCTGTCATCACCCCCGCCCAACGTCATCTATTATTGTAAGCACTCGATGTCCCTTGTTTCGGACAAAATACGGACACATCGGTTTTTCAGTGGACCCCGCATACAAATAACAGATTGTCGTGCGGTTGGTACCTGACTAAAACTCAATCACTCAAACTTTTTCTCAAAAATTTTCCATGCGTTCTCGAAGATGCCGCAGTTCTCGCAGACGACCTATGTTTTCGATAAAATCCCGCAGGTGGTCGTAATTCAGTTTGTCGATTGGCACATTCAGTGTTTCCCTCAACTTGATTTGTTGCTTTTCGAGATACGAAATTCTTTGGTCAAGCAACCAAAACACTCGCGCATCATCCATCCTGTTTCTTCCGTTCTAAAACGGCTTCTAAGTTCAAAATGGCAATGGTTCGTTCCTCTAGACGGACAATCCCTTGAATGAATGAGGCTGTTGTCTCTGATTCTTGGAATCTCGACTCGTCCAATTCAATCACAGTGTTCGCAGAGTCCACCATTAAACCAGCCTCGATATTGCCATGTTGGATGACTAAAATACGGTTCTCTTCTGACTTCTGACGTCCCTTGAGTCCAAGTCGTTCATTCAAGTCAATAACTGCGACCACAACGCCCCGAAGATTCATGACGCCTTTCACGAAGGATGCCGCTCCTGGCACTCGTGTAACAGGACGCAGGTATTCAATGGATTTCACCTGTTCTACCGGCACTCCATATTGTTCATTGGCGACCTCTATCAAAATGTATTTCCCCACAATGATCTCTCCTTGACGAATGAAGGCATTTGGTTAGCGAATGAAGGCATTTGGGTCCACAATCAAAGCGACTTGGCCGTCCCCGAGTATAGTGGCACCCGAGACTCCAGATAGAGAGCCTCCCAAGTAATTCCCAAGAGACTTCAAAACAACTTCTTGCTGACCAAGCACTTCGTCGACTTCAACGGCCAACATCTTTTCACCCTTGCTGAGTACAACACAAGTCAACGTGGTATTTTCTGACGTTTTACTTTCAATCGAAAAACGGTCTTTCAGAGATATTAACGAAAGCATTCGTCCTCGAAACCCAACCATGGGGTGACCTTGGATGGACTGAATGTCCTGTTTGCGAACCCGGTCAATTTGGACAATGCTGTTTAGTGGAATGGCATACTTTTCATCTCCAACTTGAACCATCATGGCCTGTAAAATGGACAATGTCAGAGGAAGTTGTATGGTAAAAACGGTTCCTTTGCCCGGCTGCGACTGTACAACCACGTCTCCACCCAGGCTGGAAATTTTACTTTTGACAACGTCCAAGCCGACACCGCGACCGGAAATATCCGAGATTTTATCGGCTGTACTGAACCCTGGTTGGAACAAAAAATCAAACACTTTCTCATCGTTCAGTGAATTTTCTTGACCGGGTTCCGCCAAGCCTCTTTCCAATGCTTTCTGCAACACCTTGGTTCGATCGATGCCTCGCCCGTCGTCCGACACTTCGATAAAAACGTGATTGCCGGCTTGAAATGCCGAAACTTGAACAGTGCCCATCTCATTTTTTCCAGCGTGAACGCGTTCTTCAGGTGTTTCGAGTCCGTGATCTAAAGAATTTCGCAAAATATGTACTAACGGGTCTCCGATTTCATCAACCAATGTACGGTCTAATTCCGTGTCCGCTCCACGGATTTCAAAGTTGACCTTCTTCCCAAGAGATTTAGTAAGGTCTCGTACCATACGCGGAAAGCGGTTAAACACGGTTTCCACGGTCACCATTCGCATACTCATGACAATGTCCTGTAAGTCAGTACCGACACGTGACAGGTGTTGGACGGTTTCAATCAGATTTGAATCCGAACTGTGACTGGCCTGCAACTCCAAACGCGTTTTGTCAATCACAAATTCGCTGAACAAATTCATCAACGCGTCCAGCCGTTCGATATCCACTCGAATCGACTTGGTCCCATTGATACGCAGGTTTTTTTCCGCAACTCCAGGCGTTTGCTGATTCGCAGTCATTGAGGCATCGAGATGCGCAGCGGATGAACGGGGTCCCTCCGAATCAAGCCGTTGGACATCGACGCCTGCGACTTCAGAGATTTCTAACGCAAGGGATTTAACCATGCCTTCATCTTCATCTGTAATAACAACCAGTGCGAAGCGGCCCTCAAACCGACCTTCTTCCAGTTCGTTGGCACTGGGTTCAGACTTAATGATGTCTCCAATAGATTCGTAGGCGCGAACCACCATAAAGGCCCGCACCCCTGGCATGACGCATTTGGAATCTAACGTCACATATACAGCAAAAACACTTTTCCCATTGTTGTTGGCCTTTTGGATCACGGACTCCGTGTAGTCGAGCAATGGGGACAGGTTTTCTTGAACAGCAACAGATGCAGTGGATGAGGGCTTCCCTTGAAACACGGATGCGAGTTGCTTGACTAATTCTTCAGTCCCTGAAAACAGGTCCTCCCCTTGTTCAGCAACTGAATCCAGCTGTGTTTCTAAGGCATCGACACACTGGAACAAAACATCCATGACACCCTGCGTCACCTGGAGTCTTCCATTTCGCATCAGGTCTAGACCGTTTTCCATTTCATGCGTCAAATGAGCCATGTTTTGAAATCCCATCGAACCTGCCATGCCCTTTAGAGTGTGCGCAGCCCGAAATATCGTTTGAATTTCATCGATGTTACCCGGGGATTTTTCTAGGACCATGAGACTATCATTGAGCATTTGTAGATGTTCTTTGGATTCTTCAATAAAAATTTCGAGGTACTGGCTGTTGTCCACATTGTGTCCCTGCCTTTGCAAGTAAAGTTGTGTCGTCTTTAAACCTCATTCGCAAACTGATTCGTATAACCCAAAACCCGCTGCACGTAGTGTTGGGTTTCGGGGTATGGCGGGACTCCGTTGTACTTTTCTACCGCTGCGGGCCCTGCATTATAAGCCGCCAGTGCCAATGTCGGATCTCCGTTAAATGTACGCAGCAGGCCCGCAAGGTATTTCGTCCCCCCCATGATGTTTTGAACAGGGTCCAATGGGTTGGTTACCCCAAGCTGACTTGCAGTAGCCGGCATGAGTTGCATAAGACCGACGGCGCCGGTCGAGCTGACTGCGGTTGGATTCATGGCAGACTCCTGTTGAATCACTCCCCGAATGAGATTCTCAGGAACGCCAAATTGTTGACTCGCTTGTTGGATTGCCGCACTGAACCTGGAGTCCGCTGCTTGTGGTTGGGAGAGCAGCGGAACGTTTTGATGGTAAGCAATCAGTGCCTGATTGGACAACGTCGGAGGCGCCGACGTTGGAACGGGGGTACCGGTTCCGATAGAGTTTAGTCGGTCTTTTAGTCCGCCTATGGATGTCCAATTCGAATTCCCTGCATCACTCGTTGCACTCAACGAGTCCGCAAACAGCGACTGGACAAATTGCTCATAGGCCATCACGACGTCTTGAAGTTGCGTGCGAACCGCATTTTGCTCACTGACTAGCTTGTTTAACCGACTCAATTCCAATTGGAAAGATGGTGCGTTCGCGGTTTGTTTGGCCTTTTTTTGGATGTTTCCCCTAATTGAGGTATTTTCAGTTATAACATTATTGGTTTGAACTGAGCTCATGGACTCCTCAATGCTCCCCACTGTGGTATCGCTACATGGACATGGTTTGAAAAATAGCAGTAGCTTGGCTAGGACCTAAATTTGATAGAAGGTTCGAGTCACTTTACAACTGGTGATGCTCCAGTCCAAGGACTCAAAAAAGTATCGGGCAAGTGTATGTCACTGATGGTCTACCTGAACGTACAACCCTGACGTCAGACGGGAGCAGTATTTACGGCCACCGCATCATCTAATTGTGCTGCATTGGTACGCATCCTCGGGGAGAGGAAGGTGAGCAGTTTTTGCCGGAGTATATTTGGGTTTTCGCCCGCCTGTATGGAAAGAATGCCTTCAGTAAGCATTTCGTAATAGATGATTTCCTCGTCATTCCGGCGCTTGAGTTTACTTCCAATTGGTAACCACAAGATGTTCGCAGTCGATACACCATAGAGGGTTGCGATAAACGCAGTTGCGATCTTAGGTCCCAGAGCGTTAACATCGGTTAAATTCGCCAATACATGGACAAGCCCCATGACCGTTCCGATAATACCCATTGTCGGAGCAAATCCCCCGGCAGCTTCAAAAATGCGCACAACCGCTTCGTGACGTCCTTCCATATAAGCGACTTCCGTTTCTAGCATAATTTTCAAAAGCTCTGGGTCTGTCCCGTCAATTGCACTTTGTAAACCTTTTTGTAAAAAAACGTTATTGATGTCGTTGAGCTTTTCTTCCATTCCCAGAAGACCTTCACGCCGGGCAATTGTCGAAATATCGTACAATTGTTGAATGGCCGACGGAATATTGAGGTCTTTATGGATGAAAGCGACCTTAAAATACTTTCCGATACCTAAAAAGTCTCGAAGGGTAACGGTTGTGAGTGTGGCTCCTATGGTTCCTCCAAAAACAATTAATGCCGCCGTAGGTTGAAGCAAAGCTGACACAGTTCCCCCATCCAAGACGAAGGCAGCAATCAAGCTTCCGATGGCTCCTACTACACCAATAACGGTAGCTAAGTCCATTCAATCACCCTCTCCCAATTACCCCTTCAAACATATCTGTCTCGTGAACACCGCTTGGTGACGCTAGTCCATTAAAAAACTCGTCAATCTATAAAGCCGTGTCTAGTGCACTTCGAAAAATTTTTCCTCGGGCTCCCTCACTGCGTCCCCGAAACGCAAAGATAGCCTCTTTTTCACCGATATCCTCTAGATTTAGGTCAGTCTCTTCGATTCCCATCCTTAATTGTTGAATCCAACGACCGTAAACCGCGACATCCGTATCTATTCCAGGAATTACAACATGAGTATGAAAATGAACAATAGCTAAATCAAGGGGAACGGTCTTCATGGATGGTGCAACGACCCAAAGCCCAGTTCGAAACGAAAGCAATTTACGCAGGCGCGTTATAAATGCGCTTTGTTGCTCCCTGGTTTCCCAGACGACATCGCCTAGATGAATACATACATTTAAAGGAAGTTCCCACTGCTCCATGGTGACTATGACCTGATCCATGGTCTCTAATAAATCCCTCACGGTGAACACGCGAATTAACGGGTTTTGAATGTTTTGCAAAGCCCTTCGTTCTGCAACAGACCATTTTTCACCGAGTAATTGCGCCGATCCCATTTCCCCTGAACAATCAATCACAGCGAATTTCCATCCTAGCTTTTGGAACAACTGCATTTGTTCCCGAACCCATGGATTCTTGTACCGATTGATTTCTGGACCCATCATAAGCAAGTTCTCTTTTCTTGCATGCCGGTAATAAAAATCCAACTCCGCTGGCATTGGAATCACCAAGAACGCCCCTCCTTTCACGACTCCCTTACGTCATTATTATGGAACCCGGAGCGGTCAAAAAAAAGGACAACATGAGGACAAATAAAAGCAAGGCCACATTCGTGACCTTTTTTCGCGTAAAATTTTATCCGTTACTTTGTTCCACAATCTGATCAATATCAACGGCCAAGATGGAATCATTCGGTAAAATCTTCGCCACGCCTCGTCGAATTTGTGCCTTAAAAGCATTCAATCCTTGTTGGTTCAGGAACGCAGTGTTCGAATCCTGATGAATGGATTCATTTACCATGTCCATAATTTGACTCTGGACATCCGAGACGTCGGTAAATGACTTTTGATTCCCTGCTTGAACAGTGAGCTGCAACTGTACAAGACCGCCGTCTTTTGTATTTGTTGTAATTTGAGGCGTTTGAAACTGCCAACTTTTGAGCTGCGCTGGTGTAGGAGGCGCAGGTTTATGGTTTCGGTGCAAAAACCAGTATCCCCCACCAACTGTCACGACGAAAACACCGAGTGCAGAAATGGACAATGTGATGAGAAATTTTTTCAAGATATATGTGCCCTTTCAATTGAAATGCGGTTTCCTCTCCCCTGCATTTGAGAACTCTCCATACGGCCTCAAGGCTTTCTACGGTCACCGCCCCGTTGAAAGAGAAAGATTACACGTTTTGCATCAAGGTTTGAAACATTTGATTTTGCGTACTGATGACTTTCGAGTTGGCGCTGTATCCCGTTTGAGCCACCAACATATTGGATAACTCTTTGGTTAAGTCCACATTCGAGTTTTCAAGCATCCCTTGCTGGATGGAACCAAAGTTTGGAGAACCCGGCTGGCCATACGCAGGGGCACCTTGATTTCCCCCGGACGAAGCGACAAACAGATTATCTCCAACCTTTTGAAGACCACTGGGATTTGCGAAGTTCGCCAATGGGAGGTAGTACGTTTTACCTCCTTGCACCGTGATGGTTCCGTCTTGTCCTATGGTGTATTGCGACGGAGTATCGGTTGTTTCTGGCGCAGAAACGGTAATTTGTGCAGTGCTCCCAGATTGCATCTGGTAGTTGCTAACTGTAGACGGGGTTGTGCTGGAGTCGGTGACCGTGATTTGACTTCCTCCAGTGGCGGACCAAGACTGATTCGTACTGTTGTAAGTCAGGGTCGCCCCCGTCATCGTTGCCGTTTGAGTGGGCGATAGGGCTAGCGTCTTGGAGTTGCCGTTTGCATCCGTGTAACTAATTGTGTAGCCACTAGGGACATCACTTGCCGTAGGCGTTGCCGAAGTAATCGTGGTCGATGGAGTGCTACTCGATGGGAACGGATAGGTAGTGACAGTGGGTGGGGTGGTGCTGGTATCTGTAATGACCAGTTTATCTCCACCTGTAACGGTCCAAGATGGAGTACTTCCAGATGCAGTACTTGTTGTGGTAGGCCCTTGAATGACTGCCGATTTAGTGGATGATAAGGCTATTGGTCCTCCCGTTGTCGTTTGGCCACTACTGTTGACGTAAGAAAAGGACCCAATCGTAGCACCGCCGGGAATGTTCATTGTGGGAGTCGTATTCACATTGATGGGTGTCCATTGTGGGCTCGAGGTTCCAGTAACTTGAGAGGACGATGCCATGACGTAGTCTCCGTTGGCGGTAACCAAGTTGCCATTCGAGTCGATTTGAAAATTTCCAGCTCGTGTGTAATACAAAGGACTTCCAGATGGATTGGGAGACACAGCAAAGAGACCGTTACCTTGGATGGCAATGTCTGTCGGATTGCCTGTTTGTGACAGAGACCCTTCGGTAAAGTTAGGGCTAATTGATGCTACTTTAACACCGAGTCCGACTTGCTGGGGATTTGTTCCACCAAGACCGGTGGCGGATCCAGCAGAACCCGTTTGCATAGTCTGGCTCAACAGGTCCGCAAAGTTAATTTCACTGCTTTTGTACCCCGTTGTGTTCGCGTTTGAAATGTTGTTTCCCACAACGTTCATCATGGTTTGAAACGTATCCATGCCGGAGACCGGTGCATCAAAGAATCCCATGTTCTACAAACACCCTTCCTTGTCCTCTTTACGACCGTTTTAAGGTAGACGTGGATAATTATATGGGTCAATAGAGCAATATTGCGGACAAGTTGGGGACATTTATACAGGCGCAAACACGATGCACCTTAACGAACTGTTCATGCATTTTCGCGATACGGCTCTCCGCCTATTCCACAGCGCGATCTCCATCGAATCTATTTGATTATTCATACTCGTTGACAAACCTCGGCTTAAAGTTACTATCCATACTACCTACAGGTGGCTATAAAATAGTCCATACTAACCATCAAACATGGTTGTTATGTCCTCGAATTGTCCTAAAAACGGACTTATACTTAAACGTATGGTTCTCATTTTACAAAATAAGGTAAAAATAACAAAGGAGCATGAGTTATGCAGTTGTTGGTTGAATTAGGGAATGAGTGATTGCGAACAAAGTTAGAAAAGTGCAAAAAATGAC
>NZ_JAJFNK010000066.1 GCF_021739485.1 Alicyclobacillus tolerans
TGATCTCTAGATAGCTGATGCGGGCAGGAGGAGTTGCTTCTGCCCATTGCTTTCGGACAACGAATCCGTCAATTTCGTGACAACTAATACCGTCAACCCTTGGACATTTTGCTCCAGCAGTAACACCCCAAACTATCGTTCTTTAGACTAAGACGTGCTGTATTAGACATAAACTTTTTTAATATCGAATACCATCCATGTATCTGAAAATAACATGAAGAGGGAATGACGAATACATGCCTTGCTACATTTCATTTCGAGGAATAAACGTCAATGCATCTTCTCAAAATGCTGGGGTTTTTATTGGGGATATTAGTATCCCAGGTTGGGACGCCAATCAGAAAACCAACAGTGCTCATGCTTCAATTTATGGATTTTCAAACCTCGAAACCACAACGGTTAATATCACTGTCGATGGTCAAGAACTAGTCGACGGGATGATAAATGACCAAGATGTCAAACCCGTCTGGGGAACAAATGTATGAATCAAAACTGTAGTATTTATCCAGTTATGCTTTGTGTCGGAACTATAACAGGAAATTCCGGTGTTTACATCTCTGAGCGAAACGTCGTGTTCGGTATCAGTAGTCATTCAAAGTCCAATAATGGGTTCGGCTCCATTGATTCAAATAACCTACTCCATAGAAACATAAATCTCGTCTACGATAGTGATTTCATAGATACACCGATTGATGATCGTGATGTAAAAATTTACAGTGATAATCAAACACCATCCAATCCTAAAATGACACAGGTTGCTTTCGACAGCATTAATGTAGCCACGATGTCGCAAAACTCAGGTATATTTGTAGGCGACGTTAAAATTACAGGGCTTGATTCGCATTCGAAGCAAAACAGCGCCCAAGGTACAACGTATGGACATAAGAACGTCGAAATGCAAAACCTTAACTATGTCTATGATTCAGACACAATTGACACTCCAATCCAGGATCAAGATTTCAAGGTATTATGGCGGTAACCGGAGGTGACAAATGGCATCATTTATTTGTTTTGGAGTCATAAACACAAACACTCCTCAGCAAAATGGAGGCGTCTTCATCGGAGAAATCAATTGCGGTGGCTGGGACGCGAATCAGAAACAAAATCTTGGACACGGTGCCTTATATGGATTTTATAACATTATATTAAATCAGCAATCTTATCTATTGGATAGTTTCGAAATGATCGATGGTGCAATAAATGATAATGATTTCAAATCGATGGTGGCTGGAAATATTTGAATCACATCATGAATCGAGACCAGCAGGTTGTGCATACACTGACTTAATTGAAGTGCTTGACGGACCAAGAGGAGGTGTTTTACATTCCAGCATTCGTGTTCATTGGCGTTGTAAATGACAATACACCACAGCAAAATGCAGGAGTTTTTATAGGACAAATTAATAATGGCAGTTGGGATGCAAACATGAAATTCCAGGCTGCTAAAACAGGTAATTTTGACGTGATGAGTACTAATTTCCAACCGCTGAATTTTTTTTGGGATTCCTTTGAATTTATTGACGGTGTAGTAAACACCCAGGATATTAAGCCTGATATGGAAGCAAATTTGTAATATAAAGGCGGGTATTAAATACTTGTATTGCATCCTTTATAAACAAGGAGGAATTGACATTCCAGCATTAATACTAAGCGGATCTATAAATACAAATACCCCACAGCAGAACGCAGGAGTATTTATTGGACAAATAAACATTGGTGGTTGGGACGCGAATCAGAAATATTCTGCAGCGAAAGCCGGTCACTATGGTTTCTTTAATCTTGATACAAGTTTGAATGTCCTTAATGATAGCTTTGAATTCATTGATTCGATGATAAACGATCAGGACGTAAAAAATAACTATGAATTCAATCTGTAATAATTCACCGTCCGTTAAGGCTCATATATCTCGCGTGTATGTGAGCCTAGAGGTCATGTAAATAAATTGTATTCATGAGCTATGCAGTTGCTCTCAATAATTGGGCATTGGTTGGCTCAAATTGGCTCAAACCCCTTCAATTCCAATTTCGTTGGCCCAAATTTACGGATGAGTCTTGCAAGATCCTTCGCAGGTGTGTCAAGATCGATCACGATTGAGTCTTGCTCATTTTGTCGAGCGGCTTGACGGGTACGACAGCGGGTTCAGCAGATTGCGGATCACTTGTCCGTGGGTGCAATCTTCTTCTCCCGCTGTTTCTTGTTGCCAGGTGATGTACCGGACAAACGTTTCAGCCGTGAATAGCAGCGTCATGTGGGCGTGAATATGATTTTCGTTCGGTGAATGACAATCGAGCATCCCGAGTTCTTGCTTTGCCGTACGGAACAAGACTTCAATTCGCCAACGCTTCAGCCATACTCCAACCACCTCAGATGGCGCATCGTAACGGTTGCTGACGAGCAGGTAGGCTCCTTTATACTCTGCAGCCACCTCTTCGGTCTCTACGGGCTCGTTGGGGTTCACCAGCTCGCTTGGTTCCGTGGCTGCCTTGTTGTCTTTTGACTTCATGCGTTTGCCGACAACTGCAGCGACTCTGGTGTATTTCGTTTTCGTGCAGGGTTCGCCCCGCCGATTCACCGAAGCCCTGGGCATTTTCATGTAGATGTCTTCACAAGCGACGGAGGCACATCCACATTGATTTGTGCCATAAGCATCGGGTAGACTTCCCGAATGAGATCCTTTGGACGGAGCGGCACAAAGCGTTCACGTCCAGTTCCGGGTTCAATCATCCGGCGGAATAACTGCGTGTTCCGTTTGACCTTGGTCACCCAGTCAAAGTTCGCCGACTCACACTGAAGGAGAAAGGGCTTGCTAAAGTACCAGCGGTCCATGACCACCCACAGACGACACGTGACCTGCTCCCTGACGGCCAAAAGCATCTGCCATGTCAGGTCAAGTTTCGATGACTTCTTGTCCGCATCGTTTTCGGGCTTCGTCCAGATGGCGTAGGACCAAGGATATTCAACTCCGTTATTGCGGACGGCGTGCAACGCCACAATGTTCATGGCCCATGTGTAGACTTTGGTCGAACTGTCGTAGAGCCAATTGAGAAACGGGCTTCGCATATGGATGGGGCGCATGTGTATCGTCAACGACAAGTACGTCCCCGCCCACCAAAGCTGTATCCGGGTCTTCCTGAAGACGGGCTGTTCGTTTCTGATTGAACATGTCCCACTGAGAAAACCCGCGAGCGCATTGACGGACTGGCAGCGGTTGATGAGTCCAACGACATAGAAGAAGGCGAGAACCCAGGTGGCCACACTACGCACCTTGAAGATACCCGACTGGGACAAAAGCAGAGAAAAGTCAAACTGGTCCCAAACGGTGCGCAGAACAGGGGCACCGCCAACACTGCTAAAAGACGAGAGTTCCTTGAATCCAAGTTTACATAAACGAGCCATGTTTCACACCCACATCGCTTAGAGATAGGCAGTTAGATGCCTCAGAAACTCTTGGAGCGTTTCAAAAAAGTCAAGGTGTTTTGGTGTTTTCACGCAATTTCATGCGTCCCAAAAACCAAATTCATACAACAACTGCATTGGTCATGTAACAGGTTTTGGGCTTAACATTTTTTAGCAGTATAAAGGAGGTCCGTCCATCCCAATATTACCAGTGTTCCAAAAATCCCTTCAATCAGGAGGATAACAGATGACCATGTATGTCTTGCAGGACGTCCAGCAAATCCGCACCATCTGTCAACAACTCGCACAGACCGAACAGAGAAATGCCCAGCAATTGTCCCAACAACCCGGACTGCAGGCTATCGCACAACAAGAAAGCGTAACGGCCCAGCAATTGCAACAGGTGGTTTCCTTGGCGAACCGGGTCGAACAGGCTCTCACTCAGGCGCAACCGGTACAGCAGCCATTTTCGCAGCCTGTACAACAACCCTATACTCCGCCGTATGGTTTGGCGCCGTGGTCGCAGTCACAGGTCAATTCAGCGGCTATCAATGCCGTCATGAGAGCAGCCCAACCCGCGCCGGGCCACTATTGAATTTGAGTCTTGAGAGCCAATGAGAGAGGTTTCTCGTTGGCTCTCATCTTGTCCGAATGTGAGTCCCCAAATTAAGACGCAGGGTCCTCCGTCGCTTGTATCCTTTTTTGGCGTTAGTCTCCGATGGACTCGTTCCACCACGACGTTTTCTTGGACCATATCACAATGGGCAATCCGCCTGGAGCCATGTTATAAAACCCATTTCCGGCAACATAACTTGCTTACGTTTGATGAAATTCCACTTACAGCAATCATAATTACCGATGACGCAAGATTCCACCCCTTAAAGGTACAGTGGTTTACACAAGGAGATAGGTATACCAATTTCGATCACATCCAAGTTGCGCATGTGGATTGTTGGATACCGGCACAAGATAGCCGATTCGCGCAAATTGTTTTAACACACATTCGCAATGGGAGTACACAACTTGCGAGCATTTATTCTCGCTGGACCTGAACCGCAGGAGCCTGCCGGTTTCGCTGGAACGGAGTTTTGTGTCAGGCGTATGCAGCGCAGATTCATGAGGCCAAACATGTTCGAAGAAACCGGACTTAGAGGTTCCGTATGGGGACTCAAAACACGACATCGTCTGAGGTTCAATAACTCCTGAAATTTATTGCTCCATTTGATTTCACAATCTAGAAATCCCTCATCAAGTGTTGTGCAAAGAGGTATCAGAACTACAACGCCGAGTCGAACAATTGGAATCCCAGCCCATGCACCGGCTGCTTTATCCCAAGCCTTGAAAGGGGACACCATGTTCCTCGCAAACATCATGGACCCAATCCTGCTTGCACTGTGTATTGATATTCCATGGACTACCTGTTGACCAAGTTGAATAAATTCGTTAACATATGACACATACAAGCGATCGCTTGCTTGTAAATGTCAAGAGCCCGGAAGGGATTTTCTTTGAACGAAAGTAAATCGAAACAGGAAATTTATGAAGTTGCTGAAAAACTCTTCAGCAAAAAAGGGTATCACGGGACCACCATTCGTGAGATTGCTCAGGCGCGAGGAATCCTATCCGGCAGCTTGTATTCGCACATCTCCTCCAAAGAAGACTTGCTGTTTCAGATTGTGGACGATGGAGCGGAGGCGTTTTTAGGTGCGCTGGAGCCTATCGTGCGCAGCAGCGAGGACGCAAAGTCCAAGCTGCGCCAAGGACTGGCTGCGCATATCGGTGTGGTCACTACGCAGATGGATGCGGCCAAGGTATTCCTGCACGAATGGACCGCTCTCAGCGAATTTAGACGGGAAATTATTCAAGACAAGCGCGACCGATACGAGAACCTGTGGGCTGAACTGATTTCGGAAGGGATTTCGGAAGGTGTCCTGCGAGACCAGGACCCCAAGTACTTGCGGATTCTCATCCTATCGATCGGCAACTGGGTTTACGAATGGTACAAAACGACGGGAGACTTAAATCCCGAGCAGCTTGCCGATCGCTTTATGGACATTATTTTGAACGGCGCCGCTTTCAAGTAGCTCGCAGTTCCAATCGGCTAACAGCCTGCAAGCGTGTACAAAAGTAAATGCGTATGGCATGTCAACCTGAAGGAGGAAGACTTTCGTGATTAAGCTGATTGCCATGTATCGTCCACCGTCTGATCCGGCAGCATTCGATGAACACTATGACTCCATTCACACGCCTCTGGTTCGAAAAATACCAGGCCTCAAAAAACTTGAAGTTACGCGGATGGTGGGCACTCCGGATAGAAAAGCACCCGCGTACTACCTCATGGCCCAGATGTATTTCGAAAATAACGATGCGTTCAAGGCAGCCATGACTTCCCCAGAGAATAAGGCGGCTGGAAAGGACTTGATGGGTTTTGCAGGAGACATTGCCGAATTTCTAATCGGTGAATCTGAAGAGGACGGATGACCATGTCAGATGGCCAGTATATTCACACCCGCATGCACGACAGGGTTGCGCTCATTCGAATTCAACGCGACGAGGCACGGAACGCACTTAACTTGGCGTTAATGAATGAGTTGGTTGACACATTGGAGTGTTTGGATGCCGATGAGACGGTCCGTTGCATGGTGCTTACGGGAGGTGAAAAAGCGTTTGCGGCGGGAGCGGATATTGCAGAAATGGCTGATGTCACGGCACCAGCAATGAAGTTGCTGAACCAATTTCGCATTTGGGACAAGATACGTTTCTTGACCAAGCCTCTGATTGCTGCAGTAAATGGGTATGCACTGGGTGGTGGATGTGAACTCGCGATGGCCTGTGACATGATTGTTGCTGGAGAAGAGGCGAAGTTTGGTCAACCTGAAGTGAAAATCGGGGTCATGCCCGGTGCTGGAGGTACTCAGCGTTTGACACGCAATGTTGGCAAGGCACGTGCGTTAGAGATGCTCTTGACGGGGAATGCCATTAGTGCTGAACGAGCTTGGCAGATGGGCCTCGTTAATCGAGTTGTCGCAACCGACAAGTGTGTAGACGAAGCACTGAGATTAGCCCACGAAATTGCTCAACAAGCACCGATGGCGGTGCGACTCATTAAGGAATCGGTTCTTAAAGCATTAGACACGGACATTCAAACAGGAATGGATTTCGAACGGAACGCCTTCTACTTACTTTTTGCGACAGAGGATAAATCCGAGGGTATGAAGGCCTTTCTTGAGAGGCGCAATCCGGTTTTTCATGGCAGGTAATTCCGCCGATTGCGTCGTTGAGTACAAATTCAATCAGAAGGAGGTGATCGAGATGAATCCCGGCCTGACACGCGGCCGTTTGGAAACGGTGCAGATAACCGTTACGGAGGACATGTGTCCCTCTTTTGCGGGAGCCACCGTTCACCCGACTCTATCGACCGTATCGATGGTCTATCACATGGAGTGGGCTGGGCGAAAGATGATTCTTCCGTTTCTCGAGGATTGTGAAGAGGGCATCGGCGCCTCAATCTGCATCAATCACCTAGCACCAGCCCCCGTCGGCAAACAAGTAACCTTTTACGCACAGGCCGAAGACGTGTTGCCGCGCAAGGTAGTGTGCCGGGTCTGGGCGGAACACGACAAGGCGAGAATCGGAGAAGGCACGTTTACGCAAGTCATTGCCCCCAAAGACGGGATCATGAAGCGCATTCACGACATGAGGTAAGCCCTTTCATGCGTTGAAGCAACGTCTTTGTATAAACGAACAAGCAAGCAAGCGCTAGCTTATAGGAGGTCTTGGGATGGAGGCACAGGTTCAGAGGTTCATGAATCGCATCGAACGAGGCGAGAAAATTGAGGCCACAGACTGGATGCCGGATGACTATCGCAAACTCGTAATCAAGCAGATTCACATGCATGGGATCAGCGAGGTCATGGGCGCATACCCCGAAAAAGAGTGGGTGCCCAAAGCTCCCAACCTTCGCCGCAAACTCGCTTTGATTGCCAAGGTGCAAGACGAGATTGGCCATGGACAGTTGCTTTTGCGCGTGGCGGAAGACCTGGCTCGGCCGCTGGGCAAGATGCGCGAAGAGATGATTACGGATGTCTTCACCAACCGGGTCAAATTTCACAACGTGTTCCACATGGAGGCGCCGACTTGGGCCGATGCTGGCATTATCGGGTTTCTCGTCGACGGCGGTGCTATCATCACCCAAGCGTCGTTGTTAGAAAGCTCGTACGCCCCGTATGCCAGGGTGTTGCAGCGGATTTGTGCGGAAGAGAGTTTTCACATGCAGCATGGGGAGTCCATCGTGCTCGCACTGGCAGAAGGCACACAGCAGCAGCGCGAGATGCTGCAGGCCGCCATCAACCGTTGGTGGCCGTCTATGATGTTCTTTTTTGGGCCGACTGAAATGTCCGAGGCGGCCAACCAGATGATGGAATACCGCATACGGACCAGAACCAACGAAGAATTGCGCCAAAAGTTCATCAACCGCTATGTTCCCAGGGTTCGGGCGCTGGGAATGACCATTCCGGACGACAAACTTCAGTACGACGAAAGTGCGAGAACATGGACCTACACAGAGCCAGACTGGGAATGGTTTGGACACATTGTCCGGGATAATGCAGGTCCCAAGTCTCAGGAGCGCATTGCACTGCGCCGCGATGCCCACGAGGGACAAAGCTGGGTTCGAGAAGCCATGCTGCGGGCGCGGTATGCCGTTCCTACAGCTTAACGGTAAACGGCGTGCGATTAAGGCGTCGCTATAAAAGGAGGGATCTTCGTGACACAGGGTTCAGAGTCCACGCACTATGATGTTTATGAAGTTTTTGTTCAATCCGACATCCTGGCTCACCACGTGCATGTCGGCAGCGTCGTCGCCCCTTCTCCGGCTTTGGCCTTGCAGGTGGCGCGGGAAAACTTCCTCCGCCGCGAGCGAGCGGTCAACATTTGGGTGGTACAGCAGCAACATGTCCATAGCACTTCCTATGAAGACCCAGACGTCTTGGCCAACCAGGAAATTGACAAGAGCTACCGAAATGTTTCTGGTTATTCGGAAAATGCGAAGAAATGGAAGGCTTTTAAGGAGAACGCGATTACGATTGACGACCTCGTAAACGACATTCGAACCCATTCATTTCGTTGAGGAGAAAGAGGTGAAGAGAATGCACACGGTACCATCCACGAATCCGAACGTTTTGAGTCTCGCAGTTCAACAGGCACTCGTCGACTTATTGCTACAGCTTGCGGACGACGACCTCATATTTGGCCACCGCAGTTCAGAGTGGTTGGGGGTAGCGCCTGACCTGGAGGAAGACATTGCGTTCAGTTCCATCTCGCAAGATGAGGTCGGGCATGCAGCGTTGTTTTATGAACTGGTCCAAAAACTGGCTGGGGAGGACGCGGATGCGCTGGCGTTTGCGCGGTCGAGTACAGAGCGCAAAAACGCGCGCCTGCTGGAACGAAACAACGGCGACTGGGCGTTTACGATTGCCAGAGGTTTCATGTACAACGCTTTCGAGCACGTCCGCTTGCAGGCAGCCCTTCAATCCACTTATCTACCCTTGCAGCAGGCCGCCCAGAAAATTGTTCGCGAGGAACGCTATCACCTCCTGCACATGCAAACTTGGTTTGAAAACCTAGGGATTGCTGGAGGAGAAGCGCGCAGCCGCTTGGAGAAGGGCATCGCATCCGCATGGATGGAACTGCCGGACCTGTTCTCTCTGGGACACCATGCCGCAATCCTTGTCGAGGAGGGCATTCTTCCCTCGACGGAGATGGACCTTTACAAGCAGTGGGCAGCCATGGTGCAGCCGGTTTTTGAGAAGGCGGGTCTGCCTTGGCCAGGTGACGCATTCGGCGAAACCAAGATGGTCGGCCTTACAGGAACGGACGGCCGCACCGGGGCACATTCACCCGATCTCGAAGAATTGCTAAACACGATGACCGAAGTGTATCGCAGCAACGTTCAGGCCAAATGGTAAAGAAGCAGGTGATGGAATTGACACAAAACGTGTATGAACAGGACTTAGTATCTGCAGTCCGCGCCGCGTTGCAGGACGTCAAAGACCCGGAAATTCCTACGCTCAGCCTCGAAGAACTGGGCATGGTCTATGACCTTACGGTTCAAGACCATCACGCCAAGGTCCAACTCATCCCGACTTTTGTCGGATGTCCGGCCGTTGAGATGATTCGCCGATTGGTTGAGAACAACGTGGGGCAAGTGAAGGGCATCGAGAGTGTCCAAGTGGAGTTTGTGATGGATGTTCCCTGGAGTTCAGACCGCATTACAGAGGAAGGCCGAAGGAAGCTGGCGGAGTTTGGAATCTCCCCTCCACCGCACGAATTTTTACCGGGACAAGCGCCAGTTTGCTCGTACTGCGGCTCATCGGATACCGATGTCGTAAGCATCTTCGGGCCTACGGCATGCCGGGCGGTTTACTACTGCAAGCAATGCTCCCAACCCTTTGAGGGAATGAAATACGTATAAATCGATCAACGGGTTACAGGGCGACATCCTCATAGCCTGAGTTCGCACAACACATATCAACATGAATGGCTCCCACAACAAAAAAGAGACGAAGGTAGCTAAAAGGGAGGCAAGAGAACAAATGTATCAACCGAAGATCGAAACCATGGATCGAGAGCCCCTCCGGCAGCTTCAGTTGAAACGCTTACAAAAGACGTTAGAGGTCGTATATGAAAAAGTCCCCTTCTACCGTCTGGCTTTTGATACGTTCCATGTCAAGCCCGAAGATATCCGGAGTTTGGAAGACATTCAAAAGTTACCTTTTACCAAGAAATCCGACCTGCGTAATAACTATCCCTTCGGCCTATTCGCGGTAGACCGGAAAGATATCGTCCGAATTCACGGGTCATCTGGAACCAAAGGCAAGCCGACGGTAGTGGGGTACACGAAACAAGATATCACGAATTGGTCGGAGATGGTAGCCCGTGCCATTGTCACGGCAGGTGGCCGTTCTGGGGACATATTTCACAATGCATACGGTTATGGCTTGTTTACCGGGGGGCTTGGGGTCCATTATGGGGCAGAGCGACTTGGGGTGACCGTCGTCCCCATATCGGGTGGGAATACCCCGCGACAAATCACCATTTTGGAGGATTTCCAACCGCGCGGGATTGCTGGCACCCCTTCGTATGTCCTGAATATCGCAGAGACCATGGAGGCCATGGGAAAAGACCCGCGTTCGAGCAGTCTGGAGTACGGGATCTTTGGCGCAGAGCCATGGTCGGATGAGATGCGCGACAAACTCGAGGAGAAGCTTGCCCTGAAGGCGGTTGACATCTATGGACTGTCTGAAGTGATGGGGCCAGGAGTGGCTATCGAATGTATCGAGGAACAAGACGGCTTGCACGTAGCCGAGGACCATTTCTACGTTGAAGTGATTGATCCGAACTCTCTGGAGCCCCTGCCGCTTGGGGAAACCGGTGAACTCGTGTTTACGTCATTAACCAAAGAGGCATTTCCAGTAATCCGCTACCGTACGGGAGACATCGGGTATCTCTATCCAGAACCCTGTGGTTGTGGAAGAACGCATGTCCGCATGTCGCGAATTAAAGGCCGCATCGACGACATGGTGATTGTGCGGGGCGTGAACGTCTTCCCTTCAGAAATCGAATCTGTGATTCTCCGGCACCCCGATTTAACGCCGTATTACCAGGTACACGTCGATCGAGTGGGAACCCTCGATGAAATTACGGTTCTGGCTGAAGTCTCTGACGCCTTGATGCGAAACGCAGGAGGTTTTGACCTGGATTCACCCCATTTTCACCGAGTCAAACACGAAATTACGCACGAGTTGCACAATGCGCTTTTGATTTCGACAAAGGTTCGACTGTGTGAACCGAACAGCTTGCCTCGCAGTGAAGGCAAAGCCGTTCGCGTGGTAGACAATCGACATTTGTATCCATCGTCCGAACGCAAGACGCCGGTGAAGTGATTGTGAGTCATGGGTGTAAGGAGGGCAATCGGTGCAAAAAATCATTTCGAGTTCCTTGCAAGAACTTTTTAAGAACGATCCGTATGCCCAACAGCTCGGCTTTGAAATCGTCGACGTTTCACCTGGATATGCGCAAGTGACAGCCGTAGTGAGTGAGGATACGTTGAATTTCGCAGGTTCACCCCACGGAGGTTTCCTTTTCAGTTTGGCCGATTATGCGTTTGCAGTGGCCAGTAACGCCCACGGGCGCCAAGCGGTGGCCACCACGGTGTCCATACAGTTCTATCAAATTGCTAGACCTGGCACCCGTCTAAGGGCACAGGCCCAAGAAACGCACTTGACGTACCGCACTGGGTATTACGACATGACGGTGACAACAGAAGACGGATTGCTAATTGCCAAATGTCAGGGCATGGTTTACCGAACCAGCCGCGAGTGGGAATCACAGAAAACTTAAATGCTGATTGCAAGGAGGCCCATCATGAGAGAGGCGGTCATTGTCGACGCGGTTCGCACTCCGTTTGGACGCTACCGCGGAAAATTGAAGTCGGTACGTCCAGATGATTTGGCGGCATGGGTGATTCGCGCCTTGTTAGACCGAAATCCGCAACTGAATCCAGAAGCCATTGAAGACGTGGTGTTTGGCGCCGCCAATCAGGCCGGTGAGGATAATCGAAACGTCGCCCGTATGGCACTCCTGTTAGCGGGGCTTCCCGTGTCTGTTGGTGGAGTAACTGTAAATCGACTCTGTGGGTCGAGTCTGGAAGCTGTGAATGTCGCCGCGGCTCATATCATGACGGGTACCGCCGACGTGATGATCGCGGGTGGAGTAGAGAGCATGTCTCGTGCCCCGCTGGTGATGTTGAAAGCGGAGGAAGAACTGCCGCGCGGTAACCAAGAAATCGTCGATACCACCATCGGATGGCGGTTCATCAATCCGAATCTAGCCAAAATGCACTATCCATACAGTATGGGAGAAACCGCAGAAAACGTCGCGAAACGTTACGAAATCAGCCGAGCACAACAAGACGAGTTTGCGCTCATGAGTCAACAGAGAACAGCTAAGGCGTGGGATGAAGGTCGTTACCAAGACCACATTGTCCCTGTAGAAGTCTCGGTTGGTCGTGCTAAGACCGAGTGGTTCGACAAGGATGAACATATGCGACCCGATACGACCTATGACAAATTGGCCAAACTGCGTCCGGCTTTTCGGGAGAATGGGACGGTGACTGCAGGCAACTCCTCCGGCATTAACGACGGAGCGTCCGCGGTACTCGTGGTGGAAAAAGAGATCGCAATGTCCCTTGGGTTGAACCCGCTGGCTCGTGTGGTGAGTTATGCAGCAGTCGGTGTAGACCCCGCCTACATGGGTATGGGGCCGTTATACGCGACACGCAAATTGCTGTCGAGAACAGGCCTAAGCATTTCTGATATCGACCTCGTTGAATTAAATGAAGCGTTTGCATCTCAATCATTGGCTTGCATCCGTGAACTAAGATTAGATACGGAAAAAGTCAATGTCAACGGGGGAGCGATTGCGATTGGACACCCGCTGGGTGCAAGCGGCGCTCGTATCCTGGGTGAACTTGTTCATGAACTCAAGAGACGTGGGGGCCGATATGGCATTGCGACGATGTGTATCGGGGTCGGCCAAGGAATTGCGACGTTAGTGGAGCGGGTTGAGTCGTGAAATTCAACCCCAGATGACAAGTAGTGAAGTCGGGCGAAACCCGTCAGACTCCATGATGTTCAAAAAAACATGAATTGCAGCAAAGCCAGTAAAAAGGAGACTAGAAAAATGCAAATCGAGAAACGCTATACACTGCTTATTAACGGACAACATGTGGAGAGTTCGACCGGAGAGTGGTTTGAAACCTATAACCCAGCTACAGGTGAGAGGATGGCTCAAGTCGCCAAGGCAAGTCGAGCAGACGTGGATAAGGCGGTGGATGCAGCAAGAAGAGCCTTGAACGGGAAGTGGGGACGCTTTTCTGCAGCACGTCGGTCGCAGGTGCTCAACCAAATCGCCGCTATTCTCCGCGCACGATTTAATGAGTTATGTGAACTTGAAGTTCTCAACAGCGGCAAGTCTCTTGGGAATGCTCAGGGACAAGTGATGCAGGCCATTGAGGATTTTGAACTCTACGCAGCTGCGGCACTCGCCCATGAGGGTCGGAGTAAACCGGTTCCAAATGGGTTTTTGAACTATACCGTGAAAGAACCCGTCGGAGTCTGTGCCCAGATTGTTCCGTGGAACTACCCGTTTATGATGGCGGCTTGGAAGCTTGCGCCTGCTTTAGCTGCAGGGTGCACGATTGTCCTCAAACCAGCCACTCTGACACCGATTACAGCGTTGGTTCTGGCAGATATCTGCCAGGAAGCCGGAGTCCCCGACGGGGTCGTCAACGTCATTACCGGGAGTGGATCGGACGTTGGCGCGTATTTGGTGGAACACCCCGGTGTGGACAAGGTTGCTTTCACGGGAGAAACGTCAACCGGCAAAGACATCATGGCACGGGCATCGCAGACCCTAAAGCGCGTGACGTTAGAACTTGGCGGCAAATCTCCTAACATTGTGTTTGCGGATGCGGATTTCGATGCAGCCATCGACGGTGCGCTGTTCGGCATCTACTACAACACGGGTCAATCTTGTGAAGCTCGTTCTCGTCTGATTGTTCAAGAAGAAATCTACGACCGATTCATGGATGCATTTGTGGAAAAGGCAAAAAAACTCGTCATGGGAAATCCGCTCGACAAAGGAACGCATATTGGGTCAATTATCTCGGAGCAACAAGTCGAAGTGATCGATGGGTATGTGCGGTCGGCCGTGGAACAAGGCGCTCGCGTGGTGTACGGCGGCAAGCGTCCCGAAGGAGCAGAGTATGAAAAAGGCCATTGGTACATGCCTACGGTGATTGCGGATGTTTCCAATGACATGAAGGTGGCTCAAGAGGAGATTTTTGGGCCGGTTATTGTGATGACCAAGTTCAAGGACGAACAGGAAGCGGTTGCACTGGCCAACGACACGATCTATGGACTTGCGGCGTCGGTTTGGACACAGGACTTTGGTCGTGCTCACAGGGTGGCCGGGAAAATCAAGTCTGGCATTGTGATGATCAACAATCCGTTTTCAGCCTTCCCTGGCCTTCCATTTGGCGGGTATAAACAATCCGGCTTTGGTCGTGAACTGGCCATGGAGTCCCTCGACCTATACACAGAGACGAAAAGCGTTCTGGCTTACATTGGTGAAAAGCCGCTGAATCCGTTTGGATTGTAAGGAGCGGAGCGAAGATGGGTTAAGCAGCGGATCGATTGAAGCCTATGTAAAATGTAGGGGTTAACCTAAGCGGAATGTCCCGTGAGTTATTGGCTTACGGGACAAGCCTTTGAACTTTGTCATATCAAGTGAATTGTACAGACAATTCGTAGCTGTTCATGGTTCACTCATGAATGGCCTATCACATGGGACAGGTTGCTCGAATGATCCGGATAGGGCATAGAAGGGTATCTATGTTGGTATAAACCTGGCGTTGATTCGATCCCAGATGAAACGCTATAGCAACTGTGCATATTGATCGGCGATACCGGGCTTTATGGTTAGAGGACTTTCCAATCCAAGGAAATGATAGCGCGGTAAATGAGTTGAATCAAGGATGACGTGGAGGTGTTTTTCAGATGTTTGATACGATTCAATACGAAGTGACGAAGGCAGGCGTTGCGATAATCACTTTTTTACGTCCGAAGGTGATGAATGCTATCAATGTCCAACTCGGTCAAGAACTCTATGCGGCACTGAAACAAGTTGAAAACGACAAAACAATTCGAGCCGTGGTTATCACCGGATCAGGTCGGGCGTTTTGTTCTGGACAGGACCTTGGGGAACGTATCACTATGGAAGAACATTTCAATCTAGGTGACAGTGTTCGGCAACGGTATAATCCCATTGTTACGAAAATGCACAATTTGCGAATCCCGACAATTGCAGCGGTTAACGGGGCGGCCGCTGGTGCCGGCTTCGGATTGGCGCTCGCTTGCGATTTACGGTTTGCAGCAAAAGGAGCTAAATTCACCATGGCATTCAGTAAAATTGGCCTCGTCCCAGATTCAGGTTCCAGTTATTTTCTCACTCGCCTCGCTGGCATCGGAAAAGCTTTAGAGTGGACATGGACAGCAGATGTCCTAACTGCCGAGACGTTGGCGGAGTACGGTGTTGTCAATCGTGTCTTTGAACCTCAGGAGCTAGTAGAGGAGACGTTGGCGTTTGCAGAGCGCCTGGCATCGGGTCCGACGTTGGCATACAGCCTTACCAAGCAAGCCATGTATGAAAACTTTCAGTCAAGCCTTGGCGAGGCGTTGGAGCGTGAGGCGAGGCTGCAAGGCATCGCAGGTCGTAGCCACGATTTCCGAGAAGGTGTTCGAGCGTTTATTGAAAAACGTCCTCCCAAGTATCTGGGTATGTAGGAGAATTCCAGACATCTATGCAGGTTCACATGCAGCCACGCTTGCTGTGACTTGTTGAATCGGCCGTTTGAAGGGATTTACGCTACAGGTATTGCATACCGCGCCCTTTTGGGAAGCGACCGATGCAAACCTTGTGGCTAAGGCTGTTCATTACAGCATAACGGATTACTTTCGATGAAGTTCATTTGACTTTCATGGCAGGAGGTAGATCAATGGTTAATCTTAGGACAATTTCCGTGATTGGAGCGGGCACAATGGGCAGCGGGATTGCGCACGTAGCCGCTGTAGCTGGATTTACAGTAATCTTACACGATGTCAGCGAGCAGCAATTGCACCAAGCACTGCGAAACATCTCGAAAAACATGAAAAAGGGTGTGGAACTCGGGAAACTGCGTGCATCCGATACAACGGCGGCCATGGCGAGAATCCATACCACACAGGAATTAGAGGTGGCTGGCCAGGACGCTGACTTAGTGATCGAGGCTGTACTTGAGCAGATAGACTTAAAGATTTCCGTGTTCAAGGCATTGGATGAGATTTGTCCTCCGTATACAATTCTAGCCACAAATACTTCCACGATGAGCCCCACTGAGATCGGAGCTGCAACGAAACGGGCGGATCGTACCATCGCTATGCATTTTTTCAATCCTGTATTTAAAATGAAACTCGTAGAAATTGTAAGAGGTCTTGATACCTCCGACGAAACGTTTCAGATTGCTCAAGCCATAGCACAAAGGATGGGGAAGGAAACGGTTGAAGTGAACGAATTCCCAGGATTTGTAACAAGCCGGATCAATTGCCTGGTGGGAAACGAAGCGATGCGCATGCTTCAGGAAGGTGTCGCCTCAGCCAAAGACATTGATAAGGCAATTAAGCTGGGTCTAAACCACCCCATGGGTCCACTGGAACTTGTCGATCTCGTTGGGCTTGACTCACGTTTACGTAACATGCAATATCTTCATGAAAAGTTAGGGGAGACGTACAGACCCGCCCCCATTCTCGAGAAATACGTCAAAGCCGAACGTCTTGGCCGAAAATCAGGACGAGGATTCTACGACTATGCGAAATGACCGAAAAGGCTTGTACCTACCGATCTCTGTTCAAATTTAAAAACATACATCTCAAGTCTCGTAAGTTCTGTATCCAAAGTGGGGACAACGTGGTAGAATCGATATAGAACATACGTTCGTATCGAGGTGAGCCATACATGAATTTGGGCGATTTCACAAATCGTTTTTCCAGTAAGGGTTTTAGTAAAACTTACCCAGTAAGTCTGCCCGCGAGGAACAGATCATCGCAATGCGGTGGCCGTCAGGGCTTTGTTGTCCTAAGTGTGGTAGTCGTAACGCGATGCGGGTGCATGCAACGCACCGCAAGAACTCGGAAAATCGTATGCCCCTATTCGAGTGCAAGGGTTGCCATTGCCAAACGTCTGTCACATCAGGCACCATCTTTCACAAGAGCAAGACGCCACGGATGAAATGGTTTCTCGCCATATATCTGGTGGCGGACGATAAAGGCGGTATCGCCGCCACGACTGTGGAACGCATGTTAGGCGTGTCGTATCTAACTGCCTGGCTGATGCTCGCAACGACGGATCGCAACGCCCAGTATAAGCTGAAGGGCATCGTTCTAGTTGACGATTTCTATCTGGGCAATAAGAGCTGAGCAGGTCCCTGTCGTGGCTGGCATTTCACTGAAGAAGGGGAAGCCACAGTATCTGTTCATGGATCTCGTGAGTGATGTTGGCAAACGTTCTATACTGGACGTGCTCTCCAGGCGGATCGCAAAGGACGTTGTACTGAAGACAGACGGATGGCCAACGTACGCCAGTTGTTCGAACGACCTACAGGTACAGAGCCATCTGATAACAGGGTCCCACCAACAAAACGCGGATTTACACCGCTGAATTGGGTGAATATGGGTGTTGCAGATATACCACATGAGTTATGCAGCTTTGCTTCTGGTTCTACCTTGTCAGCGTGCTTGTACTTCTCGAGATTTAGCGACGAAAACAGCGGTGTTACCGGGCCCTTATTTCTTGGTTATTATCTTTGCCAAGTTGTGTATGATATCGCCTCGACTAATGACACCAACCACCCTGTGACCCCCATCTAAGACGGGTAGTTTCTTAAAATGATGCTGCGACAGGATACGAATTGCTTCTTCAAATTCATCGTCTTCATTGACGGTAAAGAGCTTTTGACGACGATGCATCATACTCTCAACTGTCTTGTCAATTTTTCGTGAAAGAACCTCTGCTTCCTTTTCTTCTTGCTCCACGTACACAGTGAAAAACAAATCATGAACGGCTTCGGCTCGCGGTGCGAGATAGCGGATGACATCACCGTCACTAACCATTCCGAGTAGTTTATTCTGTTCATCAATCACGGGTACGCCACCGACTCGGTGCTCAATAAAGACCTTAAGCAGGTCTCGAATCGTCATGGTTGGTCGGGCAGAGATGACATCCTGAATCATAAAATCTCTTACTTTCATTCAAACCCCTCCATCCATTCTCAAGCCATTAATGTGCAGTTTCTACACTATCTACATGATATACGTGGCGTCGATTGAACAATACCATCAACACTGACAGGAAGACAAAGCATCCGCCAACTATAAAGGGAATATGAGGTGAAAACCACTCTGCCAGTTTCCCCGCTAAAAAAGGTGCTATGGCTCCGCCAATAAACCGGAGAAAACTGTATGCGGCTGAAGCCGTTGACCTTTCAATGGGGGCTGCATTCATAACAGCCGTTGTGATCAGCGTATTGTTATTGCCGAGCATAGCGCCAGCCACAATGACGGCGACAATAATGACCCACTGAATGTTTGCCCAGATACCCATAATGATAAGCAACAACGCAAATAACGTTAACATTGCGGCCATCGAATTCACTGTGCCAAACCTGCGTTGCAGTATAGGTGCCATGTAGACTGATGTAATCGCCAAAAGTACACCCCACCCGATGAACACATAGCCGATTCCGTGTGGACCGAGGCCCATCACAAACGGTGAGTATGCGAGTAACGTAAAGAAGCCAAAGTTATAGAGAGCTGCCGTCAAGCCAAAGACGAGAATAGAACGATGTCGCAGAGCACGAAACGGATCGAGAATCGATGTTGGCCGCGTAGTGCTGGTCGTAGTTTGTTTTTTCGATCTCGGCATAAAAATCACCAAGAAAATAAACGCAGCAGCCATCAACACGCCCACGCCGATGAACGGGCCTCTCCACGTTATGGCACCCAGCATGCCGCCAACCAGTGGTCCTACCGAAAGGCCAAGCCCAATCGCTGCCTCGTAAAGTATAACCGCTTTTGCCGTACCGTTCTTTGATAAGGAGACGATAGCTGTTAGCGCAGTAGCAACAAACAGGGCGTTACCTAGACCCCAGCCTCCGCGCAGTCCGACAATCGTCCAAACATTATTGGACAGACCACCAAGTGTCGAAAACGTGGCGATAATTATCACACCTGCAATCAATGTCAATTTTGTGCCCATGCGACTCGAGATAACCCCGGTTATGAGCATGGCTACCGCCATCACAGCGTTATAGCTCGTAAAGAGCAAGGCAACTTCACTTGGGGTTGCATTCAACTGCTTTGCAATCGCCGGAAGAATCGGATCGACAAGTCCTAATCCCATAAAAGCAATGATACTTGCAAAAAAAACTGCCCACACAGCTCCGGGCTGTCGAGATGTATGGTTTACATTTGTATTTGTAGTCATAAATTCAGCGCCTCTCAGACTTTGCTTAATACGGTAATAAAGTCACTCCACAAACGTTCGATTTAATCGACACAACAACTCTCCTAGTTTTTGAATATCGTCCGATGCCCATGAATCGAGCAGCTTGGTGTACACAGCTACTCGATTCTCTTTTTCCTCAGTAAGTCTTTTATAACCGACATCTGTAAGACGGAAGGTACTGGACCGATGGTCGTTTGGGTCTTGTGTGCGCTGAATAAATCCCTTTGACTCTAACGCTGCCGCTTGTCTGCTAACCGTTGAGACATCCAATTTAAATTCTTCCGCTAACGCTTTAACACCAGCAGAACCATGCTCATCTAGTTGCCGCAGCAACAAATAAGCCGCACGGTCCAACACTGTTAAATTGCGCCTCGATAAACTCGCACGGCGTAGAAGGATGGCAATCTCGTGCTCCACGGTTTCGATATACCTCTGAATCTCCATGCACGCCTCCTCGTTGAGTTCCAATGTTTTGAAAAAACACCTCTAAAAATATTTGCATCATACAATCAACAGGTTTCATTATACAATTATTCTGCCTACTGGCAAGTCAGAATAAGAGAACAGCTCGTGTTGGGGTAGAGCCGCATGCCCATCAAGGTAAGAAGGCAAGTTCCCCCCATATCGATGAAAATGCGGCCGGAACTCAGAGATCAAGTTCAATCGGCTTTTTGGCACAACAAAACTTATACTTTTTCCCGCTGCCACATGGACAAGGATCATATACATTCACCGGGGCCATGCGTTGTTGAATGGCCTTTTTTAGATCGGTCGAATCCTCGTCATATTCCAGTCCAACAATGTATTTAAAGCCATACTCTTCACAGATCTCCGCGACTCGGATAGCCCCGAGGCGGTTTTAAAACGGAAATGTGAGAAAGGACTCGTTCTATCGAGAAGTCGATCTCGAAGCCATCATGGACTCTCTGAAGCCCGGAGAATCCAAAGAAATGTACCCCGTCTACATTGGAAAGATGCAAAGGTTTCCGACCCGCTTGGTGGTGTACAAACTCACGCCAGAACAGACCGAAAAGCGACGGAAGACCCGAGCCACGAACGAAACGAAGAAGAACATCACGTATCTCGGGGTACCGACACATGCCCATCAAGGTAAGCAGCCACGGATAAACAGTTTCGCCAGAGCGTTAAATAATTTTTCCTAATGAGTATGGAT
>NZ_JAJFNK010000067.1 GCF_021739485.1 Alicyclobacillus tolerans
AGCTCGTATAGCTTTTCCATTTACAAGTGGGGGATTTTTTAATGTCCATGTGGGGGAATTTTCAGTTGACAAATACAAACGCCTCCTCAAATGAATTCGGTGTGACCGCGTCCAAGTTAGGTACCGCCTTTTATAAAAAAGCCCTTGATAAATCACTTGAAAGCCGAAAAACCATGACCCGCTCTCCGGTACGTGTGCTTAAATCTGTGTGAAAACTCACAACTTCGACACCGGTGATACTTAAAATCATTTCCTTTAGGTCTTCTAGACCCGATTCCACCAGGCTCGTTCGCAACCTTTTTATTGAAAGTAATCCCTCTTTATCTTGAACAAGGGAATATTCAGCAGGGGTTAAGATACCGCGCAAAGTAACAATGATCATATCCCTTAAAATATCCGATTTCACAGTGAGAGAACCGCGCCCGAGATAATCTTTCTCCCATTGGGTTAACGCTCTACTGATTTCAGACTCAACGGTGCCTTTTGATTTATTTATCATTTGGACCAAATCTCCCAACGTCCTTTCGAGTCAATTGTCGCAAGCCGAATCCATCCATGTTCAACCTTTTGGCGAAATGCTGGATCGCGATTCAATAATTGCGCCACATATTCATGCGGTGCTTCGATGACCACCAGTAGCCGTAGCGGTTCGTGATAGAACTCTTCGTCAGATTTCATGACTGACTGCCAGGGAAGTCCACATAACAAATCACTCGCGTTCCCCTGCATGACGCCAATTCCGGCTGTCACTGTTTGTGTCGCTTTGTTGCCGCTGCCATAATAATGAGGCGCAACGGTTGATGAATAATACTGCAGGTTTATCCATTGAGCCACGGTCGCTGGACCGGCAATGATGTTGGATAGGATGGCTCCGTCGCGATCCTTTTGCCAGTCATAGGTGTGCAAAAAGACTCTTCCACCTAAATTGCACTCTTTCGTGAGTCGTCGGGTGCCAATGATAAATGCGGCGTTACCCGCCAGCCCCCATTCAGGACGCACCTCACTCCAATCTTCCGCGAAACGTTGCATCTCGTTTTTCGGGTTTTTGAAACGGAATTCCAGATTGGGCAATTGTGGTAGTTGCTCTTCGTTGACATGATTACTTACCCTGGACAACGCCTCCTGAATTCGATCGAATGCTTTTTGCGCTGCTTCTGAAAGCTCGGGAACGTACAGCCAACGTAATTCATTAAACGTTGTGATATGCTCGGCAGCGGCAAATACCGTGTCTTCGGGAATTAAAACCCCCCCATGTCCCAGCGTTTCCCGCACCTTTGGATGGTTACATAACATAGCCAAAACCCGTGCATTGAAACCACCTGACGCACCTCCGCAGGCACCGCAATCTAACGCAGCCGCATAAGGATTGTTCGTGCTGTGACTTCCATGCCCGCAAATAACCACGAGTGGCGCAAAGTTCTTGGTCAACCCCATCATTTGTAGGGATTGTCGTACATAATCTACTTTTTCTTCATCAGAGAAACCGATCGGCAGGCCCGATTCCGTTTTGACGTAATCCAATGAAAGTTCTGTAGAAGGTTTTTTTAACCATTCACGTCTTAGTTTTTCAAGGGTACGACCGGTTCTACGTGGAAAAAAAACGCGAGCTAACATTTGCAGGCTAAGCCATGGACCGCTTACCTCTGGTAACAGCAAGTTCGTCAGCATGTTTTGTTTCATGGCTTGAAATGTGTGCTTAACTGAATTCACCACTTGTCGACGTTGTTGATACGATTCGGAGTCAATCTCAGATGCAAATTCCTTTATTTTGTGTTGCGGTTTGAGCATTACCGGTAAGGATGCGTGGCTGTGTGTACTGCCAAGTTCACATGTCTCAATTGGCAATCCAAAAAAACCAGCGACGCCAAACGTCTCAAAAGGACCTGCTTTTTCAAGGGCACGGCGAAAAGGCTCTGAACGTGTATCAATGCAAAACGCCAATTGTGCCGACACAGGCTTTTCCGCATGGGATGAAGGTTCGTTCGATGTGATCATTTCTTTTAATCGCTCTTCGTATGTTTGCTCCCAAGCTTCCAGCCAAAGGCGCTTACGAAGCACATCATCAAAACGATAGGCGAGCGCAAGATGTGCCCTTTGTTGCGTGGCGGATAAATTTGACCAAGCTTCAATCGGTAAATCACCCCAATAGGCCCACGCCGCAATCAGTCGGGTTAGAAGCGGGGATTCTTCGGATGGTTGTTCAGGTAAAGGCAGATAGGGTTGAATCAAAGCCCATTCCATGGAAATCCGAACCGCCAAATACTCTATGAGTATTGACTTTTCTCGAGGTGTTTCTTCTGAGCGCCACAGCATCATACCTGCCCAACCGGGCAAAGAAAGTAAATGCGCCTCAAAATATCCCTGTATTTGAGGCGGAGAGATTTCAAGTGCTGATAATGCTTCCTTTAAAGCACTGACCGCCTCTTGCGGACAATTTTTCAAGAGTTGGCGTTGCGCTCGATTCAGTGCTGGGTCATATTGAACAAGACGGCGCCAAGCCCGATAGAAACCCTCCTCACGATTTGGCAGCGACCAAGCTGCATTAGATTCATCCAAAAACAACTTGCACCATTTGATCATGTGTCGGTTAAGTTCGCGCTCTAACTTCACGCCACTCTGCCGCTCCAAACGAAAAGTCAATGTTTGCATGGGATGACTCTTAACAACTGGTAAAGTGAGGTTGTTCATTTTCTTTGTCAGAGCCTTTAACTCTGTTGCGGTCAAAAAGTTCGAAGGTAGCTCATCCAACTGGAGTGCAGACCAGCAGAATCCTTCTGCAACATTGCGAGGCAATTTTAGAGACTGTGAATCAAGCCAATGTTGCAGTCTCTTCTCCAGTAACTTTGGATCAATTTCGCCTCGATTCATCGCCTTCTGGAGTAACGATACACTCGGATATATATCCACGTCCCGAACCTCTTTGAGCCAGCGAGCAACTTGTTCAAATGACTGATCTTCAACTCCTATCCAGGGACTCCGTGCCGCAAAAGATGTAATAGGTCCAAGCGGTGCAATGACCCGGCTTGCAACACCCACCAGGTCAATAATGTCATTGTTCGAAACAAAGGTGGTAAGAACATCAGGTGCTGATTTTTCCTGTTGTAAACCGAGTTGACCCGAAAATGTTAATGTTCCATCCATCGCGTTTTACCTCCTTGAAACAGTGTCGTTGCTAAATACGTTGGATGGCTTTCGACCGAGTCGCGATGGGGTTCGCCCAATCGTACCAGCCAAAGATACACAACCGCAAAGAAAGTAGAAGATGGATGGCGAGACAACCACGCACCTGTCACGCTGCTAATCAATAAGATGATCAAAACCAAAACAATGAGTAATGCATGAGGTTCGGTTCCTTGCGGAACACTGCCGTGCAGCAGTACATAGAAAACTGCAAGAACGATGCCGAAGACGATAAACGCTCCTGTGAATAGAGCGAATCCTACAGCTCGCCCAATACGCCCTAAACCCATCGTCACGAGTTGTGACCACGCAAACGACACAGACCATCCCAGAAGGAGAGCACTAATCACATCGTAACCCTTGCCTTTGACCATAAACCAAAACCCAACTCCTACAAAAAGACCTAAAACACCTCCAGCCAATCTCCATAAAAACGATGTCTTTGGAGTGGCTGTTCGAGTTGCTCGGTAATTGTGCTGTACCGCAGATCCAGCTTGTAAGAACAGGGCGGATTTGAATAGTCCATGCAACACAGCGTGGATGATGGCTGCTAAATAAGCACCTAGTGCGCATTGAATCAGCATGAACCCCATCTGCGCGATGGTCGATCCCACTAACTGACGTTTGTAATCTACTTGGACCAAAATCGTTCCTGTCCCGAGTAATACTGAAATACTAGAGAGCACAATCAAAACGACTTGGGCTAAATCACCGCTGAAAACCGGAGCGAAGCGCGTCAGGATGATGCCGCCTGCATTCACGACACCCGCATGCATCACTGCTGAAACGGGTGTTGGAACAACAACTGAATCCACCAACCAGCGTTGGAAAGGATATTGCGCAGCAGGAATTGCCACTGCCACAACCAATAACAAGGTAATACAGGTCCTCTCCCAAGGGTCCAAATGCGCCAAACTGCCTTTTGTAAGCGCATGTGAAAACTGCCAATGTCCGGTCGTAAATGCAAGCCAGGCTATCGCTAACAACAAAATCAACCAACTAAGTGCAAACAGTCGACCCGAACGTGCAGCAGCAACCCTAGTGACTCGCCAATCCCGATTCAACCTGATGAGCAATGTCAGCCCAAGGAGTGTAGCTCCCCAACACACGAGAAGAAGCCCCAGATTATTACTTAACCAAGCAAGCGAGGCGGAAACCGTGGTCAATGTTAAAAGTGCAAAATATTGTCGATAATTCCGATCACCAAGTAATTGCCGGACGGAAAAACGCTGTACGACTAATCCGATAGTAAGGACAAACAGCGCTGTCAACCAAGCTAAGGGATCAAGGCGCCATGGACCAAAAATTCCGTTCGTGCTTTTTGCCACGAGATTCAACAATGCGATTAATGGCGGCAGCCCACCAATGCCTACGTGAATTCGAACGAAATTCAAGGGAACACGTGGATGTAACATCACCATGACGCTTAGCGCCAAAATCGTAAGGGATAAGAAAAATGCTGTGACTAACATCCTACACCCCCATGGTCAATAATGATAAAAATGGTTTTATTACCCTTAAAGAAACACTTTTTCATTAAAAAAACCGACAAATTCCACAACGCAATGGTCTTTTCGCGACCATTACATCCTGAAAATTGTCGGTTTACTATCAACTAACCAAATTGGTTTTTTGAAAAGTCTACCTAGAACGATATAATCATTTTTAGAGTGTACGGTAACATCGTACTCATTATTCAACACGCTGTCAAGTTTGGATGTCGCCCCAAGAAACTGCTCCATTGGACTGATCATCCAGTGAGACGAAAAACGCCCGAGGTAACTGAGCCCCGTATCTTGATATGGCCGTTCGCCCTGAACGAACTTTCCGGTCGTGCGAGCACGCACGTCTTGTGCTATGTAAACAACGGCCCGGGTGTTGAGGTTATGATGCCCGGTCTAAACAAGATAAAACCTACTCTTTGTGTACGTGATACGATCATCAAATGATATGAGAGTCCACCACAATGGCCGTACCGACGATTACAATGACCGCTACAACCGCCCAAAACATTGGATCACTTGTAAAACGCATCATACTCTCTCCTAAACTTATATTATCTACCGCTGGTCAGAGTGCGTCGACTCATCATTCCGCACCCTATTTGATATGCTCTCTAAAGAACTGTCTAGCATACCGAAATTCCGATTTAGTCATGGTTGAAGGCGAATAGAACGAAGCCTAGAAGCCTAGAAGCCTAGACGCCTCAGGACTCACGGGTGTCCACTGATGTCGAAAATCGCAGCCTTAACACCTGTGCATAATTGAAACATATTCCATAACTACGATCCTGACGAAGGAACAGGAACCCAATGTCGTTTATTGAGATAAAACCAAAGAGGTGATACACCGGTCCCGTTTCAGTAGTAACATAACACGTGATTTTACAAGGAAAATACAAAAAAGAGCCGTGCCTTTAGGGGTATGACCGAATACACTAAACTACGTCATAAACTTAGTGATTTAGGGTCATTTGCTGTTATTCACGGGGCTAAGGCTGTAAGGTTGTCCATTCGATTTCAAGGCTTGTACGGAATATTTGTAGGTGACACCAGGCTGAACGGTCGTATCAAGATATGTAGTTTGACTTGTTGTATCGATTCCTATAGATGAACCGTTACCAACGCCAGTACTATTTGTAGTCCCGAAACTGCTGCGTGTCACCATGAAACTTGATACACTCTGCAAACTTTTCGTCCATGTTAGAGATACTCCGTTGGCAGTGGGATTCCATACGGCCTGTAGTTTGGAAACAGGGTTTTGCACTTGCAGTGCCGCAGTGACAGTTCCGTGTGCTGCGGTAAAAGGTCCCACAATAAACTGTTCTGGTGTGCGGCCTTGTTCTGCGAGACTCGTGATATCCCTAAAGATTTTGGCACAATTGACAGAGGGATCAAGAGGGGACATGGTCATGTAGCGTTGTGGTGAAGGCTGATCATAGCCAATGTAAATGAACCTACCATATTGGGTGTGTACCCATCAAACCATGCGTCGCGGACCCAATTCGTATAACCAGACAATCCGTAACTATATTGCACCGTTCCGGTCTTTCCAGCCCCCCCAACCGGCTACCTGTGCCGAGGTGCCGGTACCGCAGTCGCCAACGTCCTGCAATAAGCGTGTCATCGTTTGGGCAGTTGAGGGAGACATGAGCGTTTTCGTGGTTAGATGGGGTGGAATATGACTTGACCCTCCGTTTTTGTCACCTTTGTAATCAAGTGCGCCTGCACTTGAACCCCATTGTTGTCAAAGGGTTCGTAAGCTTGCGCCATCTCAACGGCGTTGACTCCATGTTGCATTCCGCCGATGGCGACTCCAAGCTGCTGACGATCCTGTTTCGTAAGTTGGATACCATCATTCATGGCAAACTGTGTACCTGTCTGAAGACCAATTTGTTGCAAGAGCCACACTGAAGCGATATTTTGCGACCACTCCAATCCATATGTAACCATATTTGGCGCAGGACCTGATTACGTCGTTGAAGGGCGGCTTTAAGGTGCTGCAACGGATCATACGCAGTAGGAGCCTGGGGAAGCCCTGCCAGTAATGCGGCTTCATCTAGGGTAAGGGCATTTGGATGCTGTTTAATGTTGATGCCGAAATGGCGCATGGCAGCTTCACGTACACCAACAGAATTTTCACCCAAGAAGACTTTATTGAGGTACATCGATCTAAATCAAATTTCGATTGAATTTTGAAGCCGGTGCATTGCGTGCTCTTTTTTTCCCGAGCAGCAGTATGAAACGGTACTGCACTACTACATCACCCAGGTATGTGTTGCCCATCGAGCCTGACACCAAAACCCGTGTGAACCGTCTCGCTCTAAATCGTCGTCTTGCTCAAACTGCAAAAACAACAAATGAGAGATAGGTTCACCTGCCCTCCCTTTCTATGATGGTGAATTGGTGCCTTAAAAATCCTCCAACAGTCCACAAGAGCAACGTTCGGAACATATAATCGACTCTGACTTCCAGTTAGAAAGTCTGATGCTTTTTATTTTCTTTCGAGATTTCACATGTATTCTGAACGTATCTGAATGATTGAACTGCCATGCTGCCGACAAATCCGAACGTATCAAAACCGTTTGATGAGTGAAAAAGGCAGCGAGACACCCGCTGCCTTTTTCATATGTTTCATGTGGTCGACAATGGTTGAAATTGACGTGAAATTTGGTGACTTCCAGATCATGAGGCACAGAAAAGTAGTGTTGAGTATGTTAGCTCTTTTATCCGGACCCTTAGTGATATGGGGAGCAATGTCTTGGAGACATGCGTGGCGGGAACAAAGCGCGCTGAAAAATATGGCTATTGCACACTCTGAATGGAAGGCGTCCCAAGGGATTAACCTGACATTCACGGAACCCGTGTATTCGGTAACTTGGTTGATGCACGGACACACTAAGACACTGAGTTTCAACAAGCCTGTTACCTCTGTATGGCTGCATACACTCCTACCACAGGGAGAAAAGTCATCCATTGAAGTGGAAAATGTAGAGACCATCTATCGCCAGGACGTTCCAAAATCGTGGAAACTCTCGGATGTTCTTCCTCAACCGCTCACCGCTGTCACAAATCCAGGACCTTGGCAATTAAACGTACCCAGAAATGGTCCTTACTCTGTACGGTTCAGTGCTCCGATTGAAAATCGTTTTGAGACGATACGGGCCATCTCCTTTACCCCCAAAATACCGGGTAGGTGGACTTGGAAAAATTCCGAGACAGCAGATTTTTATCCCAAACAAACTCTTCCATCCACTGTTCAGGAGACCATGGTCATTGGAGATGGAATTAACGGCCCGGTAGGAGCGTCTGGACAGTATTTGACTGCTCAAATCAATCGCCCTTTTATGACAGCCAGTGACGAAAAAATTGTCGTTCACGAAACGCTCCCAGAAACGTTAAAACTGTACAAAAATGGCCAGTTGATCTTTCAATCTCTGTGTAATACTGCGAGGCCTGGCGGATACACACCCACCGGAACTTTTTACATACGTTCCAAATATCAATTTGTGAACATGAGAGGGGTAAACCCAAACGGTATCCCCTATTACGATCCCCACGTTCCATGGGTAATGGGCCTCATTGGAAATATCGCGATACACGGCTTTAATCGGGCTTCGTACGGTTTCCCACAAAGTAACGGTTGTGTTGAGTTGCCAATCTCCGCAGCAAAAAGCCTATACAGTATGGCTCAAGTGGGAACACCGGTCAAAATTATAAAACCGTAAAATTGGGTTGATTGAAGAACATTGACTGGCTTTTTTGCACGTCGCATTGGGGCGGGCAATCATATGGTGCAGCCGCTCACGCTGTTTGTCGGTGATTTGTTCACCGCCATTGGCAAAGCGGCTGTAACTTCAATCTGCCATGGAAGTGGCTGCTTGTCCGTCAGTCAATTCTGTACTAGTCGGCTGTCCCTCGCTGTAAAATACGAAAAAGGCAGCGGCGTATCAGCGCTACCTTTTTCGTCTGCCAAGAGGTAATAAACCTTTGGACGTGGTCTCTTGGCAACTCCATCTGGACATCATTGATGATAGGACAGAAGTATCGAAATCACTTCAAAAAGACCACTTGAAGACGCAAGTCATCGGCCTATATTCAATCAACACTTATTGGCACTAAAAAAGGCAGTGCCGTGACACACTTAACTCAGCAAAATTGTAATTGAACAAATGGGCGCCCCAAAGCAGCGAAAACAACAAAGGGGTATCCCCGAGCATTGATGGAGGTTAAAACCTGGTTATAGGACTCGTGTTTCCCGATCCTCTTGGATAGCAGAGCCATATGTCAAATACATTGTATCCCGGAGAAGTAAGGAACGGAAAATCAACTGCTCACTAGGCAGTGTTTTGATGTATTGTACAGAAGAGAGCTATGCACATTGATGAACTAGGTCTTTCTACACATCGGTTAGTCCTAGAACGATGTTAAACCCTTATTGGTAAAGACGATCTGTGCAATGGGTCCATCGTTACTGTGTATGATTGGTTCGAGATTTTCCCCTCCTTAAACTACTTCCATAATCTTGAATCCAGAATCGATTGTCCAGGTGGCGACAAAGAAATCCACAGTGAGATAAAATAGGAGAATCATAAATTTTCTAAAATTACAAAATCAAGCTTGAACTTCACACACTTCTTGATTGATTAAGTGTTCGTATAGAATGTCCGTAATATTGCGCCCCTTTATGTCGCACTCCCAAATGTGCCATAACGACTGCTTCGAAAGGTACGCATATTCATACATAAACGATCACATTACGCTTGCTTATACGTCAGTTGTTGAGTCAGCATATTGCATCGCATAGATAAACGCATCAACAAATTGCGGGTCCCACTGAGTTCCTTTTCCCCTTTCCAAAATGGACAGTGCCCTGTCCTGAGTCATGCCAGCACGGTATGGACGGTCTGATGTCATCGCGTCGTATGCGTCTGCCACAGCCAAAATACGCCCAAACAACGGAATCTGCTCTCCTCTTAAACCGTCCGGATAACCTTTACCATCGTAGCGTTCATGGTGGGACCGTACCCCCGGCAATACGGGCTGCATCGTAAAATCGGGTTGTATCTTTTGTAGAATTGATTCTCCGATTACAGGATGTTTTTTAATTACCTCAAATTCCTCGTCCGTCAATTTCCCATCTTTCAGCAACACTTCATCACGAATTCCTATCTTCCCAATATCGTGTAACAATGCACTTTTGCGCAGGAGCGATACTTCCCATTCTGCTAATCCTACTTCACGCCCAATCATTACAGCAAACTCTGCGACTCTAGTTGAATGCCCGGCGGTATACCGATCCCTTGCGTCAAGAGCCGCTGCCAACGTGGCGAAGTAACTTTCGACTAGTTGGTCGTTGGTCCTCTCACGCTCCGCCAAACCAGTAACCATATGATTAAATCCTGAGGCGAGCTTTGAGAATTCGTCAGAGTATGGAACCGACGCTCGAACTTCGAAATCACCATTTTGTACTTGAAACATTAAATGCTCCAGCGTTGCGATTGGGCTCTTGACATCATTGGAAAGCAGCCATGCACCAAAAGTGGCGAAGGCAATGCCGATTACCATGACGGCTGCAATCCAGTTCAAATACTGAAAGGAAGATCCCCCGACCGTTTGTGACAACCTTATCTGTCCAGCCATTCCGAATAAAAGCAAAGGGAGTACACCGATAACGAGAACACTAAGTAAAAATTTCACGCGCACAGGTACCAACACTTGACCAGTTATAGGAGTGTCGGTGGAATACTGGCTATTCAACACTTCACAGAAGAATGTAAGTGTCGGTTGAATTGTTCTGCTAGTCAAGAAGAATTCAACCATGGCATGCATACCTGCCACTAAAAAAGACCCCAAGACAGCTAGAAAAACATATGAATACGGCAATGAGAGTATGTGGTAATGAATTTCTATTAAGGAGATGGTTACGCCTGGTACCAGGGCACCGAACCAGTGTGGCCCCATTATCCGAAATACAGATAAAACGGGAAATCGATATATTTGACGATAAGCCTTTCGGTACATATCCTGAGATATACCCTTAGATAGAAACACCGCTCGTATAGGGGCGACATGTCGTGCAAAGACTACAGACTCGGCGCAGACCATGATGACAAGGGATATACCCAGAGTGATGGCAAGCAACGAATCGTCACTATGCGAGACCGAAAGCGTAGAAAACATAAGTGATCCGCCAACGCCAATTACTGCTATTACGGAACCGATAAGGTAGTTTATAATTAGTGATCTCACGAAAGAGCGATAGACATTCGCACCCGTAGTTTGATTCCCTGAGTAAATGTAAGCCATCTCCCCATGAGGCGTTTCTGTTTCGCGGTCAATTTTCCCACGTTTGTATTGACACTGATAACTGCTGGCCTGTCTTCATTAACCCATGCATGTATCCATCTTTCAATAGGTCATTATTGTTTCGGATCAAACCTTTTCATATAATGTGCCCTCAAGTCATCACTAGTATATGCCTTACGATCCAGGCCATTTTCATGCTTCTGCTGGTGCCTCTCCGGCGGCATGAGGGCCTATTCTTTATTCATACCGTGGGAGTAGATTTGATAATTGGCCTTGCCACCGTGCTTCGCCTGATACATAGCAACATCAGCTTGTTCCAGCAAAGCGTCAATGTCCGAACCATCATCAGGGTATAGGCTCACGCCAATGCTTGCCGACATAATGAGGGAATCTCCGTGGACTGAAATCGGAGTTTCGAACTCTGTCAACATGCTGTGAACTATTCTTGTGACTGTCGCTATGCTATCGTAGTTCGGTATCACAACTACGAACTCATCCCCACCAATACGGCAAACCATATCGGATCTCCGAATGCAGCGATGAATTCGCCTTGATAACTCAGCAAGGAGTTGATCGCCCGTAACATGGCCATACGTATCATTCACGCTCTTAAAATCGTCGACATCCACAAAGAGAAAGGCAACAGTATCAAACCTATTCTTCCACTCCTTGGTCAGATACATGTATATAAAGTTCCGATTAAAGGCATGGGTGAGTCCATCCCGAAACGCAAACCGTTCCAACTCAACGACATACCCAAGGAGCGTTGCCATGGTCTGTAGCAACTCTATATCCCTTTCGGAGTATTCATAACCGCGGTTGTCGAGCCCGCATATGGTTCCGCAAACAGTATTATCACTAAGTACAATCGGCACACCGATAAAACATGCATTACCTAATTGACTGGTCACATCGAGACCGCTGGTTCGAGTGTCCGTTTTTGTGCTTTCTATCACAACAGGTCTAGTTGCATTTTTCGTTACTAAATTGCAATAGGTTTCAGCTAGTGGAATGCCCTCGCCTGCCTCAATGAGAACCTCGTTGCGATTGAAGGCATTCAGAATAAAATTTATATTCTCATCGTTGACGGCAACAAAGAGTGTATTCACTCCGATAAATTCGCCTAAAATTTTTAAAACCTGGTCTACTGTGTCCTGTAAATTATTCATTTTTATATTGTTGTGTGCATTCACTAGCAATTCCCCTCCCTGCTCCGTGCATCTTTTGAGCTTATGTACTAAATTATTTGAGGTATCTTACGAACTTCTCCGGTGGGAGCGGACGACCGAATAAAAAGCCCTGAAGTTCGTCGCAGCCAACTTCGAGAAGAAACTCCCTCTGAGAATGCGTCTCGACACCTTCACCTACGACTTGCAAATCGATACTATGAGCCAGTTGAGTTACGGTGGACACAATGGCCCTGCTCTTAAAATCGAGATCCTTTACAAACGACTGATCTATCTTCAAATAATCAGCGGTGAACCTTTTTAGAATTTCAAGCGACGAGTACCCAGTTCCAAAATCATCAATAGAAATTCTCACGCCCGCATCGCGGATTCTCTTTACAGTAGAGATAATATCATCTCCGTAGTCAATGACCGCTGTTTCCGTCACTTCAATTTCCAGCAACGTTGGGTTTATTGAGGTTTCATCAAGATACTTCAGCAACATCCCGACAAATCCGCCTCTCATCAATTGCTGCGGCGATATGTTGATCGCCACACGGGGGATGTTTGGATAGTGTCCAAGCCAGTCTTGCACCTGTTGTAAAGCCCGCCGCAATACCCAGTCACCAATATCTATAATCAGTGTGCTCTCCTCAGCTACTGGTATGAAATCCTTAGGGGGCAGCAGTCCTTTAGTGGGGTGCTCCCAACGTATTAGGGCTTCCGCACCTACAATGCGGTCACTCTGCGCACTAACCCTCGGTTGATAATGAAGAACAAACTCATCTCGTTCGAGGGCAAGGGCCAGTTCGTCCTCCAGATCAATGGCCGTCGTTTTGGGTATAATCCTATGTGAATCATGAACGAAAGCGCCATTCCTGCCCCGTTTCTTTGCCTGTCTCGCAGCCGTGTATGCATTTCGAATCAAATGATGAGGGTTGTCACCACAATCGTTCCAATTGGCTATACCGATACTCGCCGTGATTCTGACAGAATGCCCAGCGATTATTATTGGCTGACGAATCTGTGCCGCTAATTCCTCTCCCATTTGATACAAATCTTCCGAAGCAGAAGTTCCTCGTATGAGAACTCCAAACTCGTCTCCTCCCAACCGGGCGACGAAGTTACTCGCTGAGACGAAATGCACGAGGCGCTGTGATATGCATTTCAAGACTTCATCGGCGAATCGTTCGCCCAGGGAGTCATTGACGCGAAGAAATCTGTCTAAGTTAATGACCGCTATTGCAAAGGTTTGCTCGTGCTCCCGCAGGTCTTGAATCGCAGACTGCATTTCTGGGAAAAACGACATTCGATTTGGCAGAAGAGTCAGGGGGTCAGTAAGAGCGTTGTCTATGGACCTAAAGTGATGCAGCACGAGACACATGGACAGTGCATTTTCAATATCCTGCATCACAGGTCCTGCGATTTTTGGCGTGCTGTCTCCGAAGTCAATCAAAATACAAGCAAATAAACGGCCAAAGATGAACTCGGCTTGTATTGTCCTCACAGTTTTCCCATCCCCAAACGCCTTAGCCACCAAGTCCTCCAACTCGTTCATGGGATTCATGGTACCCATCTGTTGCAACTTTTGCACGATCCAGTTTTGAACTTCAGCTACAGCGTCACTGTGGAAATGCTGATCTAGATTGAGTGTCGATCCGTGGTTTATTTCACTGTCATACCATGCAAGGAGAAGGTGTGATTGGGGAATTTTCGAGGCAACAATATGTAACAGAAACTGAAATTCGTCTGGAATGTTCGGGTTGTTTAAAACGTGTTCTGCGAATACGTTTAGCAGTGTCATTCTATAGCTGATGCCATTGCACGCCGACATAATCATTACCCACCTTTGTTGGTTGGTGAGCGATGAAATTCCCTATCTCTAATTGGCATATCTTTGCTGATAGAAAGGCTTTGTGTAACGCCATCTATTCATCGCTTCCGCCTTACAAACTGAAGGCCACATCTGACACTATCTGTCGCGCAATTTCTATGCAAGGGTACATTTTGTATGAAAGCGCTGTTGTTTGTCCAGTTCGATAAACAGTCAAAGTGACTTTTTAATAAGAGTATTCAGATGTCAAGGCCTCCTTCAACAGGATTTGAGGCCAGATCACTTCCGGATGTTCGCTGTAACAGTGGAAATTCCGCAAATCCCCGATAGAACTCATGAAGGAGGTGTCCGTTAGTAAAGACGTGATATTCCGGTTTGGATGGGTGCGATAACTAGTGAGCGATTCTGGTTCAACTGCCGTGAGACTCGGGGCGTCCGAGTACCAGAGTCGGACGAGGGGCTTGAAACACATAAGATGCCAGATTGAAATGGAATGTTACCACTCATTTAATATTACACCCAAAATCGATCCGCAGAACGCTGCTGAAAGGAACGCGACCGATGGTAAATTTGGTGTTGACAAACACACATACGGGCTTGGCCCCTTCGGGCACGGCCGAAGATTAGTCCAGTGTAATTATGTTACAGATCCTAGCGATGAACTCAACTCTCTCGGATTTGTGCAATTCGTACCACTGAATAAAAGGCTCAGACTTTAATGTACACGACGTAGCAATGATACCCTGCCCCAGGTCAACAGGCGTTCGGGTACAAAATCAAGTTGCGCGGATGTTGTCGACTACATATACCCGTTTGTGCCTAACATCCCGTGTTCAGTAACATTGGATCACGTATTTCCAGAACGATAAACTATAAAGGTGTTTTTTCCCTTCTCTTTTGCATCGTACAGTGCCTCATCCGCATGCTTCATAAGTGTCTGGGTATTGACTTCGGATGAGTTCATAGCGACACCTATGCTGACAGTTAAATGAAGCTCGTTGCCAGAAATGTCCCACAAAGGGTATGTGGACTGAATAATTCGGCTTGCCACCTCAACGACATCGGTTTCGGTGTTAATATGGGATAAAAGTACGGTAAACTCGTCGCCACTAAGACGAGCCACTGTATCATTTTTACGAACAGAGCTTGAAATCCGTCGCCCCATCTCCTTAATAACCTCATCTCCAACGTCATGACCGTATGTGTCGTTGATACTTTTGAAATCGTCACAATCGATAAACATGATGGCCATAGCATGACCGTTAAGTTTCGCATCTTCAACGGCTTGGGCTGTTCGGTCGAAAAACAGCGTGCGATTTGGAAGTTTTGTCAAGGAATCATGGAACGCGAGAAATTCAAGCTGTTCTTGGTTCTCTCTTAACTCCTGTTCCAAACGCAGTCGTTCAGTAACATCCCGGCCCACCGTGACCACGCCCACTATCTTCCCGTCTTTAACCAACGACTTACCACGAGTTTCCAAATAAATCCATTGTCCATTTTTGCACTTAAAACGGAACAATCCATCCAGGGATGTATTTTGGGATATCAACTCTTGATGCATTGATATGGCGATATCTCTATCATCGGGGTGCAGAATCTCTAACACGGACCGATGCGTGATTTCATCTGACGTATAACCAAGTAACATTTCGTGAGAGGGCGACACATATACAAAGTTTAAATCAACATCAATAACTCTTATCACATCTCTCGTATGCTCCATAATCAATCGATATATTTCTTCATTTTCAAAAATCTGGTATTTTTCTTCTGGAACCTCACTTATATCTTTAGTCAACCCTAGACTCCCTCCGCTTGATACGTATATTTCACATTGTTAAGCCTTCATTGTTGGAACCTCTCTCTAGGTACTATGAGTTTAACAACGAAAACAGAAACTATGAGATTCAGTGCCAGTGTATACCAGAACCTTCGTTTTTTATTGTGTAAAACTCTTTGTGAAACAGCAACACGGATATTGTCGGATGGATTCCCAGACTCTTCGATGTAATGTTCAATTAGTTTTTGCCAAGTTCGACATACGTCCCTTGCTACGTCGACCTATCCAATTGATTTTCGTCTGAAGTAACTCGGGTGGGAATACCTAGTCTAAATGTGGTCCGAACATCATTGGATTCACATTCGATCCAGCCATCATGCTTCACAATGATCTGGCGACATACATATAGTCCGATGCCTGTCCCAAGTTCTTTACCGGAAACAAACGGTTCAAAGATGGTTGACATCAGTTCGTGTGGAATCGGAGGTCCGTTGTTCGAAATGCTCAATATCAAACGGTCGCCATCAGTAGTACCATTAATCTCAATCAGTTTGACCGGACAAGAAGACAGCGCTTCCAGTGAGTTCATAAGAATGTTGATCATAACTTGCCGAATCTCATCAGGGTACCCTTTCAATCGAATAGAAGGAGCAACATCACAATGAATCGTCACATTCAAATCCACGATCATTGGATATAGAAACTCTAACGTTTCCTCGACAATGAGTCCGATTTCAAAATTCTCCCTGTCACGGCTGGATTCACGTCCTTTGGATACAAGTAAAAACTGATTAATTCGAAATTTCAGTTGATTTAATTCCTTAGTCATGATATCTATATATTCAAGAGACGGGTATTTTTCTCGCAGCAACTGGACGAATCCTATCACAGACGTCAGCGGATTTCTAAATTCATGAACAAAACTAGATGACATCTGTCCTAAAATCGTCAGTTTATCCTTGTGAGATTGCTCTATCAATGATTCCTGTTCTGACATCTTCCGATCCTTTACATCTGTGTAGTGGTGGACGGCGAAATACAGAAACCTATCGAATAGAATATCAATTCTCTGAAAAACTGGAGCTAACTCTTCGAGTGATAACCCCATTCTAGGCATATGTTGAAAAATCTCACTTCGACCGAGCGTTACGTTGTATACAAAGTCACCAATGTTAGCATTTGATTTGATTCGCTCTAAAGATACCTTATAGGCTAACGCACGCAAATGTTCCTCGTCGACATGCGACTGTTTTGAACATGCGATGGTCAGATCCAGCATGAGTAATCCATTGATACGAATGAAGTCCTTGTAGGGATCATTCATATCCACAATCACTTTTGCCATCCAACTGTTTATTAGATCAAAACGATTCTTCTCCAGATAACTCGCAGTTCGCTCACCCGGCGTTTGCACAACTCTCCCCCTTCCAACAACCCCAGAGAGTATTGAACTATGGCGTACTTTTTGTTAGTTGTTCACGCTACTGCTATTCATAATTATAACTGTTTCTACTACATATAGGAAAGTTTCTAACACTTGTTACGTTGTATTTCAAAAACACCTCGACATTCAAATGTGGTATTGAATTACATAAAACCCCCAGCTTGAAAGTCATGTGTATATACGCCTGGAGGGCTAGTGAGTAAAGTTAACCGGAAAGTGAAGGTACGACCTAGGATGCAAGAAAGTGGTATACGGTTGTCATTGATTTTGCTTTAGAACCCAATTCAATGGGCTTAGTGAAAACATACGGTACACCGGAACAGGAAATTCAAGGGAGATGACAAAGATTTTGTAGTAGTGATAAATATCCACATTATGTTCTCATGCAAAATCCGACCCTATAACAGGTCGGATTGATGCTTGCGCTTTTCAACTTTACTTGAATAGCCGCCGGGTATGCGTAATGGCCATGTTATTGTAACAGGGGTCCAATTATTGTAATCACGGCAGAACTTTCTAGCGTTGATCGTTGCTCTTCTAACGCCGAGTGGGTATCGCTCAACGTCGTATTTGTATTTCGATGGCGAAGATGAGCTCGAATCACGGTCGGGTGTACCCCGGAACGATCCATTAACGGGAACATTTGGACGGTTCCCGTTACCCCCTTGGTAGGATTCAACCCAATTAAACCGTTTGTTTCTAGAGTTTTAAAAAATCTTGAACTGCCGCATAACAGAGTTGCGGCGTGGCTTTCCGATCCTCGTATTCGATAACGGGCCAAGCGAGAAAATCATGAATCAAATTCCGGTCCATAGGATAGGACTCAAGCGACCGATGTCAAAACGCAAGTCCGCGCATCTCAGCATTTGACCGCTAACCCTCGCAGCCGTGGCTGGAGTCAAGTCGTCAGATGCAACTTTGCGCCGTAGGGTTGCTGCCGAGATCATTTGTCTGGTTTCGTCAATCCATATGGTCTGATCGCGGTCCAGTCTTGCTCTTCATATTTCGACAACATGGGTACCAAAGAGCCTGGTTTCCATTAATTGATAAATCTATCGGTGTCATGGCAATTCCATGCAGGCGTCTATTTGAAAAGACCTTGCTCAAAAACGCTGGCGATGTCAAAATAACAAATTTCATCAGAGGGGGATGGGAGAGGATGAACCCATTCCGGAACGTATTGTTCAAGTAAATGGGTGTCAGCCCATTGCCGCAACGATTGTTCTGTCGTCTTCGCCTGCTCTTCACCTCAATATGAGGACAATGTTGGTGGCCTTGAAGTCAATGCGGCTTACTAGGACATCTGACTGGCGTTTGGAAGGTCGATTTCGGTTTCTCGGCGGCGGTCACCGGGAATTATCAGGACCAAAACCACAACGGCGACTGAGAATATGAATCCGGCAATGAACACATCGTGAAGGGATCCACTTAGGACAGTCACGTAAGTCCTCAACTCTGGCGCTGGCAAGGCAGAACGCAAATTTCCCGACAGCAAGGCCTCAGTAATGCTTGACGCTTTGTAGGTCACGTGTGAAGTGAGCGCTCGAACCGTCAACTGATGATTTAAGACCGCGCCCATTAACGCTACGCCAATCGAGCCACCGATGGTCCGAAAAAACTGGCTGGCGCCCGTGACGGCTCCACGGACATTCCACGGTACAACGTTCTGTGCAGCTATGAGTAGGCTGGTCAACGATAATCCTAAACCAACGCCAATAACAAAGAGTGCCACGTCCACCGTAATCTGACCTGAGTTCATAGCCACAGGAAGTATCATGGATCCTAGTGCTATCAATAGACCACCAACGATACTGATGAGCCGAAACCCCGTTCGCAGTAAAATGGGGCCAGCAATCAGTGCGGCAAGCGGCCATCCGACAAGCATGGGCGTGATCGCACGACCCGCAACGGTCGGGGAGCCACCTTCAACTCCTTGCACAAACAGAGGCAAGTACGAGATCAAGCCAAACATTACTGCCCCAGCAAATAAATTCACGCCGTTCGACGCGACTAACAGTCGTTGTTGAAACAGGACTCCCGGTAAAACAGGCTCTGCTGCGCGCCGTTCCCACCAAACAAATGAAAATAGACAAACAAGTGTCAAAATAAATAACGCAATGGCCATAGGTGACAACAAGTTGTTTGAATCCTGCACGAGTGCAAGTAGGAGTGCTGTCACGCCTGCGGATAGTAAAACAGTACCAAGCCAGTCAAGTCGATGCTTTTTTGCACTCAACTTTTCCCGGAAAGACAGCGCTAAAACAGTCATAACTAGAATACCAATAGGTACATTCAAGTAAAACACAAGCCGCCAGTTGAAGTATTCAACAATGACAGCGCCTAGCAATGGCCCTACGACTGCCGAGATACCCCACACAGAAGAGAAAAACCCCTGTATACGTGCACGTTGCTCCAAGGTAAACACGTCGCCGATGATAGTTAGGGCTATGGGTAGGACGCCCGCTGCACCTAGTCCTTGCACGGCGCGAAAAACAATCAATTGAGGCATATTCACTGCGAGTCCGCATAGCAAGGAACCGAGAGTGAAAATTGCGGCACCAATAAGGAAAAAGCGTTTACGACCGTACATGTCTGCCAACTTTGAAAAGATGGGAACTGGAACAGTCGATGCGAGCAGGTAAGCGGAAAACACCCAACTGTATGTTGCCATGCCATGCAAGTCATTAATGATACTTGGCATGGCGGTTCCTACAATCGTCATATCGAGCGCAGCAAGCATCATGGCCAACATGACAGTGACCACAATCCAAACTTTTGCCGATGTATTGTTTGTTTGTTCCATGGCGTTCGTCACTCCTCTTCTCTATAACGGGGCGACGCAGGATGCGGACGTTGTCCGTGCACCCCACGGTGCGCCCGCATTAACAAATCGCAAAAGTATATATACTATACATAAATAAGCAAGTCAAATTCCACATCTTACCGTTCCCCCCCCAACCGATCCGTTACCAGACTGATAGACAATCAGGCTTCTAATTCGAACAGGCTTTCAGAGAACGGGTCTGTTGTACTTAAGTCGGACAGCATACATACGAATAAACACGACAACAGCGATTAAAACCAATAACGGGATAGGGCGTTTGAAACTCTCTCCTCCTAGCCAAACAGCTATGCCCACAAAAATTGCCAGCACGGCATGTACCTCTTCTTGTAGGGCAATGGGTTTTCGTCCCGCCAATAAGTCTCGAATCATCCCACCGCCAACTCCTGTAAACAGAGCTGCTACGACAATGAC
>NZ_JAJFNK010000068.1 GCF_021739485.1 Alicyclobacillus tolerans
AACCCGGAAACCGCGCCACTGCGGGATCCGAGTTATCCACACATGCTTATAAAGGGGTTGTAACTGTCGAAGCCGAGATGGACGTTCAGGAAGACGACGCCTCCCGTGAGGCATCATTTGAACCTGTGCCACGGCAAGGCAGACTCTGCTGGATGCGACCTGTGCTCCGGCGGATATCGCCTACCCCACAGACCTATCTTTGCTCAATGAAGCTCGAGAGAAGTTGGAGCATATCATCGACGCGCTTCACGCTCCTCATCGTGGGCAAATGGGTAAGCCGCGAACCTATCGCGAGAAGGCAAGGCGGGCGTATCGGGTAATCACCAAGCAGCGGCGAGCAAACGGTCGCAAAATCCGAAAAGGGATTGGGCAGCAACTGCGATACATCGCGAGGGATCTCCGAATCCTTGAGCAATTGGCCCAATTACGCCGCTGACTGTGCTCAGTCGCAAGGACTACAGAATCTGCTGGTGATTCAGGAGTTGGTTCGACAACAAAAACAGATGTACGGACAACGGGCACACCGGGTAGACGACCGCATCGTAAGCATTTCGCAACCACAACCACATGTTCGGCCGATTGTGAGAGGAAAAGCGAAGGCTCCAGTGGAGTTTGGAGCCAAGATTGCAGTCAGCATGGTGGACGGAGATGCCCGAGTCGAGCAGTTGCAATGGGACAACTTCAACGAAGCGTTGACGCTGCAAGAAGCCGTGGAAGCTTACCGAGAGCGCTACGGTGTTGGCTGACAAACTGTATTGGACACGAGATAACCTGCAATACTGCCAAGGACTTGGGATCCGGCTCAGTGGGCCGAAGTTAGGACGACCGGCCAAAGGAGAACAAACCACTCACAAGCGAATCGAGCGACAGGACGCTGCTGAGACGCAATCGAGGGCAAATTTGGTGAAGGGAAACGCAAGTACGGGTTAGGACTGATTCGGGCACGCCTCCAACAGACCAGTGCCAGTGTGATTATGCTGCAGATCCTGGTGATGAACTTGGAACGGAGGCTACGGCTTCTGTTTGTCATCATCCTGTCTCTGTTCCAAAACACATTCAGACCGATAAACGCCACTTTTTTCATAGTCTAATCAGTGGTTCAGCAGACCCTATTTAGGGATTACCCCAGGTGTCTTGGCTAGATGCCCAAACAATTTCCTTATTGTACCATTTTCCATACGGGTACCTCGTTCAATCAAAACAGCCACTATAATAACTGCACCGGTCACAGTTCCATCCCAAAATGAGTTAATACCCAACAAGTTAAGTCCGTTGGTAATACCTGTCTCAAACAAAGTGCCAACTAACGCTCCAATAGCAGAGCCAATTCCTCCAAATAAGCTGGCGCCTCCAATCACAACAGCGGCAATTGTAACTAATTCGAGGCCCCCACCTGCTGAGCCCTCAACGTTCATTAAATACGATGCGTTCAGCAATGAGGCTATGGCTGTAAGTGTACCTGAAAGTGTGTACGCTAAAAACTTAATTCTGTTGGTAGGAACCCCTACCAACCTTGCCGCTTCTTCATTACTTCCTGTCGCGTACAACCATCGACCAAATAGAGACTTCCTCAAGACAAAGTGAAGAATAACAGTAGATACTATCATATAAATAATGAAGTTGGGAATTCTAAACAAATGTCCCTGATCAAATAGAGCAAATCCCGTACGATTTATCGAAATTGAATTTCCGTTTGTTGCAACATAGGCTAGACTCGATGCAGCCGAATACATTGCAAGCGTAACAATAAACGGAGCTAATCGGGTTTTCACAACTAAGAAACCATTAACAGCTCCACAAACAGCACCGACCAGCAATCCAGCCACAATACCTACAAAAACTCCATGTTTAACCATAACGGATGCACCCACAATACCAGTCAAAGAGAATACTGAACCAACGGAAAGGTCAATTCCGGCCGTGATCATTACCATGAGCTGCCCAAAAGCCACCAATACTATAGGAGCAGCAACTTGGGCAACGTTAACTATATTAATTGGTTTTAAAGCCGTCCCCGTGATAAATTGTAGAACCACAAATAGAACAACTAAAACGACGGTCATAGACAGCTCTACTCGATAGATTTTTACTGTCTTTTTAATGTTTGCACGGTTAGTTTTCGCGTTATTCGTTAGATTTGCGTCTAACTCGTCGAGCAACATCCCGTTATGTTCTGCATTCGCAGATATCGCTTTTTCGCCTGCATCACTCATTCTCATGCACTCCTTTATACAGTCCCCTGTACAGTCATAAACTCTAAAATTTTTTCTTCGGTAATCTGTTCTTCAGACAGTATTTTGATCGGTAATCCTTTGCCCAACACCACTACTTTATTCGACAATGTGACTAATTCAGATATTTCAGATGACACAACAATGACTCCAGCACCATAGTTTGTGAATTGGCGAATTAAATTGTATATTTCAAATTTTGTTGCAACATCGACCCCTCGAGTCGGTTCATCAAGCAGAAACAGCTGTGGCCTAGTGGTTAACCATCTTCCAAAGAGCAATTTTTGTTGATTTCCTCCGCTCAGCGCGGAAGGTGATGCGTCCAAGCTGGGTATTTTTACCTTTAGGATATTAATAATTTTTTTAATTAAATCACTTTCACTTTTGGAAACAAATAACCGACGCCCAACTACTCGCTTTGGTGACATCAGTGTTTCAGAGAGTGGCAGATTTAGATATAAACCATTTTCCCTTCTATCTTCACCAATGTAAGCTATCCCCTTTGCCATTGATTCTCGAGGTCCATGAGGGAGGAACTCTTTATTTAGGAGAAACAGGTCTACATCACTTCTTCGTTGTGCACCCCAAATTGTCCGCAATAAAGAACTTCTTCCCGACCCCGATAATCCGGCTAGGCCCACAACTTCCCCTCTATTAACGGAAATACTACTATTCAGTATTTTGTTAAAATTCACTTTTAGAATTTCATATGACTCGTTAGTGTGTGAGACTTTTACTAACTCTTGAGATTGAGCGATTGAAAATTCGCGTCCAAGCATCGCTGTAATTAGTTGAGAGTCAGTAATTTCTTTTAAATACATCCCATCCAGCACCGTCTCCCCATCTCTAATTACAGTGACTCGATCAGAAATTTCTCTGATTTCTGCCAATCTGTGGGACACAAAGATAAAACCTATCCCCTGTGAACAAAGCGTTTTTACAACATGAAATAAATTTTTCGTTTCCTCGAAATTGAGTGATGATGTAGGTTCATCAAGTAAAATTACTTTTGCCCCAAAATTAACTGCACGTGCAATCTCAATTAACTGTCGTTGATCGGATCTCAAGTTATAAACTACCATATCTGGAGATATGTTTTTTGCCGGCCCCCCCAACATGTTCAAAACCCTTATAGCATCATTAAACGCTTTTCTCCAGTTATACAGCCCTTTGGTTTTTTGATCTCTATTTATAAGAGAAATGTTCTCCATGACGGTGAGGTGCGGAAGTACTGAAAGTTCCTGATAGACCACCGCTATACCACTTTCTAAAGAGTCTCTAGGGCTAGCAAAATTAACTGGCGCACCATTAACTTTTAACAAACCAGAATCAAATTGCCGAGCACCGCTAATGATATTTATCAGAGTTGACTTTCCCGCTCCATTCCCGCCAAGTAAGGCATGCACTTCACCAGGTAGCAACGTAAGTGAAACATCTTTTAAGGCTAAAAAACTTCCATAACTTTTGCTAATGTGCTCTACCTGTAAGACAGGATGTTTTAAATTCATCACAACCAACTCCATTTTTCAGTTCGTAAATTGCCCTGCTGTTCGCAAAATCCTTTACGAACAGCAGGACTATGCCGTCAATATGAACCAGCAGTCGGTGGGTATACAAGTCTCAGTTCGCTTTGTACTGTTGAAGTATTCAACGTAGCCTTTGTAATTAATGGTTCTGGTAACGGATCATTTTTTGTAGTCGGTTTGTTCTCTAAGGCATCTATAACTTGCTTTGTCGCTTCAATCCCTTGACCCACAGCCTCTTGAAGGACTATTCCGGAAATATAACCTTTCTTCAAGTCGGAAATGGTTTGAGGACTTCCATCTGAAGAAACTACGAAAACCTTTCCCAGCAATCCTCTAGATTGCAGCGCTTTCACGGCACCTATTCCCATGTTATCAGACATACAATACAACCCCTTAATATTAGGGTGTGCCGTTAGAATATCATTGGCTTGAGTAACCGCTTCATTTATAGTGTCACCGTGTGTTTGTAACATTTCTGCTATGGATACGCCTTCTTGTTTCAATGCCTTTTTTAATCCCTTTAATTTATTTTGGGCATTGACTCTGTCTTGCATAAGGCTCAGCACACCAATTTGATTACCACCGGCCTTCTTTACTAATTGTGCTAAGTATTTCCCCCCCTGGTACCCTGAGGTTAGGTCTTGGGATGTTACTGCTGATGTATAGTTTGTTACGTTTGACGGGGGACCAATTGCTGCAAATGCGACCGGAACATGAGCAGACTGTGCGGGATTAAGGACATCTTCCACACTTGTCGAACTAACTGGACTCAAAACAATAGCACTAACCCCTTGCGTCAACGCCGTTCGCACATTAGACGCTTGTTGAGCCGTAGAATTTTTAGAGTCATAGATGACAACCTTAAAGCCATCTTTTGGAGCAATTTCATTCATTCCGTATTCGACCCATTGAAAGTATCTTGGTTGCATACTTGGCACGAGATATGCAATTGTTTTTTGCTTGCCAGGGTTATCTGTACTGCTAGAATTTGATGAATTTGATGAATTTGTAGAACCCTGAGATCCACATCCTGCAATTACCAATGACGAAATAGAGACTAAAGCCAAACTACTCAACCATTTCCTTGTACTTTTATGCATCGTTATTCAACCCCCTCAAAATCCTATCGTAAGTTTACTTTTGACATGTCTTCATAAATTGCTGTTGCCTCATATACCGAACCATTTTGGTGAATAATGTGACTCAGTGCCCTAACAACAGCTGTTGGATTAGGATTATTCCAAACAAAACGGCCAAAGGTGACTCCTACTCCCCCAACGTCTAGAACATCTCGAGTCATTTGAAATGCCTGTCTAACATCACCTCCACTATCACCACCCGCAACCACAACCTTGGCCGTGGTTGACGCAATTACCTTACAAAATGTTTCTGGACTTCCAGTATAATGAGTCTTAACAATATCGGCGCCAAGTTCTGCACCCAACCTTACGGCATATGCATGATGTCTCCAATCGGATTTCTCATCCTCAGGAATTTGGTTTCCCCGGGGATAAATGTGGGCGATAACTGGCATACCATATTCAGCGGCTTGCTTAGAAAATATACTTAAGTTTTTAATTTGTTCAGGTTGATCATCTCCCCCAACTATGCAGCCTATTGATACTGCATCCGCTCCTAATCGCACACCCTCTATTACATCGGTTAGCCAGGTGTCATAAGTCGGTTGCCACGGAGAGAAAGTAGAGCATTTCAAGACGAGTGAAGCCTCATTGGCAAACGGACTAAATACTTGTTCAACAAGTCCTTTATGAATTGTGATTCCATCAGGACCACCTCTTACAATCTCCTCCATCTTCCGTCTAATAGGAACCAGTTCCTCGTGAACCCCTCTTGCCATGGCCTGGTCAAGAGCCACTGACAACAACCGTCCGTTTTCACTCAGTAAACGATTCAACCGAACATGCTTACCAAAATAACTCATTATTGCAACTCTCCTTTCAGATCATTCTTTTAATTCTCAAAAATACGAATACAATACCAATATTGTATTACTTATGAAAATTTATTTCAATAAATCACAAAAATTATAAAAGAAAATTTTCTTCACGAAGATCGGAAAAAAATTTCATTGATGCGGCCGTTTCTGACTAAGAAACTAATGACTCAAGAAACGATAAAGCCATTTTAATTCCGCGATGGACTGTTTCCTGACTCCCACCGGCCAAATGGGGGGTGACAAGTACGTTCGGCAGCGCTAGAAGTTCTTTATAAAAACCAAATGATTCTTCTCCTAAAACGTCCAAAACTGCACCCCGAATCCTTTTCTGTTCTAAGGCCTCTTTTAGAGCAATGTGATCTACCAAGTCACCCCTAGCAGTGTTTATGAGAACGGAGTGAGGGTTCATTATGGACAGGGTATGTCGGTTTATGATAGGCTGCCCTGTGACATTCCTCGCATGTAAACTTATAAAGTCAGATTCCTGCAATAAATTTTCTAACGATACTGGTGAAATACCCAACTCGTCGAAAATTTCCTTATTTACAAATGGGTCATAAGCCAAGACCTTCGTGCCAAACCCTTTTAGTATTCTAGATAAATGACGCCCAATTTGACCCAAACCGATAATTCCAAAGGTTTTTTGGTATAACTCGATCCCTGTACGTTCATATTCATAGTAACTAGGCTTCCACACTCCATTTTTTAAATAAGCTGAGCTTTCCGTAATATTTCTTAGAAATGATAAGAGCAATCCTATCGCGTACTCCGCCACTCCCTCCTTATTCTTTCCCAGCGTATTGTAAATCATAATATTTCTTCTCTTTAAGGCGGCGGCATCGACATTTATAGGCCCCCCCCTTAGAATAATAACTGCCTTAAGACGATTTCCTTGTTGAATAATCTCGTCCGGCAGGGCCGCTCCATGAATAATTAGAACATCGACGTCTTTTAACCTTCCATCCAAAGCTGATGGGTCACCATAAAATTCACGTACTCCTGTAGAGAACCTTTGCACATTTGGATCGTCCCAAGACATCCCAGTAGGAACCTTTGTTTCATTGTTCAACTTGAAATTGTCAACCGGGTAATCAAACAGAATTGTATTTACAGAAATTCTATCCCCGAATTTCCCTTTAAGATGGTCCTCTATCACCATTGGATTGAAAAATTTGTCTCCCGCTACCAAAATATTAAACATCTAGTTTCATCCTTTCAGAAAGATAAGTTTCATAGCGACTTGTATAGTCTTCTTTCGCATAGTCGAATAATGGTTCCACAACCCGTTTCCTTCGATCAACAAGATCTGAAAAGTATGTTTTTTCTAATTTCCTAGAGTTTAATGCCACCTTACACAATATAAAGCCTCCCATGGAAGCCATATCTGTATAGTCTATGATTTCGATGGCGTCTCCTAACACAGTAGCTTGTAGTTGTAGAAAATTGGATGAGTTTGTTAGCCCACCCACTACACGAACTAAGCGATTTTCAAGACTGAGTGTCCTATTTTGTCGCTCTATTATGGCTTTTGTCTCAAAACAAAGACCTTCAAGAATTGAATATGAAAGCTCGAAATCAGTGCTTAGTGCTAGTCGAGTTAGTCCACCATGACTATTAGGATTCATTCTTCTGTATGGAGGAACAAAAATCGGACGATCCTGGACATTCTTCAGCAATTTTTTCATGAAATCAGTATCTTGTTCCCAATCCAACAGGCCAAAATACCTGTGTGCCCAATCGAAAATTTTACCAATGTAGGTTACGTAAGTTACCAGTACCAAACTATTTTCCAACACATGGTGCTCTAACCCGCACTGTTCTTCAAAAAAATTTATACTTTCCCGATTATTCAAAGGTCGAACAACAGCCCCTGATGTTCCAGTCGAAAGTAAAACTGTACTAGGTGCGTTAATATCAGTGGCACACGCAGCACACATGTGGTCGTGCCCACCCAAAATTAACAAGGTGTTCTCTAGGTCCTTCGTTCTTAGGCTTATATCTAGCTCACCCACGATGGAGCCGGCGGGCTTTGGTATGGGCAGTTGTTCGGAAGAAATACCAAAATAGTCCAAAAGCCTCTGGCTCCAAGTCTGCACTATACTGTCAAAAACCATAGTACGTGATGCAATAGAGTAGTCCGTTAGAAATATTTTATTTGATGATAAATGGTAATTTAGGAAGTCCGTGATGTTCAACCATTTATAAGTCTGCGTACGGATACTTGGATCATTTTTTATTAGCCACCTCGCTCGAAAGGGCAAATACATTGGAATCGGAAACTGCTGCAAATCGTTAGACAACAACTTTAAATCGACTTGGTTCATGTCAAAGCTGAAATTATCATTCCAACATATGCAGGAATGTAACGGATTTCCGCTTTGATCAACCGGAATTACGGATGATGCCATACCGCATATAATCACTCCACTCAGTGGATACTTGCTAGAAGCCGATATTAAAATATCCTTTACTCTTGATAATAGTTCTATGGCATCCAACTCGACCTGAATATCGGTCTTTAGGGAGTAGGGGGTCGCACTCCGAATTGCATATAAAATATCCCCATCATTCCCAAATACGGTAGCTTTTAGGTGTGTTGTGCCGACATCAAACACTAGTACGTTTTTCACTCACGTCCCTCCAAGGAACAAACTAAACATATACTTTATCTTCTTAGTTAGTGTCGGGAACCAGTGCAACGGCACGACCAGGTGCTCCTGATGAACCTTCAACTTTTATTGGGAGGAAAATAAAATAGAAACCTTTTACAGGGAGTTGACCTAGATTAGTAAGACTCTCCACGTAGGCCATTTCTTTTGACAATCCAGCAACGTGGGCCGTGATCCCTTCATGAGCTGCACCGATACTGACGCCATCCGTACCTATACACCTAACTCCCCGCTCATACAACCAATCCACGGCATTTGAGTCAGGTGAGGGCCAACCTGGTCCTTCTTGCTGAAACACCGTAAATGAGTATCGTAGTCCTTCTTTTCCGGGTAAATAGTATTTGTCCCACCCTGTATAAAATAGAACAATTTCCCCAGGCTGAATTTTTCCATACTTACCCTCCCAGGTATGTAAGTGTTCAACAGTAATTAGTGGACTTTCTCCCGGACCGCCTGTTCCAGTCAACTGGGTGACATCCACCACAACTGCCGGTCCTAAAAGTTTACTTACATCGACTTTTTCGCCAGTTATTTTTCCAGCAGAACAGGCGTATTTAAAACCGGAATCAGGATGCGGGATATAATGACTTGGTGCATCAAAGTGGGTACCCGTATGTTCGTCTATCGTAAGCCATTCGGTATAATACGGACCATATTTGGAGTGTTTTTCAACGCCATAGCTTTCTACTACTTCTGAATACCAATTCCAATTTTTTCGTTGAAAAGGCATGTGTGCCGGCCATGCACATGGTAAACTTTCACTTAGGGTTAAAGTAAGGTCTATTGTTTTGTAACCTGCAAACATATTCTTCCCCTCCCAATCAAATCTTATAAACCCTGCTCGTCAGCTTTCTCAAACCAGAATTTCAACGCGGGATAGATGTCATTGAACAATGGATAGCGTTTATCGTAAAAACGTACAAGCGACGGGTCAGGAGAAATTACTTCTTTTAGTTGCGCATTGAATTTGTCAACAAACTCTTCAAACCCAACAAAATAATCCGCGTACTTCGCTGCTATTAGGGCAGCGCCTAAAACAGCAGTTTCAGTGGTATGACGCACAAACAGCTCTCGATTTAAAATGTTCGCCTTTATTTGGGACCAGTTTCTACTCTTAGCTCCCCCTCCCACCAGTGTTAAAGCCTTAATACTTAATTTATAATTTTTTTCTAATATTTCATATATATTCTTTATACCATAAGAATTACCTTCCAAAATAGCCCATAAAACATCGCCTTTTTTAGTTTGAGGTGTTAGCCCCAAAAATGCTCCTTTTGCATGAGAATCCCAAACGGGAGTTCGCTCTCCTAACATATATGGAAGGAAATACAACCCGCCCGCACCCGGCTTTGATTCACTTAATATTCGGTCAAATGCTTCGCCAATATCAGTGCTCGTATCAAGAAATGTTTCGTAAAACCATCGAATGCTTGCCCCCGGAGAAGACATAGCACCGTGGGATAACCAAAGACCTTTCACGACATGACATCGGTTGAGAAATCGCGAATCGAATTTCGTATGGTCGTCGGTACAGATTGTCAAAACATCTGATGTCCCTACTGATTCAAAAACATCATTTATTCCAACCCCAAGTGCTAGAGCTGAACAAGCTGTGTCAGCAGCGCCGGCCAAGACAGGCACACCGTTGAACATCGGAAGTTCCGTAGTCGTGACTTCCCCAACTTTACTATTGGGATCTACAACAGTTGGTAATATGTCAAAACCAAGACCAAGATTCTCAACCAAATACCTTGACCATTCGTAATTTGTGATGTCGAACAGCCCAGTGAAAGATGCCTGGGTCCAGTCCATTACGAAGTGTTCCGTAAGCTTGCGCAAGATGAACGTTGACAGATGTCCCCATTTATACGTATTGTTAAATTTTTCTAAGTTATTTTTGAACCACAGCAAGGTAGTTACTGAAAACATTCCCGGTTCTAACCGATTTTTCGTAATTGCATACATAACATCTGGATCAACTCTATTTTTTATCCAACGCGCCTCCTGTCGACTACGCCGATCCAAATATACAATTGCATTTGTTAAGGGAGTTCCGAACTCATCCATGACTACCGACGCATTGCAAAATGAAGATAGTGATATGGCGTCCACGGACCCGTTCATTTCAACAATCCTACTATGAGCTAGGTGCATTAATACCTTAATCTTCTTCCAAACCTCTTCAAGGTCCACCTCAACCCAGCCCGGTTGCGGATAAAACAGCTCGTATCTGTCATGAAACATAAAAGGTATTGAACCATTTTCGTCCATAACCGCAAGTTTAATCCCGCTTGTTCCGATGTCTATGCTCATAACATGTGACATCAATTATCCTCTCCTGACTTTATTCACCTCTCAATCCATGGCCATTTCAATCAATGGTTTCATGGCTTTGCCACACTTAACATCTAATATCGCCTGATTGAGATCTGCCAGTGTATACCCAGGTGTAGTCAATAAATCAGTGTTAACACGACCGGATTCGATGAGTTTAATTGCATTTAAATAGTCTGCTCGTGTAGATGCAGAGGTACCTACAACGCGGAGTTCATTATAATGAATTAAATTGGGATCAATGGCACAACTCGTATTTTGATTAAAACCAGCAAATAAATTTATCACACCGCCTTTCCGTAATACTCTGAGAGTTTCATTTATTAAAGATGGTACCCCTATAGCCAAGATAGCGCAGTCCGCTCCCTCGCCATCACTTTCAGTCATGACTCTATCGTAAAGAGACTCCAGTGTAGGATCGACAACAATGTCAGCTCCCACTTCTGTAGCCTTCATCCTTCTTGATTCAACGATTTCACTCACAATTATCCTCTTTGCTCCTGCTATTTTAGCAAGTTGTACATGCATTAAACCGATCGGTCCAGCTCCAATGACTACCACTAAATCGTTCATTTTAACTCCAGTTTTTCTACTTCCATTGATACAACAGGCTAGAGGCTCTGCAACAACGGCTTGTCGAAAAGAAATACTACTTGGCAGTTTGACTAAATTGCCAGACTTGAGTGCGCGAGACGGAATACGGATGAATTCGGCAAATCCCCCATCATACTCATATCCGATTGCAGTTCGATTAATACATGCATTCTCCCGTCCGTTCAAACAATACGTACATTTGTTACATGGAATAACTGGAATCACTCCGACTCTGTCACCTTTTTTAAAATCCGATACGTTAGAACCCGTTTGTTCTATTGTTCCAACAATTTCGTGTCCTAAGATTGAGTTCGTCCTTACCCCTTTGGTTTTCCTTCCTTCAAAAATTCTTACATCCGTACCACATACAGAACTTATGGCAACTCGTAGCAATACTTCATCGTCCTGTATAACAGGTGGTTGGATACTCTCGTACGACATTTTATTTGGTTCGTGAAAAATTGCAGCCTTCAATGATATGCCCCCTAGGTGGTAATGAGTCTTGATTAATCACTATTTTGTATATTCGATTTTCAGAAGGAAAATTCCTTCTTGTATTTTCAAAAAATAAGAAATATTTTTTCATATCCTTCGGTCTACCGTCGCATTTCTTGTTTTTTCAATATTGGCCAACGAATTTTCGTAATCCAAATTTGCGACACCGGCCAATAATGTGTCGATGATACTTAACTGAGCAATTCTAGAGGCTGTGGCATCTGTTCTAAAAAACGTCTCATTAGAAGCTGTATACAATTTTATGTCACAAAGTTTCGTCAGAGGGGATTTTGAAAAATTTGTAATACAAATTAAGGTGGCCCCTTGTTCTTTCGCTATCTTCATACAACCTAAGGTATCTTTGTTTGTACCAGTATGTGATATCCCTATTGCTACGTCGCCCATTGATAGTAAGCTCGCTGACATTAACTGTTGATGAACATCCAAATGAGCAGAGCACTTAATACCAATTTTCAGGAACTTATGCCGCGCATCCAATCCAACTGCAGCTGAGGCTCCCGTTCCATAAAACTCTATTTCACGCGCTTTTTTTAACACCTGCACCGCTTTTTGTAATTCGTCATCTTCAAAAACTTCTAAAGTATCATATAACGCTTGAATATTGGATTGAAAAATTTTAGATTTTATGGTCGATAAGGTATCATTAGGCTCTATAACCTCGTGAATTTGTTTTTCCGGGATAACGACTTCTTTAGCCAAGTTAATTTTTAAATCTTGAAACCCCTTGTATCCTAGTCTTTTACTAAGCCTCACAACAGTTGATTCACTTGTAGAACTTCTTTCGGCTACTTCGGTAATGCTTAAATGAATAATTTCTTCTCGATTTTGGATAACAAAATCCACGACTTTCTTTTCCGCATCCTTAAGCTTAGAGCCCACCAAACTCACACGAGTCAAAAATCCAGATCCGGTCAAGACGTTTAAATTTTTCACACTATGCCTCCAGTAAAACAGAGTTGCACGCATTAAGCGATTGTCCTCATCAGTATATAGGAAAACCGAGCGAATTTGAAGGAATTTTCCTTCGTTTTCGTCGAATAAACAACATACGTTATGCAGTTGTATGAATTTGGATTTTCACATACGTTGAGAATTTCATAAAGATGCCGAAAGGGGTTTAATCTTAAATATTACATCAAGAATTACCGAAAAAGCAACTAGTTACTTATCTCTCTGTGACTGAGTGTTAATTTATGGTTCGTTTATGTAAAGCGAAGTTCAAGGAACTGTCGTCCTCCAGTACTATCGGTGGAGCCCCTGTTTTGCGTGCACTGTGGGAACGGTTTGACTTCTCTCTTCTACTGTTGTCAGTCCGTCAATTCACTCACTTCATTCTTCAATGAAGACAGCTTGTTGCCGCGCATGACCGGTATCCAAAGAACTACCCAATCCACCTTGACCCGTTTCCTGACAGGATTTAGTCAGTGGTGGTACATGTTCAACCAAAAGGGCACGGCTCGCCTTCAAGAAGATCCGGACACAGTCCTCGCGGCTGTTCCCCCTCTGTCTCTGGGATGCCCTTAAGCCGGGAGGTTTGAACTTGGGACTTCACGATGTAAACAAGAAGCATTGTGTTACATCCCCTCAAACGAACAGTTGTTATTACTAAGTCAAGTGTCTGATTTTTTGACATTTAGACTTAAAAGTGGCGTTGACGACACAAATTGTCCACTTCAGGATGAGGTTTGGACATTGACGCCCGACTTGACGAGATAAGTATTTCCTTTTATCAATAATACTCCTACATCATAACGACGATTGTTCCAACTGCGTATGAACCAAGGAATCCAGCCATGCTTGGATTTTTATGCAGTCCGGATTTGCTTTCTTCTGCACATTCGCCCGTTAAGTTCAATAGCAACTGCAAAGGTATAGGTTTTTTTACACGTAGATCTTGAAGCGACGTCTAAGGTAGGGTATCAGCCCAACGAGCAGGTAAGGGTAATTTTTAAACAAGGCTACATTAAAAACACGCAGAAGTATTTGTCAGTTGCACATTGCCCCTCGTGACACTGGAATAAAGGCTCTCCGTGCAGCTACACAAAAAAGGCAGAGAAGCGTGGAACGCCAACGCAATTTTTACATTATTTTATTGAAAAGGAATCATCATGTTGATCAATTTATAAAAACTATATAAAATTTAAAATAAATCGGTTTATTATGTGAATTGTTTAGTACATATGATAAAAGAAAGGTGGTGAACTTCGATTAATGAACCAAAACTGAGCACGATCGACAAAGCACTATCACGTCTAGAGTTCTTTGGAGGTGACTATCAAAACTATCTATGGAATCCGGTCTCGATAAAGCAACTTGCCACCGTAGCCTTTCTACCTTGGTGCGTTACGGACTACTGAGGAAAGAACAAGGTACCAGCTTGGATACACCGTCTAGTTGAATTGTGTTTCGTGATGGAAATACCCTTCTAGCAGTGGCGCGTCCGGTTCTCCAGAATCTACGTGATACTACGCTACAGTCGGTACAGATCACGCTTCGGGATGGCGATGACCGTGTCTATGCGGAAGTGTTGGAAACTCAGACTCCAGTAAGGCTATACATCCAACTGGGCAGGCGAACTCCGCTGTATACAGGTGCTTCCACCAGACTGCACTTGGCATTCCAAAGTCAAGAGGAACGAAACAGCTACTATCAGCGTATAAAACTCATTCAATTGACTAGGTATAGTCCAACCAATATTGGACAACTAGAACAATTCGGCGAATTAGCACGAGACACGTGGTTTGCTATTAGTTTTGGTGAGCTCGAACAGTTTTCTGCTGAACTTACAGCACTTGTCTTCAATGCTGACGGTGAACTCGTAGCAAGCGTAAGTGTTGCTGTATTATACAAAATATTATTTGAACAATAAATATTAAGAAATCTATGAGGTATTTAGACATGACCGCCGAGAAATTATCTCGATACGTTGGCTACACCTATGAATGGAGATCGAACCCGGAGAAATTGCTCGAAACTGTTGTTCCTGAGACACTATGCTATAGGAGGAGAAGAAATGAATGATTTTTCTCAGTTAAACCCCAAAGAAATGCGGACGCTTATCCGGAAAGGTGAATGGACTGAGCCGACCACTGGTATAAGCCTCGGATATGTGCAAGCCAATCTCATTATTTTACCAGCCAGTTTAGCAGGAGACTTTCAAGAGTTTTGCCGCCGGAACCCAGCACCACTGCCACTGCTTGACATGACCGAACCCGGTGATCCGCGTCCTCTGCGAGTGGCACCCGATGCAGATCTACGCACCGATCTTCCAAGGTATAGGATTTATCGTAATGGCCAAGTCACAGAGGAACCGACCAATATTCTGGATATATGGCGAGAAGATCTCGTCGCATTTCTTCTTGGTTGCAGTTTTACCACTGAATACCAGTTGCTCCAGAGTGGAGTTCGGCTTCGCCATATCGAGAATAGGCAAAATGTACCGATGTTTAAAACAACTATCCAATGTAAATCAACGCAATATTTTCATGGCCCAGTCGTCGTATCGATGCGCCCGATCGCTTTACAGGATGTTGAGATGGCGAAAGAGGTCACAGGTTCGTTCCCACTTGCCCATGGGGCTCCGTTGCATATCGGGGACCCCGAAAAAATTGGAATAACGAACATACAATCACCAGATTGGGGTGACCCAATTAACATCGACAACAATGAGGTACCGGTTTTTTGGGCCTGTGGTGTAACGCCACAAGCGGTGGTTCAGGAAGTTCAGCAAGAGTTTGCAATTACCCATGCTCCTGGACATATGTTTTTAACCGATCTTAAAGACGAGGATATTCGTAATAACACGACAGAATTTTAAATACTAAAGAAGGAGTAGGTGTCAATGAGCACAGTCAAAATAAATGCAGATCAAATAGGATCCGAGCAGGCGGTGCGTGAAGACTACGCTTTGCGTCAAGTTCCACTTACGTGGCGATATTCTTCATCTTCCCTAGTCGTATCTTTGTTAGGAGGAGCCACAGCAGGTTTTTTTCTCGCACTTCCCGGAGAACTTGCTGGGTCATTTGGAGTTTGGAATGTTTTGATTGGTATGGTTGTCGCAGTAGTTATACAGACATTGATTAACTACGTTTTCGTTAATGCGGCTGCACGAACGGGTTTAAGTTCGGATCTCATGTCTCGTGGACTTGCGTTAGGTTTTGACGGTTCTGCGTGGACCACGCTGGTATATTGGTTTACGTGGGTCGCATATTTCGCAACCGAGGGACAGATTCTTGGCAGTGCTGTGACGGAACAACTTGGAATTCCGACATGGCTTTCCTACCTGATTGTCGGGATCGCATTCATTCCACTGGTTCTCTATGGTATCCGTTTCATGGTCAAGTTCCAACGCTGGACACTTTATCTTTATCTTATTGCGATGATAGCACTACTTATTAAAGTACTCATGACTCCACATGTTGGTTCTCTTATTTCTTCTCAGATTTCCAATTCGAAGGGAATGACGATTGGAGGACTGGGGTTCCTAGGGGTAATGGCATCGTACATTGGACTTATTGGAAACGTAACCTTTGGCCACGCCGATATGGGTCGATTGATGGCTACAGAACGGAGTCTAAAACGGGGAGCATCCAAGGGAGCATTGTGGATTTCCCTTATCCCGTACAGTATAGGTGCCTATTTTGTGGCAGGAATCCTTGGGCTACTATTCTGGGCCGTTACCAACGGTAATACAAATCCTGGTTCCTACTTCGTACAACTACTTGGGATTTCCGGATTCATTCTGATCATTATCACTCAGCTTCGCATTAATCTCGTGAATGGGTATTCTGGCTCATTATCATTGGCAAATTTCTTTTCACGTCTCAACTTCACACCTGGTCGTTCGTTTTGGGCGATCATCATGGTCGTCATCGGCACAATGATGATGTATGGGAATGTATTGGGACACCTCGCACAAGTTTTGAACTTTGAAGGGGTTTTCCTCTCTGCTTGGATCGGCGTGATTTTCACGGATTATGTCTTTCTTCGTGGAAAACACAAATTCGGTCCCCACGGTGGACAATTCATTGAATATCGGCGCGCCATGTTGCCCCATTGGAATAAAGTGGGTGTGACGGCGCTCATCGTTTCGACGTTGGTTGGTGCTGTTTTGGCTTTTGGAAGTGCCTTACACGCGTTTGGAGGACCAGTACTTGAGGATCTCTCTTCACTAATTACCTTTATCGTAGCAGGGGTTTTGACTTACATTCTAGGGTTACGTGATCAGGGTAAGTCCTACAGTATACGTCCGCTCATCGCTTGGCCGCGCGAGGATAAAGTTGTGGAATGTCCCATAGACCACGAAGTGGTTTCTACGAGTGATATGTTCCCATGTCCATTTCATAAAACATGGATCTGCTCGCATGACTGCATGGGAACGCGCAACTGTGGTGAACTATGCAAGAACATGACGACGGAGGAACTTCTAAAAATCGAACTTCCGCCCCTTACAGACTATCTTCGAGAGGCTAATAGCCACCTTGCCACGGATTCCAGTCCTAAGGATATTAGCCATTCGCCCAGTATGCAGGTTTAGAGGTGTAGCATCATGTGTACATTGGTGGGAACACGGCATCCAATTTTAACCTATGGTTCATTCATTGCAAGTACCAGTGACGATCCGTATTCAGTTCACAACTATGTGGTGAAGCGTACCCCAAAGACGGGATTGTGCTTTATCGGTACTATCGTGACACAGTCTAACGATACGGCCCCTTGGGAGGGTATGGTTTCCAGAGGGTTGAACGAGGCTGGCTTTGGATTCACGTTCAGTTACGTCGGCCCAGAATTGGAAGACGCATCAAACATCTACCCAGACGTTGCATCCTTTTCTGAAGGTTTAATTACGAAAGCAGCCTCTGTTGAAGATGCCATCCAATACCTGCGCCATGGTGCACCTTCTGGGGCAACAGGGAATTACCTCCTCCTTGATAGAGATGCCAATCTGGCTGTAGTGGAGGTGAGTCTTCGGACGAGTGTGGTATATTATGGTGAACATTTTTGTTGTACAAATACGTGGTCTGACTACCGTTTGCCAAGGAATCTACCTTCCGTGTACACTGGGCATTCATCTCAGCACCGTCGCACTAGAGCATTGGAACTCTTAAATACTGGTACTGGCGTGGAAGACGGAATAGCAAAAGTACATCGGATACTCTCCGATCACCAGGGCCATGCCGATGAGATGAATTACACCTTTGCGATTTGTAATCATGGCAAATCGGACGGAACGATTAGTAGCGAGATTATCTTTCCTCAGAAGGGCCTGTTTCTTTATCGTTATGGACGACCTTGTGGCAAACGTGATGATGTTATGCATTCATGGTCTGAATATGTTGCATTTCAGGCGAAAGGCGGGCCGGAGGGGCTCATGACAACGACCGATGGTCACTTAACTGAGGTCGGAGCAGTTTCCGCAATATCTATTCGATAATACGAATTCATCATCGTAGAATAGACTTTTGCGCTTGGACAACGCGGCTACCGGGCAATACGGTAGCCTTTTTGCTGAGAAATTTTCCAACATGATACACTATCAAGAACGATTCGCTGTCCCTACAACAAAGAGACACCGGAAATTAGCATAAAACCCCAAATTGCAATGGCCCCACGACGGGGGCCACTCTCCTGATCGTTACAGTCTGTTTTCCAGGAAGCTAAATTTTCGGTGCTGCGCATCCACATCTGTACCATACAATTCGACGTATAATCGGACGGTGTCCAATGTGCTATGGCCCAAAATCCGCTGTAGGCTAAACTCGGCTTCGACAGTTACAACCCCTTTATAAGCATGTGTGGATAACTCGGATCCCGCAGTGGCGCGGTTTCCGGGTTTTTTATGTAGGGCCTGCTGAACAACCAAAAAACTCTGTCGTGGCAAGGGTTTTTTGGAGTAAATGTCGAAACTATGTGTAAGGGTTTCAAAAGAATCGGAGAAAAAACCTTGCACATGGAGGTACCGGGTGTGTATCGAAAAAGTGAGAATCGGATCCTTCTCCCACACGAATTCTTTCTTCCCTTTGAGGGTCGTTTGAATGAAAACAACCGTTGGTGCCAACTCGCTCTTCTTATCCCTTGGTCGCAAATTGAAGACGAGTACGCCAAGCTGTTCAAGCCAGTCTCCAATGGAGGCGAGACGGCGGTTTCTATCCGAATGGCCTTGGGTGCCTTACTGATTCAGGAGAAGCTAGGAACCAGTGACCGGGATACGGTGGAGAACATCACGGAGAATCCGTATATGCAGTACATGATTGGCCTGCCAGGCTTCCAGCAGCAGCCTCCCTTTGACCCGTCTCTCATGACTCACTTTCGCAAGCGCCTAGGACCGGATGTGCTTAATCAAATCAATGAGTGGATCATCATGGCAAAGAACGAGACCGAACAAGACAACGACAACCAAGATCCAAAGGGCGGTCCCGGTGGGACCATGGCCGTTCAGGAAGAAGACACCTCCCGTGAGGCATCACCTGAACCGGTGCTACGGCAAGGCAAACTTCTGCTGGATGCGACCTGTGCTCCGGCGGATATCGCCTACCCCACAGACCTATCTTTGCTCAATGAAGCTCGAGAGAAGCTGGAGCATATCATCGACGCGCTTCACGCTCCTCATCGTGGGCAAATGGGTAAGCCGCGAACCTATCGCGAGAAGGCAAGGCGGGCGTATCTGGTAATCACCAAGCAGCGGCGAGCAAACGGTCGCAAAATCCGAAAAGGGATTGGGCAGCAACTGCGATACATCGCGAGGGATCTCCGAATCCTTGAACAACTGGCCCAAATCACGCCGCTGACTGTGCTCAGCCGCAAGGACTACAAGAATCTGCTGGTGATTCAGGAGTTGGTTCGACAACAAAAACAGATGTACGGACAACGGACACACCGGGTAGACGACCGCATCGTAAGCATTTCACAACCACACGTTCGGCCGATTGTGAGAGGAAAAGCGAAGGCTCCAGTGGAGTTTGGAGCCAAGATTGCAGTCAGCATGGTGGACGGAGATGCCCGAGTCGAGCAGTTGCAATGGGACAACTTCAACGAAGGGTTGACGCTGCAAGAAGCCGTAGAAGCTTACCGGGAGCGCTACGGATTCTACCCAGAAGCGGTGTTGGCCGACAAACTGTATCGGACACGAGATAACCTGCAATACTGCCAAGGACTCGGGATTCGGCTGAGTGGGCCGAAGTTGGGACGACCAGCCAAAGGAGAACAAACCACTCACAAGCGAATCGAGCGACAGGATGCTGCTGAGCGAAACGCAATCGAGGGCAAATTTGGTGAAGGCAAACGCAAGTACGGGTTAGGACTGATTCGGGCACGCCTCCAACAGACTAGTGCCAGTGTGATTATGCTGCAGATCCTGGTGATGAACTTGGAACGGAGGCTAAGGCTTCTGTTTGTCATCATCCTGTCTCTGCTCCAAAACACATTCAGACCGATAAACGCCACTCTTTTTACAATCTAACCAGTGGTTCAGCAGGCCCTATGTAGGCATTTTCCTCGAAAAATGTAGGCATGCGAATTTCTGTGGATAACTAATTTATTTACATGGCTATTCCGTTAGCTCAGCAAAGGTCACGGTTTTAGCAGAAAGAGCAGCTGATAATAGTCTGTTGAACCA
>NZ_JAJFNK010000069.1 GCF_021739485.1 Alicyclobacillus tolerans
CCGCGCTTAGAAGTGCGAAAAATGTCGATTCGGTATGCAGCAATACGTAACCATTCACCGAAAGTGCGCAAGAACCAATTATATTCCGGCCTCTACAGTTTGAACTCTTGACGTTTGATGGCCATTCTCAATTCCCTGATATTCCGTATTACCGCACTTACTTTGTCCATCATGATCCTTCCCTTAAATAACACAGTAATTTAGGCCCATAGCTAAAGTAATTACGTCGATTTTCAAACAGTTGCAAAATACACATGGCACTTTAATCCATATTCTTCTTTAAATGTATTGGTTTTTTAGATTTATTAGATAAATAAAAGAGATTTCTGATGGTTGCGCACAAACACGTGGTCTACAGTTCATCAAGAAAGAAGCACATGAAGCACTGTATTTAGCCAACCCGTTGCACTAGTCATGCCATGCATTACACCAATGAGTACAGCGGCCTTGGGTATTCGCCTATCCATCAAAAAATTTTTGATCATGGTGAAACTCCAAACCGTAGTTGCTCGTCAGTTAAGACGTAAGCAAACACGAGGAGGTTTATCATGAACAAGCGTCTTACCTTCATACCGATGACAGCATTCGTTTTGTTGACCTTAGCGGGGTGTGGTAGCACTCCTAACGCAAGTGGAGTTAACAATAATCAGGTCACAAATTCTACAACAAACACATTGGATACTAGTGCCGTGTCTGGTTCAACGGGAGCGACAAACAAAACAGCTTCAAATACCGGTAATGCGACTACAGGCAATACCGCAAACAGCGCTCCTACGGACAGCACAACGACTTCACAATCCGATTACGCCAGTCAAATCACCTTGATTAAAAACAAGGGCTATTCGGTAGATGAAACAACTCCAAATGCAACTGTGAAAAACGCGTCTGGTGATACTTTGACGGCGTGGATTACTACAGATAGGCAATCACAGGATGGCTACAATCACCTCGTGTTCTTTTTTCTCAATGGTCAGTATTTAGGCACCGATACAGCTAAACCCAGCTTAGAAATCACAAGTGCCAAGGCTGCTGGAAATGGCATTGCCGTTACGTACCCTGTCTACATGAGCAATGATTCTTTTGCCGACCCAACCGGAACGCCTGTAACGATTACGTATACCTTGAATGGTTCAAAATTGGTTGCAAACAAACCGTATCCAAAGCAATTCCAAGGAAGCAACTCAACAAGTCAAGGTCAAAACTCGATTGCAACGACGTCCTATTCAACCGCCGCTAAAGCGGCAAATGAGATCTTGAGTATTCAAGGAGTGAACGGGGTAGGTGCTGGTGCAACGGTGAACTTAGGGAATGGCATTATCGCGAAAGAAAGTGCGGGCATGGGTCAGGCAAGATATGTGTGGCAGGAGGGGAATTGGACAATTCAAATCCGTTTTTATACCAGGAACTCCAGCACTGTTGTGAAACAGGTTGCGAAAAACATGGTTACCTATCTTCACACGCATATGCTACCAACCCCGAACAGCGACGGAGTGATTGTGGTTGAAAGCACGGATGCTAACACAACAAGCTTTCAGCCAAAGACCACAATGGCTTGGCAAGAGGGCACAAAGGTCAACGAATTGCAACAAACAGGAAACCCGATTCAGACGCTGCAAACCGTAGTCGACAATAAGTAACCGATAAAATGACAACCCGCCCTAAAATTTGGATTATGATCATGGTACGTTTTTGTTTACGCAATCACGTCCCTCTTCAAATGAACTTTAATTCAGTACTCCGAAGAATTGCGTTTCGTTCGATTATTGTAACTACTGTAACAAGACCACGAACATTGACGTCTCATATATTGAAGAGGTTAGTAATGAAAACTACTGAAACCTCAACGCATCTATGTTCAATATCATCTTAGGGAGGGAATCACACCGTGAAAAAGGGTATTCTGCTGAAAGTTAGTGGCGTATTAACAGCTACTGTAATGTTGGGTTCCACACTGGGTACTACTGCAAATGCGGCAACGACTAGCAATAAGCCGTCGACTGGTTCAAGCAGCAAGTTATCGCATGTCTCTATCAGCAATTCCTATGACCATAGTGTTGTGGAATTGATTGGGCGACTTCAGAAGCAAATGATTGACATCCAGTATGGGTCTACCTTCAGTAGACCTCTATTTATTCAACCGAATATCAAGAGATCACCGTGGATTCCCGGGAACCTGTTGCCTGCTCTAGCTACAGATTTAGGGATTAGCAAGTCTGCTCTTCAATCGGATCTTCAGTCTGGGCAAACTGTAGCGCAGATTGCTGCGAAACACAACATGTCCTCCTCTACACTTATTTCCAAATTGGAATCTGCGGAGGCGTCGCAGTTGCAGGCCCAGGTAAAACGGTACGAATCCATTGCTGACAAATCCATTACGAGATTTGTAAACGAAACGCAACCAAAAGTGAAACACCTTATTCCTCAGTCCACACCAGGTGGTCCCATGATTCCAGCATCGGGTCCCCAGTCTACACCAGGCGGTCCCATGATTCCGGCATCGGGGTCCCAGTTCACACCAGGTGGTCCCATGATTCCTGCGCCTGCGACGAATTCGGCCGATGCTGCTACATACAAACAACTTTTGAAAGCAGCGAACACATTTGTGAAAGTACTTCAGACAGAGAAAAAGAATGGTAAATTGAGCGATGTGAGCACAGATATCAGCCAAGTGATTCCGATCTTTCACAGTTTGGAGACAGCCTTCCAGCCTTCTACAAATAACGCTCAGTATACTTCAAACACGGAGTTCACTTCTGCACAACTATCGGCCATAAAGACTGCAACACAGTCCCTTAAGAAAATTGTTGTCGCTTCAGGAGTAAGCACGACAACGAAATAACATAATGAATTACGCTCGGAACATGACGATTTGGGAGTTTTCGATTAGTCAAAATCGGAAACTCCCAAATCCTTTATTTAACAATGTGTGCATAGAAAACGACTTAATTGATGCCTGCTGCCTGTGACAAACAGAGTGGAAAAACAGGGTATTGTTGCGCCTTGCACTATAGTCACTGTTGGTTGGTGAATCTAAACATAACCGTTGATTAAAACATTTAGAATTTTTAACCTGCCCAAAAGTTCATAAGAAAACCGTCAAACCGACGCATAGTTGTGCAAATTTGGCATTGTTTGGATTGAAGTAGATATGCTCCTGCAACGCTGAAAAAGAGAGAGCGAAGTCCCTTATCTCGGTGATTCGCTCCCGTAATTGTTTATTGATATGCTTGCCCCTGCTGGTCAACGCTTTGTGCAATTTGCATGAATGTGTGTTTCGGAACCTGACCCATCAGAAGGATTACCCACGATCCGCGACTCCAGGTGAGGTACTGCTGGTTAGAACCCGTACCATTTATAAATGAAATGTACGTTGCGTCTTGTCCGTCAATCGTCACCTGTTGCTTTACGTTACCTGGTGCGCTGGTATCGCCATCGATTTGGAACGAACCTGCTTCGTTATGATAAAGTACGAGTCGAACCTGTTCGGGGCGGTTGTCGATTCTCGTAAGACCCGTTACATCCAGGCTGAATTGGTCGGTCGCTTTATTCTTGAAAACTGCGTCAACAAATTGTACTTGAACATCGCCCGTTTTGATTTTTGGAAATTGGTTGGTACTCAAGAATTGGTTCAAGGACTGGTCGTAGTGATTTGCTGTAAACTCCTTCCCATCAGCCGAAATCCCGAATTGTTGAACCTGTGCCGATATTTGAGAGGGTGATGAATGTTGCTTGGTTGGGGTAGTCGGTAAACCGCTAAAGGCAGGCGAAGCCTGAGCAGCAGTAGGAGACTTACCCCCTTCTGGGATGAACACCCAATCCGATAACATTCCAGAACCTTGCGAAATCCTGTTGGTATGCAAAATAACATCAAGCAGGCTCTTGCCTGTTTCAGCAAATACGACGGTATTTGCCCCTATCAGCAAGGCACCAGCCAACCCCGTACCGATAATCCACTTCCTATAAGGTTTTTTCCGTTCAGGGTAAACACGCGACTCAATCTTGGAAAATAAATCAGATTCAAAGCCGATCGTTTCCGCATGTTTGACCATTACATCTCGAATTCTGGACTCAAAATTCATATTCGGCCACTCCTCCTTCAGTAGCGATTGAAAAGTTTTTTTCCCGAAGTGCCTGTATCGCTCTTGTTAATCTCGAATTGACCGTTCCAACTGGAATGTTCAGAGCCTCTGCGATCTCTTCCCGCGTGTAGTCATGTAAATATCGCAAGACCAGGACCGCACGTAGTTTGGGAGTGAGACCCAAAACGGCACGTAGGAGTTTCTCGTTGAAAATTTTATCTGTCACATCTACTGAAAAGTCACGTTCCATTGGCGGCGCAGAACTCTCCACAGACTTCTGTTTAATTCGCTGGAATCGCCAGTGAGAGCGACGATACGAGCTAACTTGGCGTAAAACTATCCCCATTAACCAAGGTCTGAAAGCCTTCGATGGATTGTATTGTCGCAACGCACGGTAAAGTGAGACATACACTTCTTGAATCACATCATCTCTTCCATTGGGGTTATCCAGTAGGAAACCGACCGTCTTGGACACATCAGAGATGGTTAAATCATAAAGTGCCCTGAAAGCAGAGGGGTCTCCGTCAATGATTCGAGCAATTAACTTCCTTGCATCATCGTCTTTAATCACTGTCACCATCCTTCCTGTGGTCGCCACATCTTATATTGGTCTGCTAGGATTATTTCCGTCCATTAAGTCCACAAGAAAGTTCGGAGAACCTGCGATCATGTTTCCACCTGCACTAGACGATAGGAATATGAAGAAAACGCGGTTCCGCACCGCGTTCCTAAATACAGGCATTCAAATCATAATATGCCTTCTTGGACACTTCTCTCGTTAGCTGAACAAGCATAACACACAGAAACCGGATAAATGTTCAGCAATGCGCATAAAAAACCTCTCCTTTATTGGCAAAAGAAATATAGGATCACGAGTAAAATCTCTTACCCGTACCAGCGTTATTGGCCGACTAGGACTTTGGTCAACAGGGCAAGCGGTCTCTGGACATTACGCCATCAGCTTTTGGACAATATGAGATAGCTAAACTAGGTAACATAGGCTCGCGTTTTAGTTTCAGTTACATAGGTACTTTTGAGCAACAGCAAAGCTGAGAGCCCCCGTAATTCAGACGAGGGCTTCTATCGAGCCACGCACTTTCATTTACCGGTAAATAAAGCATAGTCTTCACACATGTCCTTTTTAAATCTCGTGATTGCAACGGTGGTGAATTACTGGGTGTTCTCGATGTGGACTATGAGTCTTCGCGCAATCTTTGCAAATACCGAGGGGGATTTTTTCGTGGTCATGTTGTGTAAAGCCAGTTTTGAAGATGACTGACATGTTGTCATCGCGATTGAAACAATTGCACCAAATACAGAAAGCCACGTTCATCCCTTCTTTTCTAAGAGCGATGAAATGTAAACGCTTTCTAACAACACACTCATATTATAACCACAAAATTAATAAAGTTATAATATTTAGACATTTTGAATCCATTGTGGTATTCTTATGCAGGTTTTATGCCAATTGGGAAGGGTATGTAGAAAAATTGGAAGATTATCGGCTCAAGCCACACGAGAGTCCGGTGATCTGGTGTTTGAAATGCAAAAAGATGCATCCCAACACAGAGAAAACAACAGTCATGAAAACAGCATTCCGGGTTACCGAACAAGGCGTTTATCCATTTGGAGTATGTGAAGATTGCCAGGAAGGTGGTTCATAAGGAAAGAAAAGAGCACCATAAGGCGCTCTAATCCTTTATGCAGGATGCCACAAAGGGCACAATTTTAGGGGTGTCGCCACCCAACGAAGGGTGACGACGATACATGTCTTTACAGCGCCACAACCGCAAGGACATCGATAATTATAGTCCGAATGATCTGAATATCAATACGCTTACGGGTAATCGTAAGGAGCCCAATACCGTATCACTCTAGGCTATTTCGTCGGATGCATATTATTTTTCTTCAAGGACCTGTGATGATTTCAGAATTGGCATCGGATTCTTTTCTTTCCTTGCGAAGAGGAGAACGACCAAAGATCACTTGTTCCGTAGCGTGGCAGCTGAAAGCAAGCTGGCCCCACTAAGGTAAGTTCGCTGTCATTGTAGCTACCGCACCTGATGGACAAGTCAGACTCGAATTTTACTCAAAGCACAGTAGAAGGATCGCGTGCCATGGCATTAGCACAATCGGGTCAGCAATTGGGATTCGAAAGTCATTGAGGAGACGGGAAACGTGTTTATAACTGTTTGTTGCATATCCTGCACAGCATGAGAACGTGGCGCTTCGAGTGCGAACAAACATCTGCGATACGAACATGCCCATCATCGACGGGTTGGCAAAAGTTCGGTAAAAAATAGGCGGCTGGTGTGAGGCGCCTCATTAGGCTAACCACTTGACCGCAGAGCGACTTATTTTTAACACAGAAAATCATCAATCCAGTTCAATTCTGTATCTGGAACATTCGTTTTAACCTTGGATTCATAAAACCGAATCAAGAGGTTTCCGATATCCGATGTAGACACAGGTTTGGGAAGAAAATAACGTGCTCCGGCCTGGGAGGATAGTTCTCTATTCTTAAGACTGTCCTCCACTGAACACATGGTAATGAATAAGTTTGGGTACGTACCATGTAGTTTCTTACACAAGGCAATCCCGTTTTCTGCACGCAATTCGATATCGATGGATACAATATCAGCATCATTGTTTTTTAGAAACTCAGTTGCTTCGTCCCCAGTTTGAACAGCTCCGACCACCTGTATATCGGTACGGTTAGAATACAGAAGTGACAAAGTTTCTAATGTCTCGAAAGAGTCATCGACGATCAAAACTTTAACAATGGGCATTTTTTGCTCTCCCCAAAAAATTAACGTTGGTTTCATTTAACAAATTACGGTTGCGATAAAGCCCGACTTCAATCAACGTGTTGGGATGTCGTCGTTTTATGAAAATTCTGCCGGATTCGTCCAATACCTTTGCGCTAGTTTCTGTGCCAAAGGGTGTACCAAATTCGTAAATCTCGATAAATCGTTTTGCGGTTAAAAATCCCCCTCGTACATTTCCCTTAACGAACAGAGCATCTCCGGACTCAATAGAGCTGCTATAAACCCCTGAATCCAACACGAGAACCTTGCCGGATGCCCTGATGGAACTCGAGGTGACATTGGCAGCTTTTACATGGGCTACTCCTGTGGATTTCATCAATTCTACATAGTTACGATACTCTTGCAGTAAGTTCCCCACATACGATATGTCTCTCAGATGTATTTGTGTACTGCCCAAGCCAATCCATTTTGCTTTAAGTTCATGAACCAACCTGTTGTACAGGGCATCAGAAGTACAGAGAGTGATATCGTGATATTCTAGTAACGCTTGAAAATGTGTGGTTAAATCCGGATGACGATCACGTAATAGAACGTGCGCAATCATTCCGAATGTCTTCTCATCATGTACTCGCTTCGTGGCCTGTTCGAGAACAATGTTGTATTCTTGCTGAAAGAGATGGAACTGTCGAACACTTTGTTTGAGCTGTGGCAGAAGGTTTCCGTAAATCAGTTGAGATTGACCCGCAATTACAATGGATTTAATGACATGCCCCTTAATAGCTATCCCTTTTTCTGCCATAACGGTTGAACCATAAATATTGCCGTGAATTGTCACAGTCCCTGTCGCTCGAATCAGACATCCGTCCTCAAGAGAGCCGTAAACAATCACGTCACCATCAAATTCAATGTTCCCATCTTTGGGGGTCAAAGCATGCGGGATGACTAGCTCTGGAACCACATCGACTAGGTCATTCGTATATACAAGACGGCCACTGCGCTTCGCTACGACTTGATTGCCAATAAGAATGACACCGGGTCCCAGAGATTGAGGTTTCTTGTTTGGAGGAGCGGGAATAGCATGTCCGTATACATCTCTACCGGGCGTCCCAGGTAACTCAGGCTGAAGAACAGCAAGGATGGCTCCGGCATACACCGTGGACAAGCGCATATGCCTGTGCAACGGATCGTAATCCTTTTCAGAATACACAAGTTCGTAATATCCTCGTTTACCCGGAATAGGTGAAACACCTCGGACAACAATTCTCTCTGTTGTTTCGGTCGTAAGGGACAATTCATGAATGGCCACTTCGTCGATCTCTCCCACATATCCCCCTTTTTCAAGTGCTGAGATGATTTCGTCTTGTGTCAAGGGTTGAGGTAGACAGTTTATTGAATCTAACTCCAGGTGCACATTGCGTGATGCTTCGTCGGTTTCCTTTAGGCGAAACTCTTGTCCCTTCTCGATATGTACTGTAAAAAATACATTTAACATGTCCTGACTAATCCTTGATGACCATGTGATGGAAGGTGGACTAGGATTGGTTCGGACCTCGATTGTGTGTCCCTCGTGAACCAGATGTTTCCCGACGACTTGCTTACCATCAATCAACACATGAATTTGCTGATTACTGGGTATCGTTAGGGCCGGAAAAGACCCTAGAGGCCCGGGGTTTTTGACAACAACCCGATTATTTTTAATGGTTATGGTTCCATGTTGGATTTCGGTTGTATCGGACGCTTCGGTTACATCACAAAAATCCGCAAGTTGAATTACTGTAGTCTCTTTGGGATGTGGCTGATGCCGAAATAAGTATTGTTTTATTTTTTGCATCAATTGCATCTCACCATCTCCCATCGATGATTTTTTCGATTGGAGCAGGGTAACCCCAGTGAAAGCCTTGACTCAATTTCACACCGGATTGGATCACTGCCTGAAGATCTTCGACAGTTTCGATACCCTCAGCGATGACTGCGTCAGCATGGTTCATATACTCAACGAACAGGGAAAGTAGGCGTTGTTTCTCGGTGGAGGTGGCAATTCCTTGTACGAGAGAGCGATCAATTTTAATCAAATCGGGTTTGAGATCCACCAAACAGCTTAAATTAGATTGGCCAGTTCCAACGTCGTCCAGTGCAATACGTGAACCTAATGCACGAATTTGTGCAGCGGATTCATTGAGCCTGTTGGAATTACATGAACTAAATTCAACGATTTCGAGAACCACCTTATCCGGAGGGACGTTGAACTCATACAAAAGCCGCTCGTACACAGGGACAAATTTCCTGTCTACAAAACTGCTGGGCATTACGTTAATGAATAGAGGAACAAAGTTGAACAGGTGAAAATTCTCAAATGAACTTCGGATGGCCGCGATATCTGCCTGTAGTGAAAGTGAATGTTCCCAGGCTGACCGAAACCAGAAATCCGGTTTCAAGTTTTTCTGTTTGAATTGCGGTCTACTTAGTGCTTCGTAGCCAAAAGCTCTCTCACTCTCATGCTTCACAATCACTTGGTAGACACTTTTTACAGACTGATGATTTAAAACCCACTGTACAATGTGACGCGGGTATGGATGCCTTTCCATTTCAAACGTTGCGATGGACTGAATTTCGGATAAAATACTTACTTTTCCTTTAAAGTTCACTCTTAATCCCACCCTCGGCCGACGAAAAAAGGCAACCCCCAAGATGGGGTTGCCTAAACGTGGCTAAATTGACCAAAAGCGGCAACCCGGCGATCCTAGACGATAATCGTCCTTAGACCCGTGGCTTTGCGTCCCAACGTTTCCGTTGGTTTGCCGTTATACACTTATGTGTCTGTTTGCAATCCAATAACGTGCAATGGTTGCAATCTATCTCAAAAATTCCTACTAAGAGTTATATACTATATATGAATGAAAGTTTGATACATATTTCAACAAACTTCAACATTTTTTTTACATGTTCAATCGTAAAAAACGGACTGATGCAGAAAATGGACGTCTGAGACACACCGTCCGTAATACGGAGTTGCCAAAACCAACCGCGGAAGTAAGCGTCTATCGCATAGTTACACCGAAACCTCAAAGAGAGGTAGAGTGTACCCGCAAAGGATGAGACGATTGGGCTGTATGACCGTGTGATGGTTTTTCCCGTTCTAGTCCTTGTGATTGTGGGCATTCGAGGACTTGAATTGACATCGAATTTGCATCAAATTGACATAGAGTTAACACCCTTTTTAAGAGTCCCCTGAGGCGCCTGTGGTCCACCCCAGAAGAGGGTTTTCCACAGGCGTTTTCCCCTTTTAAGTGATGCGGTTTATACTTCGGAATCAAGAGCATTGATTCGGCTTTGTTCTTGCATCATGAATCGGTTGAGTCGACGGCTTACGTCGACTATATCCTGATGGTACAGACATTTCCGCTTGTTATAGGTGCGGAGAAGTTTACTTTGAAGGTAAGGCACCATATTATAAACTTGCAACGTTGATTGCCCCCCTCGTTGGTTCGGTGAGGTTGACAACGATGATGGTTTTGATCTCGCGGTTACCAGCCAGATTGAGTATCAAAGTGTGCAATCTAATCGTTGTCCTGTTCATACGCATATTTGGTTAATACAGTGTACAGTGCACCGATTAAGGCCATTACTATTACGAACCCAATGCCCATATCAATCACCCGGTGGAATGCCAACAACGTTATTTCCAACGGTCGCTCTTCGCCTGGGTGGAAACCATCGCTTTTTCACTCGGTTTTTGTGTTTTAACGTTGATTCGATGAAATCTATGTCATCCTTCTCGAAAAATAAAAGCTTGTCCCATCGTTGATTGCTCATCATCGTCCTCATCCCTCCGGTTTGGTTTTACACTGTCTGGACGGCCCGATACACCACGTGAGACATTTCGGCAAAAACGTCTAAGTAGGCGCATTCGTGTTGATTTGCATAATTTTCATCCCCTCTCGTGCCTCCACCCGAAGCCGCGATCTTAAATCCCGAATCTATCGGCTTCTTTTAATGTCGGCAATAGTGGTTTTGAATGTTACGTCATATATTTCGCAAACGGAAATACTTTTTTCGGGGGTTATTGTCGAAATATTGAGATCAAATTTTCGTATCTACGTAAGTAATTTGTAAATTCCATATTGATTTTGGTAATTTTCCAATAAGTCGCCTGTACATTGCACCGCAGAACGCTCTGATTGTAGGTGTCATGTTGTCATTAAGTGTACAGGGAGAAGCTATCCGCTTTAATCTGGATGATGCAACAAGAACTATTCAATCCGGCTTGGAATGACATTCAGTCGCTTTGTGAAGCGGTGTCTGGATGCGGAATTGGTGCGCAGGAAGGCTATTTCTCAGGCTTCGTCGGCAATTTAGGTATATGTTTGGCGAGTGTGCCATATCAGGGCCACGTCACAAAACGGATAAAATCGTACGTTAAAGCATCCATAAAAAACGGATTCCAATGGCTCACACTGTGCTATAAACAATGCGACAATTACCACTTTTTGGTGGAGTTCAGATTGGTGGAGGTCACAATGAGTGATAAGACCGTCTATTCAGTTTTACCATCGTCATTACTGTGATATTCAGACTAGCACTATGGGCGAGATTTGCGCTTTACATCACAATTGCCTGCTAATACCGGTAAGTCTGTCCTGGCCGGCAATTTGCCTCTTCAAGTTCAATTTTTGGAGCTTATTTCGATATTTCTATCCTACTCTTAATAGGAGCCAGATGGAGTTGCCAAGACCACGTCCAAACGGTTATTCCTTCCTTGCAGTCGAAAAAGGCAGCGAGATACGCCGCTGCCTTTTCGAATTGACGGACCAAATGAGAATCCGCCTGTATTAGCGTGGGATAAGTCAAGCAGGAGTATATTGATACAATCGAATTGTACATTTTTGCCATTTTTTGCCATTTGAGATTGTTGATATAAGGCCAAAACCAAGGCATTCTGATGGGTTACCGCTTAAATATGGGTGCGACCATAATCCACAACCTTAGCCACACACCTCACAAAAATACCTACCCAGTTGTCTCTCCGAACCAATACAGACGCTCTCTCAAGATCGTTACCTTTAGCACGAAACCGTTCGGACCGTTTCAACATTTTCGCACATTTCTGTACAAAAATATTTAATTATTCCATTTGATCTGTTTCATAATCCGATTTAGTCTATACATTTTTAATGTTCCGTTGTTTAAAGAGGCACACTACAAATATAAAGAATGAAATTACAGTAAGGAACAACGAAGGCAGTGAGTGATCGTGCAAAATGGTGTTGTATACTCGACCCCCTTATTCGGCGGTCTCGGACACCCTGCGTCTTAATTGGCCAGGACGAACAATATCGTGTACTGGCCGGGGGAGGAAGAGTGTCACGAGGTCAAACGGAGAATAAAGTTGTAGACTGAACTGTCTCCAAGGTGACGACGACATCATGTAACCCCCCATTTCTACGACAGAGTGCATATTTATACCGTTTTCGAGGGGAGTTCTTCTTGCGCATTCGCCCCCTTGTGTGCAACAAGGAGATTTTATTCGATACAAAATCTTTCTCTTAGAGCGAGACGTTTGCTAATGATGTTTCGCCAGTTGCTTGCGGTCTTCAGCCATAGGGGGTTGTTCGAGCGATCCGTTATCAATCGTGATGTTTGCACCATCTTCAGCGTACAGCTCAACTTCTCCCATCAAGCGCGTGTACGTTAGTGCCAGATCACGCCTGGGGCTGGCTAAAAGTGCATCTCCATAGTTCCCTATGCTTGCCACATTCAATGCAGCAATGTGAAACATTAAAAGTTTGTCACTAAAGGTGTGCTCCGTAGAATCCGTTACATGGGAATCATGGCTCATGGGTGCAGGAAGCTAATTCAACGGCTTCTTGCTAACACCTGCGAACTGTGTGAATCCCGTGAAAACAATGAGGTACACCATATTCGACACTTAAAAGACTTAAAGGGCAAGGGAAGAAAAGAACAAGCTGCATGGGTAAAAACCATGACAGCACGCAAACGGAAAACACTCATCGTCTGTCGCATGGGTCATGACGACACACATGCGGGACGTAAAAATACCTGCACATGAAATGAGGCACTAGAGAGCTGGGTGCAGTGAAAGCTGCAAGCCCGGTTCGGAGGGGGACCGAAGGAAAAGGGCTGTTGCCTAGTGCCTCGTCGGCGGTCTACCCTACGCATGTACGGTTTGATGAGGGGGGACTGGGAAACCAGTCCTCTACTCTACAAGCAAAATCGGGTTTGAGACAATAAAAAAACTCCTGATAGTGTTGATGTCTTGATCAGCGTCACTCTGAGTGTCCATCCTTCAACCCAGCCCGGAACAGCACGGCTGCGTTCACGGCGCCAAATCTATCAATGCCCGTGACGCGAGGCTCAGATACCTATCCTGCGGATAGGCGAACACCAACGTGCGCGTCGGGCCCGAATCGAGCGGCAGGTAGAAAGGCGCCAGCCCTTCGCCCACGTGGGTCACCATCTGCGGCACAACGGTGACGCCGAGTCCGTGTGCAACCATGGCCTGCGCCGTGTCGACGCTACCCGTTTCAAACGCGATGTCGGGCTGAAAGCCACTGTCGGCGCAAAGTTGTAGAAGCGTCCGACGGAAGCCATACCCTTGCTTCAACACTACAAACGGCGCTGTGACAAAGTGCTGCAGCGAAACAGGTGCGGCCGATTCGCACCCACCGCTCACGAGCTCCCGAATTTCCCCTGTCATCCACGCCTGTTCGGCCGGCGGTATGGCCAGCAGCAGCGGCTCGGTCAAAATCGGTATCACTTCCAACCCAGGATGATCCAGCGGTAACGGCAGCACGGCGATATCTACCAGCCCGCGCGCAGCCAAATCGACCAGCGTTTCCGTCGCCTCCTCCACCAGACGCAGGTGCACATCCGGATGCGTCGCATGAAAGGCTCGCAGAAGTTCAGGCAGCAACCGTCCCCCCGTGATGGCCGTGGTGCCGATGGAAAGACGGTTTCCCATGCCCTGGCTGCGTTCTTGCATCTCCTGTCTCAGGTCATTTCGTAAATGGACGATGTCGTACGCCCGCTCTACAAATCGGCGGCCATCCACCGTCGGCGTTATAGGACCGGGGCCACGCTGAAACAGGCGCAGGCCGAGTTCCCGCTCCAGCTTGGCGACCTGTTGGCTCAGTGATGGCTGCGACACATGCAATCGATCTGCTGCCTTCGTGAAGCTCTTCTCCTCATACACTGCCAGCACGTATTCCATGAGTCGGATGTCCATGTCTGCCTCCGCTCCATAGTTACAAACTATTTAATACATACATTCTATATATTAGACGAATGGGGAGCTTGCGGCTATGCTACTTGCAAGCGATGATTTGAAAACACGGGAGCGTGACGGATGGGAATGGAAGCAAACGGAGCAAACGCGGCGGTGCGGGCGCAGTTCACCAAACAGGCTTGGAAGTACGTGACATCTGCGGTGCATGCACACGGGGACGACTTGATGTGGATTGTGGAGGCGGCTGAGCTCTCGGGTACCGAACGGGTGCTGGATGTAGGCACGGGGACCGGACACACAGCGCTGGCTTTGGCCAAGCGGGCGTGGACAGTGATAGGAGTCGACTTGACCGCGCGGATGGTGGAAGCGGGCGTGTCGTTGGCAGCGGATCGGGGGCTGGCCAACCTCCAATTCGTGGTCAGCGACGTCGTGCAAATGCCCTTCCCCTCCGATTTTTTCGACCTCGTCACGTGCCGCTTCGCCTCCCACCACTTCGCCAATCCAGATGCGGCTGTCGCCGAAATTGCACGCGTGCTGAAACCCGGCGGCCGCTTCATCCTTGTGGATCACATTGCGCCAGAGGAACCGAAACTCGACGATTTCATCAATCGGCTGGACTGGCTGCGTGATGCGTCGCACGTGCGTGAATGGACTGTCGCAGAGTGGCTGAAGAAGTTGGAGCGGGTTGGCGTTGATGGGAAAGTGGAGCGAGCCTGGCATTTGCCGCTGGATTTCGCGTGGTGGGTTCAGCAGGCGGACCCCGCCGAGGAGAGACGTGTGGAGATTGTGCAGATGCTCCGAAATGCGGACGCCTCGACGCGGGAAGCTTTTCAAGTCCGGCTCGACGAGGGTGGGCAGCCCCAGGGATTCGCGTTGCAATGCGTCATGATGGGTGGGACAAAGAGAGGGTGAATCGCGTGGAGCCGAAAACATTGTTCGACAAGATTTGGGAGCAGCACGTGGTGGTCGCGGAAGACGACAAGCCGAATCTCATTTACATTGACTTGCATTTGGTACATGAGGTGACATCTCCACAGGCGTTTGAGGGGCTCAGGATGAGCGGACGTAAGGTGCGCCAACCCAAGTTAACCTACGCGACTATGGATCACAACGTGCCCACGAAAAACTCACAAATCATCAGCGATGATACCGCGAAAAAGCAGATGGAGACGCTGATTCGTAATTGCCAAGAGTTTGAAGTCCCGCTGGCGGATTTACGAAGTCCAGACCAAGGCATAGTGCATGTGATCGGTCCTGAACTCGGCCTGACCCTCCCGGGGAAAACCATCGTCTGCGGCGATAGCCACACGTCGACGCACGGGGCGTTTGGCGCGCTGGCATTCGGCGTCGGGACTAGCGAAGTAGAGCACGTGCTTGCGACGCAGTGCTTGTGGCAAGAGCGACCCAAGACACTGCGCGTGAACATTACTGGTCAGTGCAGGCCGGGTGTGACGGCAAAGGATGTGATCTTGGGGGTCATTGCCACACACGGGGTCGGATTCGGTACCGGTTATGTGGTCGAGTTTACGGGACAAACCATTCGCGAAATGTCGATGGAAGAGCGCATGACCGTGTGCAACATGACGGTTGAAGGAGGTGCGCGCGCTGGCCTGATTCAACCGGACGAGATCACTTTCAACTACTTGTGGGGCCGCCCTTATGCGCCGAAGGGCGAGGCACTGGATGCCTGCAACGAGCTTTGGAAGTGTCTGCGCTCGGATGAAGGAGCCGCATACGACAAGGTCATCGAATTTAACGTCTCGCAGTTGACTCCACAGGTTACCTGGGGTACCAACCCAGGCATGTGCGTAGATGTGAGCGGCGTTGTGCCGAATCCCGATACGTTTGCGAGCGAAGTGGATAGGCGTGCGGCTCGTCAGGCACTGCAGTACATGGGACTTGTGCCGGGCACGAAAATCACAGAAATTTCGGTGCAGCATGTGTTTATAGGCAGCTGCACCAATGGGCGCATTGAGGACCTGCGCTCAGCCGCTCAAGTGGCGAAAGGATGTAAGGTCGCCGGGAGTGTGCGGGCGCTGGTGGTACCGGGATCGAAGCGAGTAAAACTGCAGGCGGAAGCGGAGGGGTTGGACAAAATTTTCCTCGCCGCGGGTTTTGAGTGGCGCGAACCGGGCTGTAGCATGTGTTTGGCCATGAATCCAGACTTCATCCCAGGTGGAGAGCGCGCAGCGTCCACGTCCAACCGCAACTTTGAGGGACGCCAAGGCAGGGGTGCGCGGACGCATCTGGTAAGTCCCATGATGGCCGCTGCCGCCGCCATAGCGGGGCGGTTTGTGGATGTGCGCGATGTACTGGATGGGGCGGTCGGGACTGTAAACGAGGGAGGCGATGGGAATGGAACCGCTAATTTCGCATAAAGGGTTGGTTGCAGCGCTGGATAGGGTCAATGTGGACACGGACCAGATCATCCCAAAGCAGTTTCTGAAGCGGATTGAAAGGCCCGGGTTTGGCCAATATCTGTTCTACGATTGGCGGTTCATGCCGGGGACAGGGGAACTGGACCCGAACTTTGAACTAAACCAACCGCGTTTTCGAGGCGCGACCATTCTGCTGACGCGGGACAACTTTGGCTGCGGGAGCTCGCGAGAGCACGCGCCGTGGGCACTCCTAGAGTACGGCTTTCGCGTGATTTTGGCGCCGTCGTTCGGCGATATCTTTTACAACAACTGCTACAAGAACGGCGTCTTGCCCATCATGTTGCCGCCAGCGGCCATTGCTGAACTGTTTCGCCGGGTGCAAACACCGGGATACTCGCTCATCGTGGATCTAAAAACGCTACGGATCTCTGATGACGTACAACTAAACCTTTCGTTCCAAGTGGATCCGTACAGCCGACTACGGCTCCTGCAAGGGGTGGACGACATCCGTGTGACGCTCCAGTACGAGGACAACATCGAGGACTACGAAAGTCAGCGAGTGCAGTATCAACTGGCATTCGATGACGTGATAGAGTGAAAACCAGACGGCCGTCGGACACAGATTTCAGCCTGACGGCCGTTTTGGTTTTCGGGAACATTAGATAGATGATTTTATGACCCATCAGAATGGCCAGTGCGTATTTGCTAATAAATATGCAGTACTGGTCGAAGACTGTTGCTGTACAAATGGGAAAGCGACCCAGATTGAGCAGGGACACTTCTTGCTCTATGCTGAAGGAGACGCTTACTGTATGTCCAGACAACTCGCTAGCCAGTTGTATCAGCAAGTTTCATGAGATAAAAAAACAGGACCCAAAGGGAATGAACGATCAGGTAAATCATAAAAGAAATCTGCAACCCGTAACCGTAATTATAGTGAAACACACCAAGCTGTACTCCGACCCATTCTGTACCGAGTGACAACAATGTCCAGCTCAGAATATATAATGGACTTAATTTAAGGTTTAACTTCAGGAAGTCGTATAAGTAAAAGAACAAGTAGCTGAATGGTCCGTACATTAAAAGGGATAGAAAATCAACAAACTCATACATAGATGAATCTCCTACGTCGTAAAAACTTCGGGGTATCGTACCTAGTGTAAGGTCAAAGAAAGCACCGAAACTAATGCCACACATAAAATATAGGGTCGACAGTTTTCTTGAGAAGCGAGGCGGGAGCATATAAGTAATGAAAAGCCCTATAAAAAGCCCAAGGATCACAAACCACTCATTTACGTTGAATTGATCATCATACGTTATGATGTTCGTCATCCTGTTCCCACGCTTTTCCTGTCCAACCTTGTGTAGAACCACGTCAATCCCCATGCAATCGTGATAAATCCTAAATACATGACCAGTGTGCTTTGCACATGCCAGATGAACGACTTTTGATAGGTGATGACTTTAAGGAAATCAAGAGTCCAATCAAAAACAGTGATCCCAAGCCAGATTAAAATTGTCAATAACCAGCGGGGTTTCCTAGCCCCAGAAGATTGAAGGAAATTGACAGCCATCATAAGAACAAGCGGTATAGTGATCACCCGAGTTATGATGGTTGCCAACGAAATTTTGGCAGTCCTAGGTATAACTACAATGTGAATATTAACGTCAAAGACAGTGAATACGATCGTGGTCATTATCAAAATCACGGAATACACAAAAATGAAATCTAATAATCGCAACCTCTTGGGCATCAAAGCAAACAATGCAATCGACAGCCATGCGAATACCGAACAAATCAGAAGTTGCATTTCAACATGCCTTTCCGAGATGGATTTTCTCATGAATTAGCAGGGTGACTTCATTCAGGTTTTTGTCAAATGTCTGGATCAACTGCTGGTGCGTTAGGCTCAAAGCCAAAGGAACTCCCGTGTATTTCCTATGTATTTAATGTGGGCGAAAATCAACCGATTCTTGAGTAGATGGTCATGTTTGAACCCGAGCGACGCCGAGTGCCAAATGGTGCCACAAAATATCTTCAACTGAATCGGCTTGGTTGTCTTCACACTCAACAATTAAGATGACTTGTGGATTTTTGCCCCGTAAGGTACGGTTGCGTTTTTGGACAACCTTATTGATAAATAAATCGATTAAAAACCCGAGCAAAAATCCACTTGCAGTACCAATGAGTCCCCAATAAATTGGGCCCCATTTTAAGGAGAAGCCAACACTAGCGCCGATAACCGAGAACGCCGTTGCAATGGCGGCACCTGTGCTGAACAAAGATACACCATCTGAGTTGTGCAAGTTATCGAGCAACCTTCGACCTACCTTCCGATTGTTCAGGGGGACAACAAAGATACTTTGTTTCTGAATTCCATCTAACTCCAAGGCGCTGATTGCCACCTCCAGTCTCACAGAGTGTTCGAATGTGGACATAACTTGGATCATGGATTGACCACTTTTCCTTTTCTAATTCTGAAATTTCGGCTTTGGTAGTTCTTCTTCAGAAAAGCTCTTTGTTCGTATTCAAACAGTTTGTTATTCTCGACCGTATTGATGTAGGCATCATAAACAACAAACCCCCATACAGAAGGCATAAATAACAGCCATTCCGGGTTAAGCACCTGTGTTGACATTTTCACGTCTCCAAGAAACAGTAATTGGACTGCTTCAAGTAAGCGTGACTGATATAAAAATACAATGCCCCACACAAGAGAGAAGAAAGCGAGTAAGATTCTATGGATGTGTAACTGTCCCAGTCCAGGCATGAACAAAGACCAGATAGCTGACATCACTGGGCTTCTTTTATCCAAATAGTTGATTTCAGCGGCACCAACAGTATACGAGTTAAACGGTGCGTCTTCCCTTTCCACAAGCAGGTATACGTTGTTCATATCTACGCACGTTCGGTAACTGTCCCAAATTCCGAATATGAACACAGGGATATACATTAACATCCACCGTGGATGCAAATCGGTCTTTGCAAGTTCGAGTTTGCCTCGGAAGGAGTCCACCATTGCGGTGTTGATATTCGCTTGGACATTGACAACAACTTCCCAAATGAACAGAGTGTATCCTCGTAGATACGTGAGCGTCAAATAGAACACACCTCGTTCTGAGATTCTGCGAGAGGGATAATAACCCTAATCGATTCCGGAGGGGTG
>NZ_JAJFNK010000006.1 GCF_021739485.1 Alicyclobacillus tolerans
TTCAGTTTTCAAGGAACCACTTGTTTTCACGCATCCGCGTTTCAATCGCCCGCTGTTCTCAGCGCACAAAGCTCAACCGAGCTTTGCTAAGGAATCTCTATCAACCGTTTGAACTTGGCGATTGCCTGGTTCGAGGGTTTGAAAAGACCTTGCTGTGATGGGGTTTTTGAAGCGTTTTTGCGGTGCCGCTCTCGCGGCGACATCGACTAATATACCACAATCCTACGACTGAAGCAAGTCTGGAGTTGGAGATTCTCGTTGGTACGATTTAAAGACAAAGGCACGTTTTGGCACCCACTGTCGTAAACTGCGGAGGAAAGAGGCTTTGGGGTGCGGCCTCACAGGGATACAGCCAGCACTGAAGCACCCTAAATGTCTCTTCGCTCAACGACGTCGATCCCTGAAAAATCCCCTTGCTCCCAAGCCGCAACCCAAACCTGTTCCCGGACGCTTAATGCCACATGTTCAAGCATATCCGGTCTGCGTACCCAGGTCCGGTACAACGCGTGCTTGCGCCTCCACTCCTCTATGAGTGCATGATTACCTGAGAGCAGAACCGGAGGAACACTTAATCCCCGGTACTCCGCTGGCCGAGTATATTGAGGGTACTCAAGTAACCCAGAGGAAAAAGAGTCGTCGGGAGCGGATTGTTCGTTTCCGAGCACCCCAGGCAACAGTCGCACTACGGCGTCAAGAACCGCCATCGCAGCAATCTCTCCTCCCGTTAAAACAAAGTCGCCAATCGAAATCTCATCGGTAACCAGTTCTTGGCGAACCCGTTCATCGACCCCTTCGTAGTGGCCGCAAATAAAGACCAGACGGGACTGACGAGAGAAGTCTTCTGCGACCTGCTGCGTAAACCGCCTTCCTTGCGGAGTGAGCAACACGACTCTTTCGCGGCTTAGTGGGTCGGTTTCCCTTGGAATGGCGGCCATGGCATCGAACAACGGCGGCGCTTTTAAAAGCATACCTGCTCCACCGCCAAACGGTGCGTCATCCACCGTTTTGTGCCGGTCCGTCGCAAACTCGCGAAAGTTCACCAGGTTCACCCGTGCAGCTCCATTTTCTACTGCCCGTTTAAAAATGCTCTCTCCAAAGACACCTTCAAACATGTTTGGAAACAGCGTCAACACCGTCACATCAAGCACAACAATCCATCCTTAACGACATGCTTAACAGTCAAGTTCAGCGATTAAAAATGGCTCAAGACTCATTCAAACCGTCTTTGCCTCTACGACATTTTACGAAATGCGGTAACTTCTTCAGTTGACATCCAACTTCAATCGAGTCCCGTTTCATCATGGGAGTCGGAGTCGGATTCCAGCAGTCCAGGCAACAGATGCACCACCATCTTGTTGGATTTTAAATCTACCGACAGGACGCAATCGGGTATGGCCGGGAGCAAAAGGTCCCGTTTTTGCAACGGTCCACGAACGACGTAGACATCGTTGGCACCCGGGGTCATGACATCCACCAGTTCACCTGCATACGTTCCGTCCTCTGTTTCCACTCGCAGACCGATTAAATCGTGAATGTAATAACTGCCCTCAGGAAGAGGTTGGAGTTGGGACTTATGAATACTCAGTTCCATCCCTTTGAGGTTTTCCACATCCGAGATCGAAAGAGCCCCTTCAAAGGCCACAAGCCAAAACTGTTGATGCTGCCGGGCACTGCGGACCGAGACTTCGCGAAAAGGAGTCTTTCCAGATTCCTGAACAAATAGGTGCGATCCGGGGCTAAAGCGTTTGTCAGGAAAGTCCGTCTTTGGCAACACCTTAACTTCTCCCCGAAGCCCGTGCGTGTTCGCGATAATTCCCACGCGAAAGTAATCTGTCGCCAATTCAAACCCTGCCTCTCAATGCTGACTTAATCCATGCTGACCTCAGCTTGTGATGAAAACCACCTGAGCCTTGGTTCTGCGGCGGCTTTATGGATGCTCCCATAAAAACCACCTTCAGATATGAAAAGGGGCCAGGCATGTGCCCAACCCACATCGATAGTTTTAAAATAGACGTTCTGCTCGTCCACAGAACGGGGGCACGCACCGCCTTATTCCACAACCGGGTCTCCGCCGCGCCGCAATTCGTGAACTCTCCCGTCCTTAATAACGATCTCTGCGCCCTGCAAAATCTTGCCCCAGTCGTCGCCCACCCGAACTTCAACCGACGTTTCAACCGTCATGTTTTGAATTTCAGAGCCCAGTTCCATCTGCTGAATTTGCTGGATTTGCTGAATCAACTGTTCTCGCTGTTCGACTCGGTTGGATTTCTCCTGCTCAAGTTGTGCGCGAACCTGCTCTGCAGCCTCACTGCTTTGAGCCATCGCCTGTTCAATGGCTTGTGCACCCTGTTGGTCCAATTGCTCAAGTTCAAACGTCAAACGTTCGATCTGACTGCGCTGCTCGTTGAGGATTTGTTGTTTTGTCAGGTCTGTCAAAATGAATTTGACAGCTACCGGCTGACGAATAGTAAACACGATCCGCAGCTCCTTCCATGATGGCAAATTGATGCAACCCAGAACCCAAACAACAGGGTGTTAGGAAATCTCAACGACAACGTGCTTGTTTTGACGATAGGCCGTTGCACTGACAACGTTCCGGATGGACTTCGCGATCCGCCCTTGCCGGCCAATCACCTTTCCCACATCGGATGGGTCAACCTGGATGTGATAGACAATTGTCTCTCCGCGAAAGTCTTCAGTGACGTGCACAGAATCCGGATGGTTGACAAGGGACTTTGCTAAAAACTCCACGAGTTCCTTCATACAGCCACCTACCTATCATCAGGTTGAGATTTCGAACACCCTACATGCACGGGACGTAGATACTGCCTTTATTTTTGCAGTTTCAATTCATGGTGTTTCTTCAAAATGCCAACTATATGGAACAAGTGGCGGACAGTATCCGACGGCTGGGCTCCAGTCTGCAGCCAGCGCAACGCTCTTTCTTCGTCAATAGAAATCTTCGCAGGCTCTACCAAAGGATTGTATGTTCCAATTTCTTCAATAAAGCGGCCATCCCGGGGCGAACGCGAGTCAGCGACGACCACTCTGTAGAACGGAGCTTTCTTTGCACCCATGCGTTTCAAACGAATTTTTACTGCCATTTAGGCCACCTCCAAGTTGTTAACCGTAAGTACGGTTTATCCCTCTATGCGGGATCCAGCGGCGAATTTGACCTTGCTGCCACCTCGCGCGCCAGACCGCCTTCACTCTAAACCATCATTTCTACCGTTTCTTCTTCTTCCTGTGTTGACGTTTGACCTCAGATGAACCGCCTAACGCTCCACCCAAGGAAGGCATCTGTCCTCCCGCGCCCGGTAATCCCAAATCCCCGAACGAGGACTTCAGCGCATTCATGGCACCTTTTCGACCTAGCCGTTTGCCTAAGCCGCCGCCAGAAAACCGCTTCATCATTTGCTGCATCTGCTCAAACTGATTGAGTACCTGGTTGACGTCCCGAACGACCACACCGCTCCCCATCGCTACGCGGCGTCGACGGCTGGCGTTCATTACAGACGGATTCTGGCGCTCTTCCTTCGTCATTGAAGAGATAATCGCATCGATGCGGCGGAACCGGCTGTCGTCTACCTTGACGTTCTCGATCCCCTTGAGCTTATTCATGCCTGGAATCATCTTGAGCACTTGGTCGAGCGGGCCAAGGTTTTGCACCTGTTTCATCCAGTCCCGGAAATCGTCTAAGGTGAACTGAGCAGTCCGGAGCTTTTGCTCCATTTCCTGTGCTTTTTCGGCATCCACTGTCTCTTGCGCCCGTTCGATCAGGCTCAACACATCGCCCATGCCCAGGATTCTCGAAGCCAGCCGATCCGGATGAAAGACCTCCAATGGCTCGATTTTTTCGCCCAGTCCAATGAACTTAATGGGGCATCCGGTCACGGAGCGAACGGTGAGGGCAGCTCCGCCCCGGGTATCCCCGTCCAGCTTAGTCAAAATGACACCGGAGATTGGCAGACTATCGTGAAAAGTCTTCGCCACATGAACTGCGTCTTGACCCGTCATGGCATCGACGACTAACAAAATTTCATCTGGCTTGACCGCGGCCTCCATGCGTGTCAATTCGCTCATCATCTGCTCGTCGATGTGCAAACGACCTGCCGTATCAACGAGGACGACGTCAGCACCTTGACGGATTGCTTCTTCGCGTCCCTTTAAAGCAATTTGCACCGGATCCGCTTGATTGCCCATTTCAAAGACAGGTACGTCAATTTGACTCCCAAGCACCTGAAGTTGTTTAATCGCCGCGGGCCGGTAAACGTCCGCCGCAACCAACAGCGGTCTGTGCTGATGTCTCATAAAAGACAACGCCAACTTTGCAATTGTCGTCGTCTTACCGGCGCCCTGTAGTCCGACCAGCATAACCGTCGTGGGAGGTTTAGCCGCCATGTTCAGGCGCGCCTCGCTTCCACCCATCAAGTCGGTCAGCTCTTCATACACGATCTTCACGACTTGTTGGCCGGGTGTCAGGCTTTTTTGCACCTCTTGACCCACTGCGCGTTCGCGAACGCGATCGACAAACTCTTTGACCACTTTCACACTGACGTCCGCTGAAAGCAGCGCCAAGCGCACTTCACGCATGGCTGCCTGCACGTCGTCGTCCGTCAACTTCCCTTTGGCCCTGAGTTTGCCGAGGGCTTTTTGTAGACTGTTGGACAAGCTTTCAAGCACGTTTCGCGCCCCCTCGCCTCACTGGTACTGTGCCAAAAGTGCTTGGATAACCGAATCCATCTTCTGGCGGGTCGGTTCTGGCACGTGCGCTTTCACGTCCATCCACGCTTCACTCAACGCCGTCGTCAATGAGCGTTGACTTTGAATCGTTTGGTGCAATTGAAGAGCCAGCTCGTAAGACTCCAACTGCTCCTCAGCACGGCGCAGGTTGTCGTGAACAGCCTGTCTGCTCACACTCAGGTGTTCTGCAATCTCGGACAGCGACCAGTCGTCAAAGTAGTACATCTGCACCATCTCGCGCTGTCGCTGGGTCAGTAAAGTCCCGTACAGATCAAACAAATCCCCTATTCGTGTGACCTTCTCTATGTTACGCATCTCATGGGCCACTGTCAAGTGCATCCCCTTTACAGCAAATCAACCCGGATACTCTGCGGACTGGCTTGTGCCGCAAACTTTTACGCAAACCTTTAAGGCTGGCAAATGGCTTCTGCAAACCACTCTGGGCGGAACGGTTCCAAATCATCCATCTTCTCGCCCAACCCAACCCATTTCACAGGGATGTTGTACTCACGCACAATAGGGAGCACAACACCTCCTTTTGCTGTACCGTCCAGTTTGGTCACTACAATTCCACTGACCTGGACCACTTCTCCAAAGACCTTAGCCTGACTCAGCGCGTTTTGTCCCGTGGTGCCATCGAGTACGAGCAGCACTTCGTGGGGAGCCCCGGGAAGTTCCCGACCTGCCACTTTGTAAATCTTTTCGAGTTCCGCCATCAAATTGGCCTTATTGTGCAAACGGCCTGCTGTATCGCAAAGAATGATATCCGCTTTGCGCGAATTTGCCGCGGCAATGGCGTCGAAGACTACGGCCGCTGGGTCAGACCCCGGACTGTGGCGGATCACGTCGCACCCCACTCGCTGGCCCCACTCGAGCAGTTGCTCAATCGCAGCAGCGCGAAACGTGTCTCCTGCAGCCAACAGCACCTTTTTCCCCTCGCTTTTAAAGTGATGAGCCAGTTTGCCGATGGTCGTGGTCTTGCCGACGCCGTTCACGCCCACGACGAGGTAGAGTGTAGGCCCTTGTTCCGCGGTCTTCATCGCAGAGTCCGCACCGCTCAAGGCTTCTTTCATGGCTTGCTCAAGCAGTTTAGGCAAGCCTTCAGGGTCTGTCAATTTGGTTTCCTTGACCAGGTTGCGCACGCGTTCCACAAGCCACAGCGCCGTATCTACGCCCGTGTCGGCGGCAATCAGAATTTCCTCCATTTCCTCAAACAATGCGTCATCCAGCTTGCGTCCGCTAAACAGCTTGCTGAACTTGCCCCACATGCTCTCGCGGCTCTTTTGCAAACCTTTGCGAAACTTATCGAACAATCCCATATCGTTACCCCCGTCCTAGTCCATTTACGCGGTTTCGAAATCCAAGTCATCACTAAGACGGACCGCAATGAGTGACGACACTCCGGACTCCTGCATGGTCACGCCGTATAGTACATCCGCCTCTTCCATCGTACCTCGTCGGTGCGTAATGACAATGAATTGGGTCTCGCCGGCAAACTTTCGCACATATTGGGCAAAACGTCCCACGTTCGCTTCGTCGAGGGCAGCCTCCACTTCGTCCAACACACAAAACGGTACCGGGCGAACCCGCAAAATGGCAAACAACAAAGCCATCGCCGTAAGGGCCCGCTCACCTCCGGAAAGCAGGTTCAAGTTTTGCAGGCGTTTCCCGGGAGGCTGCGCGATCACCTCAATCCCCGTATGGAGCATGTCGTCCGGAGCGGTGAGTTCCAGGTCTGCCCGACCGCCGTTGAACAAGGCCCGGAACGCCACCTGAAACTCTGTCCGGATTTGTGCAAATGTCTCCGAGAAGCGCCGGGACATTTCCTCGTCGATCTCCGAGATCACGTCAAGCAGTTGTTCGCGCGCTTGCACGAGGTCATCCTGCTCGGATTTCAGGAACCGCATCCGTTCCGACAGGCGGTCCCACTCCTCTATGGCGCTCAGTTGGACGTCGCCGAGCGCCTTTATCTGGCGGCGCAGTTCGTCCGCCAAACGGCGGACAGCGTCTGCGTCTTCTGGAGCCGGATAGTGGTCTCGCGCCCATTCGTACGTCATGTGGTAGGTCTCTCCCATGCGATTGAGAGCATGAGTCAGTTCCATGTCTGTGCGTTCTGCCGCCACTTGAGCCCTGTGCAGCTGCTCCTCTGCACGAGTCAAGACCTGTTGGTGTTCCCGGAAATTGCGCTCTTTGACCGCTGCATCCGCTTCCGCTTGCCGGCGGCTCTCTTGCAGTGTTGTCAACCGGGACTGCAACTCGTCGGCTTGGAAAGTAACCTCGATCAGTTTTTCTTGGGCTTGCCCTTTTTGAACCTTGGTTGTTTCTAGATTCCGGACGAACTCCTCGCGGTCCGTATTCAACTGCAGTTGACGCTCCCGGTAACGTTGCAGCTGCATTTTGATTTCCTGCGTCCGCTGCCTGAGCGCTGTTTGCTCTTGCGTTAGCGTCGCAACTTCCACTTTTTGCTTCGTCAACGACTCCTGCGCCTGTTGAATCGTGCGATCCCAAGTCTCGAGCTTTTTCCTTTGCTCGACTAAGTGGTTCTCAATTTCCGCAAGCGTTTGTTCGACTTCCACAAGGCGTGCTTTTGACTCCTGCACTCGATTCTGCCAAGCGCTTTGCCCGCTTTGGAGCTGTTGCCACTCCCACTCCAAGCTCCCCAGGCGCTCTTTGGTGCTTGCCAACTGGGCATTGTTTTCACGCAAGCTGGCCTGAACTTCGTTCAATTTTCTGCCGGCTTCTTGATTCGCTTTGAGAATCGAGTTTTGCTCCTGCTGCAAGGAGGAGATTTCCGTGCGCAGGCGCTCTTTATCCTGTGTCAACTGTTGTTTTTTGGCGTTGGTTTGCTCGATTTGGGCTTGAACGTCGCTTTGCTCTCTCGTCCTTCCCAACAGGCCTGGCCCTTTGCGGGCGTGGCTGCCTCCGGACATAATTCCGCCCGGACTGACCACATCCCCCTCCAACGTGACGATGCGAACCCGGTAGTTTAACAAACGGGCCAGTTCGTTGGCATCCAACAGCTTGTTGGCCACCACGACGTTGCCCAGCAGCGATTCGACGAGGGTACGGTATTGGGCGTCGCACTCAACGAGTTGACTCGCCACACCGATAAAACCGGAGTGATGTGAAACCTTGTTGACTTCCGCTGAACCTAACAGCCGGCTTTTGATGACCGACAAGGGAATAAACGTGGCGCGGCCGGCTTGGCGGTGTTTGAGCATCGCGATCGCGTCGCGAGCATCCTTTTCCGTGGAAACGACGACGTTTTGGAGGGAAGCCCCCAACGCGATCTCGATGGCTGTCTCGTACTTCTTGGGGACAAACATTAACGAAGCGACCGAACCGTGAATGCCTTCGAGGCGGCCTTTGCTCCCGGCCTGCAAAACGGTCCGTACACCTAAAGCGTAACCGTCGTAGCCCTCCTCCAGGTCTTTGAGCAGTTCTGCCCGGGACACAAGAGACGCTAAGCTCGATTCGGTCTGGTGCAATTCCATGACCACAGCCGCTTCTTCATCCAAACGCTGCCGCAGGATTTTAGCTTTTTCGTCGAGTTCGCTTTGGGCGCTGGCCAGCGCTTGCTGCAAGTCTGCGCGTTCCTGCTCCAGACGGACGCTTTTTTCTTGGAGCGCCGCGATTTGTCCTTCCCACTGCACCCGCTCTGCCTGAAACCGCTCCCGTTTCCGGTCGTCGTTGAGCATCGACTCTTCAGCCACTTTGATTTCGTTGCGCAGCGTGGCCGCTTCGTGATGAGCCTCAATCAGTTCGCTGTTGTAAGCGTCAATCTCTTGCTCAATGCCAGCCCTCACCGCAGGGTCCACAGCATATGCGGCCACCTCGAGCTCGGCGTTTTTCGCCTCCAGCTTCGCCGTGACGTTCGTCAACCGGTTGGTCTGCTCTTCGAACTGTTCGCTGAGTTGCTGCGTTTCCTGTCCAACTTGGTCGAGTTGGCCTGCGCGGTCTTGCAGGGTGCTTTCGAGATTTTGCAGACGTTCGGAAAACAGCGCGATTTGTCCTTCGGTCCGCTGCCGGTCTTCGACTTTTTCCATCAACTGCTTTTGCAGCGTCTCCATCGCCCTCGTCTGCTCTTCGAACGCAAATCTCGCCTGTTTGAGCAACTCGTCGCGCACTCCGAGTTCGTCCAGGGCGCTTTGCCGGACTCCAGCGAGCTGCTCCACGTTTTCCGAAGCCAAACTGAAGCGCTCCTGCAGTTGTTCGATCCCTTTGACCAACAGCGAAATATCCAATTGTTTCAATTCTTCTGCGGTTTTTCTGTACTGTGCCGCTTTCTCGGCTTCCTTTTCCAGCGGCCCGGCCTGTCGTTCCAATTCTGCCAAGATGTCGTCCACGCGCAGCAGATTCACGGCCGTTTCTTCGAGTTTGCGTTCGGCTTCCTTTTTCCGGAACTTGTATTTCACAATCCCCGCAGCGTCTTCAAACGGTCCACGGCGGTCTTCCGGCCGCGTAGACAGCATTTCTTCGATCCGGCCCTGGCCAATGATGGAGTACGATTCGCGCCCGAGCCCAGAGTCCATAAACAATTCCGCAATGTCTTTCAACCGGCACGCCTGGCGGTTCATCATGTACTCGCTCTCTCCGGAACGGTATACCCGGCGCGTGACCGTGACCTCGTCGTACACGACAGGAAGGTGTCGGTCAAAATTGTCGAGGGTCAAGGAAACTTCGCAGAAATTGATAGGGCGTCTTGTCTCGCTGCCGGCAAAAATGACGTCCTCCATTTTGCTGCCACGCAAGCTCCGCGCACTCTGTTCGCCGAGCACCCAACGAATGGCATCGGCAATATTGCTTTTACCACTGCCATTCGGTCCGACTACCGCGGTGATTCCAGGTGAGAATTCAACCGCCGTTTTGTCGGCAAACGATTTAAATCCGAGCACATCGATACGCTTGAGAAACACGTTACATCCCCCTACCGGCGCGCTGCTGGAGTTCCGTTAGAGCCACTTGTGCCGCGTGCTGCTCGGCTTCTTTCTTGGAGCGGCCAACCCCTTGGCCAAGCGGCTCCGAATCGACGTAAACCTGGACGACAAATTCCCTGGCATGCGCTGGGCCCCGTTCTTCGATGGTCTCGTACTTCAGTTCCAGCCCCAGGTTTTGCTGGACCCACTCTTGCAGACTCGTCTTGTAATCCAAGGAGACGGCTTCATCGAGTTGCGTAAAAATGTGTTGGTCGGCAAACTGGCGGACAGCTTCCAACCCTTGGTCCAAATACAAAGCACCAATGAACGCTTCGAATACGTCGGCGAGCAGAGCCGGGCGGTTGCGGCCTCCGGAACGCTCTTCCCCGCGTCCGAGCCGGACAAACTTATGGAATTCCAACTTCCGGGCGAACTTCACCAGAGACGGTTCACACACCATGGAAGCCCGCAATCGAGTCAGTTCTCCCTCCGGCAAATCAGGCCTTGTCTTGTATAGAAATTCGCTGACAACCAGCTCGAGTACAGCATCGCCAAGAAATTCCAGGCGTTCATTGTCTTGCAACGAGTTTCTGCGATGTTCATTCCGGTATGACGCGTGCGTGAAGGCTTGTTTCAACAACGCAGGCGTTTGAAATTGCAACTTTAACGCGTTTTGTAATTCATCCCACTTACTCAACAAAGTGTAGGCACTCCATTCCGGCAATCCTTTTCCAATTTCGCATCGCTTTGTAAAACACCCTGCAGTATGGCATTTCGCAGTATCGCATTTCGCAGTGTTGCCTTTCCAGCATCCCAATGGTTGTTATTTTACATCCCGCCATGGGTTTTCATGAACTTGAGGGGATGAGTATCGCTTGTTGAAAAAACCCCCGGCCGGTTCCGGGGGCAGACGGGTCAAGTAGGTCTAGGAGCGGTCTGCAAGGGTGTGGCCAAGGAGCCCCCCTTGACTAGGCCTCAAATTTTTTTAAAACAATGGCCGCGTTGTGTCCGCCGAAACCAAACGAATTCGACATGGCCACCCGGACATCCATCTTCCGGGCTTGGTTGGGCACGTAGTCCAAGTCGCAATCCGGGTCCGGCGTTTCGTAGTTGATGGTGGGGGGGACGATGCCTTCTTGAATGCTGAGCACCGTGGCCACGGCTTCTACGCCACCTGCGGCACCGAGCAAGTGTCCGGTCATCGATTTCGTGGAACTGATTGCCAACTTGTAAGCATGCTCTCCGAACGTACGCTTAATCGCCAGGGTTTCAAACTTGTCGTTGAGGTCGGTCGAAGTGCCGTGGGCGTTAATGTAATCCACTTGTTCGGGCTTCAACCCCGCGTCCGCCACGGCTTCGCGCATGGCGTCGTACATACCTTCGCCTTCGGGAGCCGGGGCCGTCAAGTGATAGGCATCTCCAGACATACCGTAACCCACAATTTCCGCCCGGATCTGGGCTCCGCGAGCTAACGCGTGTTCCAAGGATTCGACGATCACGATGCCAGCACCCTCGCCCATGACAAAACCGTCGCGATCGTTGTCAAAAGGACGGCTCGCTCGCTGTGGTTCGTCGTTGCGCGTCGACAAAGCCTTCATAGTGCTGAAACCAGCCAACGAAATGTCCACGATTGCCGCTTCCGCACCCCCGGCAATCATGACGTCGGCAGCACCCCGCTCAATCATCTTAAACGCGTCGCCGATGGCGTTCGTTCCGGTCGCACAAGCCGAAATGGGAGAACTGTTCGGTCCTTTAGCCCCAGTCAGAATAGAGACGTAACCGGACGCAATATTGCTGATCATCATCGGCACCAAAAACGGGCTCACTCTGCGCGGGCCGCGTTCCAGCAAAACGCGGTAGTTTTCCAGCAGCGTATGGATTCCGCCAATTCCAGAACCGATATAAACCCCGATTCGCTTCGCATTTTGCTCTGTAATTTCGAGCCCTGCGTCGGCCAAGGCCTGCTTTGCCGCTGCGACAGCAAACTGGGCAAAGCGGTCGAGTCTCCGGACTTCTTTACGTTCTATGTACTGCTCCGGTTCAAAGTCACGCACAACACCGCCAATTTTGGTCGGATAGTCGGATACATCGAACTCGTCGATGTAAGAAATGCCTGACTTTCCGGCTATCAGGCTCTGCCACAGGGTGGGAACGTCATTTCCAACCGGAGAGACGGCTCCCAACCCCGTGATAACAACTCTACGTTTCACACTGTCACCCCGCTATATAACAGAAAGCCCCGGCAAAGGCACGGGACTCCGTTCTATACCGTTTCACACCAAACTTATTGATGCTGCTCGATATATGTAACAACATCTCCAACGGTCGAAATTTTTGCTGCATCGTCGTCGGAAATCTCAAGGTCAAACTCGTCTTCCAACTCCATAATGAGTTCTACGACATCGAGCGAGTCTGCACCTAAATCGTCCTTGAACGTCGCTTCCAATGCTACTTTTCCTTCGTCAACGCCAAGCCTGTCCACAATAATGTTCTTCACGCGAGAAAAAGTGTCGGACATGCTTTCACCTCCTTTTGAGAGTATACTACATGACCATGCCGCCGTCGATATTGAGTACCTGACCGGTAATGTACGCGGCAGCATCCGACGCCAAAAACGCAACGGCGCCAGCAACATCCTGCGGAGTGCCTGCTCGTCCCGCGGGAATCTGCTCAACCATTTTCAAATGCGCTTCATCGCCTAAGGCGGCGGTCATTTCTGTTTGAATGAAGCCTGGTGCTACGGCATTAACCGTGATGTTGCGCGATGCAAATTCCCGGGCAGCCGTCTTGGTCAATCCAATCAAGCCGGCCTTGGCAGCCACGTAGTTCGCTTGCCCGGCATTCCCAGTCAACGCCACGACGGAACTGACGTTGATGATTCTTCCAAACCGCTGTTTCATCATGGGGCGTGCAGCCGCCCGAATCAAGTTAAAGGCGCCGCGCAAGTTCGTGTTAACGACGGCTTCCCAGTCCTCGTCTTTGATGCGCAACAACAGGTTGTCTCTAGTAATACCTGCGTTGTTGACGACGACGTCGAGACGTCCGAACGCCGCCAATGCAGATTCTACCAAGCGTTGGGCATCAGACGCAACACTGACATCTGCCTGCTCTACAATCGCGCGTCCCCCCGCTTGTTCAATCTGATGCGCAGTCTCGCGGGCTTCCTCCAGCCGCCCTTGGTAATTGACGACGACCAAACCGCCCTCTTTGCCAAGTTCGACGGCGACGGCACGGCCAATTCCGCGAGAACCGCCGGTTACAATGGACACTCTCCCCTGCACACACGCACCCCCTAAGCTGTCACTACTTTCAGCGTTTCTTGCAACGATGCTTCATCTTCTACATGAAGCGTCATTATCCTGCGATCGATTTTTTTAATCAACCCAGACAAAACCGTTCCAGGGCCAAACTCAATAAAGGCGTCAACTCCAGCCTCCAGCATGGTGCGGACGTCGTCTTCCCAGCGCACAGGGGAGTACAGTTGCTCCTGCAAAGCACTTTTCAATCCTTGTGCATCGGTGTGAGGCTTCGCGTCCACATTGGCCACAACCGGAATGCGGGCGTCACGCACATTCGTTTCCGAAAGAGCCGCGTTCAACCGAGACGCTGCCGGTTTCATCAGACTCGAATGAAAGGGCCCGCTCACCTCCAGGGGAATCACGCGCCGCGCTCCAGCCGGTTTGGCCAATTCCGAAGCCCGGGATACGGCGGCAGCAGTCCCGGAGATGACGATTTGCCCAGGACAGTTGATGTTTGCTAATTCAACCACATCTTCTCCTTCGGAGGCTTCCTGGCAAACCTTTCCAAGTTCCGGCTCGGCTAGGCCCAAAACCGCTGCCATCGTGCCTTGCCCGGCTGGAACCGCTTCATCCATGTATCGGCCGCGTCTGTGGACCAACGACACGGCATCCGCAAACTCCATGGCACCTGCCGCTACACAGGCGGTGTATTCACCGAGGCTATGTCCGGCCACCATGGCCGCATCGACTTTCGCGTGTTCTTGGAACACGCGGTATGCCGCCACACTTACAGCCAATAGCGCCGGTTGCGTGTGGTACGTCAACCGCAGCTGGTCTTCTGGGCCGTCAAAGCACAGCGTGGACAGCGAGAAACCAAGAGCTGCATCGGCCTCCGCCAGGGTCTTTCTGGCTGTTTCGTAACGGTCGAAAAAGTCCCTGCCCATTCCGACAGACTGGGCTCCTTGCCCGGGAAACACAAAGCCAAACTTCAAGTTCATCCCCACTCTCTGTGCAGAATCCACTGCAAACCTAAGACCTTTGATTTGACAACCCGCCCGGACAATCCTGCTGGCTATCCCCCTGCCTTACAAACGCACCGCAGCGGCTCCCCAGGTCAAACCGCCTCCGAATCCCACCATGACAGCCAAGTCCCCCGCTTTGGCCCGCCCTTCGCGAATGGCTTCATCCAATGCAATTGGAATCGAAGACGCTGAAGTATTCCCGTATTTGTGAATCGTTACGACCACTTTGTCCTCGTCGAGCCCGAAGCGTTTGCGTGCCGCCTCAATGATGCGAATGTTGGCCTGATGAGGGACCAGCAAGTCAATGTCCTCTCTGTCCAACCCAGCCTTGGCCAAGACTTTCTCCGTGGAACCAGCCATGGCTTTCACGGCAAACTTAAAGGTCTCTTGCCCTTCCATCCGCAAAAAGTGCTGACGCTGAGCCACCGACTCTTGAGATGCCGGAATTTTGGAGCCTCCGGCAGGCATGTGCAAGTATTTACCGCCGCTTCCGTCTGAACCCAGATCAAACGACAAAAATCCGCGCCCTTCCTCCACTTCTCCAACCAACACGGCTCCGGCGCCGTCGCCGAATAAGACACACGTGCTTCGGTCCTCGTAATCTGTAATGCGTGACAGCAAGTCTCCAGCCGCAACCAAAACGTACTTCGCCTGGCCAGATTGAACCAGGCCATTCGCCAGCGACAGACCATACAGGAACCCGCTGCAGGCTGCGGACAGATCGAACGCAGCCGCTTTAGACGCACCAAGGCGGTCCTGGACGATACTGCCTGTGGAAGGGAACATCATGTCTGGGGTGACTGTAGCCACCATAATCATGTCTACCTGGTCGGCTTGAACACCCGCAGCTTCGAGCGCTCTTTGGCAGGCTTTGGTCACATAGTCAGAAGTCGATTCACCGTCTCCTGCGATGCGCCGTTCCCGAATACCTGTGCGTGTCACGATCCACTCGTCGTTTGTATCCACCATTTTTTCCAAATCGAAGTTCGTCAAGACCCGCTCGGGTACAGCCGAACCAGAACCCAATATTCCAACGCGTTTTTGCTCTTGCATCAAACAGCCTCCCTGTTTATCCTGTGTTTCTCCTTCAAACCTGTTTCTTCTTCAAATTTGCTCGGACAGTTTCGCAAGGACCCCTTGCTCAGCAAAGCGCAACCCTTGCGTCAACGCCACATACCAGGCGCGCTCATTGCTGCTTCCGTGGGCCTTAATACAACCGCCGGCAACCCCCAAGAAGGGCGCTCCCCCATATTCCGCGTAATCGAAGCGGTCGCGAAACGCGCGCAGAGAAGGTTTTAATGCTGCGGCCGCGAGTTTGCTCGTAAAGCTCTGGGTCAGCGTTTCCTTCAAAGCCCCAAAAATACCCAACCCAACACCTTCTACAAGCTTTAAAACTACATTTCCCACAAACCCGTCGCACACAACGACGTCGCACTGCCCATTGAGCAATTCGCGGGCTTCGACATTTCCAACGAAATTCAATCCTGAGTCTTTGAGCCGACCAAACGTCTCCTTGGTCAACGCATTCCCTTTGCCGTCCTCCGTCCCCACGTTTAACAGCCCAATACGCGGGTTTTCGACGCCCAAAACAAGGCTGGAATACACACTCCCCATTTGACCGAACTGCAAGAGGTTTTCACTAGAGGTATCCATCGTCGCTCCTGCGTCCAACAGTAGAACGGCGCCCCCAGCAAAGGTGGGCAAGACAGGAGCCAGGGCCGGGCGTTCGATCCCCTGTAAGCGGCCGACGACCAGCAGCCCGGCTGCTACCAAGGCGCCGGTATTGCCAGCCGACAGCATGACGTCCGCTTCGCCCTCCCGAACCATTCTCGCCGCTTTAACCAGTGAAGAATCCGGTTTTCGCCGGACAGCCCGCACAGGTTCGTCCTCGGCTTCAATGGTCTCCGTCGTATGTACAATTACTACGTTGCTTGGTAGTTTGCCAGATACAGCCGATAAGATTTTCGTCTCATCCCCGACGAGAGAAAACTTGGCTCGCGGTTGTTCGGTTGCAAACGCTGCGACTGCTCGAACTGGCGCACCCGGCGCCAAGTCCCCGCCCATCGCATCCACAATAATGTTCATGCCGTGCTGCACCCCCGCTTTTATTCGCTAAATTCCCGTAAATGCACGAGATTCGTGACGACCCAAACCGCCCCGTCAAGCACCACGTCCCCATCCGATTCGGCGTACACCCGGCATTTGACGATGTCAGCCCGGTTCGCAATCACATCGGCACGTGCAGTGACGGTTTCGCCCAGTTTTACGGGTCGGTAGAACCTCAGCTGGCTTTTTGCAGTGAGGGCTACATCGGTATCCATCACAGCAATGGCCAAAGAGTTTACTTGGGCAAACAAAAAATGGCCACGCATAATCTCGGTGCGCGCAAATACGTGGATGGGCAAAACGTTGAGAATGGATATGGCATATCGGTTCAGCTGCAATTCGACGAGCTCTCCAACCACTTCCTGCGTCTCCAGCGACCTGACCGCATCATGTCCACCCGCGGCAAGCCTGCGAATGCGTTCTCTGGCTTCCGGGATGTGCAAGCCCGCCCGATCCAAACGGATGGTTGCCACACTGACGCCAAATTTCTCTGCGAGCTGCTCATCCGTGGCAAATGGGTTTTCTGTCAGGTACTGTACCAGGGCCAGTCTGCGTTCGGACCGCTTCAGGCGCATCTCTCTCCCTAAACCCAAATTTAAGACCTAGTAATAACATCTAGTAATAATTTAGAGGATATCCAGACAAAATGCAACGACCGGCCTTTTATTCCCGTCGGCGCCCCGATAGCTCAACCACGACCGCATGGTATGGACGGAAATACGCGGAACTAGCAGGTACCTCGGGTCCCGCCGCATTAAAAAAACCGACCTCGCGGTCGGCCTTTTTCTCCATCCAATTGTCCCTAAAACAACACGGTCTTTGAAACCAATGCTTTTGAAACAGGTCTTACTTGTTCACCACGGTGCGACCCTTGTAAGAACCGCAGTTCGGGCACACGCGATGAGAGAGCTTGAATTCGCCGCATTGCGGGCACTTCACCAATCCCGGAGCTTCGAGTTTAAAATGGGTGCGACGCATGCGTTTTCTGGTTTTGGAAGTTCTATGTTGTGGTACCGCCATTCCCGGACACCTCCTTTACAAATCACCGTTCACAATCTTACAGCGAGTTGTCGTTTGAAAGCAAGTCTTGCAGAATGGAAAGCCGAGGGTCCACTGTACGTTTTTCGCATCCGCACGACCCGTGGTTTTGGTTGGTTCCACACGTCGGGCACAGCCCCTGGCAATCCGGTTTGCACAGCGGACGAAATTCAATCGTCAAATTGATTGCCTGTTCAATGTACGGATCGATTACAATCTCGTCGCCTGTCACCACGTGCACGTCTTCGTCCCCAGTGTCCCGTTCGGAAAACACCTCGTCCAGAGCAGCGGTTAAAGGTGAATCAAAGGCTTCAAGGCACCTGGAACAACGGTACGTAATGGTGGTTTCCAAATCCCCCTCAACCCGGCACAAGCCTTGAGCCAGCTGAGCGGACAAATGCGCATGTACGGGTTGGATAGCTTCGACCTGTACATTTTCTTTCGCAACGCGCGGCAATTCCAATGTACCGTCCCGTTCAACGGCATGGTCCAACCGACGGAGTTCTCGCAAGTTGATGATCATATTAACCACCTCACCGACGGCAGATTTCAGTATACTTGGGCACAAACCAAGTGTCAATGAAAATTACTTGTCAGCAGTCTGCCCAAAGCAGCCTAAACTGAACCACAGTCACACCGGTTTCGACTTCCGCCCGTGGCTGCGACCCAGAAATACACTGTGTCTTTACCGTTTTCCTGTGCAGTCAGGACAACTCGGAATGAGCGGGATCTGTACAGTCTGAATCGGTGGACGTCTGAACTTTTTGCTGGATCTCCGGCATTGCAGCCAATGCAGCTTCGTAACCTAAAGCTATGGCTTGAGCCGCTTTTTGAAAGTGGGACGTCCCAATCTGTGCCAGGTCCGGCCTCAAAAGCACGTCGGCATCGTCACCGCCTCGCTGAGTGTACACAGTTTCCTGCATAATATCAATCGACTGCATCACTACGTCGAGCATCGTCTCCGGGACGCTGTTGCGCTGTGGATATCCGACATCGACCCCAATGACGACGTCCGCTCCAAGGGACTTCGCTGCACTGACGGGAACTCGTTCGAGAACGCCCCCGTCGACAAAAATGCCTTCTGGAGTGACAAACGGCACAAATACCCCGGGAATCGAAATACTTGCCCGGACGGCGTCGGCAATCAACCCTGTGCGAAACACCACAAGGCTTTTGGACATCAACTCTGTCGCTACGATGGCCAGCGGTTTATCCGCTTGCTCGATGTTCAATCCCCGAGTCAACATGTGTACCATCTGGCGAATTTTTTCACCCTGGATGAGTCCGACTCGCGGAACGGTTAAATCCACCCAGTACCTCCACTTCATCGAGCATGCCAGACGTTCCATGAAATTTGTTCTCATTCCGGTACTGTAAAAAGCTCCAATCAGACTTCCCATGCTCGACCCGGCAACGACGTCAACCGGAATGTGGTGTTCGTCTAATGCTTTTAAAACACCCACGTGCGCAAATCCCTTGGCTCCGCCGGACCCTAGTGCGACTCCAACCGTTCTTTTTGCCATCGTTTTTCACCTCGGGTGTGCAGTTGCCGCGTTGCACCGGTTGCCGCACGGGGATTTTGCCGTGCGCAAGGCACTTTAAAACTGTGGCGCGTTCACGCCTTGCGGTATTTCTCGTGCATAGCCTTGGCAACAGCGGAGGGCACGAATTCGGTCACGTCTCTCCCGTGCGAAGCGACTTCTTTGACTAACGAAGAACTCAAATACGAATACGCGTTGTTCGTGGGTATGAACACCGTGACGCACGACGAGTTGAGATGCCGATTCATATGGGCCATGCGCAGTTCGTTCTCAAAGTCGCTGATTTCCCGCAAGCCGCGAATGATAGCGGAAGCACTTTTCATACTAACGTATTCAACCAGCAGCCCCATAAAACTGTCCACAGCGACATTATCGTAATCCTTCGTCGCCTCTGAGATTAAATTCATGCGTTCTTCCACACTGAACAAGGGATTCTTGTTCGGGTTGTGAAGTACGGCAACAATCACTTGGTCAAACAGAGCAGCCGCTCGCTTTAAAATGTCCATATGCCCGTTTGTAATGGGGTCAAAACTCCCTGGATAAACGGCAATTTTCTTTGAATTCCCGGCAATCTCCACTGTGTCACCTCAAGTGAAAACGACGTAGCCTACGGATGACTTGCGCGCTGCGGGTCATCCCGATTTACTGTGTATAAACTGATGCAAATGTCCCCGTAGGTTTTACTCTTGTTTATGGCTAAAGAACCGGCTGACGTCGGCAGTTCTACATCTTTGGGGTGTTCACACACGACGCCAAATTCGATGAATCCGGCCCGTGCTCCGATGGTAAACAGCACCTCGTCCCACAAGCGCAGGGCATACGGGGGATCTACAAAAACCCAGCCCACAGACGTACCGCTGGCCACAATCCTTTCCCACGCACTGCGCCAGTCACTTCTCCACACCTCAAGGTTATCCGGGTTGTGCAGGCGCTGTTTGTTGTCCAACATAGCACGGATGCTTTTGCCGCTTTTGTCGATTAAAATTGCCCGGTCGGCTCCGCGACTCAGAGCTTCGATACCTAAGGCACCGGATCCTGCGAACAAGTCGACCGCGACACCACCGGTCCAATGAAAGCCCATCAGGTTGAACATGGATTCCTTGACGCGATCCGTCGTCGGCCGGGCGACATCTCCCACGGGAGCTGCCAACCGGGTTCCCTTCCAAAGTCCGGAAATCACTCGCAAGTACACACACCCCTGCTCCTGCTGCCAATACGCTTAAGAACTCTGCTTCTTCCAAAATGAACGCGACGATTGGAAATACACTCGATTGAAAACATCCTCAAATACAAATACTCCTGCATTTGAACTTACTGTAACACACTGTACCTTGAGGCTTCAAAAATGTGACGGGCATACGTATAAGATGACGAAGATTGGAAATGCTGTAAAAAGCAACGGCGAGAGCTGTTGTAGGCAACCGCGGGTGAAGGCTTAGTTTTCCCCATAAGCTCTTCCTCCGGTTTCTCCTCTCCCAGAAAACGTTTTTGACGCTTTTTCCGGTTCGGTCTGGACGGGCGGCAAAACGGCAGAACCCACGCGTACCCGGGCGTGGGTTTTCTGCTCTTCAGGCCGAAGCCGCTTGTCACTGCGAGTAGCATCGTGCGCATTGTGTTCATTCGAGGTGTGGATGCCGCGGCCTTCCAGCATCCCAGCGTTTACCGTTCAGATCCTGCTCATCGCAGACCTCCAACTTTCTACCCTTCGATTTCCCCCAAAAAAGACAAGGAGGAAATCTATGACTCATCCCATCGACTGTCTCAGAATTCTGCTATAATTTCCTCATCATCCATAAAATCCGTTTTGTACGGCCAGTCTATCGTCCAAGGAAAGGATGCCGCAAACGTGAACTCTGAAACCTGGAGCATTGAACAAACACTCGCCGCTTTGTCCGACAAGACGTGTTCCACTGAAGAACTTATCCGAACCACCTTCGACCGCATTCAAACATTGAATCCGAAACTCAAAGCGTTCATTTCTGTCAATCCAGATTATGCCTTGGCCAAAGCCAGGGAGGTGGACTCCCGCCGAAGTGCGAAACTTCCCCTAGGTCCTTTAGCAGGCGTACCCATCGCGGTCAAGGACCTGTATGATACAGACTTTGCACCCACCACGTACGGTGGACTTCACTACCAGCACCACCGCCCGAGCGCGTCAGCCGAGGCAGTCCGGCGTCTCGAGCAAGCCGGAGCCATCGTCGTAGGAAAAACCAACCTCCATGAATACGCTTACGGCACCACCAGCGAAAACCCCCACTACGGCACCGTTCTCAACCCCTGGAACCGGGCGAAAATTGCTGGCGGTTCGAGCGGAGGAAGTTCGGCAGCGGTAGTTGCGGGGATGTGCACAGCTGCTATTGGCACTGACACTGGCGGCAGCGTGCGCATTCCGGCCGCTTTGACGGGTCACGTTGGTCTTAAGCCGACCTTTGGCCTGATCAGTTCGGCAGGTGTCTTTCCCTTGGCCCCCACTTTGGATTGCGTCGGCCCCATGACCAAAACCGTTGCAGATGCGGCTTTGATGTTGGATGTCATGGCGGGCTACGATCCCAAAGACCCACACTCCGTCCGCGTTCCGGTGCGCAAATACCAGGTATCGGCATTCACCGGTACCGCCAAAGTCGGAGTAGCGAAACACTTCTTTTTTGACCGTTGCCACGCCAGCGTACTCCAAGTCGTACAAAGCGCCCTGTCGCAGCTCGAAGCCGACCCCCGTTTTAACCTCGACGAGGTGTCTGTTGCGGGAATCGACCGCGTTCCGGAACACCAAAGTGCCATCATCACTTCAGAGGCATTTGTGGTTCATCAAAAGCTGTTTCAGGAGCAGCCTCACCTGTACGGTCCCGACGTGCGCGAACGCCTCGCCGGAGCCAACTCTGTGAAAGGCTACGAGTACATTGCTGCCGACGCGTTCAGGCGTCAGTTCCAAAAGAATTTGCAGGCCCTGTTTGCAGAATATGACGTCATCATCACCCCAACGACCCCACTCACGGCCACAGATGTCGGTCAGACCAAAGCACACATCCGGGCTCACGAGGTGTTCGTGCGCGGGCACCTCAACCGTTATACCAACCCTTGGAACTTCAGTGGACTTCCGGCTATTACCATACCTTGCGGGCTTTCCGCAGAGGGGCTGCCAGTGGGTCTGCAGTTGATTTCGTGGAAGTTCTCCGAGCAAAAACTGCTTACCATCGCGAAAGCCGTTGAAGAAGTCATCTCGTGGGAAGCGGCCGTCCCAGATTTAAACTGAAACGGCCGCATTGTTGCAGGTGTTTGAAAGTGGACTAAATGGACTAAAAACTACGGGCGAGACTGGCGAACGGGCTCGCGGTGAATCGCGACCATTTTCTCGTTCATCAATCGCTCGTAGTGCTTCAACAACTGCTGCGTAGGCCCCTGCCAATCCAATTCCGACGCGATGCGCTGACCGTGCTCCCGGACTTGGCTGCGAGTATCCTCATTGTACAGAAGTTCCTTCATTGCCGATAAAATGCTCCCTAATTCGTCTGGGTTGAAGATCACCCCGGCCCGGCCGTTTTCGAGAACCTCCCGCGTAGGGGGGCTGTCTGCTGCCATGACAGGCAAAGAACTGGCCATGGCTTCAAACAGCACAAGTCCCAGCGTTTCAGTGGTGGACGGGAAGACAAACCCATCCGCAGACGCGTAAGCACTTGCAAGCTCTTCACCGTGCATGTATCCCGTAAAGACCGTATTGCTGCCCGCAAAAATGCGCTCCAACTCCGCCCGGAACGGACCGTCCCCAACGATGGCAAAACGGACGTTCGGCAATTTGTCAAGCGCCGGGCGCAGTTTCTGCAGCCCTTTTTCAGCAGCGAGGCGTCCAACGTACAACAAAACCCTTTCATCGGCGTTTCCGCCGCCGAGCCGCTGGCGCATGGATTCAGACGCCTTGGCCGGCGAGTATACGGACGTGTCGACCCCGCGCTCCCACAGCCCCAGGTTGGGGAAACCGTGTTTTTGCAACTCCTGCAGCGTCGCCTTGGACGTACACAAATTGATTTGAGCGCGTTTATGCAGCGTTCTAAAGTACCACCAAAGAATGGGTTCCAAAAAATCCAGATGATAGTGCCGCGCGTACGCCGGAACATTGGTATGATACGACGCAATCAGAGGCAAACGCTGCTTCCAGGCATAGTACACGGCCCCCAGGCCCAAAAATGCCGGGTTGATCGTGTGAATGAAATCAGGCTGGAATTCCTTGAGCTTTCGTCCAATAAAGGCTCTAGGGAACGAAAAATTCTTTTCTGGATAAAGGAAAAAGCGAAACGACGGGACCCCTACCACCGTTGCGGCACCGTACTTGGCCGGTGCCCCTTCCGGAGCAAAAAGCAACACCTCGTGCCCTTCAGACTCCAAATGCCTCAAAGTCGCGCACAGGCGAGTGACAATGCCATCCGTTTGTGGCAGGAATGTCTCCGTAAATATCGCAATCCGCATTCAGAGCCTACCTCCAAGTCGCAGTGGGTGCTATTACCCGCAAATTCACGCGATCCTGGTAACGCTCAGCTGTTTCAATCAGGTCTTTAATCAACTCGTCCGACAACAGATGCGGTTTCAATCCCAGGTCCATCAGTTTGGTGTGGATCGCGTTGTAATAATGCTCTTCTTTTTCCACTCGAGGGTTGTTCAAATGGGCAATGTTTGCCGCCAGACCCATGTCTTCAGCCACTCTTTGCACTCGCTCGGCCAGTTCCAAGACCGAAAATTGTTCGGTAAATTGGTTGAAAACCCGGAACTCGCCTTGATCTGCCGGATTCAACGCAGCCAATTCTACACATTGCAGCGTATCGCGAATGTCTAAGAAAGCCCGCGTTTGTCCGCCCTTGCCGTAAACGGTCAGGTCGTGACCCACAGCAGCCTGAATGCAAAACCGGTTGAGCGCGGTACCGAACACGCCATCGTAGTCGACCCGGTTGTACAGTGACTCACTTTGTTTGGTTTCATCCGTCCACAATCCATACACCACGCCTTGGTTCAAATCGGTGGCGCGAATGCCCCAGGATTTGCAGGCAAACATGATGTTGTGACTGTCGTGTACCTTGGACAGGTGATACATAGAAAAAGGTTGTTTTGGATAGGGTAGTACATCGACGCGTCCTTTGTGATGGACTTCGAGGTACCCTTCTTCGATATCGATATTTGGTGTTCCATATTCACCCATTGTGCCCAATTTAATAAGGTGGCAATCTGGGACAATATCCTTCATCGCGTACAAGATGTTCAGCGTGCCGACCACGTTGTTGACTTGTGTAAAAACGGCGTGATTGCGGTCAATCATAGAATAGGGGGCTGACCGCTGTTCCCCGTAGTGAACAATGGCTTCCGGTTGAAATTCGCGAAGAACCCTGTCCACAAAGTCGTACTCGGTCAAGTCACCCAAGTACAGTTTGACTTCCTTGCCGGATGTTTCACGCCACGCGGCCAGCCGGTCTTCAATCGATGCGATTGGAGTGAGTGAATTGCTTCCCAGTTCCTCATCCCACTGTCTCCGAACTAAGTTGTCAAGTACAGCCACTTCGTGGCCTCGCTGGGAAAAGTAAAGCACTGTAGGCCAACCGCAAAAACCGTCGCCGCCGGCGATCAAAATTCTCATGTCATTTCACCTCATAACCGAATCGTCAAAACTAAAAGCTTGAGAACACGGGCACCTGATGTATGTAAACCGATGCTTAAGTCCGCTCCCATACAATGTACAAGTTTTCTGCCCAGCGAGCAAGCATAGAAAAATGGGGTTCCCCGTCCGGACCAAAATCAGGTCCACCCAGAAACACCCCAAAATACGGTACGTTTGCGTAACCCTGGGCCTGCTGCCGGCCTTTGCAGTCCCAAAACGCGAAGAAGCCCCTGATTTTCCACATTCTTCAGGGACTTCCTCATGTCACCATGGATATTGATTGACATCCATATATTGACTGGCTTTGACCCACCAGCCCCAGTAGGTTTTTAACCCTTTTCCGCACGCGCGGAACACCTGTCGGACCACTCGGCATCACCTCAGGCACAGTGTGCCCTGGGTGTCCGAAACTATGCGTGCGTGTGTGCAGGATGGCCCCGTTCATTCCGCAATCTTTTGTCCCATGCGCACAGTGTCGCCCGTCTTGACACAGAAAGACTCAACACTGTTGGGCTCAAACAATAAAATCACGGTCGACCCCAGTTCGAAATGCCCCATTTCGAGCCCCTTATCAAGCCGTAATGCAGCCTTGCCTTCACACGGGGTTTTGCGCGCCCGGCTCAAAGCCCCCGAAAAGTCCGGACCGTAAGGCGTTCGAACACTGCCTACAATGGTTGCACCCACTTTGACAACAGCGATGCGCCCAGCCTCCCAGTCGACTTCCGTGATCAAGCGCTCATTTTTGGTAAAAAGGCCGGGCACGTAACGCACGCCGGAGGAGTTGACTGGAAACAACTTACCCGGAATATAACGCCAATTTACGATGGTACCGCTCACAGGCATATGAATGCGGTGGTAATCCCGTGGACTCAAATACAGCGTAATATAGTCTCCACCCAGATAACGCTTTGCTGCATCGACACTGCCCAACAGACTTGCGACCGTGTACTCAGACCCTTTTGCTTGCAGCAAAGTTCCGTTGCAAATGGCCCCCAATTCACTCACTGTACCGTCGACAGGCGCAACAACTCCGTCGTCCGACACTGGACGAGCACCTTGTTTTAACTTCCGGGAAAAAAAATCAACCAATGAATGGTAACAAACAAGATCCAATTCTGCTTCAGAAAGGTCAATCCGATAAAAGTTGACAAACCAAGGAATGACAAATTTACTTGTGCGAAGCCGGGCTGCCCTTCCAACCAGCGCAGTCAAGGCCCGTTTCGGCAGCCAATACAAGACGAGTTTGTTCAAACTGCGTTCACACCCCATACACCATACCTGTTGTTCATGCATCCTGGTGCGACACTCGGTGCGGCATGACCTTGCCCTTTTGCGCAAAGTGCAGAACTTTCATCATTGTACTATAGGAGTCGAAACAATAGTGGCGCTCCCTTGAACTTTTCGGGGATGGACATGGGGAGATCAAAAAACAAACAGGCAGGAAAACCGAATGGAAAAAGGGCGGGCTGACGAATGAAAAGAGCGCTGACGAATAGAAAGAGCCGGAGTGTCCTCCGGCTCTTTCGTCAACACCCTATTTTAGAATCCTTGACGGCCCGAGAGTTGCTGCTCTGCGAGAGCAACCAGTTTCCGAGTCATATTTCCTCCGATGGCTCCTGTGTCACGCGTGGTCATTGTGCCCCAGTATCCATCTTGAGGAGGGGTAATCCCCAACTCAGATGCAACTTCATACTTAAACTGATCAAGTGCCTTTGAAGCTCCTGGAACGACGGGTACATTTCTTTTCTGTCCTAACGCCATGACTTACACCTCCCTTGTGAAGTAAGCCTAGTATGTTGCAATGACTACGGAATATGAATGCCACATTCTGGGTTGCTCAATCTTTGTAAAAGGCGCGGTCGGACGCCCGTTGCAAAGCCTCACGCAGCTTGGAGAAGCTCGGGAGAAGCCAAAAGTCGGGTCCTGCAATCGCTGCAGCGGCTTCGTCCCGGGCGACCTCCATGATCTTAAAGTCCTGACCAAGGTCGCCGACGGCAAATTCAGGCAATCCGCTTTGCCGGACACCGAGAAATTCGCCGGGTCCGCGCAACTCCAAGTCGCGCTGTGCAATTAAAAATCCATCCGTCGTCTCCACCATGGTTTCCAGGCGCTGTTTGGCAATGTCGCTGCGCGCATCGGACAACAACACGCAGTAACTCTGCCACTCGCCGCGCCCTACTCGGCCCCGAAGCTGGTGGAGCTGGGCTAAACCGAACCGCTCGGCGTGGTAAATCAACATCACAGTGGCATTGGGGACGTCGATGCCGACTTCGATGACCGTGGTGCTGACCAGCACCTTGAGTTCTCCGGACAAAAAACTCCGCATCACTTCGTCTTTGTCGCGACCGTTCATTCTCCCATGCAGCAATCCTACGGCAAACCCAGCGAATTGGTCGTCCAGACGCTGCTTTAACTCAGTTGCTGAAACGACGTCCTGCAGCTGTTCGGATTCTTCAACCAACGGGGCGACGACGTACGCTTGCCGACCGCGAGTCAATTCCCGGCGAACCAAGCGGATCGCCTTGTCCTCTTCTTTCTGCTTCAGCCAGTAGGTTTTGATATCTTTACGTCCTTTGGGTAATTCATCCAAGACGGATACGTCGAGGTCTCCATAGACCGCCAGTGCCAGCGTGCGCGGAATCGGCGTTGCTGACAAAAACAACACGTCCGTTTGCTGTCCCTTTTGCCGGAAAATGGCTCGTTGCGAGACGCCAAACCGGTGCTGTTCATCCGTAATGACCAACCCCAAACGGGCAAATTCCACGTTTTCGGTCAGCAAGGCGTGCGTCCCTATCAACAGGTCCACCTCGCCCGCTTTTACATCGTTGAGAATCGACAAGCGCGCTTTTTCCGGGGTCGATCCCGTCAACAGTTCGACGCGCATAGAAAAACCTGAGAGCCGGTTCAAGGCTTGCTGATAGTGCTGCTCTGCAAGGATTTCCGTAGGGGCCATCAACGCGCTTTGCGACCCGGAACGAAACACAGCATAACTCGCCCAAAACGCCACCAGCGTTTTGCCCGAACCTACGTCTCCCTGCAGCAAGCGGTTCATGGGTTGACGCGCTTGCAAGTCGCGTAAAATCTGTTCGCATGACCGGACTTGGGCGCCTGTCAATTCAAAGGGAAGTTCCTGGACGAAGGTTTGCCACGAATCGGGGGGGATGCTTCTCGACATTCCCGAGTGCTCCTGGCCGCGCTGCTGGCGAAACCACTGCAGCTGAAGTTGAAACAGAAAAAACTCTTCGAAAGCCAAGCGTCGGTGTGCTTGGCGCAGGTCCTCGGCACTCGCCGGTTGGTGCATCATCCGCACCGCTTGATCGTGCGAGGCGAGTTTGTACTTCTCCACCAGGTAATTGGGCAAAACATCCACCATTTGAGAGCCATACTGTATAAGCGCCTGCTGCACAATCGCCTGCATTTGCGCCGAGGTCAAGCCGCGCACCACCGAGTATACGGGAACCCACTTGGTATCGGCGTTTGGGGACTTCGAGCTAAACTCTGTGTGAGAAACGACAACGGTTTTGCGCTTAGCATTGTACTTCCCCGTTACTACGACGACGCGGCCGTCCACCAGTTTTTCCCGCAAATAGGCCTGATTAAACCACACTCCGGTGACGCGGGACCTTGCGTCCACGCGCATGGCCGCCGTGCAGATGGCCTTGCCTTTTTGCCAGCGAACCGCACAAACCCCTTCGATCACGGCCCGTGCCGTGATTTTTTCTCCGTCCTCGAACGTCTCAAACGACTGCACGCTGCGGTCGTCGTAGCGAAACGGGAAGTGGTGTAAGACGTCGTCAACGGTCCATAAACCTAAATCGGCCAAGCATTTCTGCTTGGCCCGACCCACACCAGCGATATGGGAAACAGGTATTGAGTGCAGCATTTCAACTACTCCAGTGAAAAAATGTAATCGTAGACGGGTTGACCGCCGTAGTGCATTTCAACTTCCAGACCCAATTGGTCTGTCACGGACTTCGTGAAATTCTCCAGTTCATCCGATTCGACTTCAGCTCCATAAAAAACCGTTAACAGTTCCGACGAGTCGCTGTACATCGCAGCAATCACAGCCTCTGCCGTTTTCAGGCGGTCGTCACTGACGTCCACGAGCTCCTGGTTGACCATACCGAGGTACTGATTAGCCTTAATCTCTCTGTCCTGAAACACGCTGTCGCGCACAGCACGAACTACCTGGCCCGAATGAACCTCTGCGAGTGCTTCGCTCATGCGCTCTATGTTCTCCTCCACCGCGGTTCCTTCGCGGTATGCTACCATCGCGGCAATCCCTTGAGGAATGCTTGTGGATTGAACGACGTGTACCTGCTCCTGCCCTAGCACTTGTACGGCTTGTTGGGCTGCCATGACGATGTTTTTGTTGTTGGGCAGAACGATGGCGAAGTCGCTGTTCGCGTGTTTGACGGCGGCAACAATCTCCTCGGTGCTCGGGTTCATCGACTGCCCGCCTTCAATCACCACATCTGCGCCCAGGCTCAAAAACACTTCCTTGAGACCTTCTCCGGCAGCCACCACAATCAAAGCAACCGATTTGCGCTCTTTTTGCTCCGCGCCGCCGACCGGCTCGGCGCGGTCTTTGGGCTGGGCCTGTAGGCCGTTCTCGCCTTCAGGAGAACCGGCACCATGCTGCCGCCCCCGGATGGTACTGTGCTGTTCAGTCATGTTGTCTATTTTAATCTTGACTAACGGCCCGAGGGCTAAAGCGTCCTCAAGGACCCGTCCTGGATGAACCGTATGTACATGAACTTTCACAAGGTCATCGGCACCTACCACCAAAAGCGAATCTCCGTATTCCCCCAACGTCTTGCGAAGCGCATTTTGGGCCGAGTCAGAATCCTTGGGCTCCACCCGTACGAGGACCTCCGTACAGTACCCATACTCGCCGTCGCGATCGATATGAGCTGCAGCAAAGTCCAAATCAACGGCGCTGTGAAGTTGCCCCGCGCTTTCGTGCTGCCCGGCTTGGGGATTTGATTCTGCTGCGAGTAACAACGGCTGTGCCTCACCCCATGCCTCTAGTGCGAGACCATTGTCCAAATAACGCAAGAAGCCCTCATAGATAAACACGAGCCCCTGGCCGCCAGAGTCCACGACACCGGCTTGTTTGAGCACGGGCAACTGTTCTGGCGTCTTTTCCAAGGCCTTTTTGGCAGTAGAATAAACGACTTGCATCCAGTCCGCCAAATTGGAGGTTCGTTTGGCCTCCCGCACCCCTGCGGCCGCCGCCTCCCGAGCCACCGTTAAAATGGTGCCTTCCACCGGTTTGGCGACCGCCCGATAGGCAATCTGGACGCCTTCTTGCAAAGCGCTTGCAAACAAAACTGTGTCTAAATCGGATACTCCATGGGTTGCTTTCGTGAAACCGCGGAACAATTGAGAGAGAATCACTCCCGAATTGCCTCTGGCCCCCATCAGCAGTCCTTGGGTCAGAACCTGCGTCACCGCGGTCAAACTGGTTTGCGCGGAATCGTCCAATTTTGAAACGCCGGAAAACAGGGAAAGCTCCATATTCGTCCCTGTATCGCCATCGGGGACTGGAAAGATATTGAGGGAGTTTACGACTTCGATGTTCTCTCTAAGCCGTTGGTGACCTGCTCTCAACAAGGCAATGAATTCTTGGTTGTTTAAGCGTTCCTGAATGGACATTCCGAGCCTCCTATTTGTCGTTGGCGACGCGAACGCCCTGCACATAAATGTTGACCCGCTGGACTTCGATTCCAATGGATTCGTTTAAAACGTATCTCACCTTGTCCCGCACATTCTGTGCAACCTCGTAGATGTTGGTGCCGTAACTCACAATGATGTACAAGTCGACTTGCACATCCTCTTCCGCAATGCGCACTTCCACTCCGCGTCCTGGGTTCTCCCGCCCGAGCAGTTCGCTGAGGCTGTCTTTAACCTGCTTGCGCGAGGCCATTCCCACCAACCCGTAACAGTCAATGGCTGCAAGTCCGGCAATTGTGGCCACAACATCTTCCGCGATTGTAATTCTTCCAAGCGACGTATCGATGATCTTTGGCATGCGGGTCCCCCCTGCAACTCCTGCTTTGTGTAAATTGTACTATATCCGAAGGGCGATAATAAAGCGCAGTTGCGCGTTGTTCAACCCCTATGGTACAATACAGGGCGTTGATTGGGCAGCAAATCGATGCCGTCATAGGATATTTAGCAACAAGGAGGTGCGGACTATGGCAAAACGCTGTGAGATCTGTGGCAAGGGGCCGCAAACCGGCAACTCGGTCAGCCACTCGCACATCCTGAACAAACGCCGTTGGCTTCCGAACATTCAATCGGTTCGAGTCAACCAAAACGGAACTGTGAAGCGCATTCGCGTGTGCACCCGTTGTTTGAAGGCAGGAAAAGTTGTTCGTGCGGTTTAATTGAATCACAGTCTATGGAAAAAGCACCTTTTGGGTGCTTTTTTTCGTGCCCGTATTCCACATTAGAGAAGAACGATGCCAGCACAAGTCATGTCGCGTTCGCGTAAGCTACAATCGACGCAGTGAGATGAGAACCGACCGAAGGGATGACCGTCGCAGCTCCATAATTTGAGTCACTTCAGGGCACTATCGCAAAGGCCGCGAGGCATGCGTCGATAGCACCCCTAACTCTTTAATTTTTTGAAAACGCCCCGATGAACGCCTTGACAATCCCGCCTAGAAATTTTGGGAGTTTGATTGTGTAAAATTTCAACCCCAAATCCCTCCTCGATTGGACTTACGGCAACGCGCGATATGGGCATGTGCCGTGATTCGGTACATATATATTTCTCACGCGTACAAATGGTGCCTAGTTTAACCTATTCAACGGAACGCAGTGACATGATGGCCTCTTTGCGGTTGGGCTTGGCAAATATTGCGGATCCCGCCACAAAAACAGTGGCACCGGCAGCAGCCGCTTGCCGAATGGTATCTGGAGAAATTCCGCCGTCGACTTCAATGGGAACGTGCTTTTTGCCAAGGCGATCCAAAAGCTCCCGCGCCTGCGCAATTTTGGGCAACGTCGCTGTCAGAAACGGCTGTCCCCCAAACCCAGGATTGACCGTCATCAGTAATAACAAGTCCAATTCCTCTGCCAGCGGAGCCACGCAATCCAAACCCGTGCCAGGATTCAGCGCCAGCCCCGCAGAAATTCCGTGGGACCGGATTTGTTGGAGCGCTCTGTGAATGTGCGGGGTGGCCTCTTGATGAACCGATATCGAAGAGGCCCCCGCGGCTGCGAACGCGTCGATATGCCGTTCTGGACGTTCAATCATCAGATGTACGTCCAAATAGCAGTCAAATTTCCGGCGCAGGGCTTCTACGACGATGGGGCCCATCGTGATGTTGGGCACAAACACGCCATCCATCACATCGACGTGGATCCAGTCGGCACCTCCCTCGAGCACATCGTGTACTTCTTCGGCCAATCGGGCAAAATCCGCCGACAATATCGATGGTGCCACCAAGTGGTTCAATACTTGTTTTCCTCCTTCTGACGGATGTGGGCGTACATCTCGCAATAGCTTTCGTAGCGATCGCGCGAGACTTGTCGTTTCTCAACGGCCTCTTTGACAGCGCACTGGTCCTCCTGGACATGCAGGCAACTCCTGTACAAACACCCTTGTGTCCACTCCGAAAATTCCGGAAAATACAGCCTCAAGTCTTGTGAATCCACCTGAACTTCGAGTTGACTAAAGCCTGGGGCGTCTACAATAAAGGTATTCGGTTCCAACTCAAACAACTCAACGTGGCGAGTCGTGTGTTTTCCGCGCCCAACTTTTTCGCTGACCTCTCCCATTTTGACGCCCAGTTCAGGAGACAATGCGTTGGCCAGGGTCGACTTGCCGGCTCCAGAGGGGCCGGCAAAGACCGTCACTTTTCCCGCGAGTGCTGCACGGACCGCGTCCAAGCCCTGCTGCTGCGGCGACACCACAGCAAACACCGGGTATCCGGCTTTCCGGTAGGGATCCATTTTGTCTGACACCGTCTGTGCGTCAGCCAGGTCGCACTTTGTTAAAACAATGGCCGCTGAAAGGCCTGCATGGGCAACCGACACCAGCAGACGGTCCAGGAGTCCCGGCAGAAAGTCAGGGGACACCAAAGAAAAAACCAGTAGAGCCTGGTCGACATTGGCCACCGGGGGCCGCACGAGTTCCGTTTTTCGCGGCAGCACCTCTGTGACGATGCCCTCGGCGGACCCGATCGGGTCATACGTGACCCGATCGCCGACCAAAACCTTCGTCTTGCGCTTTCGAAAGACTCCCCTTGCCTGGCAGCGCCTCATCTCGCGGCCATCTGTCACGTCAAAGAAATTTGCGACGACTCGAGTGACGATCCCTTCCGGCATGGAAGGCCCCCTTCTTCCTTCGCAGTTTCATCGTGCCTGCGGCAGCAGCCTAGGCTCGCCGTCTGCGCTGGGGCCGCGACGCGACCCACAACGTGCCTGGCAGCCTAGCCGCAGCCGAGCCACAACCCTAAAACCTAAAATGTAAGCCAAAGCGACCTGAAGCGCCTAAACCTGAAGTGCCTAATAGGATAGAACTTCTCTTTGCACGAGGTTGCCATTCTCGTAGACGCGCACTTCTCCAGTACTGCCCGGCGTCAGATACAACGGCACCGTCCACGTGGTCTTCGAGTTAATGACCTGGTCGGCATACGTCTGGTTCTTTCCGGTAATGTCGGACTTGACGATTTGAACAGCGATATTTTTACCCGATGGGTCGGGAACAATCACTTCCACAGGCTTGACCTCAGTATTGCTCGGCAAGTTCGTCGGAGGAGCCGTACTGCTTGTGCTACCCGTGCTACCCGTGCTACCCGTGCTACCCGTGCCACCTGTGCCACTGGTTCCCCCAGTGCCCCCAGTAGCGTTTTGGCTCCCTGCAGGTCCTCCGGACCCGCCGCTGTTGTTGGCCACGTACAAGTCGATCTTGGTTCCCGTCGGAACCTGTTGTCCTGCAGCGTACGGAACCATTTTAAACACCGTTTGGTCCTGTACGGGATAAGGCATTTGATAAATCTGCCCAAGCTGCAAATTGGCACTTGCCAATGCCGCTTTGGCCTGATTGACGGTCATGTTGATGACATTCGGCACAGTGGTCATAGAGCCTTGGCTGTACTGCAGCACGACAGTCCCATCCATACTCACCGAAGCTCCGGCGGCGGGCTGAGTCTGTACGACCAAACCGGCATTTTCCGTACTGTTGACGGGCTGCTCCTGGATTTTCGAACTCGGGAACCCAGCGTCTTCGAGCGTCGTCACGGCCTGATCCAACGGCACTCCCTGCAGATTAGGCATCGTAATCTGCGGAGGTCCGGTGCTGATGTACAGCGTCACCGACCGGTTTTGCTTCACCTCCGTCGGCCCTTGCGGGTCCTGGGCATAGACAACACCTTTCGGCTTCGCGTTGGCGGCTTTTTGTTCCTGGATTTGGCTCGCTGTAAAGCCTGCCTGCTTCAGGTGGTTTACGGCGGCTGTTTCCGATTGACCGACGACGTTCGGCAACGAGACGTTCGGCACTTGAATCAGGTCCATCACAATGTAATACGCCGCAAATGCACCCACCATCAACACGCCCAACGCGACAAGCGTCCACAAAGCGCTGCGCCACCACTTGCGCTTTTTCACCGGGGCCGGACGCGAAGCCGGCTTGTCTTCGTCAACGCTGCTGCTGATGCCGCCGACTACCGGGATCGCGATGGTTTCATCCGAAACCACCTCAGGCACCACAAATTTGGGCACATTAGGATGAATCAGCGCATCCGCCAAATCCGCTTTGACCGCACGCATGTCCGCATACCGCGCGTCCGGAGACTTCACGAGACAGCGCAAGATGACGTTTTCCACGCTCTGTGGAATCTGCGGATTCAGCACTCTCGGCTCGACAAACGATGAACGCAGGTGCTTGAGCGCCACACTGACTGGGGAATCGCCTGAAAACGGGAGTTCCCGGGTCAACATCTCATACATGACGACCCCAAGTGAATAGATGTCCGTCTTGATGTCCGTCATACCGCCCCTGGCCTGCTCAGGCGAAAAATAGTGGACAGACCCCAATACGGAAGACTCGTGGTGATGTGTCAAGGTATTGCCGGTCATGGCGCGCGCCAGCCCAAAATCTGTGACTTTGACCATTCCGGACTTCGTCAGCAAGATGTTGTGGGGCTTGATGTCGCGGTGAATAATGTGGTGATCGTGGGCGTGCTCCAAAGCGTCGCAAATCTGCCGGGTGATATCGAGAGCCTCAGGTACGCTGAGTGGACCTCTTTCCCGGATCACGTCCTTGAGCGTCGGACCGTCCACATACTCCATGACGATAAAGTACTCGCCGTTGACGGTACCTACATCGTACAAGTTGACGATGTTGGGGTGAGACAACCTTGCCGCCGACTGCGCCTCCTGGCGAAAGCGTCGAACAAACTCCTCATCCCCAGCGTATTGGGGACGCAGCATCTTGACGGCCACAGGACGGCCTAACAGCGTGTCGGCAGCCCGGTAGACTACGGCCATGCCTCCGCCGCCGATTTGTTCCTCAATTTCGTAACGGCCTCCAAGCAGTTTTACCATTCACCCTTGTCCCCCTCTCGGTGGAGGACGAGGATGAGCGTAATGTTGTCCTGACCACCGCGGTCGAGAGCAAGCTCAATCAGTCCGTCCGCTGCTTTTTCCAAGTCTTTCGGTGTCGTAGCGCTGGGCAGACCTTTGAGTGTTTCCTGCAATTCGCCGGTTTTCACCAAATTGGTTAAGCCGTCCGTACATAGCAATAAAACGTCGCCCTCTTGCCAATTCACGACAGCGACATCGGGGTGACTGGACGCAGAGGTGCCAAGCGACCGCGTCACAATGTTCCGTTGCGGGTGGTGCAGGGCTTCCTCCTCTGTCAATTGGCCCCTTCGCACTAGTTCGGCGACTAGCGAATGGTCCCGGGTAATTTGCTTGAGTTGGTTCGATTGAAACAAGTATCCCCGGCTGTCCCCGACGTTGGCAAAAATCACCTTGCTTTGGTCAAACAGGGCCGCCACCAATGTCGTGCCCATTCCCTCGTAGTCTTCGGTGTTTTGAGAAGCCTGCCAGACCTCTCGATTCGCCACGTAGACCGCTTCGCGCAGCAATTCAGTCTGATCCCCGTCGTAGCCAGGCAGCTTCACCTCGACAAAACGACATACGGAGTCCACGGCCATTTTGCTGGCAACTTCCCCGGCGGACGCCCCGCCCATGCCATCGGCAACCACAACGAGCTTTAGCGGTTGAAACTCGGAACGGACAGCAAACCCGTCTTCATTACTTTGACGCACCAGTCCGATATGAGACTTTGCGGCATACAGCATAGTTTCCACCTCTCCCACGAAATACCGCGCACACCTTTGTTATACCAAACCGGCGTGTTCAGCGCGCAGCTGGCCGCAAGCCGCGGAAATGTCGTGTCCCATTTCCCGGCGTATAGTGGCGTTGACGCCAAGCCGCCTGAGTTCCTCCAGAAACGCCTGGATTTCATCCTGTCCCGTCCTGGTATAGTTGCGTTCAGGAACGTAGTTGACCGGAATGAGGTTGACATGGCTGGGCAGGCCTTTAAGCACGCGGGCCAGTTGTCTGGCATGCTCCAAACTGTCGTTTTTTCCGCCGACCAAGGCGTATTCAAAGCTGATGCGGCGGCCCGTCTTTTCGACGTAATACCGGCATGCGTCCATCAGTTTCGCAATCGGATAAGCCTTGTTGACCGGCATCATGGACGATCGCAGCTCATCGTTCGCGGCATGAAGTGAAACCGCTAAGGTGATGGGCCGCCCGTCGTCTGCCAAGCGGATAATTCCCGGTACGAGACCTACTGTTGAAATGGTAATATGCCGCTGGCCAATGTTCAATCCATTTGGATCGTTGATAATGTCAATAAACTTCATCGCTTCGTCGAAGTTGTCCATCGGTTCGCCGGATCCCATCAGCACCACCGACGAGACGCGCTGTTCTTTTTCGTCCAGCATGCGTTGACTGTACAGCAACTGCTCCACCATTTCCCCTGCCGTCATCTGACGGATCATCCCTCCGAGTGTCGATGCGCAAAACGTACAGCCCATTTTGCACCCCACTTGCGTCGATACGCACACGCTGTTGCCGTAATCGTGAGGCATCAACACCGTTTCGACCGTGACATGGTCTGGCCAACCCAACAAAAACTTGACGGTGCCGTCCACCTTTGAGACCTGGTGAGTAAGTTCGCGAGAGGTCGTGAGCGCGGAGGCCTCTTTGAGCTGTTGACGCAGCGCCTTAGGCAGGTTGGTCATCTCGTCGATGGAACTCACCCGCTTTTGATACAGCCATTCAAACACCTGTTTGGCGCGAAATTTGGGCTGTCCCAGGGTAGAAAACCACTGTTCCAACTCGCTCATGCGAAAATTGTACAAATGCTGCATCAAAGTTACCCCTTTTTCCTTAATCTCGCCATATAAAATCCGTCCGTTTGGAACAACTCCGGCGTCAGGGTCAATCCGATACCGCCTTCGAGGGCGTAGCTCCGGACCGCTTCGGGCAGGTAAGGCCGGATGTCCTCTACGACAAGCTGCAAGTTCTCATCCGCAGCGACGGTTTGGACAACTTGTTCATTTTCTTCAGGCAGCAGCGTGCACGTCGAATAGACAATGGTACCCAAGGGACGAACCACGCGCGCCGCCGTGCGCAGCAACTCGACTTGCAGGTCCTGCAGTGATGCCACATCAGACGGGGTTCGGCGCCAGCGGATGTCCGGCCTGTGCCTGAGCACGCCAAACCCGGTGCACGGGGCGTCCAACAACACCGCATCGTAGGATGCCAAGTGTTTTGGGTCGTCGTCCAAGTCTCGGGCGTCCATCGCCAAGGTCGAGATACTGCCCAGTCCCAACCGCTTCGCCGCCTTCTCGAGGAGCCGCAGCTTGTGTTCGTGGATGTCCACCGCCACCACCTGGCCCATGTCGCGCTGCATTTGTGCGATGTGAGTGGTCTTGGAACCTGGAGCAGCGCACATGTCCAACACTTTCGCACCGGGCGCAAGCGTTCCAAACAACGGTGCAATCAGCATTGCCCCTTCGTCTTGAACGGAGACGGCGCCTGTCTGGTACAAGGGCCATTGCTCGACATCCAACCCCCGGTTCAGCCGGATGCCCACCGGGGACACAGGCGAAGCTTCCGCACCTCCGGGAAACTCGTTCGCTAAGGTGTCGAGCAAGTGCTCCCGATTTTCTTTCAGTGTGTTGACGCGCACCGACAAGTGAGCGCGGCGGTTGCACGCCTCGAGGATGTTTACGGTCCTGGCCTGGCCGTACACATCGGCGAGCGCTTGAACCAGCCAGGTCGGATACGAGTGCTGGACGCCCATGCGGTCCGCAAACCCGGTGAGCTTTTGGGCCAGCGCTTCCAAGCGCTGTTCGGCGCTTTTCGGGTCCCTGTCAAAAGACCTCAGCACTCCGTTGACCAAGCCGGCTGCTCGGGGCTGCACCTGTTTGGTCAACTCGACAGCATCGTGAATCGCCGCATACGCAGGAATGCGATCGAGAAACCCGAGCTGGTACGCAGTCATTCTCAATATGGTCAAAATTTGGGGATCCAACTCAGCCAACGGCCGCCGCAGGTACAAGGTCAAAAGAGCGTCCAATGAACGCTTGCGCTGAATCGTTCCATACACAATTTCGGTGGCAAGCGCCTTGTTGCGCGGGTCCAGGCCAGACTGTTGCAAGGCTTTTTGCAGCACCAAGTTGGTGAATGCGCCGCCTTGTTCCACAGCCGTCAACGCCCGGTAAGCCACGTGCCTAGGAGAGCTTGTCATGGTGTGAGTCCCTGCTGTCAAATTGAATGGTCCTTTCTTTCACTCCGCGCAGCCAGTCCGAAGCCACCATTTTGCGCTTCCCGGACGGTTGCAGCTCGAGCAGCTCAACAAACCCGTCGTTACAGCGAACCAATACCTTGCCATCTTGCAGGACCGCCGTTCCAGCCAAAACGTTTGAAGCGCCGCCTGCCTCGTCTGCAGCCGGTTTGCTCGACCAGATCTTCAGCGTCTGACCGCGGTAGACGGTACTCGCGCCAGGGGCGGGTGAAAGAGCCCGCAGCTGGTTGTACACGGTACGCGCGTCTTGGCCCCAGTTGACGAATTCGTCTTCGCGCCCGATCCGATGAGCGTATGTAATGCCCGTGGTCTCCTGTTCGACGGGAATCAACTCCCCGGCCAAGTACTGAGGCAACAGGCGAACGAGTAAATCAGCTCCTGCCTGCGCCAACTTGTCGTGCAGTGTTCCCGTGTCGTCGTCCGGTTCAATCGCGACTTTCTCCGCGCCTAAAACGGGGCCGGCGTCAAGCGCCAACACGGTTTTCATCAGGGTGACTCCGGTCGTTTCGTCGCCGGCCATGATGGCGCGTTGAATCGGTGCCGCTCCTCGCCAGCGCGGCAGCAAGGAGGCATGAATGTTTAAAACGCCAAACGGAAACAAATCGAGCAAGCGCTGAGGCAAAATCTGACCGTAAGCGGCCGTGATCGCCACGGAGGGCCCAAGCTCCGCGATTTTCTCCAACACGGCTTGAGCCCCGACCTTCTCGGGTTGAAGCACCTCGAGCCCGAGCTTTTGCGCGGCCTGCTTGACCACAGGCGGCGTCAAAACCTTTTTGCGTCCCACTTCACGGTCTGGCTGCGTCACCACCGTCGTGGGATAGCCAGCGTTGACTAAGGCCTCGAGGCTAGGAACTGCGAAATCGGGAGTTCCCATGAACAACACAGATACGGCATGACTCATCTCTGCCTGGTCTCCCGCTCGCTCACCCGGACAATTTCCGATGGCTTGAGGTAATCGGTAAACAAAATTCCGTCGAGGTGGTCAATCTCGTGTTGAAAGGCGCGAGCCAACAGGTCCGAAGCCTTGATTTCCACCTCTTCTCCTTGGCGGTTCAACCCCCGGACTGTAACGTTGACCGAGCGAGGGACGTCGCCTCGAATGCCGGGCAAGGACAGGCAGCCTTCCGAGGCCACCTGAGTGCCTCCGCTTTTCTCGACAATCTCTGGATTCACCAATTCGTACAAGCCTGAACCGACGTCGACTACAATGATGCGTTTTGCGACTCCCACTTGCACGGCGGCCAATCCAATTCCGTCCGCATCGTACATGGTTTCGGCCATGTCATCCAAGAGTTTTTCAATGGCTTTGTTAATCAGCGGCACTGGTTTGGCCCTCTGGCGAAGAACCGGGTCATCCCCTGTGCGAATAATGCGAATCGACATCAAAACACTTCCTTTCCCAGATGTACCACTGGTGCGCTCCGGATGTACCTGCGCTACTTGCAAGGATTTTATTTCGATAAATTTGACTTCGATAAATTCCACTGCAATGAGTGCACCTTGTCTTGTCCCTTGTCTCAAACGCTGCAAACTATATGCGGCCCGCTCCTACGTCGAGCGTGCAGTAGCCGTTCAATCGGCGCATTCTTTCTGAGACCAATTCGTACGCAGCAACGATGGGAGTGCGAACCGCATCCCATCGTGAATACTTTACCACAACTTGAAACCGGTAATGATCTTCGACGCGAGCGACCCCCGACGGGGCAGCTGACAGGATGGTGACGTCCTCTTGCATCTGCCTCCTGAGCTCGCGTTCAAACCGGGATGCCGCGCCCTTCGCATACGACTCGTGCTTGTGGGTCGCGACGAACACTGCAAGCTCACAAAACGGAGGGTAGCGAAAGGCTTCGCGCACGCTCCTCTCTCGTTGATAAAATGAATTGTAGTCGTGGTTGGCGGCACTGACAACGGAATAGTGGCCCGGCTGATAAGTTTGAATAACGCTTTTCCCCATTACCTGCGCGCGCCCTGCCCGCCCGCTCACCTGGGTCAACAGGTTGAACGTCCGCTCTGCAGAACGGTAGTCCGGAACGGTTAGCATGGTGTCTGCCGCAATCACCCCGACAAATGCGACATTCGGGAAGTCGAGTCCTTTGGCAATCATCTGCGTGCCCAGCAAGATGTCGGCTTCGCCGTTGAGAAAACTCTGGATGACCTGTTGATGAGACCCCTTGCGGCGAGTCGTGTCCACATCCATGCGCAGCACGCGCCAGTTCGGCCAGTGCTCCAAAACGGCGCGTTCCACCTGTTCGGTTCCGATCCCGAAAGCCCGCATAGCCGGTTCATGGCAATGGGGGCAAGTTGAAGGCACTGGCGCCCTGAAACCGCAGTAATGGCACTCCAACCACTCGTTCCTTTGCGTCTTGTGCAACGTCAGCGAGATGTCGCAGTGCGGGCACTGCATGGTTTCACCGCAGCTTCGGCAAAGGACGGCTGCAGCATAGCCGCGGCGGTTGAGAAACAGCAGAGCTTGATGCCCGTTGTTGACGGCGCCTTCGAGTCCTTCCACCATCGCTTGGCTGAACAAACCGCGGTTGCCGTGCCGCAACTCCTCCCGCATATCGACCACTTCCGCAGGAGGCAAAGGACGGTTGTGAACGCGAAAGGGCAAGTTGACCAAACGGGCCTGACCGGTTTCCACGCGGTGCATGGATTCGAGAGAGGGTGTGGCCGATCCGTACACGACCACGCCGTTGGCGTAACGAGCGCGCCACCAAGCCACTTCCCGGGCATCGTAGCGGGGACTGTCCTCCTGTTTGTACGAAGGTTCGTGTTCCTCGTCGACAATCAACAGCCTCACGTTCTCAAGCGGCGCAAAAACCGCCGAACGGGCACCAATGGCAATTCGAGCCTCGCCCTTGCGCATGCGCATCCATTCGTCCCGCTTTTCGCCGTCGGACAACCCTGAATGTAAAACCGCCACCAGGTTTTTGAACCTGGCCGTAAATCGTCCGACCACCTGTGGCGTCAACGCGATCTCCGGAACCAGCATAATGGCGTTCCCGCCGTTGTCCAGGCAGTGCTTCATGGCCCTGAGATATACTTCGGTTTTACCGCTGCCTGTGACCCCAAACAACAGAACCTGCTGCGCCTGGCGAGCGTCCAAAGCAGATTTAATGGCTTCGTCGGCGCGTTCTTGAAATGAGGTTAACTCGTGTGGTGCCGTGGAGGTTTCTTCGACCAAGGCGCTTGACGGGGAACGGTGCGCTTCTTTCGACAAGAGCCGTACCAGCCCTTGCCTCACCAAGGCTTGCACAGAACTGTCTGATGCTGTCATACCTAATGCGGAAAGCGGCCAACTGCTTTGTTCAATCATTTTTTCCAGGAGTTGTGCCTGCTTTGGAGCGCGCTTTTGCCGCTGCTGATGCGCTGCCTTTAACTGTGGCTCGTCCACTGCTGCTAGCAGCAACCACTCCATTTTGGCCTGCACTTCGTCCTTGAGGGCAATCACTTCCTGCGCCAAACCTAAAGCCAACAGTTGTTCAAGCCCCAGCGCGGCTTCCGGGCCAAACTGCTGCATCAGCTGAGGCAAGGTCTTCGTCCTCGTTTTCAAGGCACGATAAATTGAAGAAAGCAGAGAACCCGGTTCAAGCTGTTCGGACGGAAAGTTGGAGGCCGTGTGTTCCACCGAACTCGCTTGTGCTGCAATCACCTCGTCTTTTTCGTCGCCGACACCGTCGGCAACGTTCACCGCGGCCCTGAAGCGATGGACGCTGTGCACGCGAAAAGCGCTGGGAAGCAAGGCCGAAATCGCCTCAAGCTGAGTGCACACGGTGCGGTGGCACAACCACTTCGACAACTGGAGCATTTCTTCGGTCAGTGCCGGTCCGTCCCCGAGCAGAGCCAACACTGGTTTTAGCGTGCGCGAAGTTGCATGGGCCGAGGCTCTAGCCGAGGCTCTACGAGCCGAAGAACTGCCTTGTAAAACGCTCATGGACAACAGTTCGCGTGGGTCCCCGTGTTCCTTCGCCCCAGATTCCCGCGCTGCTGCCTGACTGTCCGTTTGCCGGTAGAGATTGACCACGTAGGCTTGGCAGTACTGTTTGCCAAACGAAACATAGACCCGATGCCCCTTGCGAATGCAGGGCTCAAGCCGTGGCGGGACTTCGTAGTCAAACAGCCGGTTGACGGCTTTACTGGGGACGTCCACGACAACTTGCGCAACGAGTCTGTCCGACCCGCTTACAAAGCTCATGGCGTTTGCCCTCCGCCGGAAGACAACCCTTCTTTTGGAGTCCTTTGTTTCGAGAACCTTTCTTCTAGAGACCCGTCATTCCCGAACCCTTCTTTTGGAGTCCTTTGTTTCGATACATCCCCCTGGGAACCTTGCCTGGCGCGGATACGCAACACTTCGTCCAGAATCAGGTCGGCGACTTCCGATTTGCTCATCAGTGGCAAAGCCTGCGACTGGTCTTTCCCGACCAAAACCACCTTGTTGGTATCCACGGCAAAACCGGAACCCGGTTCGCTGACGTCGTTGACCACGACCAAGTCGAGGTTTTTGCGGTTCAGCTTTTCGCGCCCGTTCTCCACAGCTTGGTTCGTTTCCGCCGCAAAACCAACCAGCGTCTGACCCGACTTTTTGCGTTCGGACACGGCCGCCAATACATCGGGAGTCGACTCCAGGGTCAGAACAGGCACGCCTTGCGATTTCTTCCATTTGTGATCCAGTTTGGATGCCGGACGGAAATCAGCGGGTGCCGCCGCACTGATAAACACGTCGGCCGCGGACATCGCCTGCAGGGCAGCCTCCAACAAATCTTGGGTCGAGCGCACATAGGTCATTTCTACCCCAGGGACGGGCTTCAATGCGACCGGACCCGACAACAAGCGAACCTTGGCCCCCCGATTGGATGCAGCCTGTGCAATGGCGTAACCCATTTTCCCGGAGGACGCATTGGATAGGTAGCGAACCGGGTCGATGTCTTCGATAGTCGGGCCGGCGGTGACCACCACGGTCTGTCCTGCAAGGTCGCGTCGGCGCTTGAGAACCGCTTCAACGACCCGCACAATGTCTTCCGGTTCTGCCAACCGCCCTGTTCCGGTATACCCGCAGGCTAACAATCCGCTGCCCGGGTCGACGATAATCGCGCCGCGCTCCCGCAACACCTGAAGGTTCTCCTGAACGGCAGGATGCTCGTACATGTGCACATTCATGGCAGGCGCCACAATGAGCGGGGCTTGTACGGCCAGTGCCGTGGTCGTCACCATGTCGTCTGCCAGGCCGTGGGCCAGTTTGCCCAATACGTTGGCCGTTGCCGGGGCAATCACATACGCGCTTGCCGCATCGGCGACTGCAATGTGGGCAATTTCGGACGGGTCGGGTTCTGCAAAAGTATCGACAATCACCGGGTGCTTGGTAAGAGACTGAAAGGTCAAAGGCTGAATAAACCGTGTGGCGTGTTCCGTCATGAGAACCCGCACTTCATACCCCTGTTTGTTCAGTAAGCTGCATAAGGTGGCTGCCTTGTACGCGGCAATTCCGCCGCTGACACCCACCACAACCGTTGGTTTCTCCACCGCCCTGCTCCCCCTTTAACGTGAAAACAGAACAACCGGCCGGCTGTTCTGCAAGACACTGTGTATTCCTTACTTCACGCTTTCGCGCTTGCGCACATAGTGAACCTTCCCGCGGTCAACTTCCCACAGCGCACGGGAAACGTTCTTCGTCGTCGACGAGCCGGGCTGTCCCAAACTCTTTTCCTGCAACTGCCGAGCCCGTCTCGAAGCCATAATCACCAGCGCGTATTTGCTGTCAACCAACTGCATCAGCTTGTCAATGGATGGATAAAGCATGTTAAAACCCCTCACTTTCACTCACAGCATATACCTTGCGGCTCATTTTCAAACCCGCTCACCATTCGGTAAGCAGGTACAAATTCCGCGACACATTGCAGTGTTCCGCGGTTACGATGGCTTGAATGCGCTCAGATGCGGCATCGACGACGTCGTTGACCACGACGTAGTCGTACTGATTCATCATGGCCAATTCATATCGCGCCGCGCCAAAGCGCTGTTTAAACGACTCGTCGGTCTCCGTGCCCCGCCCCAAAATCCGCGCTTGAAGCTCTGTAGCCGACGGCGGAATCAGGAACAAAAACACTCCGGACGGGTAGTGCTTTTTGACCTGCATCGCACCCTGTATGTCAATTTCCAACAGGACATCGATACCCTCCTGCAGCTTTGACTCCACAAACTTGCGAGGCGTCCCATAGTAATTGTCGTAGACGTTCGCCCATTCCAACAACTCCCCGTGCTCCATCATGGACTTGAACTCTTCTTTCGTCCGGAAGAAGTAATTCACGCCATCCTTCTCCCCTAAACGCGGAGCACGCGTAGTCATAGAAATGGATAGGCACAATTGCGGCATTTGTTTCATCAAGGCTTGGCAGACCGTGCCTTTTCCAGCACCAGAGGGTCCGCTGAGTACAAACAAAATTCCAGATTGCCTAGACACCCGACTCATTCCTCGTCCTCAATGATTTGGTCTTTGGCTGTCAGCCTGTGCGCGACCGTTTCAGGCTGTACGGCCGATAAAATGACGTGATCGGAATCGGTGATAATTACGGCTCGCGTCCGCCTTCCATAAGTCGCGTCAATAAGCATGCCCCGGTCGCGGGCTTCTTGGATGATTCTTTTGATAGGTGCCGATTCTGGACTCACAATCGAAATGATGCGATTCGCCGACACGATGTTTCCGAACCCGATATTAATCAACTTAATGGTCAAGGTTTCGCCCCCCTTGTGCATAAACGCCAGCCGTTCACTCTATGTTTTGCGCCTGCTCCCGCAGTTGTTCCACAATGGTTTTTGCGTCAACCACGGCTTTGGACAGCAAGAGGTCCGCTGACTTGGAACCGATTGTATTTACCTCGCGATGCATTTCCTGAATGATAAAGTCCAACCGCCTGCCAATCGGGCTAGCCTGAACCAAGGTTTTTTCGAGTTCCGCCAAGTGACTTTGAAGTCTTACCAATTCTTCGTCGATGCCGATTCTCTCCGCCATCAGGGCAATCTCAGCCAGAACGCGCCCCTCATCCAGCGCCACGCCCAAATCTCCAATCCTGGACGCGACCCGTTCCCGATAAGCCGACAGAGCTTCGGGAGCGCGTTGGGCCATGGAGGCAACCACGACCGCCAAACCCTTACACTTGGCCAGCATGTCCTGGCTCAGTCGCTCCCCTTCCCGGGAACGCATGGCCGCCAACTCGCTGCAAGCTTGGTGAACTGCGGTCAAAGCAACCGTTCGAATGGATTCGAGGTCATAAGAGGAGTTTGACACTTCTATCACACCCGGGTACCCCAGCCACTGGCCCAATGAAGCGGGAGCCACAGGCAGGTCAGGGTACTTGTTCCGCGCCGTGGTTTCAGCTTCCAGCAACCGATCAAACAGCGGCCAATCCACAATTGCCTCTTTACTGGCCAAGGCTTCTTGTTCTGCCGACAAGTATAGATCGGCGCGGCCACGAGCGATGTACTGTCCCAAAACCGCCCGGACCTCTTCCTCGAGCGCGAACAACTCCCTAGGCATCCTCACATTGAATTCGGCAAACCGGTGGTTGACGCAACGAATTTCGACTTTCACCCGCATGCGGTTGCCACTGTGCACAGCCTGACCGAATCCAGTCATACTATTACAAGCCATTCCGGAAGCCCTCCAAACGTGACTCTATTCTACTCTAACAAGGGCGACAAGTACAAGTTAGCTGTCTCATTCTTTCGCTATCTCCCCGTTGCTTGCGCTTACTGGCTCGTACTCCCTCATTCGCATTTCAAATCGCATTTCAAATCGTTTTAAAACCGCACTCCCGACAAAGAAGCGGTAAAGACAAAAACAAGGCGAGCTGGCTTTGGCGCATCTCGCGATGCGCCAAAGGACAGCCCGCCTGCCGGACAGTGCCGGTTCGCAATCAAGAATGGACATATGGCGGTAACGAAAAGGAAGGAAAGGAGCGGTAACGAAAAGGAAGGAAAGGGCCGTGAATCTGGTTGACCGCCTCCCACCGTCAGTCGACCGCCGTCAGTCGATGGTCCCCTCAGCGCACCGCCGGTTTTGGGCGAAGCGCCTTGCGGCCAGCGCGGCGCGCAGATAAAGCGAAGGTCGGAAACGCTGCCGCCACGAGGACCAAAATCCAGTCTGGGAGGTTCAGCGGCACGGTCTTAAACGCCGAGGCCACCCCCGGTACGTAGATTGTGAGGACAAACAAGGCCACGGAGGAAAACACGGCCAAAAGCAGCCACTTGTTTTCAAAGAAATTGCGGCGCAAGATGCCTCCTTCAAGGGAACGGCTGTCAAACACTAACACCAGCTGCGCCATGGTCAAAGTGGCATAAGCCATGGTTTGCGCTTTGGCCAGGTTGCCAGGCGAGCTTTTAAGCGACCACAGAAACACGGCCAGCGTTACCAAACCAATCAAAACTCCCCGGCTTAGGATTTTGACCGAAAACCCTTTAGCAAAAATGCCTTCGTTGACGTTTCGCGGCGGCCGGTCCATGATGTCCTTTTCCGCTGGGTCGACCCCAAGTGCGATAGCCGGCAATCCATCGGTCACCAGGTTCACCCATAGGATTTGAATGGGCAGCAGCGGCAACGGCAAGCCCGCCAGCATCGCCAAAAACATCGTCACAATTTCACCGACGTTGCTTGCCAGCAAGTACCGAATGAACTTCTTGATGTTGTCGTAGATGCCGCGGCCTTCTTCGACAGCCGCCACAATGGTGGCAAAGTTGTCGTCTGCAAGGATTAAAGCCGAGGCCTCTTTAGCGACGTCTGTGCCGTTCATGCCCATCGCGATCCCGATGTCTGCCTGTTTAATCGCCGGCGCATCGTTGACCCCGTCTCCGGTCATGGCGACAATTTCGCCTTGGGACTGCAGCGCGCGGACAATGCGCAGTTTGTGTTCCGGAGAAACCCTGGCGTACACGAACACGTTCGCGACGCGATCCGCCAATTCTTCATCGCTGATGGCATCGAGTTCCGCACCCGTCATCGCCGCCCCGTTCTCCGGTAAAATTTCAAGCTGTCGGGCAATCGCGGTCGCAGTGTCTTGGTGGTCTCCCGTAATCATCACCGTGCGAATGCCCGCCCTGTGACACTTTTGAATGGCGCCGAACACCTCTTCGCGAGGCGGATCCATCATCCCAGTCAATCCGACAAAGCACAGTCCTTGCTCGGGATTGCGTTCGGCTTTCGCCGCTTCGACGCTTTTAAACCGGCGGTAGCCAAAGGCGAGGTTACGCAGCGCCTGGGAAGCCATTTGCTGGTTCGCCTGAAGCACCCGCTTTTTGAGGGAAGACGAAATGGGTTCTTCCCGCCCGTTCGTCAAAACCAGCGAGGAGCGCTCGAGCAGCACGTCCGGAGCTCCTTTGGTAAACAGGAACACTTCTTCGCCCTTGTGAACCAAAACGGACATCAACTTCCGGTCGGAGTCGAACGGGATCTCGTCGATCCGCTCGAATTCTGCATCCGGGTTCTCGATGCCGGCCTTTTTAGCCATGACGAGCAAAGCGCCTTCGGTAGGGTCGCCGCTGACCTCCCAGCTTTCGCTGTCGTCGGCCTGAGTCAGCTTCATCACCGCGTTGTTGCAGCTGGCCGCGACCTCCATTAAAGTCTTTAAGCCCGCCCTGCGCAACGGCTTAATCGGTTGATTGTCCAAGACAAACTCTCCGACCGGGTTGTATCCAGTCCCAGTGACTTTGAACCATTCGCCGTCGACCCACACGCGCTGCACCGTCATCCGGTTTTGAGTGAGGGTCCCGGTTTTATCCGAGCACACCATCGTCGCACAACCGAGGGTTTCCACCGATGGCAGTTTGCGGACGATGGCATTGCGTTTGATCATGCGCTGCACCCCAAGGGCCAACGCGATCGTCACGATGGCTGGAAGACCCTCCGGTATGGCGGCGACAGCCAAGCTGACCCCTGCAAGGAACATTTGGTAAACGTCTTGCCCGTGCAAGACGCCTGTGATGACGACGAGGACCGTAATGGCAAGCGCCACCCATACCAAGACCTTGCCCAACTGGTCCAACCGCCTTTGCAACGGCGTCAGCGTGTCTTCGGACTGCTGCATCAGGTCGGCAATTTTCCCCATCTGCGTGCTCATACCCGTCTCGGTCACCAACACTTCCGCTTTTCCGCGGGTAATCAGCGTCCCCATGTACACCATGTTCTTGCGGTCGCCAAGACTTGCCGTTGGGTCAATGTACAAGTTGGCCTGTTTACTCACAGGGAGGGATTCGCCTGTCAAAGAGGACTCCTCCGCGTCCAATCCGAAGGACTCCACCACGCGTCCGTCAGCGGGAACCCGGTCGCCGCCTTCCAAGAGAATGATGTCTCCAGGAACCAGGTCCCGTGCGGGAATCGACTCTACCCGGCCTGCCCGCCGCACTCTCGCCATCGGGGCAGTCAGTTCCTTGAGCGCGGCCAAAGAGCGCTCTGCCCGAACTTCCTGGATAAATCCGAGAACTCCGTTCAGGATGATGATGGCAATGATCGTGATGGCGTCCGAAAACTCACCCAACAACCCGGAAATCAGCGTCGCCGCGAGCAGCACGATGATCATGAAGTCGCGGAATTGATTGAAAAAGACCGTTAAAAGGGAGACTTTCGTTCCCTCGGCAAGCAAGTTTGCCCCGTATTTTTTCCGACGGTCTTCGACCTCTTCCTGCTTGAGTCCGTCCGGTGCGGACTCAAGCAGCTGCATGCAGTCTTTTACGGCCAGCGAATGCCAGTTTTTCTCCACTGGAGCCACCCCTTTAACAACTTGTCTCGTAATGTCTATGCTTGTACGCTGCCAAACATGTCCGAACGCCTACCTGCACGGCCTGAAATCCCCCTCATCGGACGGGCGTGCAAGGCGTCTGGACGGCCCGGTCGTTGCCGCCGCGGCGCCGACTCGTTATACTGAACCGAAAGGGAGGGGTTACGGTGGACGGATTGACTTTACGAGTTCTTGTAACCGGGTGGGGAAATCGTTTTGACCGCGCCCGCATCGACAAAATCCACCAACCCGCTGAACGGGAAATCGTCATGACGCTGCGGACCCGGCAAGGCAGCGTCCGCTGGCTGTTGTCTGCACACAGGTCGTTTGCACGAGCTTACGTGTTGGGAACGACGCGGCCTGCAAACCCTGGGGAACCCCCCGTCTTTTGTATGCGCCTGCGCAAGTTCCTGGAAGGAGGGCGGATTGTCGAGATCCGCCAACAGGGGTTGGACCGCGCCTTGGAAGTCGTCGTGGAAAACGTCAACGAGCTCGGTGACCGGGTGAATTACGTCTTGGTATTGGAAATGATGGGCAAACACAGCAACCTCATCTTGTGCACGGCAGATTTGAACGGGAAGCCGGACAAGGTCCTCGACAGTATCGTTCACGTTCCCGAGACCATGAGCCGGGTGCGGCCCATTCTGCCAGGAAGGGCGTATGAAAAGGCTCCGGGACAAAACAAACACAGTGCACGCACTCTCAGGGAAGACGCCGACGCTTCCGGGGAATTGCAAAGAGACCTGCAAAGCGCAGCGCCCAAACGCCGATTGTCTGTCATCGCGCAAAAAATTGAGGGCGCAGGCCCGGTAACCGCACAAGAGGTTTTGTTTCGCACAGGCAAGGACCCCCAAGACGAGGAATTCGGCACCCGCTTTTCAAACGCGCTTTACAACGTGTTTGAGGCCGCCTTGAATCAAACCGAGGGTCCGTCCATTGGCCGCGATGAACTCGGGCGCGCTGCAGCGGCAGCTCCTTTTTTCTTGACATCCTACGCTTCCTATTCCGCGGTTCCGACCCTGGATGAAGCGTTGGAGCAGGTGTACGCGCAGGTGCGCGTGGAAACCACCCTGTCCAACCGGGCCATGTCCTTGACGCAGGCCATCGAAAACGACGTCGACAAACTTCGCGGCAAGCTGGTCAAGCTTTTCGAGATGCAAGAAGAAGCGGCCCATCACGAGCAGTGGCGCATTAAAGGCGAACTGTTGACAGCTTTCGGGCATACCCTGTCCAAAGGCATGACCCAAGCTGTTCTTCCTAACTTTTACGATCAAGACAAAGACCTCGTTATTGAATTGGACGCGGCTTTAACTCCGATGGAGAACGCGCAGCGTTACTTCAAACAGGGCAGCAAACACAAGCGGGCGGTACAAATTGCAAAGCGGGAAATCGAGCAGGCACAAGCAGACCTTCAGTACCTGGAGGAAACTCTAATGCACCTGCATGGGGCTTCGGCAGAAAACCTCGAGGCCATCCGGCAGGAACTCGAACAGCAAGGGTTTATCGCCCCAGAACGCACGCGAAAAAAAGCCCCGCCCAAAAAAACCGGGGCTGGGCAGCCTGACGCGTACACTTCGCACGACGGGTTCCTGATAAGAATTGGGCGCAACAACGTGCAAAACGACCGCCTGTCTCTGCGCATGGCACAGCCGACAGACATTTGGATGCACGTGAAAGACCAGCCGGGATCGCATGTAGTCATCAGCGCACAGCGAAAAACCGTCCCGGAATCGACCCTGTTTGAGGCCGCGCTGCTCGCAGTCTACTTCAGTAAGGCGAGGGACTCTGCCAACGTAGCCGTCGACTACACACAAGCCAAGAACGTTTGGAAACCCAATGGTTCCCGGCCAGGGCACGTCCTGTACGAAGGGTACCAAACGCTTTACGTCACACCGGACCGCAGCCTCATCGAACCGCTCCTTCGCGCCCGGTCCGCCACGTGATGCGCGCTGTGCCTGCAGCAAGATCCTGAGCAAGACCGCAGCAAGATGGTCAAACACTGCCGGTGGGCACGCTGCTGCGCCAGGGCCATCCGTCAAACAACTCAAGGCGGTTGTCGTGAAATTCAAAGGGCAGACCGCCGTTTTGGATTTGCTCCAGTTCCAGCCCCCACATGTGGCTCAATGTGTGGGCAATGTCCTTGCGTCCCATGTGCAAACTGACGAGTACGGCCAGCTTTTGACCGTTGTTCATGACCGATTCGACCTGAATCTCGTCTTGCCACCACAGAGCCCAGCGCGCGGCATCCCGGATCGTTGCCCGGTAGAAACAGGCCTTCCACAGTTCAAAGTAGATGACCGTCGCCTTGCGGCGCTCCTCCGCAGACTCAAACAGCTCCATGGTCTGCGCCAATACCTGCTCCATGAGAAAGCTTTCCATCAACGTGATGGCGGCAGCAGGCTGCATCGCAAACACGTTTTCACCGATGCCGCGCAAAACCTGCCACGTTCTCAGACAAAAAACCCTTCCTCGCGGACTGATTTTAATGGCGCATGCGGCCAGGTTGTACAGGCGCTGGGCCACAGTTTCCACATAAAACACCTGACCTTCGGCTAACAAGTGACTGAACACCAGGTGGCGGTACGCCTTGACCACGGGTTCGGCGGCTGTCCACGCCTCCCCTTCAATGTAGAAAACAGCCTGGTCGTGCAAGGCCTGCAATGCCGAGTACAGCAGACCCGTTTCCTTTTCCTTCACGGAAACGCCGACAATCTCTACCCACTGATCGACCAAGCTCTGGTGGACTTTGTGCAGCGGGTCTTCCGGGCTCTCTGGGATGGGCAAACGCGATCCAATCAACAGCATGGCCTCGATGCAGCGCGACCCGGTCGCCGAGTCGCTCACCGAAGCCGCGCGTTTGGCAATGTCACAGATCTGTTCCACGTTAGCTAAGGCAGCCTGCCACTTTCCACGGGCAAACGCACGCGTGTAGTCCCGCAAAACCAAATCGATGATGCGATCGGGTTTAAGCAGTTGAAACACTGCGTACATGTACAGAAGCAAGCTCACAAAGCAGATGAACACCAGCACCAAATCGGCACTCATCTCCGGGCGCAGCGACTCGGGCAACGGGTCGTTCAACGGATCGCGAATCTTGGCCATCAAGACAAAGCTATGCATAATGGTGACCAAGTAAAATAAGAACAAAGAGGCGTTGTAAGGCAAACGGATGAAAAAATCCAGGACGCGGTGGGTGTAGTTACTTGAAGTCAATTGAATGGCGACCAGGATTATGGATATACATAAAGCTAAGATCGTCGACAACGACGAAACGATCGTATTGAGGTAGTTTCTGGCCGTATCGGTATCCCCTGAGAAGAGGTCTGGCGGGTAGACGAACACAATCGCCATGACAACGGCGGAGACCACCAAATGAAACACCCACGACGAGGTGAAAAGACGCAATTTTTCCATTGCCGAGAAATCCGCTTGGGCTTGGTTTCCCACCGCCACACCGCTTCACCTCCTGCCAGAGGATTGTACTTTCCATCCTGCCCAGACTGCTTTATTATGAAACGGGGATTTGTAAATATGACACACGTGCTTTGAGAGGAGTCTTTGAATCGTGTCACAGGTCACTAAACGCCTTTCGGTAGGCGCAAACATGCCGGCTGCTGGAGATAACGTACTTCTTAACACCCAATCGGCCGTGCACAACGCCTTGTCCCGTCTAGGCTATTCGGAAACTGTCTACGAATTGCTCAAGGAACCCATCCGGGTGCTGACCGTGCGGATTCCAGTACGCATGGATGATGGAAGTGTCGAAGTATTTACTGGGTTTCGGGCCCAGCACAACGATGCGGTCGGACCGACAAAAGGCGGCATCCGGTTTCATCCCAACGTATCCTTAGACGAAGTCAAAGCACTCTCCATTTGGATGAGCATTAAATGCGGCATCTTTGGACTGCCGTACGGTGGAGCCAAAGGCGGCATCATTTGTGACCCGCGTTCGATGTCCATCTCCGAACAAGAGCGGCTCGCTCGCGGCTACGTCCGCGCCATCAGCCAGATTGTGGGCCCGACCAAGGACATTCCGGCTCCCGACGTCTATACAAACGCACAGATTATGGCATGGATGTACGACGAGTACAGCACCATACGGGAATACGATTCACCAAACTTCATTACGGGTAAACCGTTGGTCCTCGGCGGTTCCCAAGGCCGGGAACAAGCGACCGCCCTTGGAGTCGTGATTGCCATGCGCGAAGCGGCAGCCACCCGCAATCAAAAACTTCAAGACTTGCGAGTGCTCATCCAAGGCTTTGGCAACGTCGGCAGCAACGTAGCCTCCATTTTGCACGGCATGGGAGTCAAAGTCGTCGGAATCAGCGATGCCAACGGAGGATTGTATCAAGCCGACGGGCTAGATATCCCTTCTCTGCTCGACAAACGCGATTCCTTCGGCATGGTCACCTCCAATTTCCAAAACGTCCTGTCGAACGAGGAGTTTCTGCTTCAACCTTGCGACGTATTGGTTCCGGCAGCGCTCGAAAACCAGATCACGGCGGAGAACGCGCGCGACATCAAGGCCACCATCGTGGTCGAAGCTGCCAACGGCCCGACGACTCCGGCTGCAGATGAGATCCTCCACCAAAACGGCGTCTTAACGGTGCCGGACGTTCTTGCGAACGCCGGAGGTGTCACCGTCTCATACTTTGAATGGGTACAAAACAGCCAGGGCTGGTACTGGACTGAGGCCGAAGTGAACGAAAAGATGGAGACCATGATGGTCGAGGCGGTACAGAAAATCCTCAACACTTCACGTCGCTACAGCGTGTCTCCGCGTCTGGCCGCGTACATGGTCGGCATGAGGCCCTTCGCAGAGGCCATGCGCTGGCGCGGCTGGGTATAAAGGCTGAGAGTTTAGAGTCGGTTGTACGGTAGCGTATACGAAGCAAAAGTTTGGGTATACGAAAGATAAAGGGAAACCACTTCATCGAAGCCGTAAATCCATCGAAGCTGTAAATAACGCAAACCAATCGGAGCTGCAAATCAATCGCAAATTCTCCAGTCGGTCCGGCCGGACGCCGTCGCGGTGCCGGACCGGTTTTTTTGTCAGGAATTATCCACAATTGTTTTTGGTTTCTTAAGAGCCATTCATGGTAATATACGGTTGGTGCAATTATTCATATGTTAGTTTGCCTATTGGTTTGTTGACCGTAGTCAGCTGTAAGGAGGAATCTCCATTGGATCGCGGTAAAGAGTCACAGCAACAGCCTGAGTCTGCTACCCGTTCTTCCGTCAATGCCAATCGGAAAGGCCTAACCCGGCGGCAGTTTTTGACCTATGTTTTAGGCGGCACGGGTGCATTCATGGGGGCCACCGTCGTTTCTCCGCTGATTGTCAGCGCTTTTGACCCTATTCACCGCGGAGGCAGCGGGTCTTTTTCCAAGACCAACTGGAAGGTGTCGGATTTTAACGACAAACTGCCCACCCACGTCACGTTCCAGCAACACATCGACGATGCGTGGAACTCCCAGGACAAGCCGAACGACGTCTATGTTATTACGTACCAGAGCAAACTCATGATTATGTCGCACACCTGCACACATTTAGGCTGCCACGTCAACGGCTCGATTCAAAACGGAAAATCGGTTGCACCCGAGTACGGCGGCGGCAAAGAGTGGTTTTTCTGCCCTTGCCACGGAAGCCAGTACAACATCTACGGCGTACCGACTCCGACTTCGCCGGCGCCTCGCCCGTTGGACTTGTACGAGTACAAAATCGACACCGATGGCAGCGTAATGGTCGGCGGCACCATTTCCCGCACCAATTCAACCTGGGATGTCAACCCGAATCCCCCTATCCAAGCTTAAGCACTTATTTTTCATGCAAAAGGGCTGTTACTGCGAAGTTCTCGCAGAAACAGCCCTCATTTCGTCCATGTGTCGCATTGGCCAACTCACCGTGACCAACACACCGGTTTACAACCTCAACTGTTTGGCGCTGCGTAGCGGTCAGGAGCATCCCGCCATGCCATGAGCGCATCGACATCCGAATCCGATACGGCCCCCATCGCCACGGCTTCTCGAATGAGCGTGTGGTAGTCCAGCAAGCGGTAAACTGGCACCTGGGCATCGCTGGCACGCCCCTTGGCGACGTCAAAGTCGTAGGAGAAAATGGTGGCTACCGCCAAGACCTCTACCCCTTCGTCCCGCAGCGCCTCCACGGCGCTAAAGGAGGAGCCTCCCGTCGAAAGCGTGTCTTCGATCACGATGGCGCGAGCACCTGAATAGATACTTCCCTCCACCCGCTTTTGCTTGCCGTGACCCTTGGCACTGCTGCGGACGTACGCCATTGGCAAGCCCAACCGGTCCGCCAGTACGGCCGCGTGTGGAATGCCTGCTGTGGCTGTCCCAGCAATCAAGTTGACCCCCGGACAAGCCATCTTCACGACGTCTTCAAACCCGCGAATGACTTGCCGCCACAAGGCTGTGTAACCTAAAATCAGCCGGTTGTCGCAGTAGATGGGCGACTTCCACCCCGATGACCAAGTAAACGGGTCACTAGGCCGGAGTTCTACGGCGCGAATCTGGAGCAGTCCTTTGGCAATCGCCGCTGCACAATGGGATGGGCTGTCTAAGAGCCAAGTACTTTCCACTGAATTTCCCCCTTCTTACCCGTTCGCCAGCCCAAACCGCCGCCCGGACCATGCTTTGAATGGGCGCTTTTGTAGGCTTTTATGCGAACGTCATTTCTTCCCAAATCTGTTTTAGGGCGGACAGTTTGTCTGCAGCGTGCGTGACCGCTCTCCCCAGCACCAGGCGTGAGGCGCCCTTGGCTATGGCCTCGCCCGGAGTGATCGAACGGACCTGGTCGTTTTTGTCCGCTCCCTTGGGACGAGTTCCAGGTACCACGACTTCGAACGGCTCAGGTGCAACCCTGCAAATGGCTTCCAACTCGGCTCCGGACGCCACCACCCCGTCGAGTCCGCACCGGCGGACAAGCTCGACCAAGTTCACGACGAACCGTTCAGGCGCGATGTCAAGCCCCATTTGCAAAAGGTCTTGTCCAGATAAACTTGTAAGTACCGTGACGGCAATCAACAAAGGCGGCTCTGGGGCATTTTGCACGGCGTCGCGCGCTGCCTCCAACATCCTTTGCCCGCCTGCAGCGTGTACATTCACCATTTCGACGCGATGTCTGGCGATCGACCGCAAGGCACCTGCGACCGTATTTGGAATATCGTGCAGCTTGACGTCCAAAAACACTCGCTTGTTTCGTTTCTCGAGCTCGGCGAGTACCTTCTCTCCATCTCCGAAATACAGCTCAAGCCCGACTTTGTAGCCATCGACTGCCTCGCCAAACGCATCCACCAGCGACTGTGCGTCACTCCACGAAGGTACGTCCAAGGCCAGGTAGCTCCTCGCCCTGGCCAAGTCGAACCTTGGATGTAACAATTCTTCCAACAGCGTTGAACTCATCGGGTTGCTCCTTGCAATGCGGAGCCGTTAGCGTTGGCGGAACCCGCCTGCACGCTCCCGAGAGGAATCGTCGTAAAGCGAATCGTCGTCAGCACTTCCAACAGCGAAGCCGCCGTATCGAGCGACGTGAGGCATGGCACGCCGTGCTCCACAGCGGTACGGCGAATCCGGAAGCCGTCCCGCTCTGGTTTGCGCCCTTTGGTCAAAGTGTTAATGACCAATTGAATGCGGCCGTCGCGAATGTCGTCTGCGAGGTTTGGCGTACCTTGAGCCAACTTGTTCACCACTGTGACCGGCAAGCCCCGCTGACGCAAGAACTTCGCCGTCCCCTCTGTCGCTGCCAGACGGAATCCGAGGTTCGCAAACCCCTTCAGAATCGGCCACGCCTCGTCCTTGTCTTTGTCAGCCACGGTGGCAAGAACCGTCCCGTAGGCGGGAATGTCCATGCCGGATGCCAACAGCCCTTTGTACAAAGCCTTGGCGTAGGTTTCTCCCGTACCCATGACTTCGCCGGTCGACTTCATTTCAGGTCCTAAGTCAATATCCACTTCCCGCAGCTTCGCAAACGAGAACACGGGAACTTTGACAGAAACCAACGCCGGTTCGGGAACGATTCCAGTGGACCAGTTCAATTCGGACAAAGAGCCGCCGAGGACTGCGTGCATGGCAAGCGAAACCATTTTGACATTCGTGATTTTCGACAAAAAGGGAACTGTCCGCGACGAACGCGGGTTGACTTCCAACACGTACACTTCGTCGTCCTGAATGACAAATTGAATGTTCACCAGGCCGCGGATTTTGAGGCCCTGGGCAATCTTGACAGTTTGCTCCACCAAGCGCTGTTTGATGTTTTCTGAGATGGACTGTGGCGGATACACGGCAATCGAATCTCCCGAGTGAACACCCGCCCGTTCGATGTGCTCCATGATACCGGGAATGACCACGGTTTCCCCGTCAGAAATGGCGTCGACTTCTACCTCGACACCGGAAATGTAGCGGTCGACCAGCACCGGGTGACGCTGGGAGACCTCCACGGCTTCCTCCATGTACAGCCGCAGTTCGTCATCCGAGTAAATAATCTGCATGGCCCGTCCGCCGAGTACATAAGAAGGCCGTACAACGACCGGATAACCGAGGCGGGCGGTGGCTTCCAGCGCGCCTTCCAAGGAAGTGACGGTGGCTCCGTCCGGCCGCTTGAGGTTGAGTTCCGTCAACAACTCGTCAAACTTCTCCCGGTCTTCCGCGCGGTCAATGTCCTCCAGTGAGGTTCCAAAGATGCGCACGCCGGCTTTCGCCAAGGGTTCAGCCAAGTTAATTGCGGTTTGTCCGCCAAACTGTACAATCACGCCTTCGGGTTTTTCACGGTCGATTACGTTGAGGACGTCTTCGACGTGCAGCGGCTCGAAGTAGAGCCGGTCGGAGGTGCTAAAGTCTGTCGAGACCGTCTCTGGGTTGTTGTTGATGATAATGGCTTCGTATCCCGCTTGACGCAGCGCCCACACGGCGTGCACGGAGCAGTAGTCAAACTCGATGCCTTGGCCAATCCGAATCGGTCCGGAGCCGAGCACCAGGAGCTTTTTCCGGTCGCTCTTTTCGACTTCGTCCTCTTCTTCGTACGTGCTGTAGTAATAAGGAGTCCGCGCAGCGAATTCGCCGGCGCACGTGTCGACCATCTTGTACACAGGGCCAAGGCCAAGGGAAGAGCGCGCCGTTCGCACTTCCTGCATGTCGGTCTTAAAGATCCGGGACAACACCGTGTCGGGGTAGCCCGAGCGTTTAACGAGGTACAGCAAGTCCTGTTCGGCTTGCGCAAACGCTTCAAAACTGCTGTAGCGTTCTGCCTGTTGACGCAGCACCTGCTCCATTTCCACTAAGTTCCGGAGCTTATGCAAAAACCACACGTCGATCTTTGACAAGTCGTGAACCTGTTCGACGCTCCATCCGCGGCGAAAAGCCTCCGCCACCACGAACAGGCGTTCGTCATCCGCTTCGCGCAGCCGCTTTTCCAGGGTTTCCGAGGCCAGAGCTTGAGCCTTCCCCAGTTCCAAGGAATCGACGCCGACTTCAAGCGATCGAATGGCTTTCATGATGGACTCTTCGAACGTCCGTCCAATCGCCATGACTTCGCCTGTTGCTTTCATCTGCGTTCCAAGTTTGCGGTTCGCGCTGTTGAATTTGTCAAACGGCCAGCGCGGAATTTTTGTCACGACGTAGTCGAGCGTCGGTTCGAAACAGGCAAAGGTTTCTCCGGTGACGGGGTTTCGCAGTTCGTCCAAAGAGTAGCCCGCTGCGATTTTGGCAGCCATCTTTGCAATCGGATAGCCCGTCGCTTTCGAGGCCAACGCGCTTGAACGGCTGACGCGGGGATTGACTTCAATCACGTAGTACTGCTTGCTGAACGGATCGAGCGCCAACTGCACATTGCACCCGCCCTCAATGCCCAACGCGCGGATAATTCTCAAACTGGCCGCGCGCAGCATTTGATAATCCTCATCCGAAAGCGTCTGACTCGGTGCCACGACGATGCTGTCTCCGGTGTGAACGCCAACCGGGTCAATGTTCTCCATGTTGCACACGACGATGCAGTTGTCGTTGTGGTCCCGCATGACTTCGTACTCAATTTCCTTATAGCCTGCGATGCTCTTCTCGATGAGAACCTGGTGGATGGGCGACATCGTGAGGCCGAGCTCTGCAATCTCCTCAAACTCTTGCCAGTGATAGGCGATGCCGCCGCCTGTGCCCCCTAAGGTGTACGCCGGACGGATGATGATCGGCAAGCCAATCTTCTTGGCAAAACTGCGCGCTTCCTCCATATTGGTCACGATCGCGCTGTCGGGTACGGGTTCGCTGAGGTCGCTCATCAGTTGACGAAACATTTCCCGGTCTTCCGCTTTTTTGATGGCCGTCAACGGCGTGCCTAAAAGCTCGACCCCGTTTTCCGCGAGAACGCCCATCTCAGACAACTGCACGGCGAGATTCAATCCCGTTTGTCCACCCAAGGTGGCGACCAATCCGTCGGGGCGCTCCTTGCGAATGATTTGGGCGACAAACTCAGGTATCAGCGGTTCCACATACACGGTATCGGCAATGTCCAAGTCGGTCATAATGGTAGCAGGATTGGAATTGACGAGGACGACCTCGTAGCCTTCCTCTCGCAGGGCTTGACAAGCCTGCGTTCCGGCGTAATCGAACTCGGCCGCCTGCCCAATCGTAATCGGACCGCTGCCAATCACCATGATCTTTTTCACATCCGTGCGCTTAGGCATTCGGCACCCATCTCCCTTCCACGTACTGGTCCATCAGCTTCATGAAATCGTCAAACAGGTAGTCGGAATCGTCCGGGCCCGGCCGCGCCTCGGGGTGGTACTGCACGCAGAAAGCGGGGTACTTGTTGTGCACCAGGCCCTCTACGCTGCCGTCGTTTTGGTTCATATGCGTCAAGGTCAAGTCGGTGCCTTGCAAAGACTCTTCACTGACCTCGTAACCGTGGTTTTGCGACGTAATGGCCACCTTGCCCGTCCTGAGGTCTTTGACCGGGTGATTCGCGCCGCGGTGGCCAAAGCGCATCTTCTGGGTCTTCGCTCCGCAAGCCAGAGCAATCAACTGATGCCCGAGGCAAATGCCAAATACCGGGACTTTGCCGAGTAAATCCTGCACCGTGTCAATCGCGTACTGGGCGTCTTCGGGGTTGCCTGGGCCGTTGCTGAGCATCACGCCGTGCGGCTGCCATTGCATGATTTCCTCCGCAGTTGTTCTGGCGGGGACGACCACGACGTCGCAGCCCCTGGCCAACAGCGAGCGAACCACGCCCGCTTTCATGCCGAAGTCCATGGCTACAACGCGCCGGCCGTTGCCGGGGCAGCGATAAACCGACTGCGTCGTTACGTGATCGATCTGATCCGTCGGGAACGGCTCCTGCAGTTTTTCCAGCAGCGTTTCCACCGGCGTGTCGAGGGTCGTCAAAACTGCCTTCATGGTGCCGTAGTTGCGAATGATTTTGGTTAGCTTGCGTGTGTCAATTCCCGTTATTCCGATGATGTTATAGCGCTCCAGGTATTCGTTCAGTCCGCCCAAGCTCTTAAAGTGACTGGGATAGTCGCTGAACTCCCGCACGACAAATCCGCGAACGTGAGGTCGGCGGGATTCCACTTCGTCCACGTTCACGCCGTAGTTTCCAATCAAAGGATAAGTCATCGTTACGATTTGACCGTAATAAGACGGGTCGGTCAACACTTCCTGATAACCGGTCATCCCGGTATTGAACACGACTTCCCCAAAAGTCTCGCCAGAGGCGCCAAAACCTGTTCCTGTAAAGACTGTCCCGTTTTCCAAGACCAACCTGGCTGGGGTGCCCAGGTTCGTCGTCCATTGTGAGAACTCACTCACTCAGTTCTACCCCCTCGCTGGTGTGAATCAACTTGCCTCGACTGATGGTCGCGCTCGAAAACCCTGTGGCCGGCCAACCTGCAAACGGGGTATTGTGGCCCTTCGAATAAAAGCCCGCCGGGTCAATGACGCGTTCTTGCTCCAAGTCGACGGCTGTGATATCCGCCACTCCGCCGACGCGGATGACGCCGCCTCGCAGCGAAAATGCCTGCGCGGGTTGAGTCGACATGCGCAAGGTGAGGTCGCGCAAAGACATGAGACCTGGCAGCACCAAGTACGTGTACAGCAACGGAAATACCGTTTCAATTCCGACCATTCCAAACGGTGCAGCGGCAATGCCCTGCTCCTTTTCGCCTTGGGTATGCGGAGCGTGGTCCGTCGCTACCACGTCCAACGTGCCATCTAGAAACCCTTCGAGACAAGCCAACCTGTCCCGTTCGCCGCGAAGCGGAGGATTGACCTTGTAAACCGCGTCGTCGCGGGTAATGATGTCGTCCGTGAGCAAGAGGTGGTGCGGCGTGACTTCCGCCGTGATGCGGACCCCACGCTGTTTGGCCCACCGAACCAAAGCTACGGCCGACTCCACCGATACGTGGCAAACGTGCAGGTGGGCGCCGGTTTCGGCTGCCAGTAAAATGTCTCTGGCAATCATGGCAGATTCCGCAGCACCGGGAATTTCCGGCAAACCCAGGCGTTTAGCTGCGGCTTTGTTTAAAACGCCCTTTCCAGACAGGGATTCGTCCTCGGCGTGAATGGCTACGGGCAATCCGGCTTTTGCGGCTGCTTCGAGTGCAGCCAGCATCAAAGCTCCATTCTGGACGCCTTTTCCATCGTCCGACAGAGCTACGGCACCCGCTTCTTTCAGAGCCGCGAAATCCGTCAGTTCTCCGCCCTTTTGACTCTTTGTAATGGCTGCGATGGGGAGGACTTGCGACGCCCCCGCCGCTTCCGCTTGGTCGCGGACATACTTAAGTACCCCTGGTTCATCGAGCGGCGGATTGGTGTTTGGCATGCAGGCAATTTGCGTAAATCCCCCGGCAGCCGCAGCTCTGGCCCCGGTTGCAATGGTTTCCTTATCCTCAAACCCAGGGTCGCGCAAGTGCACGTGCACGTCGATAAACCCGGGCAGCAACACTTCATTGTGAAGAGTCAGGACCCTGTCAGCCGGCAAAGAAACGTCCCCAATGGCTTCAATCAATCCGGACTGGTCGTCTACGAGCAAACTGGCACTCGTCAGCGAGCCGTCCACGAGGTCGAGTATGCGGCCTCCGTCAATTCTCAGTTTCACCGAGCAACACCTCCCAACAACTCGTCTAACAACGCCATGCGCATGTAGAGTCCGTTTTCCACCTGGCGAAAGTAGGCTGCCCGATGGTCCTGGTCGACACTGGGGTCAATTTCCCCGACTCTCGGCAAAGGATGTAAGATTCTCGCATGAGGTAACAGCAGGCCGAGTTCTGTCAGGCCGATGCTGTAGTCTTTGGCCGCCTGCGCTTCAGCGTCATCGACGAGCCGCTCTGTCTGAATGCGCGTTTGATACACGACATCGGTCGTCTTCAGCGCCTCGTGAAAATTCTCTCCCTGCTTTACGTCCAACCCTGAGGCCCGCAGCTGCTCGAGCATGTCTGAAGGCAAAGAGAGTGCTTTGGGCGAGATTAACGTCACTTGCACCCCTTCAAACCAAGTCAAACACTGCAGCAGCGAGTGGACGGTCCGTCCGTACTTGAGGTCTCCGACCACCGTAATCTTTAAACCATCAAGATGCCCATATTCTCTCCACAAGGTGTACATATCCAACATGGCCTGCGTGGGGTGTTCCCCCGACCCTGTGCCCGCACTGATAACGGGGACCGGACTGTAGATACTTGCCTGTGCCACTGCATCGGTTTCGTGATGGCGGATGACGATAGCGTCCACATAGGAACCGACGACGCGAAAGACGTCGCTGAGGGTCTCCCCTTTTTTGGCTGAAGAGTTTTCCAAGGCGTTTTCTGCGCCGATGATGCTGCCTCCCAGCCTCGTCAAAGCCGCCTCAAAAGACATCCGGGTGCGCGTGCTCGGTTCGTAAAAGAGCGTCGCCACCATCGCTCCAGCCAACCGTTCACGGACAAGAGGGCGAGGTGTCTGGCGCAGCAGTTCCGCCTTTTCAATCAGGGTCATGAGCCAGGAACGGGACAAATCCTTTACGGATACCACGTGCTTGAGGTTCGGTTGGCCTTGATTTGTTGTACTCTGTCCTTCGCGCTTTGGACTGCTTTCCATTGAGCCATTCAACGAGTTAGTTCCTGCCGACAATCCAGACGCCATCTTCGCCGTCAACCTCCCGTAAGTGAACCGAAATCATTTCTTCTCTGGCCGTAGGTACATTTTTCCCCACGAAGTCAGGCCGAATCGGAAGTTCCCTGTGTCCCCGGTCAATCAAGACCGCCAACTGAATCATACGGGCTCGCCCAGAAGCCATCACGGCGTCCATTGCCGCGCGAACCGTGCGGCCCGTGTAGAGGACGTCGTCCACGAGTACAACGACTTTGTCAAGCACATCAAGTCCCGGCACGGGCGGTCTGGTGCCGTTTGTTCCCTTCACATCGTCGCGGTAGGGTCGGGCATCCAAGGTAAAAACCTCCGGACGAGACCCTTCAATTTCAAACATTCGATCCGCCAACCGCTGGGCTAAGTTGGCTCCCCTCGTCTGCACGCCTGCGAGCAGCACGCCTTGTAACCCCTTATTTCTTTCCAGGACTTCGTGAGACATTCTCGTGATGGATCGCTGCATACCAGAACCGTCCATAATCTGCGCCTTTCGCTGCATCCGAGGCATCCATCCTTTCGAAATCTTGCACGGCGGCCGAAACACTCGCGCACGGCTCCGAAACAGGGGCCCATGGTCGCAAAAAACGGCCGCCTCGTGAGAAAGGCAGCCGCGTGGACCGGATCCAGGCAGTCGGTCTGGATTCCGCTTGTTATACGACTCCTTACCAATCTCACGGGACTGGTTTAAAGGCAGCACATTGATTGACCTAACTTTAGCAGTTCAAGGAATTCCCGTCAAGGCATAGATCCCAAGTTCTTGAGGCTTTCAACACGCCTTTGCGGACCTGGATTACGATTCGCCCCGAAGCAGCTCTAACAAGCGCATCAGGTCATCGGGCAATGGGGCGGAGAACGACAGCCATGCACCCGTTCGGGGATGCCGAAATCCGAGCGTCATGGCATGCAAGGCCTGCCCTTGCATGAGGTTCGCATGCTGCCGTTCTCCATACACGGGGTCTCCAACGAGCGAATGCCCGATGTAGGCCATATGAACACGGATCTGGTGCGTGCGCCCGGTTTCGAGCTGCAGTTCCAAATGGGTTGTATCCCGGAACCGTTCGAGCACCTTAAAGTGCGTCACGGAAGGCTTGCCGTGTCCGGTCACAGCCATTCGCTGGCGGTTTTTAGGATCGCGGCCAATTGGGGCATCCACAGTTCCATATTCGTGTACAATCCGTCCCTGAACCACAGCCTGGTAGAGCCGCTCCACCGAATGTTCCCGCAATTGCTGGGCCAGTGCGTGGTATGCCAAGTCGGTTTTAGCCAACATGAGCAGGCCTGAAGTATCCTTGTCAATGCGATGCACAACGCCAGGACGCAACTCGCCGCCGAGTGGGGAAAGCACAGTGTTGCGCCCGACAAGACCGTTCACCAAAGTGTTTCTTGTATGGCCTGCCCCAGGATGAACCACCAGACCCCTTGGCTTATTGACCACCACAACGTCGTCGTCTTCGTACACCACTTCGAATTCGACGTCATCTCCGGCAATTTCAACTGGCGTTTCTCCAGGAACATCGACCTCAAATACATCCCCCAAAACAACGTCGTCGCTCGGCTTCAACTTGGTTCGTCCAGATTGAACGAATCCTTTTGCCAGCCACTGTTGTACCTGGGAACGGGAGACGTCGTAGTCGAGTTCTTGCAGAGCGTCGGCCAAGAACCGATCTACCCGGACCTTGTCACCGGACTCACCGGACAATTGTGCTTCAATAGTTTCCCGGATGGCTGTCACTGCGCCACATCCTTATCGTGCTCAGGTTTTGTTTGGGCGCGGTCTTTTAGCAGCGTGTACAACAAAAGAATAACCACCCCAGCGTCGATACAGACGTCTGCCAAATTGAACACCGGGAAATTGATGATTTTAAAGTAGACATAATCCGTCACCCAACCGAAGAACAGGCGGTCGCTGAGATTTCCAATGGCACCTCCGAGAACTAAACCCAGTCCAATCTGAGGGAACCAGCGCCCCTTGAGCTTTCGCTGAACGTACACCACAAAGGCAATCACCACGAGGGCGATCAGTACCAATAAAAACCTTTGATTAGGAAGAATCCCAAACGCCGCACCCGGATTTCGAATGTAGTCCAGATACAGCACTGGGGGGAAAACTGGATGTTCTGCGTACAAGGCCATATGATGGCGCACCGTCCACTTGATCCACTGATCCAGCCCGTACACAACCAGCGCCAAAGCGTATACCATGTTCGTTTCACCTTTCGTACCAAACGGCTTGATTGTCTGTTGCCCAGTCTACCATACTTTGGCGGCGCTTTCGAACGCTTGGTCTGCGCGATTGAGCAGAAATCAAATGCGACGACGGTACAGACTGCGTCCCTATGGCAATTGCTGACGGTACTGCTCGTTGGAAATCTCGTCGATGCTGTCGACGATCCCTTCGTTGTCGTCCAGAAAAATTTGTTCATAATTGTGCTCGTACCCAGGACGTTCGTTATAGCGCTCTACGGCTTGCCAGGAATCTTCTCCATCGAATACGACCGCACTGGTGTCATCGGTGTCTGTGCGGCCGTATCCCGGATACAAAAACTCTTCTTCAATCGGCCTTTGCCGGTCCGGGTGGGTTTCCTCGACCTTGCGCTGGCACTGTACGCAGGTGGTGGCCAGTGGAAAAGCCTCCAAACGCTCTACAGCGATAGGCTGTCTGCACTCGCTGCAGGTGCCGTAGGTGCCGTTTTCGATGGAATCCAGTGCGCGGTCTATTTGCTGCAGCCGGAGTTTATCTGTGTCTCGCAATGCCAAGTCTTTGCTGCGTTCGAACACCTCTGTGCCAATATCTGCCGGATGGTTGTCATAGACCGAGAGTTCGGAAAGCTCGTCCGCCATTGTGTCGTCGAGACCATACTGTCCAGAGCGTTCAAGTCGCTGCGAAATCTCCTCTTTCGCTTCCACCAGCCACTGCTTTTGTTGGGACCACTGTTCTGCCATACCGATTCCCCCACACATGTCTATTCGAGAGTCATTGTGCGCGAAGACAGGCGGCCTCATGTAGCCCTCATTTTCCCAGATTTGTTCATTGAATATGTTCAAAAGACTGTCACCGTGCAAGTGGGTGAATCAGTGTATGATAGATCAGAGGACCACAAACAGAGGAGTTAGAGAAATGGAGAGAGTAGTTTGCGACGGTATCAACTGAATGCCTTGGCTTTGATTCTCATGTGGATTGGGGCTTTGGAGGTTGCCGCTAGTTTTTTGGCCAAATTTTGGTTCCAATACACAATCCAGTTCACGCCGTTTTTCTTTCTAGCTCTTCTCGTTGGAATCGGCCTGTATGTCTTGGCTCGTTTCGTTTAGATGGTCTCTCCCCTTCCTGAAGACGCATCTAGGTTTGACACCGCAATTGAACGGTGCCGTCATGTTGCGGAGTACCGTGACGCACCGCGATTACCAACGTGTGCACGAACAAACTACAGGCATTGGATCCAAGGCAGTGCAGGCACTGTCCGGCTCGGCGGGCGTGGTGTTGCGAACTGCGAAAATGACGCCGAACCCAACTCAATCCCGAATCGCATAGAATGCACCCGCCGGCAGGTCCAATGCCGTTGGTTTTACAGCGCTCCACCGCGGCCAGTCCGTCGCGGCCAGCACGGAAAGCTCTCTCGCGAGGATTACAACGCCGACTCCGATCGCGCCACTTCCTTAAAGCTGGGATCCCTGAGCGTCAATTCCCGGTCGAAGCTCTCCCATTCCCCGGATTCCAGCATTTCGAGCTGTGCCTGAATCAAAGAGCGGAATCGGGCCCGGAAAATTGCCGCGTGCTTTTGCACTTCTTCCACCTCAAGAGCCATCTTTCTGGACTTGTTCAACGCCTCGCTGACAATCCTGTCTGCGTTTTTCTCTGCTTCCTTTATGATGAGCTGCGCTTCTTTGCGGGCATTTGTTTTGACTTCCTCAGCCGTTTCCTGTGCAATAATAATGGACTTACTGAGGCTTTCCTCGATGTTCGTGAAGTGTTTGAGTTTCTCAGTCAACATTTCAATCTTGTCTTCAAGGTCTTTGTTTTGACGAATCAGTCCTTCATAGTCTTGGATGATCCGTTCCAGGAAATCATCCACTTCGTCTTCGTCATAACCTCGAAACGAACGTCCAAATTCCTTATTGTGAATATCCAGCGGAGATAGTGGCAACGGAATTCGCCTCCCGAATTCGACAAATTGGCGCAACAATGATAAGAAATCGACAAAATGACCCTAAACATATTCGACGATGCATTGACAACTCCTGCAAGTTTCGCTCATCGGGTTCTCGAGCGAATGACCCCTACTTCGATGCGATGACGTTCCTTTTTCGACGTCCCCAAATCCTGAATCACCTTGACTCTGCCAAAGCCGCGGATCGACAAGATGTCCCCGGCCGCCAACAGCTCGTCCGGTTTTTCGAGTTCCGTAAAATTTAAAGACACCCATCCTTTGGCAATCGCATCCTGAGCTTGGCCCCGAGAGAAGTGACAGGCTTGCGCCAGCACGGCATCGGCCCGATACGAGGCGGCGCTGATGACCGCGTGTTCCATGCGGGGCTCTTCAAATGCCACACTGCGCGTGACGAGCTCAGGCACGACGCTTTCTCTTCCCACTTGGTGCCAGTGTGTCAGCAAAAAGCCAGATACATCCTGAGTTGTCAGCACGTATCCTGCATCTTGAAGAATTTGAATGTCTCCCACTTTCCGCCGATCGATTCCTGTTCCCAGAACGGATCCTAACATGCTCCCGTGGGAGTTGGCCCGGGCGTCTAATTGAATGGCAAGGACCGCAATCTGAAAGTCCTGCGGTTCTGGGTGCCAATCGCCAGGCATCAAAAGAGCTCGCCGGCGTTCGGCAAATTCGTATCCTCCATACATTGAGGCGGTCATTGAAACCCGGTTCGCAGCCGCAGAGAGTAAAATTTGTTCTCTCGGTGTCAAAAAATCAGTCAAAACCCAGTTGGAGCGGGCGTTGACTTGGTCTATCCAGTCCTCGATCCGCCGCAGAAACGGGCGTTCAGACGGACGAATGAAGCTGTCATGGGCATTGAGATGAGATGTCATGAAGTCAACCTCGCATCAGTAAATGGAACAAAACGTTGAAAGCGTATACCAGGACGGCGAAGTATACGGCCACTGCCGCAGCAAACGACAAGTCTAAGGCCACGCCTCCTAAGCGCAGCTTTGGAATGAATCGAAACAAGCGCACGTATGGGTCGGTGGCAAGTTGAAGCGCATGGCCCATTTTCGTCTGTACCAAGTCCGGAATCCAAGAAATGACGGCGGTCGCAATGAGGACATAACCATACGCATAGAATAAAAATTGCGAGACATCCAATAACTTGAAGTACAACGACATGGCTCCTCTCAGGAATGATGATGATAAGATGGATCCATCAGGCGCCGGCCAATCCGGACCATCGTCGCTCCCTCTTCAACCGCAATCTCAAAGTCATTGGACATTCCCATCGACAACTCGCAGACCTTTGGATCCCCCAACTCGCTCTGGACCTCCGACAACAATTGCCTCAAGCCCGAAAACACGGTGCGGGTGGCTTCCGGCATTTCTTCTTCAGGGGCCATGGTCATCAGGCCTGTCAAGCGAAGGCCTGGAAGCAGGTGGATACGCTTTGCCGCAGCGACCACATCGTCCGGCGACAGGCCGCCTTTCGACAGCTCCCCAGAGACGTTGACCTGAATCAACACGTTTATCGGCTTGTCCCAGCGAGCCGTATAATCACTCACGGCCTGCGCCAGCTCAAAACTGTCAATGGAGTGAATCCACGCGAAGTGCGGGACCACATATTTAATCTTGTTGGTCTGCAGTCGACCAATAAAGTGCCATACGGCTTCACTGGCACGCGGAGATTCCAGCTTCGGTTTGGCCTGTTGCCAGCGGTTTTCCCCAAACTCGCGGATTCCGGCATCCAGCAGCGGACTGACGTCCTCAGGAGGAACCGTTTTGGTCACGCCAATCAAGCGAATATCCTGAGGATTTCTTCCTGCGCGCCGCGCGGCCGCCGCGATGGCTGCTTCGACAAGGATTCGGTTTTTTTGATAATCGGATGCCTGGTTCAGCGTACTCACCTTCCCTTATACCTTTTCACTATGAGCACGCAAAAATCCTTCTGGTTCGCAGGACTCCACAGATGCACGGCGTTAAAAACGCGCGCTGCCGGTCAAACCAAACGGACGGCGCCGAGCAGCCGGCCTGTGCGCCCTTGCTCCGCGCGATGGGAAAACAACACATCCGTGTGGCAAGCCGTGCAGACTCCCGTATCGTGAACGCGATCGTTTAAAACGCCCGCTGCCAACAAGTCAGAACGGACGCACGAATGCAGGTTCAACAGATACTTGCCGGGCTTGTTGGGGCGTTTGACCACGTGTTGCCAGCCAAACTGATCGATGACGATTCCGGCCACCGTCTCGCTCACTTCATAACAACACTGGCGAATCGACGGGCCCATCCAAACGTCGATATCCTCAGCCCGGCATCCAAATTGCTGGTGCATGGTCTCCACGACGTTGCGAACGATATGGCCAACCGTGCCCTTCCAGCCCGAATGGGCGGTGGCAATTACCCTCTTCACCGGATCGAAAAACAAAACGGGAATACAATCCGCAGTCAACACAACGAGGGTCAAACCCGGAGTGTCAGTCACGAGCGCGTCTACATCCGAAACAGGGCGGTGCAAGTCGTCTGAGCCGCGTCCCCGGTCCTCTAGCCCGACCACCGCGACGTTGGTCCCGTGCACCTGTTCGCCGACGATCCAATCCTCCAGCGAACCGCCAAGTTCGATGCCGCAAGTCTGGCGATTAAACGCAACGCGTTGCGGATCGTCTCCTACGTGCAACCCAACGTTGAGACCGGTGTACGGCGCCAAACTTGCACCGTGCGGACGAAACGAGAACAAGCCACGCGCGAGGTCTTCCGGCCAACGTGGCTTTATCCAAATGGGGCCTTCTGCGAATCCGTGCCAATTCGCAAACATTGCGCCAACTCCTTACTTTTTGGTAAATCCATCTTACCCTAGAAGAAGCAGTGTTGGCGACCCTCAATAACCCCCCGTACCTCGTTTGCTCTGTTTTCCAGCCGGCAAATAGTATCCCGTATCCGGGATGGGGCGCAAATCGACAAGAATGACATCGGAACCGATGCGCACTATCTGATTCCACGGCACGACAACGTCCTGCCCCCCGCCAACCATACCAAAAAACCGGGCCTGCCCCGGGATCACGATGGCGCGGATGAGGCCGCTGTCCGTATCAATGTCAAGGTCCCCGATGGTTCCAAGGCGTTTGCCATCCCCGATATTGACGACATCCTTCGCCTGCAGTTCGGAAATGCGCATCAACGAGACCGCCGCCTTCCTGTCCGCATATTCGCGCTTCTGCAGGTTCGCCGGTGCTAAGCGGCAAGCAGAAGCTGACACCTTCTATGTATATGTCCGGACAGGAAGAATTACGCTATTGGTTGTTCAGGCTTGAATATGTTTTTGCATGCGGTGAATCGCCGCTTTCTCCAAGCGGGACACCTGAGCCTGGGAGATCCCGATTTCGTCCGCCACCTCCATTTGCGTTTTGCCTTCGTAAAATCGCATGGAAAGGATCTTTTTCTCCCGATCGGACAATTTTCTCATGGCTTCGCGGATAGCAATCTCTTCAACCCAAGAAGTGTCGAGGTTTTTATCGTCGTGAATTTGGTCCATGACGTAAATCGGGTCCCCGCCGTCGTGGTATATGGGCTCGAATAAAGACACCGGGTCCTGAATGGCGTCCAGGGCGAAGACCACGTCCTCTTTAGGGACATCCATGGCTTTAGAGATTTCCTGAATCGTAGGTTCGCGAAGGTTTTGGTTTGTTAAGGAGTCCCGCACCTGCAACGCTTTGTATGCTATATCCCGAAGCGAGCGACTGACCCGAATTGGATTGTTATCACGCAAATAACGCCGGATCTCCCCGATAATCATCGGCACGGCATACGTGGAGAAGCGGACGTTTTGGCTGAGGTCAAAATTGTCGATGGCTTTCATCAAACCAATGCAGCCAACCTGGAACAAGTCGTCCACAAACTCACCCCGGTTGTTGAATCGTTGAATCACCGACAACACTAAGCGCAGGTTTCCGTTGATCAACCTTTCCCTGGCAGACAGTTCGCCTTGTTTCAGTTCTGCAAAAAGTTCCCGCATCACTGCATTTGAAAGAACCGGTAATTGCGAAGTATTTACACCGCAAATCTCTACCTTGTTTCGTTTCATTCCGCGTTCCCCCCAAGGTGCACCGATCAGTCTCAGTTCGCAGTCAAACGCAGACAACGGCAATGAAATTCGTCATCAGTATTTCCGCGGGGGGTAAACTTATGCACCAAAGAAAGGTAAGCGGATATAGAGATGTAAACAAAAAACGTCCAGCAGGCGATGGGATTGTCTATGCCGAAATCAGGAGCTGTCGGTGTGTTGGGAAGGGTTTGTCGTGCCTTATACGGGGCTTGTCCGGCAAATTGGTGCGCCGCCCTGCGGCTCTGTAAACTACAGACGCGCTTGGACGGCGCGACCACGGCGCATTTGTGACTACATCATGCGGTTAAACTCCCGGCGAAGTCGTTTGATAATCCGTTTTTCCAATCGCGAAATGTAAGATTGCGAGATTCCAAGTAAATCTGCGACGTCTTTTTGTGTCATTTCCTGCCCATTGTTGAGCCCAAAACGGAGTTCCATAATTTTTTTCTCGCGATCCGACAATTTTTCTAACGCATCGTAGAGCAGCGTCCGGTCGACTTCGTCCTCCAAGTTGCGGTAAATCGTATCGCTTTCGGTTCCTAAAACGTCGGATAACAAAAGTTCATTCCCGTCCCAGTCGACGTTCAGCGGCTCGTCGAACGAGACTTCGGAGCGAAGCTTGTTGTTCCGACGCAGAAACATTAAAATCTCGTTCTCAATGCAGCGCGACGCATACGTCGCTAACTTAATTCTCTTGGTCGGGTCAAACGTGTTGACAGCCTTAATCAAGCCGATGGTTCCGATAGATACCAGGTCTTCGATATAGACGCCTGTGTTTTCAAACTTTCTGGCGATATAGACAACCAAACGCAAGTTCCTCTCAATCAGCATCGATCGAACCGCATCGTCACCGCCTGGCAGCCGACTGAGCAAATACTCTTCTTCTTCTCTCGACAGCGGCGGTGGAAGTGCCTCGCTGCCGCCTACGTAGTAGACTTCCTCATAGCCGCCAGCCAGGATCGCTCGGATGCGAATCCACCACAGTTGGAGACCGATTCTCAGTTTGAGATTCAGGTTTGGTGGAATTTTTAAGGTTGCTTTCAAGCCCGTCATCTCCCGTTATCACTTGGGTGTGAAGAATTGCCTGAAATCGATTGTCGTTGGAAAGTCTCCCGGTGTGAACGGCGAGCAGGCAACTCTGTGCAGCTGGTTTGCGTGCGCCTTGAACTTCAAGTTCCATGTGGTCGGGTCGGATGGCGATCGTCATTTTGGTGACCCCTCCGGCACCCCGGAACGGGATGAGCGCGAACTTGGTGGCCAAAGACTTGTCTGTGATGTCGCTGAGCGCCATGACCAAATCTTCCCCGCGCTGCAATGCCGGGTGTAGTTCCTCTGGCAGGATCTCCTGCATCACGTGAGCGTCGACCAAACATACGGGCCGCCGGGAAACCGGGTCTCTCAATTGATTCCCCGTATCCACTAAACCGGTGAATTGAGTATGCTTCCCGCCTACCGTCACAAACACCTCATAGAGGGAGCCGGACTGTATCTGTACTTGTTTTACTCGGTACATGACATATCGAATCAGGGCGAAGGACAGTGGAATCGCAACGACCAAGGCCAGGCCGCCCAAGCTCGTCGACCAGACGAACCGGCGATTTGCCAAAACAACCCCTTTCGTCAAAGACTCCCCCGGAACTGCGAAGTGCAAGGCAATAGCTGCACCGGCGAGAACAAATGACACAAAGTAGTAGAGTGCAGAGAGTCTTGCAAGTTGAAGCCAATTGCGGGTCGGAAAAACAAGCGCAATCATCACCAAGGAAACGAGCGCTTTACCGGGCCAAGTCGTCGCCCAGGACCAGGATGGGACAAACAAAATCAGCGAGTACATGGCCCCAACCAGTGCACCTGCGAACACCCGCCAGGGGCGCATCTTGCGTTTCGCAATCCAACCTGTGGTGAACAACAGCACCGCATCCATGACCAAATTGACCGCCCAAACCACGTCGATGTAAACGACAGGCACGGCATTCACCTCAGGTACGGCGTTTGGCCACAGTATAGTACATCTGTATTACGAAGCCTGTCGGAACTTGCCTACGAATTTATAGACTTTTTGCGGATTATTCCAAACATATGTTGAGTAGTGGCAGGTATTCATGAAAGATACTGAGAGGATAGAAACGATTGGAGCCGGAATCTCTTCAGCCGTTCTCGCATTGCCGCCGGTGGACGTGAAATGGAAGAGGTGGCATAAAGCGGACGTGAAATGAACGAGGTGGCATAAAAATGAAAAACAGGTGCAGCGGCGGCACATCCGTCCCTGCACCTGTTACTTTTTGAGGTCCTTCTGGGAATCCTGACCATTACGATTTGAACATTTATCACCTTGAACATTTGTCACCGGCCTGAAAATTTGTGACCGGTCCTGCAAGGCGGACGTCCTACTTGTCCCTCAAGGCCCGTCCGTCCCGCCGGCGCAAAAAGGCCGGTACATCCCAGGAGTTTGAGTTGGACGAACTCACTGGAACGTCTTCAAACGGCAGCGACGACTTCTTCGGCGGAGCCTGCAACTCAGAAGCGCGCGGTGCGTTTTCGAATCCAGTGGCAATCACGGTGACCAGAATTTCGTCCTCCAGCGCCGGGTTAATCACGGCTCCGAAGATCATATTCACATCGGGATCGGCTGCCGAGGACACGATGTCTGCCGCCTCGTTGACTTCCCACAAGCTGAGGTTGCTGCCTCCTGCGATGTGCATCAACACGCCTCGCGCCCCATCGATAGACGTCTCCAAAAGAGGACTGCAAACGGCCTTTTTGGCGGCTTCGGTTGCCCGGTTCTCTCCGCTGGCCACGCCAATGCCCATCAAGGCGGAGCCGCGCTCGGTCATAATCGCTTTGACGTCGGCGAAGTCGACGTTGATGAGACCCGGAGTTGCAATCAGGTCGGAAATACCCGACACGCCCTGGCGAAGTACGTTGTCCGCCTCGCGAAAGGCGTCCAACATCGAGGTGTTGCGATCGACAATCTCCAGCAAACGGTCGTTCGGGATCACGATAAGGGTATCTACTTTTTCCTTTAGCGAGACGACGCCTTTTTCAGCCTGCATCATCCGGCGCTTTTGCTCAAACCGGAACGGTTTCGTCACGACGCCTACGGTCAAAGCCCCGAGTTCCTTGGCAATTTCCGCGATGACCGGCGCAGCGCCCGTTCCCGTGCCGCCGCCCATGCCCGCTGTAACGAACACCATATCGGCGCCCTTTAAGGCGTTCATCAGGACCTCGCGGCTCTCCTCTGCGGCCTTTTGACCAATCTCGGGGTTGGCACCAGCTCCCAAGCCCCGAGTTAACTTTTCTCCAATTTGCAGACGGGTCTCGGCTTTGGACAGTTGCAAAGCCTGTGCGTCTGTATTGACTACGATGAACTCTACGCCCTCGATTCCAGACTCGATCATGCGGTTGACCGCGTTGCATCCCCCGCCGCCGACGCCGATTACCTTAATCCGCGCCAACGACTCAACTTCTGGGTCAAACTCCAACATGGTTGCTCCTCCTCATGCATTTCTTTGTACCGCGCAAGACTGAGGCGGATTCGTCAGCCAAGTGCCCTGTTGGCGAGTCCGTATCCGGTTCGCGATGCAGCCGGATGCGCACGGACTCCATCAGACAAAGTCCCGCAGCCAATCCTTTAGCCTGGCAAAAAAACCTCCTCCGGTTTTCACCGGGGTCCGCATTGGCACAGACTCAGAGTGGGAACTTCGTACATGTGACCTGAGCGCATAGGCAATCATCCCTACCCCGTTTACAAAAGAGGGGTCCCGAACGCCGAGAAACTCCGGAATCGCGACGCGGACAGGGGCCTGCAGTTCCTCTTCGGCGAGCTGTCCGGCACCTTGCATGGACATAACCCCGCCATGAAACACGTAGCCGCTGGTCAGGTCCTGGGCGTAGCCTAATTTTTCAACTTCCCGTCCTACCAACGAGAAGATCTCTTGCATGCGCGGCTCTATGATCGTCGCCAAATCGTATTGCGAATACTCGATTTCTTGGTTGCTGCCAATTCGAGGAACCTTAAAACGCTCCTCTTCCGAAGCTTCATTGGTGAGCGCGCACCCATGTCGCAGCTTCACTTGTTCAGCCGCAGCGGTTTGGGTTCTAAGTCCGATGGCAATATCGTGAGTGACATAATCCCCACCCATGGGAACAATGCTCGTCCCAACTAAAACGCCATTCTCAAACACAGAGACAGAGGTAGCACCTGCGCCAATGTCCACTAACGCGACTCCGAGCTTGCGTTCGTCCGACGACAAGGCCACGGTTGCTGCCGCCATCGGCGACAAAACCAGATTGGCAACTTCGATGCCCGCTTTTTCCACACAGCGCACGACGTTGTGAATCGCTGTACGACTTCCCGTAATTAAATAGGCCTCAACTTCGAGACGAACCCCGAGCATTCCTCTGGGATCAGATATGCCATGCAATCCGTCAACCACAAACTCCTTGGCAACCACGTCGATGATTTCGCGTTCGGGTGGAAGCGCAACCACTCTCGCTTGCTGCAACACCCGTTCGATATCCTCCTCACCGATTTCGCGGTCAGGTGATGAAACGGCGACAACGCCGTGGCTGCTCAAGAGCTGAATGTGATTTCCTGATATCCCAACATAGGCGGAACTGATATGTATGCCCACCATGCGTTCGGCGTGATCCACGGCTTCCTGAATGGATTCCACTGTCAAATCTATATCTACGATTGACCCGTGGCGAATTCCTTCACCAGACGCGGAGCCCACACCGATGACACTGATTCCATTTCCGGCAGGTTCTCCAATGATCGCCCGGATCTTAGAAGTCCCGATGTCTAAGCTGACGATGTAATCTCCTTTGGCCAAACGTATGGCACCTCCCTAGTGCGCCAAGTACACAACATTCTTCTGCTATTTCAACAGAACTTGAACCAATCCTCTTTTTTCAACAAAAATTTTCACGGAAATTAAGTTCCAATATCTGTATGTTTGCGGTGGCGGCTGCCGACACGGTTAAACACGATTCGACGAATGACGGCAATATTCTGAAACAACCGGACTCCAAAGGCAACCACAGCCGCCAAGTACAAATCCACCCCGAGTTGCACTCCGATGTAGGCCAATAACGCCGCAACCAACGTGTTAAAGAAAAATCCAGACAAAAATACCGTCTCGTCAAATGTTTTCTCCAGACTGGCTCGAACTCCTCCAAACACCGTGTCGAGCGCAGCCAAAATCGCAATGGACAAGTAACTGGAAAACGCTACGGGTATGGTCACATTGGTGACGAACCCTATCGCCACTCCGACAATTAACCCCAACACAGGCAGCCAAATCACCCGTGGTTCACCTCCTTGGCCCACGAACCGGGCATCGGCCCGTCATACCCTGGTACGGTCACTCCGGCCGGTCCTTTCTTGACGGTAACGAGGCAGTCTTCCTGCATGAGGTTGAGCACCGTCGCCACTTCGTTGACTTTTAGCACGGCCTGCATCAAGTCGGTATTGCCCACCGCCGTAATTTTGTATGGCATGGAAATGGGGTAGGTATTCACTTGCAGCGTGCTCAATCCGTCAAGTCCGGTTACTAAACGGATCGACGAAGTTGTGACTAAGCGCTGCCCGTTAATGCTGATCGCCGTTGCACCGTTGGCGAACAAGTCGTTGACAATCTGCGATATTTCTTGGTCGGCCACCCCTTGAAACTTCCCAGCGTAATCCGGTACGTACGGAAGATTGGGGTCATCCTGAATCGTAATGACGATACCAGGCCCGCTTAAAGGCTCCATTCCTGCCTCGGCGGCCACAGTGTGCGCGTCGTTTGCAAGGGCCTTTTGGAGGGCTGCATTGTTTCCCTGGGACGCCTGAAACTGAGCCAGTTGGTTCGCTTGCTTGGCGAGTTCTTTGGTCAGCATTTGATGCTCTTGCATCTGTTCTAAAATCTGGGTCCGGAGGTCGAGGTAACTCGATACAGCGGTCGTCGAACTTTGTGGTTTCGACGTCAATTGTACCGTCAACATGAAGCCGATCGCGGCGCTGATGCCCGTAACCGACCAAATCCACCGGTTCCTGTTCACGGCGAACGGCCCCCCTTTCTCAAACCTGCCTGCTAATTTGACATGCAGTCGCATGCAGTCGCATGCAGTCGCATGCCGTCGCATGCGCTCCCATTCACCATGGCTGCGCAGTTAAGAAGTTGTAGAACCCGTTGGGATGGTTCCCGTAAACGCCGGCATCGTAATCATTGGGACTTGCTGGGGATTCGAAACGCGGAGGCTGCGCGCCCGCAGTGCGTCGAGCACCCCGCCCTGAATATCTAACGCAGACTGCAGCGTCTTTGGATCGCCAATGGCTTGAATCACAAACGGCGGTGCCAGGCGGTGGTCGTTGACCCGCACAACCGGACCCGTACAAAATATGGCTGACGTCGCCACAACGCGGTAGTTGTTAATGGACACTGCTTCCGCACCCGCCGTGAACAATTCATTGATGACGCTGCGGACGTCCCAGTCGTGCGTCAACACTTGTTCAATATTTCCGTTAGTGGCGATTCCATCCATCAACGTAACGGTGACTCCAGGACCTGAAACGGGCGTGACTCCTGCGAGAATCCTCTCTTGGCTGAGTTTTGCTTGCAGCTGTTGCAGTTGGGTGCTGGCTCCGGCCGATTTTTTCTCGTAGGTGGTCAATTGCGCCGTAATTTGCGACAGTTTTTGCTGCGCCGTGACATTGGAATTTTTTAATGCCGTCAACTCGGACTCCATTTGCTTTTCTTCCGTGTCCGTCGCAGTCAGCGTGCCGGTTAAGCGGCTCGACTGGGTTTGTCGGTATTGCAACGTTACCATCACTCCCAACACCATGGACACTACGGTGAGAGACAAGGTCAACTTGATTTTTGTCGACGTCATGGTTTCACCACCATACCGGTCGCAGGAGCGCCGGAAGATGAACTGCCCGAAGATGAACTGCCACCTGTAGAATTGCCCGGACTGCTGCTCGCAGTGCTCGTCGAATTGCCGGAAGTCGCAGGTCCAGTCGGCGAACTGCCGCTGTTGCCCGCACTTGCCGTCGAATTCGAATTACTTGGACTCGACGAAGCGGCCGCGGTTCCGGCGCCTGGGGAACCGGTCGTCGCGGGGCTTGGCGATGATGCCCCTGGAGCAGGTGAGGCCGGCGAAACCGAAGTTGCTGACCCTTTCGTCAGCGGCGTGTAGCGGTACGGCGGCTGCCCCGTCATGTCGATAATGCCAGGGGCATAACCCTTGCTGGAAAAATACTGAACGGCCTGATACAGCTTGGGAAGAACGGTGGATACCTGGTCTACCGAACACTGAGCAACGTAGCCGCTGTTTAAGTACATGGTCGCTTCCCCGAAGGCTCCGACTTGGATCTCGGAAATGTCTGCTGTCAGTTTTGAACTGACGCGCTGGAGTTGTTTACACAGGTTTTGAATGCTTACGTTGGGGATGGCTTGTCCAATCTTCACCGGCGTCGTCCCGGTTCCAGTGACAATCGGCCACAAAAACCCTTGCTGGGCCGGAATTTTGTCGTAAACGACTCCATCATTTAACAGGCGGTACAGGGTTCCCTGCTGTTCGTACACCGCCACTACGTGTTTTTCATGCACCTTCAGCGTAAGGGTTCCGTTGAACCAACTTGTCTGGACATTCACGCCTTGAATCAACGGTTGTTTCGCCAAGATGGACGCAACGATCTGTTTCGAATTGACCTGCCACAGGCTGGCGCCTTTGCGAATCGGCAAATCCGAGAGGATGTTCGCGGCCGGGATGGACACGTTTCCTTGCACATCAATGCTGCGCACCCGAGCCAATGGCGACTCGAGGACGACAACCATTCCAATCATGAGGAAAAATCCCAATACCAACTTGCGGTTCCTCGACCGGCGGCGTTCCCGGTCGCGGTCGCTTGCGGGGTTTGGCTGAATATGCAACAGCTTGTCCCTCCTGATGCGCCGAAAAGCTGCAAATTCAAAGAAAAGGCGGCAACCCGTCAACTGCCGCCCCCTTTTGAAAAGTACGAGGATTACACAGTGATGCGCCGAATATCGGCTCCTAAGTCTCTTAAAGTCATTTCGAGCTGTTGATAGCCTCGGTCTACGTGACTCAACCCTTCGACTCGAGTGATTCCGTCTGCCATCAACCCAGCGATGACCAAGGCCGCACCGCCGCGGAGGTCCGTACTTTCGACGGTCGCTCCGGACAGACTTTCAACGCCTCGGATAATGGCACTGCGCAAGTCGACGGAGATATCCGCTCCCATGCGAATCAGTTCATTGACATGCTTGTATCTCGCTTCAAACACGTTTTCTTGAATGACGCTGGTCCCGCGGGCTGTCGCGAGCATCGCTGTCAATGGTGCCTGCAAGTCTGTCGGAAAGCCCGGATGCGGCGCCGTGCGAACGTCGACACCCTGATATGGGCCGTCGTATTCGACGGTAATTATATCATGGCCTGTGTCGACGCGTACACCAGCCTGCCGCAATTTGCCAAGGATGGCCCCTAGGTGACTGGCATCGACGCCGTGAAGAGTCACCCTGCCTTTCGTCGCAGCGGCAGCAATCAACAGCGTGCCGGCGACAATGCGGTCGGGGATAATGCGATACTCTGTGGAATGCAGATGATGAACGCCCCGAATTCGGATGGTGTCTTTGCCGGCCCCTTCAATGTCCGCCCCGGCTGTCCGCAAAAAATTCGCCAAATCCACGATTTCCGGTTCACGGGCCGCGTTTTCGATGACCGTAACTCCATCTGCCAATACCGCCGCCATAATCAAGTTTTCCGTAGCGCCTACGCTGGGGAAATCCAGCGTGATCGAACTCCCGTATAAGCGCCCCGATTTGCAGACAATATCTCCGTGTATGTCTTCGACTTTTCCACCCAGCGCCCGCATGCCGCGCAGGTGATAATCAATGGGACGCTGTCCAATGACGCAGCCCCCAGGCTTGGAAATGCGAACCATGCCAAAGCGGGCAAGCAAAGGTCCCATCAAAAAGATCGAGGAACCCATCTGCCATTAGATGATGGGACTTTGCCAAAAAAACTCAATCTCCACGGACGGCTCTGTCGCTCGGTTTTCGCGATACACGACCACTTTGCGCACCAGTCGTTCAACGGCTGCGCGCTGGGCGCGCTCATCCCCGTCCAAATTGCGGTTCAACCTTTCCAGTTTCTGCAAAAAGGCTTGTTGCAGTGCATCGGAAGACGGCGAGTCAAAAAGCGTGTGAAGTTCTTGAAGCTTGTGCTGATTTTCCGATTGCACCGCTGCGATGCGCTGCTTCTGACGGACAAAATCTGCGTCGTCGATAATCCCACGGCTCAGCGAATCCAACAGCCGGTCCATGCGCTCTTGGCCGGCTTTCAAAGCCCTTTTGCATGCCTTCACCTGCGACTGCAGTGAATCCTCGCCATAAAATTGCCGCAGCGGTTCAGGCGCCAAGCGACGGCTTAGCCGCATCACCCTGTCGACGACGAACGCATCGAGATCGTCTGCATCGACGCGATTGATTCGGCATGTGCCTTTGGTCGCGTAGGTTCCGCATCGGTACGTTTTTTTGGCCACTTTTTCGGTGCGTGCCCGATCCCGGTAGTAAATTTGCCAGCCTGCGTGCATCTTCCCCCCGCAAAACCCGCAGTAAGCCACGTCTGACAACAGCCGCGCACCTTGGCGCCCTCGCTTGCTCATCGCTCGTCTTCTGGCGAACAAGTCGTTGATGGCCTGAAAATCCCCTTGACTGAGGAGGGGTTCGTGGTGGCCGTCGACCACGACCCATTCCCGTTCGTCCCGCAGCGTGCGGTGCCTCCCTGTGCCTTTTCGGCGGTTCCAAACCATTTTCCCTGTGAGGACTTCGTTTTGAAACAGGGTCCGGACGCTGTTTGCATTCCAGGTTTTTTTATTTTTGGACAACACGTTGTGTTGGTTCAGGTAGAGTGCGACGGCGCGGCTGCCGTGTCCTTGAAGCAGCATCTGCGCCGCTTTTTTGACCCAGACGGATTCTATAGGATGAGGGACCAACTGCCCCTGCACCACTTGATACCCATAACAAGGACGGGTAACCGTCTCGCCCTTTTTCGCCATGGACTTTAGGTTTTCGTAAACCCGGTCCGCAATGAGGTCGCGCTCGAACTCCGCAAAAATCGATAGAATTTGAGCCGTCAACTTTCCAGTCGTGGTATTGATCTCGAAGTTTTGCTTGACTGACCGGTAAAAGCACTGGCAGGCATTAAAGACGTCGATCAAGTAACTAAAGTCCCGATTTTTTCTGGACAGCCGGTCGATCCGGGTGGTCAGCACGCCCTCGATGCGCTTGGCGCGCACGTCCTCGAGCAAACGCTGGAGTGCGGGGCGTTCGAGACTCTTTGCACTATACCCATCGTCGCGGTAGACTTGGATGCGCGTGTACCCTAACGCATGGGCAAACCGAAGGAGCTGCTCTTCTTGTTCAACGAGCGAGTGCCCTTCCTCGGCCTGTTCATCTGTGGAGACACGCACGTAAACTGCAACGGTTCGTTCGTCCATCGCCATTTTCTCCACCTGTGCAAAACGACGTTTGTTATCTGCCGAAACACGGGCTGCAGGAACTGTCAAGTCGAAACTGTCAAGTCGAAAGCCGTGAGCTACGTGTCATCTCTGTCCGCGCCGAACGATGTCCCCCTCCTTGACCCTGCGACCGCTCCCTCGCTTTGAATTTTACTTTCCGCGATCGCCTGCAAAACGGAGGTCAGGTAGTCGCGAAACGCACCTCCGGCTTCCTCCAGCGAGACAACCTGGCTGGTTCGCGTGTCGTAAACGGTCAGGCTTTTCACCTTCACCTTCTGTCTCCCTCCTCTGCGCACTTCAGTAACAGGTATGCGTGAGGGCTCGTCGACATTTCCGGACACGTTCAAAGCGCGACCTGCTGGTTTGGTTTTACATACAGTCGCCTGACCGTTCGGTGATCACGGCGTTACCGAGAAACTGAAAACCCGATAAACCACCCCCCAATAAATCCGAAAACCTAACCAGCGCGAAAAAGGCTGTCCCAATCTGGGACAGCCGATGCGACGCAATCGGGCTAAGCCAGAGGCAGCAGCGTTTTGGCCACCGTGGCGACCGCCTCTTCATCTTCCAGGTACTTCTCCCGTTCCCGCGGATTTTTAGCGCTAATTTCCTTCACCATGTAAAACGTCAACAGCAACAATGCCCCGGAAAACAGTGCCAAATACAACCCCTTCACAAGCGTTGCCCCCTTTTGAATTTGCATTCTGCCGCAAACTTGTGCACGGGCTTTTGCTTATCCTGTCCGGAGTTTGTCCAACCGGTCCTACTGCGCCACTTGCGGATTTGACGCCGGATTTGCCACAGGCTGGCGAGACGATTGAAACGCCAAACTGCCTGCTTGATGGCCCACATACGTTCCGACCCGGTCTCCGACCATTCCGCCGACGATCGAACCAATCATGGTACCAAACCCGGGCATAACAGCGCTGCCCAAGAGCGCACCCGCCTCTACACCGGCCATGGTTCCCACGGCCATTGTCACGTTTTTTGCGGTGTTCACGGCGTATTCCTGCGATTGCAGCTTGCCTCCCGTCAGCGCAAGCGTATCTTGAAGCTGCGAGTATCCCCCAGTGATGAGTCCGGCCCACAAGGAACCGCCTTCGAACATGTTTTCCCAAACCTTTTCAAGCACGTTAGGTCCCCTCCGTTTTTGTACATAGTGTGTCCTGAAATCTTCCGTCCAAAAGCCCTACCGCTTGGCCTTCGCAAAGGAGATCCACGTCATCAAGTTCATCCGGCTCTCCTTGCTCTTGACGCGTACTGCGTCCATAAAACGGCCCAGAAATGCTGACCACAACTCGCTGACATAACCCTTGCGTCCGGCGTCTTCAGAGACGTTTTGAACGCTGAGGTTTAAGGCTTCTTCCAAATGACTCCACGCCTGTTCCAAGTGCTGTGCAATCCGCTCATTCATCTGGCTGCGTCTCACTTCCCATTTCCCGGTCAATTTGCCTGCGAAAGCGTTCAAACTGCACTTCCGCCCAAAAGTCTTCAGCTTCTTCCCGGACGAATGAAAACCGCCTGCGCAGTTCTTCTCCGGCGACCCCCGCTCCCAATTGGGTCACCGATACAGTTTGCCGTAGTCCCTTGAGCATCGGCAGTACGACGAGTCCCGCCAACACCATGCCAGCGCCCGTCAGCACTTGCTCTCCATTCAACTTCATATCCACATACCCCTTTGCTTGTTCACGCTGCTGCCGCGGACAACCTTACCGGCAACCCGTTTAAACGCCCACGTCCGTCCCTCGTTCGTCGAATCCACAAATTCGACAACTGAGTCATGCCGCTCGTCGCCAGCAAGACGATCCCCCAATGTTGGACGCCAAGCGGCTGCGTGGCAAACAACCTTTGGATGCCCGGAATGTAAATGGTGGCCCCGAGAGCCAGCAGGGAGCCGATGCTCGCCGTCAGCAGCACCCTGTCCCGACGCAGATTCAAGGCCTTCGTCGCATCGCCGTACTTGCGCCAATGCGGCAACATCATCAACTGCGTCACGATTAACGACGCGTAAGTCATGGTTTGCGCCAGAGGCAGCGAGACACCCATGGCCAATGCTGCTCCGAACACCAAAACGGCACCTAATCCGAGGACCCCGCCGCGAACGAGGACAGCCCGGTATAGGTCCTTGTCCAAAATATCCCGATAGGGTCGGATCTGCACCTCTTCTTGCGGACCTGTGGCCAAAACCATGGCTGGCACCGCATCCGTCAGGATGTTCATCAACAGGATCTGCAAGGGAATGAGCGGCATCGGCAAGCCGATCACGATGGAAATCGCCGTAACCAGCACTTCCGCCAAGTTCCCTGCCAACAAGCATCCCATCGCCTTGCGGATGTTTGCGATGATGGAACGGCCGGCTTTTACACCGTCGAGAATGGACTGAAAGTGGTCCTCCATCAAGACAATCCCCGCGGACCCCTTCGCCACGTCGCTCCCCTTCAGGCCCATGGCGATGCCCACGTCGGCACTTTTTAATGCCGGCGCGTCGTTGACACCGTCGCCCGTCATCGCGACCACCTCGCCAATGCGGCGGTAAGCCTGCACAATTCTGAGCTTGTGTTCAGGCGAAACCCTGGCAAAAATGGACGTTCCGGAAATTAATCGATCCAGTTCCTGCTGAGGCAAGTCGTCGAGGTCTTCACCCGTCATAATTCGGTCGCCAGGTTGAAAAATCCCCAATTCCATCGCGACTGCACGAGCTGTTACAGGGTGGTCCCCCGTAATCATGACCGGCTTGATTCCCAGTCGTTTAGCCTGTGCAATACTGTCCGCAACGCCCTCCTTGGGCGGGTCCATCATTCCCATCATGCCCACGTATACGAGGTTATCGTCGGTAGCCTCCGCGGGGTCTTCCCCTTCGTCTAAGTCTCGAAATGCAAATGCGAGAACCCTCAAGGCTTGGTTCGCCAGCCGGAAATTTTCGTCCCGGATCTCTTGTTGAATCTGCCGGGTCATAGGATACGGGATGCCGTTTAACAAGTAGTGTGTGCATTTGCTCAACACCTCTTCCGGTGCACCCTTTGTAAAGACTGTGCACCGATTGAGAAGCTTCGCTTCGTCCTCGCACACCACACGGGTCTGTTCGTTTTCTTCGCAGACCACACTCATGCTCCGCGTGGCGGAGTCAAAAGGGATCTCCCGGTGCCTCTTCCAGGAGTTTGCATCCATGTTGGCCAACCTGCCAAGCGATAGTACAGCCACCTCCGTGGGGTCTCCCTGCGCAGTGCTGTCCGGGTTGGAGCAGGCGTTGTTGCACAGCATGCCGACCATCAGCAACTGCCGGATATCGGCATCGTCTACAGCACGGGCAAAGGGCTGCTGCGCCTCATTCGCAAAATGCGGGTCCGCTTTGGGCATTTGTCCGCCGTTTAGCACTTCCGCTTTTCCAGCGACCGTGGAAATTTCTTTCACGGTCATTTCGTTTTTCGTCAAGGTTCCCGTCTTATCGCTGCAAATGACCGTGACACGGCCCAACGACTCGAGACTGGCCAACTTTTTCACGGCGGCGCGGCGTTTGGACATATGCAAAATTCCCGTAGTCAGCGCGACTGTAATGGTTAAAGGCAACCCCTCTGGAATGGCCGATGCAGCCAAGGTCACCGACGAGATGAGCAGCTGGGCTGGAGGCATTTGGCGCATGAGACCTGCGACGGCCACGGCGCCTGCAGCCACAAAGGCACCCAGTACGAATCGCTTGCTCACCTGAGCCACCTTCGCTTGCAGGAACGTCTGCTCGTCTTGGTGTTCGTTTAACAGCGCGTTGAGCCGTCCCATTTCCGTGGCATTTCCGGTCCCGACAACCAATCCGTACCCGCGCCCACGCGTCACATTCGTCCCCATAAACAACAAATTGGAACGCTCTGCGAGCGGCGTCTGCGCCGGAAGCTGCCCCGCTTGTTTGACCACTGGGGCGGATTCGCCGGTCAGCATGGCTTCGTTGACTTCGAGTCCCCAGTCCTCGAGCAAGCGAATGTCCGCCGGAACTTTGTCGCCAGGTTCTAAGACGACTAAGTCTCCAGGTACTAATTGGTTGGTGGACACCGTGCGTTGCACGCCGTCGCGCAAAACGGTACAGACAGTGTGCTCCTCGGTTTTTAACGCCGCTATCACTGCGTTGGAGCGCCGTTCTTGAGCGGTGGAAATCGAAGCATTTACAACCAATATCCCCACCATGACCAAGCCGCTTACCCATTCCTGAGTGGCGAAGCTCAGGCCCGCCGTGGCCAGTAAAATCAAAGTGGAAAGTTCCCGAAATTGCGATGTGAAGATGCGAAACGTGCTGGGCGGCCGGGCCGTTGCAAACTCATTGGCTCCAATTTGGCCAAGGCGCCGCGCCGCCTCGTCTTGACTTAAGCCGTTGCGCGGGCTGCCGAGCTGTTTCAGGAGTTCGGCGAGTTCGAAGCTGTGAAACCCGTCCATGGCGCTTGCAGGCAAGAAGGCTGAGGCGTCTCCATCGCGGTCCAAAAACGTTTGTTGTTCCTCAACTGGACGTGGACGTGGTGCCGCGCGTCGAGGCAGCCAACGCTTTAAGCGGGTTGACCAAACGCCCCAGTTCTGCCGTGCCATCAGGTACATCGCCACGACGTCGCCAGACAATGCAAGAAGCGGCGCACTGGCTGGCCGGGCAAGCGCCAGGGCAACACCGAGGCAATTCCAAGCCTTCGCAAATCGAATGTCGCGTTGTGTCGACTGCGAAAATTCCCGGCAAACTGCAAAGGTTTCGGGCAGGCGATCCATCTGTTCAGGGTCCCACCTAATCCATCGCGGATGGGTGAACACAGTCTCCTTGCCCACAAAGATGGTGTAGATTCCAGCTTGAAGCTCCTTTTCCAACTCAGATGGATTGACGTGCGGCAGGAAAGGAGGCTGCGTCCCGGCACCGCGGCGCATTGCGCGTACCTGAACTCCGCGGCCCTGCCAGTCGATCACCGCGCTTTGCCATTTGGGGTCCATGGAGCGCTTGCAACCGAGGACCGCCAAAATCGTCCCATCCGACACCAAAAGCTGCGGTTCGACGCCTTTTTTTCTCATCCGGTTGAAATGGGGCAGCGCAGGCGAGTCGTCAATCCCAAACCGGTTGACAAACGAGCTTGTTCCAAGCAGCACCTCACTGCCTTGAATGTGGCCTCGAACCCCGTCTTTGGACCGTTCCAAATCGAAGGCAGTATGAACCGTTCTTCCTTCTTGACGCGCTGTTTCAATCGCCGTTTGCCGCCACGGATGATCCGGATATTTTTGCAGCAAAGACGCAGCTAAGACCAACGCCTGGATGGAATCGATCCGGTTTTCTAAAGGCGCAACGTCCCATTCGCGTTCCTGCGCAAGCAAAAGCTGCTCGTCTTCAAAAACGATGCTCGTGGCTCTGCCCACAGCCGTCAGACTGCCTGCAGCAGGCAGGGCTAACCCTTCCCGTTTAGCCCTCGATTCGAAGTTAGCCACCCGGAACTTGTGAGAGACGAGAACCGGGCGCGGATTGGCGGCCAAGGCCACGCCCAAGGCGCGCCACGGATTGCGCGTCACGAGCCAAGAAAGCGGGGCTACCCACTGACTGAACCGCGTCATACGGAGACTGTACTCGTCGAGTTCCGGAGACATTTTGGTGTCCTCCGGACTCTCGATTGCCATGTGGCGCCGGTACATGGCGACGTTCAACGCCGCGACCACCGCTAGGGCCACAACGTTTTCCCGCAACAATGCGGCTGCCAGAGTTGCAGCCCCCAGCCAAATGTCAGGTGCTGAAAAGCGACTCAACAGGCCATTTTCGATGCGGTTTCTCAAGGCAGGGTACCCTGCCGCGATGGACACCGCAGAAACTGCGGCAAACGTCGCTGGAGAGGCCGCCAAAGCCGAGCGCCCGGCAAAAACCCGCTTGGCCAAGACGGCCGTGAGCACTCCCGACGAAACGGCTGCAGGAAGGAAATAAGGATTTGTTGTTGGCTTTGGAGCAGGTTTCGAAGTGGTTTGCGGCATCAGCTCGGACTCCAGCGTCGCTGCCACGGCCTTTGCCGCATTCCCCTCGTTGCAGCCTTGCGGACCTCGTGAAAGAGAGACGGCGGACACCCAGTGTACAATGCCTTCCATAATGCTCTGCGGTCCAATGCGCTGTTCATCAAACACAATCAAGGCGCGACCCGTCAGCGGATTGCACCGAACCTGGAAAACTCCTTTGGTTTGACGTAGTTCCGCTTCCAATCGGTATGCCAATACCGGTTGATTCCGTATGCCTTCCACAGCGACGCGCAAGCGCCCAGGCAGACGATGTGAAACTGCCACCCCCATGGTCCGTTCCCCTTTACACCAGCTTTACAGGATCTTTACAGAATGAAACTTAATATGTGCACTAGGACGACAAGCATTCACATGTAGACCCGGCAAAATCAGACAGCGATTGCTTTCGCCTCTGACCTGGGCCGCGTGTATCGCAATATGGACATCGCAAGCAATATGGACATCGAAATGTATAAGGAGTGGAGAAATTGGTTTACCTATAAACACAGAAGTGCACTCTGTACGGGAGTCCAAACAGAAGCGTTCTCCTACCGAAGTGCAGTCCAAAGAAGTCCATTAGTGCAGTCCAAAGAAGTCCATTGAGGGGGTTCCCTGTCGTGTTTAAGAAGGTCAATTTTTCGTCGCCGCTGGGCATTGCGCTGACGGTCGCCACCGTCGTATTGGCGTTGTCTCCGGAAGCACGGCGGTCGTTGAGGCGTTGGATGGTAAAGGGGACCGCAGGGGTTATGGATACTGCGGGCCAAATCGGAGCAGCGACCTCGGGGATGTTCAAACAGACACCTGGACAACTGACCTCAGGCGCAGAACCGCTTTCCAGTGAGCCAGTCGAGTCCGCTGTCGATGCATTGCATTCTGCGAACGTATTGGAACCCGACGCGTCGCACGACGCAGCGGTGAACCGCGGTGACGCCAAACTCCAGTAAAACCTAACTGCAATAAGACCAACTGCAATAAGACCAACTGCAATAAGACCAACTGCAATAAGACCAACTGCAATAAGACCAACTGAATGAGATCGACTAGAATGAGACCCACTACGATGAGCCCGAAAAATCTCCGGGCTCACATTACTTCCTGATGGGCGCACTTTTCTCGCGCCTGAAAGCCTTGCCATTCCTCCTCAAACAAACAGATGGCTTGGCTCAATTGATCCCGTTGGGCCCGCAAAGCGTTTGCGTCCTCTCCCAGTTCAACGGCCTTTGCCATTTTCGCCTCCAAACGAGTCAGTTCCCGGTTTGCGCGCTTTAACATGACAGCTCCAAATTGCAGCTCCTTTTCGTATCTCGACGAAGCGTCTAAACCCAGCGTACACATTCGTTTCCGGTCCCCTTTTTTCAAGTTGGGGCATGCATGCACGCACGACCCGGCGTGCACGACTACCATGCATGCCCTGTGTGAACATGAACAGGCTTTGCAATCGAAGCCTGAAACTCGCCTCCAATTGCCAAGGTGCATCTTCACTCGTTAAGTGCATTGTTTCACCTGTCGCGGAAAATCATGTACCGAATTCAAACGGGACTGCTTTGGAAATTGCCAACCGGCAAAGGCAAGAAAGGGACATTTGTACGTGGAATGCGCTTGAAACCCTTGGTGCGATGGCGATCGAGGCAGAACTGCCAGCGAAGTGTCCAAAAGGAGTATTTAACTGAAGTTCGGGGACCGCATTTTACGCATCAGATTGGCGGGTACGTGGGTGTTTGAGATGTGGCTTGAATCTACTGTAACACTGTTGCCGACGCGTTCTACCGCAGCACCCAAATTGCGCAGAATTTCAATCATGACGTGCACGTCTTCGAGTTCAGGCACATCGTGAATGACACATTGGCCCTCTACCATGACTGTGGCCGCCAGAATTGGCAATGCCGCGTTTTTAGCGCCATAAATTCGCATTTCGCCCTGCAGCGGACGTCCTCCGCGAATTTCAAACGCATCCACACCCATCACCTCCTTCAGGCTGGCTCTCCCACAATGCGTACCTCGGTTTCAAGTTCAACCCCAAATTTTTTGCGGACGGTTTCTTGAGCGTGACGCATGAGCCACAAAACGTCCACGGCTTTAGCCTGGCCAAGGTTAACAATAAAATTGGCGTGTTTTTCGCTGATTTGCGCATCCCCTTTGCGCAGTCCTTTCAGACCCGCAGATTCAATCAACAAACCGGCATGAGTGCCCGGGGGGTTGCGGAACACGGACCCGCAGTTTGGCTGCGACAACGGCTGTGTTTGCGACCTGCGCTGTGACCATTGTTTAACTTTTTCTGCCAGCGCTGTTCCATCCCCTTCCTGAAGCAGAAAAGCGGCGCGCACGACAATCCCAGGGTGGTCTTTCAATAAGCTGTAACGATAGTCAAACTTCAAATCCCGATTGGTCAGACGGCGAATGGTCCCGTCTCCACCCAGGACATCTGCCCATTCGAGAACGTCTTTGACTTCGCCCCCGTGCGCTCCTGCATTCATCATGACCGCACCGCCCACACTTCCTGGAATCCCAGTGGCGAATTCAAGTCCGGCTAAGTTGTGCCGAATGGCAATGTTTGCTGCGGAAACAAACGACCTCCCTGATTCGGCGATAACCCGGTGATTGTCGACTTCGATTTTAGCCATTTCGTCTCCCAGCCGGATGACCAAGCCGCGAATACCTCCATCCTGAACCAAAAGGTTGGAACCCTTTCCCATAACCCACCATGGCATGCCAAGGGCTTTTGCGGCGTGCACGGCTCCTGTAAGTTCCTCGACGGTCCGAGGACTGACGTATACATCAGCCGGCCCCCCAATTCTCCAGGTGGTATAACGCGCCAGTGGTTCATTGACTTTGGCATGAACGACTCCATTGGATTCAAATACTGACAATACCGTCTCCGAATTCATAGGCTCCCTCCAGCAAAACGCCACCCACGTAGGGCTTTTGCCTACGCCCAGGTCCGTATGGCATCATATGGCCCTAATCCAAAAACTGTGCAGTCCAGAGGCTCTGTTTTAGGCAGTCTGAGCTTTCTCCAGGCAGCCCAGCGTTGGGCCGATCACATGGCCAAGGCTGTCCCGCAGAAGGCTTTCAGACTCTCGGGACAGCCCCAGTTCAATCGTGACTAAATTCTAGTACAACCGTTTTGCTCACTGCAAGTTCGCTCCCGCCGCACGCATGACCAAATCGTACAAGTCGGCCACCGCCTGTGGAGTGGCGAACTGCAAGGCATTTTCGCGCATCTGTACATGCTCGTCTGAATCGAGCACTTTCGCCAACGCATCCCACAAGGTCCCGGCACTCAGGTCGGATTCCCGAATCATCTTCGCGGCTTTGTGCTCCACCAAAGGCTTTGCGTTCTCTTCCTGGTGGTTTGCAGTCACGTATGGCGACGGAATCAGGATGGACGGCACGCCCAATGAACAAATCTCCGCCAACGTCGCTCCTCCAGCCCGCGTCACCGCGACCGCAGCTTGCGGCAGCACAGCCGGCATGTCGTGAATGAACGGAAGTATACGCACGTTACTTGGCACCGGAGACGCCATCCTATCAATCTCATGGTAGTGAGCCTCTCCCGTGACATACAGCATCTGCCAGTCGGGACGCTCTTCAAGACGCGGCAACAGTTCAACCAGCACGCGGTTGATGGTTTCCGCACCGCGGCTGCCCGCAAAACAAAGGATGAGTTTCTTGGCCGCATCGATGCCGTACGTTTGCCGCGCCTGTGTCTGAAGCTCCGGCGTGATGTGCTGCACTTCGCTGGCCCGAGGATTGCCGGTCAAAGCCACCCGCTTCGCCCCTTTAAACCAACGTTCTGTTCCCGGAAACGAAACCGCCACAGCCTCCGCCTTTTTTGCACACAACTGGTTCGTCAAACCAGGCCTTGCGTTGGCTTCCCAAATCACGGACGGAATACGAAGCTTTGACGCCGCATATACCACTGGCAACGTGACGTAGCCTCCCGTTCCCACAACCACGTCGGGCCGGAACTCCTTCAGGATGCGTTTTGCTCGGCGAAATCCCGCATAGGTCTCCAAAACCGTGCGAATCGCCTTAAGGCTGACCTCGCGTTTTAAACCGGCCGCGCGGATCACCTCAAAGCGAATGCCTTCGTGTCCCACAATACCTTGTTCTAAACCCTTGCTGGTCCCAATGTAAAGCACCTCTGCATCCGGATGCTTCTGCGAGAGGTGCCTCCACAAGGTCAACGCAGGATAAATATGTCCCCCGGTTCCACCGCCGGTGAGCACAATACGCATGGACTGTCATCACCTCAACCGTTCATCTGCCTCACGGCGCCTCGCACCTACCTCACGGCGTCAAGTGCCTGCCTAGAAATATTGAGCAAAATTCCGATTCCAGTCAACATCAAAGTTAAAGAAGAACCTCCATAGCTCAACAGGGGCAAGGTAATTCCCGTGGCTGGAATGGATCCCGTTACGACACCGACATTGATAAGCACTTGAACCGTGATCATGCCCGTGATGCCGACCGCCAGCAGTGCACCAAACTCATCCGGAGCCAAAATAGCCGTCCGAAACCCGCGCCAGACCAAGACCGCAAACAATGCCAACACGGTTGCGCCGCCCAAAAATCCGAGTTCTTCGCCGAGAATGGAATAGACAAAATCGGTTTGAGGCTCAGGGAGATACAGGTATTTTTGATGGCTGTGTCCAAGGCCTAACCCCAACAATCCCCCTGAACCCAGGGCATACAGGGATTGAATGATTTGATACCCCGTATTGAGGGGGTCTGCCCACGGGTTGAGAAACGAAGTGATGCGGTTGATGCGGTACGGCGCTGCCGCAACCAGCCCAGCAAAACCGAGCAGACCCAATCCTCCGAGACCTCCCAAATGGCTCAGCCGGGCGCCCGCCGCAAACATCAAAATGACCGTTGTGCCCATGATCACCACGCTCTGTCCGAGGTCTGGTTCGAGCATAATCAGTCCAACGGCCACCAAAGCCATCCCCAAAGGGGGCAAAAACCCCCGCGTCAAGGACTGTATCCGGTCTCCTGCGTCCGCCAAATAATGAGCCAAAAAGAGAATCAATGCAAACTTTGCAAACTCGGACGGTTGAATGCCCAGCGACCCAATTCCCAACCAAGCGCGTGAACCTCCGCGGATCTGCCCGACCCCAGGGATGAGTACGACGACCAAAAACAAAAAACTGATCAGCGCAATCTTAGGCGCCAAGGCTCTCAACCTGTGGTAATCGTAGTTTGCCATGACAAACATGAACACGATACCTAATCCCGCCCACAACAACTGCCGTTTGGCGTAAAAGTAGGCGTCGTTAAACTTCTGCAAGGATATCACGGAACTGGCGCTGTGCACCATCATGACCCCGATGCAAAGCAAACCCAAAGTCACTGCCAGAATTACGATGTCCACACTTTTTTGTCGCGACGATAACACTACACAGCGCACCTCCCGAGCCCTTTACGGTTGTTCCCTTGAGGCCGTATCAACCCCCCGCAAAGGCTGTCCAATCGGTAACGCTACAGTGTATGCACGACGTCCTTGAACATTCTTCCGCGTTGCTCAAAGGACTGAAACATGTCCCAACTTGCGCAGGCCGGAGAAAGCACGACGACATCGCCTGGCGAGGACATTCGGTGAGCTGTCAAGACGGCTTGTTCAATGGACGAAACGAATTCAAACGGTGTGCCGGTCTCTTTCAACATCGCAGCTAAAGCGTCTTTGGACTGTCCCAGCAGTACTGCAGATTTGACCCGGCCTCGAACGTCGCTGGCCATGCTTTTGAAATCAACTCCGCGGTCAAGTCCTCCGGCAATCCACACGATGTTGCTGGGAAACGACCGCAAAGCCCGCAAGGCTGCCTCCGGATTCGTCGCCTTGGAGTCGTTGTAATAATCCACGCCTTCCACGGTTTTTACAAACTCCAAACGGTGTTCAACCCCACGGAAACGCGTCAGAACGTATTCCACGGCCTCAATGGGGGCCCCCGCCCAAACGGCAATGGCCGACGCTGCTAAGGAGTTCTCCACGTTGTGCTCTCCTTTCAGGGCTAAGGCCGCGATTGGCATCACCGGTACTTTTTCTCCGTCCCTTTTGAGAACCACCTGTCCGTCTTGAACGAACATTCCCTGTGGCACTTCAGACGCCTTGCTAAACCAAACCACGTTTGCGCCGAGGCGCGACGCGCCGCTGCGAATCTCATCTTGATCGTAATTAAGAACTGCAGTGTCTTGAGCGGTCATGTTGCCAAACATTTTCCACTTGGCTTCGACGTACGCCTCGTAACTCCCGTGGTAATCGAGGTGGGCCGGATACAAATTCAACAGCGCCGCAATTTTCGGATGAAATGCGCGCGTCCCCATCAATTGGAAACTCGACACCTCCAAAACAATGGGCTGGGAGGGCTGCACCTGTTCAATCACCCCGGACAACACGCGTCCGATGTTTCCAGCTACTTGAGGATTTTGTCCTGCCTGGGTCAAAATCTCTCCGACTAAAGTCGTGGTCGTCGTTTTCCCGTTCGATCCTGTGATGGAAAAAATCGGAGACGTTGTCAACCAAGAGGCCACTTCTATTTCCGTATAAATGGGGATCGCGCGCTGTTGCGCTTCGACAAAAAGCGGCACGGAATACGGAATTCCTGGATTCTTGACAATAAAGTCCGGTTGAAAGTCCAAAACCTCCAAGGGGTGTCCGCCAAATTCGAGTCTTGCTCCCATGGCCTCCAGTTCCGCCGCGGCGTAATCGGACGGATCCCGCTCTCGTCGTTCATTTATAAGAACAGAAAGACCGCGGCGCAACAGTAAGCGCGCAACGGCCTCCCCGCTTTTTGCCAAGCCAACAACAAGGGCCCGCATGCCGGGCCGAAGTTTTGTCACATCCGCACTCATTTTTACTTCCCCCTCCATTGCGAATCGGACCTCAAAGGTCACGAATGGGATAGCAAAGCCAACGCGCCAAACGCCGTGAGAAAACTAGCCAGCCAAAAAGCTGTCACCACGCCCCACTCTGACCAGCCAGACAGCTCAAAGTGGTGGTGCAAAGGGCTCATGCGAAAGACGCGCTTGCCGAAAGTCTGAAAAGAAAACACCTGGATGATGACAGATAATGCCTCGACGACGAACACAAGCCCAAATAAAATCAACGATAGTTCGCTATGCGTTAGGACTGCCACCATCGCCAGCGCCCCCCCAATTGCCAGGGACCCGGTATCTCCCATAAACACCTTGGCCGGATGGCGGTTGAATACTAAAAACCCTAACAGCGCACCAACCATTGCTGCGGCAAACAGGGAGACGTCATATTCAGTATGCCAGTATGCATAAAATGCGTACGCGGCAAACACGATTGTCGCTGTCCCCGCCAAAAGGCCGTCCAAACCGTCCGTCAGATTAACGGCGTTCGTCGTCCCCAAAAGGACCAGCAAGAGAAACACGATGTAGAATCCGCCGAGGTAAATGGAGTACCGGGTAAACGGAATCGCCACTGAAAAGTCTTGTCCCGTTTGGTGCCAGTGCCACCACAAACCTGCGAACAAAAGCACCGTAACAATCATCTGCCAAAACAATTTTTGTTTGGCCCGCAAACCTAGATTTCGCTTTTTCACCACTTTGATAAAATCGTCCGCAAAACCTATGAGTCCAAAGCCAACGGTTCCGACAAGGAGAAGTACAATATCTACACTTGTCAGCGCAAACTTAAACGTTGTTAGCAGTATAGCCACAACGATCATGATTCCACCCATTGTCGGTGTACCGGCTTTCACCTGGTGGTGCTTGGGTCCTTCATCGCGAATGCTTTGCCCAAACTTCAGACGGTGCAAGATGGGTATCGTTACCGGTCCAAGCAACGCCGCAATTGCAAACGCTGCACCCGCCGTCAACAGTAAGGCCTGTAGGTCCACGGGTTTCCCCCCTTTGCCAACTCAATGGTTCAAATTTCAGCGGTTGCGCTGTTGAATCGCTTCGCGAGCGACTTCGCGATCGTCGAAATGGTGTTTGGTGCGGCCGATAATCTGGTAGGTTTCATGTCCTTTGCCCGCGATGAGGATCACGTCTCCGGGTTCGGCCGCCAAAACCGCCCTTTGAATCGCCTCCCGGCGGTCCGTAATGCGCTGGTAACGGACTTGTACGCCCGCATCCGTCAACCCGGCCTCCATGTCGTCCAAAATCTGGTCTGGGTCCTCCGTGCGCGGATTGTCGCTGGTCAGGATGGTTAAGTCGCTTTGCTCCACAGCCGTCCTGGCCATCAGCGGGCGCTTTCCTTTATCCCGGTCTCCTCCGCATCCCACGACCGTCAAAACCCTTTTCGCAGCGAACTCCTTCACAGTCGCCAAGGCGTTTTGAAGGCTGTCCGGAGTATGTGAATAATCGACTAACACCGTAAACGGCTGCCCCGCGTTGACCGGTTCTAAGCGCCCCGGCACCCCAGGCACGGACTCCAGCGATTGGACAATTCCGCGAAGCGGCAGCTGCTCTGCCAACCCTACCGAGATCGCGGCCAGTGCGTTATACACGTTGAACCGACCCGTAAGTTTCAGGTGCACGTCGGCATCCCCAGCCCATGAGTGAACGCGGAAGCGAACCCCATCCGGACGCACGAATACGTCGCGGGCGGATACGTCCGCAGGCTGATCGATCCCGTACGTGATGCACTCGTAAACGGTCTGGCTTGCCAGATAGGCACTGGCCCGGTCGTCAGCATTGAGGATGGCATACGCCATGGTCTCCCGGGTGTCGCCGTATGTATTCCCAAGCCTGGAGAACAACTTGCCTTTGGCCGCGAGGTATGCCTCCATGGTCCCGTGAAAGTCGAGGTGGTCTTGTGTCAAGTTCGTGAATACAGCGATGCGGTATTGCGTGCCCGCCGTCCTTTTGAGCTCCAGTGCATGCGAGGACACCTCCATAATACCGTAGGTGCAGCCCGCTGACACCATCTCGGCCAAGTCAGCCTGCAGGTCGACGGCATCTGGGGTGGTATTCACCACTTCTGCAGTTTTTTGGCCAATGCGTTTTTCAATGGTCCCCAACAGCCCAGTCGTATGCCCTGCGTCGGACAGAATCTTGTCAATCAAATAGGTGCTGGTCGTTTTGCCATTTGTACCCGTCACCCCAATCAATCTCAGACGCTGCGACGGGTGTTCGTAAAAGACATCAGCCGCGATGGCGGAGGCCAAACGGCTGTCCGGAACAACCAGTTGCGGGACGGACACCCCTTCGATGGGTTCTTCGACCAATAAAGCCACCGCGCCCGCCGAAACCGCGCTGGGTGCAAAACGATGGCCATCGACCGTATAGCCTCGCAGGGCCACAAACAAACTGCCAGGCATCACCCGGCGGGAGTCAGCCGCAATCGATTGAACCTGAACGTCTTGGAAATTCACCGTCCGGCATCTAAGCAAAGTGTTGCGAAGTTGAGAGAGTAGCAACCAAAATCCCCCTTTTGCGTCTGCGGCCCATTTATTGTACACCAAGCCATCGGCCAGCACACCCGGTCTGAACATTCCCCAGACCGATTTCGAACGCCGTGTCTTCCGTTGTTCCGATCGCTTTAACAATCATATCCACTCTATAGAGGTTACAACCGTTATCCTGCAAGGTAAACGGCAACTTTCAACCTCAGGAACAAGCTGCCGGACGTTCGCCGCACCTTCCCCGGACCAGAGTCTAGGAACTGGTGTTCCCGGCGTTGTTCGGCGGCGACCCGGAAGGCGGATTGACGCCGTTAGGAGCCGGAGATGCTCCGCTTGACGGAGGTAAAGCCCCTGGCATGCTGCTCCCGCTGCCCGGTGCAGTGGACGGTCCTCCCGGCGAAGAAGGTAAACCTGGTGCCGGTGTCGGCGCTGTGCCTGCAGGTGGTTGATTACCCAGGTACAGGCGGACAGAAGAGCCTTGCGGGATGGCGGTGCCTGCCGCCGGGGATTGCGCCACCACGTACTTTCCTTGGCCAACCACCTGGGTGCGAAGTTGGTCGCTGCTTTGAATGGCGGACCGCTGCGCGTCGCCGATGGTCAAACCGACAAAGTTGGGAACCTGAATGTTGACCGTATCGCCCCACCTATATTTCTTGGGAAGTCCCTGGTTGCTCTTTGGAACATCCAGATAAGACAGGCTGTCGGCTAGGATGCGTCCGACAATGGGAGCTGCAATGACGCCGCCAAAAATGACTCCTTCTTTGGGCCGGGGATGGTCAATCGCGATGTAGGCCACCAGCTGTGGATTGTTGGCTGGCGCCATCCCGATAAACGAGACAATGTAGTGACCAGACTGGTAACGCCCATTTTTGGCGACCTGTGCAGTCCCGGTCTTACCAGCAACCCGGTACCCATCAATGTAGGCATTGCCGCCGGAACCGTTGGCTACCACGCTCTCCAGCGCAGCCCGGACTTGTGCAGCAGTGTTTGACGAAATGACGCGCCGTACGACGGTGGGCTGAGTCTTAGAAATCACGGAACCGGTATCGTGATTTAACACTTCTGAAACCACGTACGGCTTCATCAAGAGACCGCCGTTGGCAATGGCGCTCATTGCCATGACCTGTTGAATGGGGGTCACGGACACCCCTTGCCCGAACGCAGTGGTGGCCAATTCCAGCGGGCCCACCTTGTTCAAGGGGAACAAAATGCCAGTCCCTTCTCCGGGGAGGTCAATGCCGGTCTTTTGCCCGAAACCAAACTTCTTGATGTAGCTAAACAGCGCGTTTTTGCCAAGCTTTTCTCCCAAGGCAATGAACCCTGGGTTGCAGGAGTTCTCTACGACGTTCAAAAACGATTCAGAACCGTGTCCTCCCGCCTTCCAGCAACGGATGCGGTGACCCGCCACTTCGTAGTAACCCGGGTCGTAGAACTTGTCGTTTAAATTCACCTTGTTCTCCTGCAGTGCGGCGGACAGCGTCACAACCTTAAACGTGGAACCTGGCTCGAACGTTTGCCAAATGGCCAAGTTTTGATTGTAGTTTTGCGGAGGGTAGTCCTGCCAATGAGCCGGGTCAAACGACGGATAGTTCGCCATGGCTAAAATGGCTCCAGTTTTGGGATCAGCGACAATGGCCGTCACGTGGTCCGGGTTGTACTTCGCCACGGCTTGTTCGATTTCGCGCTGGACAATCTGCTGAATTTGCAAGTTGATGGTGGTCTTCAAGTCGCTCCCGTTGGTGGGGGGGATGTACTGTTCTCCTTCGCCTGGCATTTTCTGGCCCTTGGCGTTGGCGTAAAACGTGATGTAACCGGGTTTGCCGGCCAGCGTTTTGTCGTATTGCTTCTCCAGACCCGTGATACCCTGGTTGTCTGCACCGGTAATCCCTAACACCTGAGCGGCCAAGTCGCCGTACGGGTATGCGCTTTTTCCTTCCTCCGTGATGTAGACGCCCGACAGGTTGAGGTTCCGGACCGCTTGTTCTTGGGCCGGAGTGATCTTGCGGCCGCCCGGCGTAATGTAAACCATGAGGGTACGCTTTTGGAGGAGCGTTAAAACCTTCTGCTCCGGCATCTGAAGGACCTTCGCCAGTGCTTGGGCTGTGCCGGGTTTATCTTTAATTTGCGCCGGGATCGCAATCACCGACGGGGCGCTTGCCGTATAAACCAGTTGCTGGCCCTGACTGTCCAGAATCGAACCGCGGACGCCCTGAACCGGGATATTGCGGCTCCACAATGCTTGAGCGCGTTCGTTCAGCCAAGGCGATTGCACCATTTGAATGTAGCCGAGCCTAGCTATAAGCCCCCCAATGGCGAGCAGCAGAATCAGCAGTAACAGAACAAATCGCCGTCTCATCATTCCACGAGTTACCCGCACACTCTCTCGCCCCCATGCTTGTTCTCGAAAACATCCTATGCGGACAATCCCTGGCATAGAAGTTTCAATCGCGAGCCGCTCGTCCATGAGCGAAAAAAAAGCCGGAGTGCACAAGGAATCTCGCTGAAAAAACAAAGCCTGAAAAAAACAAAGCCTGAAAAAAACACAGCCTGCAAAAAAACAAAGCCGCAAGCTTTCGGCGTTTTAGCCGTTGGCATTGCGGCTTGACTTTAAACCTTCACGTCGTCGAACGCGGCGCCTCATGAAACACACAAATACGCTTTGAACTCGCAGGGGCACGGCAAACCGGTTACGAAGGCCCTGAGGCTGCGCTGCCCACTTGCAAAGGCGGAGAAAAACCTACAGAAACCGTTTCTCCTGAATGTACAGTTTGCCCCGCCGGAATGGATTGACTGCTGGCAAACCCGTCGCCTCGGGGCTGCATGTTCAGCCCTAGCAATGCGAGAATATCGCCCGCTTCCCGCATCGTCGTACCGGACAAATCTGGCATCTTAACCGGCTGTCCGGGTAAAGCCGGAGACCAAAAATACAGTTTGGAATGGACAGGAACAGAAATTCCCGGCGCAGGCCACTGGTTTTTCACCAGTCCTTGTCCGCCAAGTGCTACGCTTTGAAGCCCAGCCTTGCGCAGTTGTGCCTGAGCGGCCGCATACGAGAGACCTTCCACATTGGGCGTCTGGACGTACTGGGTCGCGGTGGTTTGGGCCGCCTTGGCCTGTGCAGACGCGGTCGACGCGGTGCCAACTCTCGGTTGAATGTGGTAGTACTGCAGACACTCCTGAATGATGTCGCGGGCCGTCGGAGCCGCAACGGTAGACCCCCACGTTTGACTCAGCGCGATATGCGGTTTGTCGACCGTCACGTACACCTCAACTTGCGGGTCCCAGCCAGGCGCATATCCGATAAACGACGTGATGAACTTGCTCGTCGAGTACTGCCCTGTCTTCGGATTGACGACCTGCGCGGTACCGGTTTTTCCAGCGAGGTCATATCCCTTCAGGTACGCTGCCTGATCAATTCCCTTCGATACGTCAAGGACCATCGTCTGACTGACAGCCTGAGCCACGCTTTTAGGCACGACCTGGGGGTTCACGACGGTGGGGTTAACCGTCTTGATGACTTTGCCCGTCGTCGGATTGATGAAAGCCTTGGCTAGGTAAGGCTTCATCAGTTTGCCTCCGTTGGCGATGGCGCCAACGGCCGCCACCTGCTGCATCGGCGTCACGGCAATGCCTTGACCGAACCCGGATGTGGCAAGCTGAACGGGCCCGCGGCTTTGCTTGGGAAAGAGAATCGAAGTGGCTTCCCCTGGCAGGTCCACTCCCGTCGGGCTGGTATAGCCGAATGCCTGCAGGTATTTCAGCATGTTGGGCCAACCGAGTCTCAAAGCAATGGTGGCAAAGCCGACGTTGCTTGAGTATTCCAGCGCCTGCTGAAACGTCAATTTGCCCCAGCCCCAGTAATTCCAATCGTGGATTTGGCTTCCAGCGACATCGATGACACCCGATTGAAATGTTTGGTTCAAACTAATGCTGTGTGTTGCAAGAGCTGCCGCAAGAACCATGATTTTGAACGTGGAACCGGGTTCAAATGCGCTGTTCACAGCCCAGTTGTTGTTCAGAGCCAGAGCAGAAGCAGAACCGTACTGGTTTGGATTAAATGTCGGCCGGCTCGCCATGCCCAAAATGGCACCCGTATTTGGATTCGTGACAATAATCGCCGCGTGTTCCGGATGAAACTTTGCGACCAACTTGTTCATGGCGTTCTCGACGAAGCCCTGAACGGTCTGATCCAACGTCAACTCCACGTTTTCGCCGGGCACTGCAGGCTGCTGGATGTGCATGGTAGATTGGATCGGAAAGCCGTAGCCGTCCCGCACAAACGAGTACTTCCCATTGGTTCCGGCTAATTGCTGGTTGTACTCTGCCTCGAGTCCCGTTTGGCCCACGCCTTGGTGATTCACGTACCCTAACGTGTTCGCAGCAAATGTTCCATAGGGATAGAAGCGTTCTTCGGTGCTGGTAAATGTGACATTCTGAGCGTGTCCCGAACTCATCGCCTTAACAATCGCCTGTTTCGCCGGTTCCAAAATCGGCGTAGGCCACTCGAGCCACTTGGCCTTGGTTTGGAGCCAAGGCAAAATCTTCTGCGAGCTCACACCTAATGCGGGCGACAGTTCGTTAGCCAGTTTTTGCAAATTGTGAAACGACTGTACTTCGATATCGAACCGATACGCTGGAATGTCGTAAGCGAGTGGCTGCCCGGACGAATCCAGCAAAGACCCGCGCGCAGCGAGCATTACACCGTTTGACTGCTGCACTTGTTTGGCATCGGCGAGCAGTTTTGGACCAAACACCTGCTGAACAAACTGAATTCTGACGACGACCAGAGCCAGGGCCAAAATCATAGCCCCTTGCAGACCCAGGATACGCCTTTTATGGCGGCTGGCTCGGAACGGCCCAGAGGGCTTTCTAGGTTTCATGGTCTGCTACCTCCACTCACTGACCGGCTGCAGTAGACCCGATTTGCACTGGGGGTTTATATTGCATATGTAACTTTCCAAAGGCAATTCCGAGGATCCGGGCCGGTTGTTGAAGCGAGTCTGCCTGCGCTGTCAACGATGCGTTTTCTGCAGCACTTTGCTGGACTTGACTTTGAAGCGAGTCAATCGAGTAGTTCATGCTGTCGATGCGAGCTCCCACAGAGCCTAAAAACCACACTGCGGCAGTACACACGACGATTCCGCCCAAAATCGTAACTTTGTCCGCGAAGCTCCACTGTTTTTGACGGCTTTTTGTAAGCCGTTGAGACTCGTGGTGCTGCTCCACATGGTTGAGCCGCTGGGTGTCTGCGGCGGTATGCTTAGTTGCAAGCATCCTGTAATCCTCCTTTGAATACCCGTAGATTTGCTAGTTTCACTGGATGATGTGTACCTTACCCCGGGCAAGAAACCCTGACCCTGGACCTGCCAGGTTTTTTATATGTTCAAAGCAACGCTCCATCCAAGCTTTGGAGTCACAACTTTTCAACCACCCGAAGTTTGGCGGAACGCGCCCTGGAATTCTCCTCAATTTCGGCAGAACCCGGCAAAAGCGGCTTTTTGGTGATCACGGCGGCCTCCGGTTCTCTGTGGCACATGCACACTGGAAAGTCCGGCGGACAAATGCAGCCCGTAGCCCACTCTTGGAACTGCCTTTTGACGATGCGGTCCTCTAACGAGTGAAACGAAATCACCGCGATGCGACCGCCTGGTTTTAAAATTGCAAACGCTCCCGTCAAAGCTTCCTGAAGCGCGCCCAATTCGTCATTGACAGCAATTCGCAGGGCTTGAAACACCTTGCGCGCAGGATGCGGTCCCGTCCGCCGGGCCGCCGCAGGAATTGCCTCTTTCACAATGTCTGCAAGCTCGCCAGTCGATTCAATGGAGGATTTTGACCTGTGTTCGACGATGGCGCGCGCGACGCGTCGACTGAATTTTTCCTCGCCGTATTCGAAGAAAATGCGGACCAAGTCGCCTTCTGCGGCCGTGTTGACCAAGTCTTTAGCCGTGACTTGCTGCCGGACGTCCATCCGCATGTCCAGTGGAGCGTCAAACCGGTAACTAAATCCCCGGCCCGCTTCGTCGAATTGAGGGGAAGACACCCCTAAGTCGAACAAGACGCCGTCCACCGGATCGAAGTGTTGCTCGCGCACTGCATGCTCCACTTCGCGAAAGTTCACCCGAACGGCCGAGAATCGTTCGCCGTACGCTGCGAGGCGGTTCTGGGCGTGTGCAATAGCCCATTCATCCTGGTCGAGGGCCAACAATTTGCCTGACGGAGAGCTCAACTCCAACAGCCTTTCACTGTGTCCTGCGCCTCCCAGGGTGCAATCCACGTAACGCCCGTGGGGCTTAGGCTGCACCGCCAGAACGGTCTCCTCCAACAACACAGTACGATGTCCAAATTCCGTCAAGTAACGTCACTCCCAAGACCGATCGCCAGCGTTAAAACGACAAATCCACCAACTTCTCGCTAATCGCTGCAAACGAATCGGCGGCATCCTCTGAATAACCCTTCCAAACCGGTTCACTCCAAATTTCTACGCGATTCGACACGCCTAGGACAACGCAATCCTTGCCTAGCTCGGCGTAGTCCCGCAAGGTCTGCGGAATCAAAATGCGTCCCTGCTTGTCCAGTTCGCACTCTGTGGCGCCGGAAAAGAAAAACCGCACAAATGCTCTCGCGTCAGCCCGGGTCATCGGAAGAGCCTTCAATTTTGCCTCTAAAGTTTCCCAATCAGACATGGGGTATACAAACAGACACTTGTCCAGGCCACGCGTCATGACAAAGTGGGAGCCTAGCCCTTCGCGAAATTTGACAGGAATAATCATCCTGCCCTTTTCATCCAGGGTGTGTTGATACTCCCCCATGAACACGCTGCCCTCACCACCTTACCACCAATGTCCTCCACTTTACCCCACTTCTCACCACTGTACTATGCTTTCGCTCCACATTCGAGTTCTCCTGCTTGACTCAACGTGACTCTTGAAAATTTTTGGAGAAAACCTGCATTTTCCACGGCTGGACAATGTCGCGCCGTTCGGCGCATGCCCCCCTAAAAAAAACAGGCGCCCCGTTTTGGCCGTGTATCTGCCAAAACAGGACGCCTTCTTCAACGCTCGAACCTGAACGCAATAAGCTGAACGTGATTAAAAGGATGGATTTGAAATGAAACGCCGATTACAGCTCCACGTGAAAGACCGGAAGTACCGCTTGATAATCGCCCAGGCCTTCCATTTCGTGCAGCCAGTCAAAGCCGTAGCGAACCCACACAGGGAGTGGACAAAGACGGCGCTCTTGGGCGGTCCCATCCGTCCACAGCCAGCTCTGAATCTGCTGGATCTGCCGGACGTGAGCCATGTGCTGCTGTCGGAACAGTTGCAGCGTCTTGTGCTCGAGCCGCTTGAGTCCTTTTTCTTCGCGGCTCACCTGCGCCTCGGCCATTGCGGCAACTTGCGGTCCTAAATGACCGAAGGTGCGCTTCCACTCGGTCCAGCGCAGCATACTTTGAGCCCGGTATACGGAAAACGCCGACTCAATCTCACCAGCTCCAAGCTGTGCCAACACCGGACTGACCAAATCGACGGGCTTAGCAACGGATTCCAGGGAAATCCCCCACTTCTTCATCGCGCGCGTCACGCCGGCGGGGTAAATGGTGAGCCTCTGCCGCAGCAACAGCGGCGGCAAAGTCCGCGAGAAAGCGTGAAACACGCCGCGCGACAACGCGTGATAGGCCACTTCCGCAGGTCCTCCCACATACGCCAGAGTGGGAAGCAAATGGTCCTGCACGACTGGACGAAGGAGTACGTTGGAACTGAACTGCGTCGGGTCTTTGCGGGCAATGTCGATCCAGTCGCTAATTGGTTTTTCCAAGCCAAGGCCCCTGGCCCGCAGCGTCCCTGTACCCGTCCGCTCCAGCACATAGCGTTTGCCGTTTTGAACGTAAAACAGCGTGGTGTTCTTTTCGTCGCGCACCACGGCCGGCGTGAATCCTGCGTCTTCGACCTGCCGATAAGCCTCATCCAAGGACCGGTTGACTTCGTCGCAGGTCTGCAAGGCCTGTGTCCAAACCGTGCCGACGAGACCGCGGAGTTTCGGCAAGCACGGGTCGACCATGACGATGCCTTTGGGTTCCAAGAGCTTCAAGAGGATGCGTGCAAACCAAACGGGCATGCTCGTACCGGGATTCCAAGCGGAACGAATAAATTCAAAGACTTCTTCTTTATACGGCCCGTCCGGCAGCAATTCGTACGCCTCGCGAACGACCTTGTCGACTGCAGTGGGTTCAATTTGCATGTTGTAGACCATCTGGTGTAAAGGCGCGTGAACCACCAAATCCAGGCGTTTGACATCGCTGTGCTGATCCAAAATGTAGGCGTGGTTCACCTCTGCCCAGTCGTGGTCCTCAGAGGCGACCCAAAAAACAGGCACCACCGGTCGTTGGAGTTCCCGTTCCAGCCGAGCAGCGAGTTCGATCGTCGAGATCGCTTTATAGATGGAGAACATCGGTCCAGTGAACAGCCCTGCCTGCTGTCCCGTTACGACAGCCACTGCCCGTTCGTCGCGAAGGCGTTCAAGCTGGCGCATGGACGCTTCATTGGCGCCGAGTTGACGCATGTGATCGGCGAGTGTGTCCACGAGTTGATCGCGGTGCGCAGCACTGAACTTCGGGACAATCTCCTCAGCCCGTCTCGCATACGTTTCCTGAAAGTGCGGGTCTTGGCCGTCATATAAATGTGCAACCGTGTGAAACGAGCTTTCGTGCAAATCCGTCAAAGGGTTGCCGCTCGGTTCGGAACGTACGGTCCAATTCATCGCTACACTCCCTTTGTCAGGCCCGTTCGTACGGCTTTAAAAATATTCACTGGTTATGAGTGGAATACAGCCGCCAACAAGTCCCAGCCTGTCTCTGTCGTATCCGAGGACTATCATACCGAGAGAGCTAACTAAAGTAAAGTAAGAGAGGGTGTGTGGCTTCAAATCTCCTCGGGGCGTCGCGAAGCCGCAAAGGTTCCAAACCGGATAAGGCGCACCCAGTTCGGTGCGCCTCACGCAAACACTTGGCCGCAACATGTCCATGCCCGAGAATGGCCTTGTTCCGTTAGACCGGATATACGGCGTGCTTTCGCCGCGCAAAGGCGGTCTGTTTGGATGCGTACGCAGCAAAGCGACGGCTTAACTCGTGTCGCAGAAGGTTCGGCTGAATCACGTCGTCCACGATCAACTCAGAGGCGAGCCGGTAGACGTCGATATCCTGGCGGTATTCCTCCCGCTTTTGTTCAATAAACTCAGCTTGCTCCGACTCGGGCAATTGCGCGATTTTGTTGCTGTACACCGCGTTGACGGCAGCTTCCGGCCCCATCACTGCAATCTGGGCATTTGGAAAAGCCAGACACGCATCCGGTTCAAAAGCTGGACCGGCCATGGCGTACAAGCCCGCCCCGTACGCCTTGCGAACCACGACGCTGATTTTCGGAACCGTGGCTTCCGACATTGCCGCTATCAACTTGGCGCCGTGGCGGATAATACCGGCTCTTTCCACCTTCGTGCCAATCATGAATCCGGGAACGTCCGCCAGGAACAAAAGCGGGATGGAAAACGCGTCGCATAACGTAATGAAACGCGCCGCCTTGTCCGCGGAATCCACAAACAGCACACCGCCTTTCACGCGCGGTTGATTCGCCACAATCCCAATGACCCGTCCGCTTATTCTCGCGAATCCTGTAATCAATTCCGGGGCAAAAAGCTTCTTGACTTCAAACCATGTCCCTTCGTCGACTGTCCTTAAGATCAAGTCGTACATGTTAAATGGAGCGTTTTGGTTTTCCGGTAGAATTTCTTCAATGGACTTGTCGAAAGACTTGGGCGAAACGGACTCGAACAGGTCCGGTTTCTCTTCCCAGTTGCTGGGCATGTACGATAGGTATTGACGGGCTTGTGTAATCGCCTCTTCTTCGTTGGCTGCCAACACGTCCCCGCAGCCGCTCACGGAACAGTGCATGCGCGCACCGCCCATTTCCTCCAAGGTGACCTTCTCGCCGATGACCATTTCCGCCATGCGCGGCGAGCCTAGGTACATGCTGGCATTTTTGTCCACCATAATGACAATGTCGCAAAAAGCGGGAATGTACGCTCCGCCCGCAGCAGAAGGGCCGAATAACACGCACACCTGCGGGATACTTCCGGACAGCTTAACCTCGTTGTGAAAGATGCGGCCGGCCCCTCGGCGACCCGGAAACATTTCCAATTGGTCCGTAATCCTAGCTCCCGCCGAGTCTACGAGGTATACCAGCGGAATCTTTAGGTTTTCAGCCGTCTCTTGGATGCGGATGATCTTTTCGACAGTCCGCTGCCCCCAGCTTCCGGCCTTCACCGTGCTGTCGTTTGCCATCACCGCGACAGGTTTGCCGTGAATCCGGCCAATCCCTGTCACGACTCCGTCTGCGGGAAGGTCTTGTGCCAAGCAATTGGCGAAGATTCCATCTTCGACATCCAGGTCGTCATCGAACAGCAGCCGGAGTCTTTCGCGGACGAACAGTTTGTTGCTTTGTGCGTTCTTTTCGTGGTACTTTTGCGCTCCACCCGATTGGATTTGACGCGTTAGCTCGGACAACTTTTGATTCACGCAGCGTTTCATCTCCTGTGCCCAGTTGACAATTTGTGTTCGTACGACGTTTATCAACCTACGACGTTCCTAAAACAGGTTTTCCTATAGGTTCCTCAGAAACGCGCTATTTCCCTTGATAGCGCGGCTTGCGTTTTTCGGCAAAGGCGGCCAATCCTTCCAGCCGGTCGCTGGTGGGAATGACGACTTCGTATGCCTTGTCTTCCAACGCCAGTCCGGAGGTGAGGTCCACCTCAAATCCCCGGTCGATGGCAAACTTGGCCTGCCGCACCGCGATCGGTGCGTTCCCGGCAATTTCCTCCGCCAACCGAACAGCCGTTTGGTGTAATTCGCCATCGTGCACCACTTGACTGACCAGTCCCAGCTCGAGAGCTTCCCGGGCCTCGATTCGACGCGCGGTATAGATGAGTTCTTTCGCCTTTGCTAACCCAATCAGCCGCGGCAGCCGCTGCGTTCCGCCGGCCCCTGGAATGATGCCAAGGCTGGTTTCAGTCAGCCCGAATTTCGCCGATTCCCCAGCAATGCGCAAATCGCACGCAAGTGCCAATTCTGTACCGCCGCCAAAGGCTACACCGTTGACAGCCGCTATGACGGGCATGGGCAGCGCTGCCACGCTGTTGACAACGCGCTTAATCCGTCCGACCGCCTGGCGGGCTTGTTGCTCATCCATGGACCTGCGTTCTTTGAGGTCCGCTCCTGCGCAAAAAGCGCGCTGGCCCGCTCCTTGGATGATGACCACGCGCACGTCCGAACGCAGGTACAAATCGTCCAGAGCGTCCTGCAGCGCTCCAACCAATTCGGTGGACAGGGCGTTTGCCTGTTCAGGGCGGTTCAGCGTCAATGTGACCAAGCCGCCGGTTTCGTCCACTTGAAGAACTTCTTGGGCCACACCAAGTCCCTCCTCGTTGCAGGTCATTCAGTCTAACTCGACTAAGACGTCGCCTTCGTTGACAAAGTCCCCTTGCTGGACCTTGACTTCGCGTACGGTTCCTTCCTGGTCTGCCGCTACAGGGACCTCCATTTTCATGGACTCCAATACGACAACGTCTTGGTCTGTACTCACGCTATCTCCTGGTCCCACCAGTACATTGAGGACGGTTCCAGCCATTGATGCAACAACTTGTGCCATGTCTTATACTCTCCCTTTGAGTTTGTCAATAAAGTTTGTTGTCGTATCTCCATCGGCAAATGCCTTTGCGCTGACAATGTCGTGCAGCAGTGGGATGTTCGTCTTAATCCCACTCACCTCGTATTGCTGCAGCGCCGCCTTCATCTTTTCAATCGCCTGGCTGCGACTTGCGCCATGGACAATCAGTTTTCCAATCATCGGGTCGTAAAACGGAGTCACTACTGTGTTGCTTTCCGCCCCGACGTCGTTTCGGACACCCTCGCCCTGCGGCAGGGACATCGAGGAAATCGTCCCTGGGGAAGGCAGCATTTTTTCGGGGTCCTCGGCGTAAATCCGGCATTCGATGGCATGCCCTTGCCGGGCAATCTCCTCCTGGCGAAATGGCAGGACTGCCCCGTTGGCGATTTGAATCTGCAGTTCCACGAGGTCCACCCCAGTAATCATCTCCGTAACCGGGTGCTCCACCTGCAGGCGGGTGTTCATTTCAAGGAAGTAAAAATTCCGGTTGGCGTCGACTAAGAACTCAACGGTTCCAGCATTGCTGTAATCAATGCTGCGCGCGGCTAAGAGCGCTGCTTCTCCCATCGCCTGGCGCAGGGTATCGTCGAGAAACGGAGAGGGTGCTTCTTCAATCACCTTTTGGTGGCGCCGCTGAATCGAGCACTCCCGTTCCCACAAGTACACCCCGTGGCCGTGTTGATCGAACAACACCTGAATTTCGACGTGTCTGGGAGCGACAATTCGCTTCTCCATAAACATTTCCCCGTTGCCAAAGTACGCCTTGGCACGTGCTTGCCCCGAGGTAAACGCTTTCTCGAGGTCCGCGTCGTTGTCCACCACTTGCATGCCGATTCCGCCGCCTCCGTGCGAAGCCTTCAGCATGACAGGGTAACCGATTTTGTGTGCAAACTCTACAGCCGCCACAACGTCCGGAATCGCTCCGTCTGACCCAGGTACTGTGGGAACACCGGCCGCCTTCATCAACTTTCGCGCTTGCGTCTTGCTCCCCATCGCCTCAATGGCTGAAGAATCCGGTCCGATGAAAACCAGACCCGCTTTTGTGCACGCACGTGCAAACTCGGCGTTCTCACTGAGCAGCCCGTACCCCGGGTGAACCGCGTCTGCGCCAGTTTCCAGTGCCGCTTCAACGAGTTTTTGAATTTGCAGGTAACTCTGCGCCACAGGCGGCGGACCGATGCGTACGGCGACATCCGCTTCACGGACGTGCAATGCGCTTTCATCAGCGTCCGAATAGACCGCTACGGTTTGAATACCGAGTCGTTGACAAGTCCGGATGATCCGTCGAGCAATCTCGCCGCGATTGGCAATCAAAATTTTCCGAATCACGCTGTTCCCCCTCTCCGGTCGCTAAATTAAGGGTATCAGGTTGACCGCATGTTTGCAAAACTCAAAATCCAGCGAGATTCCTTTGGTTGAGAGCTGTAATATGGTAAAATTCCCGGTTAGTGATTCACTGCATCGGATAGCGTCTGCGCGATTCGGGTGCGAACGGCGAACCCCAGACAAGGAGCATACAACATGCCTGCTGACTTTAGTTTTTCAACAACCCGGCCCTTATTTGGCCAAGTGGCTGTGGTGACCGGGGCCTCCCGCGGCATTGGAAGGTCCATCGCGATCGCGTTGGCTCGGGCCGGAGCTTACGTGGTCGTCAACTATTTTCACTCGCGCGATGCCGCCAACGAAGTCGTGCAAATTTGCAGGGATTCAGGTACCAAGGCGATTGCGGTCAAGGCCGACGTGACCCTGCCGCAGGACGTGGAGTTTTTGTTTCAAAAGGCCAACGAACTGGGGACGCCCGCCATTCTCGTCAATAACGCGGGCATTGCCAGTGCCAAACTGTTGCTCGACACGTCTCTCGAAGAGTGGGAATCCCTCATCAAAAGCAACCTGACGGCGTCTTTTTTATGTGCCAAAACGGTTTTGCCACAGATGATTTCGAACCGTTACGGCCGCGTTATCAACATTTCATCGATTTGGGGATTGGCGGGCGGGTCTTATGAAGTTGCGTACTCGGCTTCTAAAGGCGGGCTCATTGCGTTTACGAAGGCGCTTGCCAAGGAAGTGGGCCCGTCCGGCATTACGGTCAACGCCGTTGCCCCAGGGGCCATTGAAACCGATATGTTAAACGCGTTGACCGCAGACGATAAGCAGGTATTGGAAGAACAAACCCCTGTCGGACGAATTGGGCTCCCCGAAGATGTCGCCCACGCTGTGCTTTTTTTGGCCTCCCCCAGCGCCTCGTTTATGACCGGGCAAGTCATTAGTCCGAACGGCGGCTTAGTCATTTAACACCCATTTTTCCGGAGATGGGGACACAGGCCCTTCCTCTGATGGCTATATGCCGCATTGTGTATAGGGAGAGCACTTGCCCTGAGGCGCCGACAGCGGTTCCGCACCCGCTGCCGGCCTCGTTGCGACCATGATGGCCCCGGTTTTCGGTTGGGAGGGATGTATCCTGAAGAGAAACGATGCTGTGCGCTCAAACAAGCGAATTGCCGCAAGGAAGCCGCGGTTCCGTTTGACCAAAGACTTGGAACGCAAAATTCGAAGTGAAGCCGCGAAGACAGGTCTGGCTCCTGGCGAATACTTGCGGCTTGTCGTCTCTATTGCGCAGACTGTGCGGCGTTCTATGCCGGAAGGACAGTCCATCGACGCTGCCGCACTGCTGCAACTGGTGAAAAATCCTTTGCTGGGGAGCGTATTCGAGATGTTGTCCAAATCTGCTTTGACAACTCTGAAAGGCTTTCCTGGTTTGGACGGCCAAAATGATAACGAGCCAAAAGAGAAGGCGACGACCCCAGCACAGCCGATTACCCCGCAAAACCCGGGGTTTATCCCGGAAATGAGGCAACCACTTCCACCGAGACAAGCGCAGCAACCCGGACAGGGTACACCGCATTTGAATGTGCCAAGCCCTGGAAACGGATACCCGCACACACTGCCTCCCTATGCACCATATCATCCCTACGCGCAGCGGCCTGTCCCCGGTCAAAATGCACCGGCACAGCCTGTCCCTGCACCCTCTGCAGCAAGACCCGTTTATCCACCGCAATACTTTATGTAACAGCTGCGCGGTGCGGCGTGACCCCAGCTAATTTTTGGTCTGCAGCGGTACATTCTGAATCCCAAAACGCCGCAATTGGACGTGAGCGTGTACGTCGACTTGGGCATTCTGCAGTTTTTCCTCCCATGGATACCGCACAAACTCGGCATCGGTGGAGAACAAATGACGAATGTGGTTTGAAATTGGAATGCCGTCGACCTTGTAATCCTTCGTCAACTTGTTGACTAAGGCCGTCATATCAGCGGACATCCTTTGGTTCAACATGTTTTCCAACTGGACCCTGTTCCCTGTTAGGGACCAATCCTTTTGACCTCCGCTGCTGACCAGTTCAGTGTCCAAAGGCACGTCGATGGAGATTTTTAAAGGATTGGTCAAAGCGATGTTATACTGTGGCTGGCGCTCCATCCGTATAGCCAGGTCTACGTTCTCATACCGGCCTTTTGGGTCCGAAAACGACATTCTCGTCGAGCGCAGCGTACCCTGCAGCACTCTGAAATACGCGACCTCCGGGCCGGTCAGAAAGCCCACCAGCCGATCCCCTTGAAACACCGCAGCCCCCATCCACTCTACAGGGTTTCCCCCGGAACGGTTCACTTGACCCGCGTTGTATTTCACGGCGGTTTCAGACAACCCCTGTTTGCCCTTCGGGTCTTGCTTGACCTGATCGTTCACAGAGTACAAAGGAAGCACAGGGTCCTGATGAGGAGTCTCCAGCGCCGACAGCAACTGGTGCAAACGCACCACGAGAGTCATGCCGTTTCTGCCTCCCACTTCCGCGATATCCGCCGCAATCCGGCCGGAGGAGGCTTCCAACACCGGTTTGTTCAGCTGCATCAGTTCTTTGGCCGTCCCTTTCGTCACCCCGATGAACACAGTCCGCCGGAATTCCCGGTAGCGCACCAAAGGCTGCAGTTGGGAGGTGATGCCGTCGCGCGCCACATCCTCACCAATCACGATGGCAGACAGATGACTCAAGGCCAGCGTACGTTCCACGCTGGCGTTGGCTAGGCTCAACGCCTCCGTCACATTATGCGCTCGAAAAGTCATGGGACTGGAGCCGCTTAACGACGATTTATTTCCTCCGCCGCCCCCAGACGCAGGGTTGTTCGGCAACGCGAGCGAAACCGTGCAGTCCACGAGTCCGTTTGGAGCTTTGTCAATCCCTAGCACAGTCACAAACGCTTGCTGTTCCAGTTCCTGGCGGTCCCAGCAGCCCGTTGCCGTAAAGGATACAAGGCCCACAGACAAAACGAGTGCTATTTTATTCAACCATTTGCCAAAAAACCGCTTCCTTAACCGCTCAGTGAATGAATTCACACAAACACCACCTGGTCAGTAGCTTTTCACCACTCGCTTTGCTTCATGCGAGCGCAGGCGGTATCGGATCGCGCGTTTGGATGCGGCTGCACCGATTTTGTACGGTTGAGCCGGGTTTTCAGGGGACCGGGGGCTTTTGCAAAGGGAGCTTTCATTCCCGCAAAATCGTGCTACTATAGAATTTGTAGAGGGTATGAGAATCTTCTTTTTAGCCGTGCATCTTAATAAGAGGGAGCTAATCTCATGGAGGCAAAGGTAGAGCGTCTGAAGATCAACTACAAGACTTTGGAAGAATTTAAAAAATTCCTCGAAAACGGGCTGGAAGAACTGTCGATGTACGAGGAATTGCAACAAAACATGATTGAGGACCAGATGGAATCTCCATTTTATGGTATTTACAAAGACGGGAAACTTGTTGCCCGAATGAGCCTCTATCCCATTCCCAGCGCGTATGACCGGTACTTTACGCCTCCGCAAGATTACCTGGAACTGTTTAAACTAGAAGTTCTGCCGGGGTACAAAGGACAGGGTCTAGGCCGTGCGCTGGTCGAATATGCAAAGACCTTAAAAAAGCCTGTCAAGACCAACGTTCGTCACGGGGCGCACGATTTCTTTTTGAAACTCGATTTTAAGCCCGTCAAATACGACCCCGTACGAGATCGCGGCGAAAATCCGTACGTTTGGCTCCCTTCTGAAGTCCACTAACGAAAGTAGAAGCGCGTTGAACACGTAACAACACTAAACTGAATCCCGGGCTTTGACACAAACTTGATTTCTAACCCGCAAATCGGACCTTCAGCCGTTTCAACGAAACAGCCGTTCGAGACGGAACGACTCGCGCAAGTTTACAGGTTAAGAAACCTGCTGGAAAGGTGCACCGCAGCCAACGACGCATCCGTCGCAGCAACTCCATCGGTGCACTCCAGCGGTCATTCGGCACGTTCGATGGCGTTGTCGGAAGACACGCGCTCTAAATTCCCAAACTCGTCAATGCGGTACACAAACCCATCCGAAATATCTCCGTGATCCAATAAGGCGGCTTTCCGAGCCCTGTCCACAATCTGCACAAGGGAACGGTAGTCTTCCACCACCACCTCGTAGTTTCGCACAAGTTGTTCGTAGTCTTCCTTCACTTTGCTGTAGTCTTTGTCCAGAGTTTCGAATTTTTCCTTCCACTCTGTGGCTTCGCGCTGCGCAGACCGCCACCGGGAAGCCCACTGTTGAGCCGTGTTTTTTTCCTGCCGCAAAAAACGCAAGACCTGCGCCCACGTCATCAGCGTCGCAGTCGGGTGATCGTAATCTCCGCCTTCCATTTGGGCTTGAATCTTTTGCGACTTTCGTTCCTTTCGTTCCTCTTTGGCCACTTCTATGGACGGGCGGTACTGCTTTCGGACGCACGCATTCCAGCGGAACCCGCAGGCCGCAGCCGTCCTCCCAAGACGACGACTAGCTTCGTTAAATCCAGCAAGCTGCGTACTGCCTTCGCCAATGTGGTGCAAAACAATTTCTGCCAGAACCGCGTCATCTTCCGCAGTCCACGCGTCCTGTCTCATCGTCCGTAGGCTTTGTCTCATATTTCTATGGCCTCCTGATTCCATCAATTCCGTGGTATGAGAAATATTGTGTCATGTGAATCTACCAGTTGTTATTTCCAAAAACGAAAGCCTTTAAACATAAACAAAGACCCGGAGCTACTCCGGATCTAACAGATAAACCCCTATGGGAGTGCGATGTGAGTCAGTTGCGGGAGATAAGTCTGCGCGGTCCTTTTCTCTCGTAAATCGCCGGCTCTCCTGCATGCACAAACATAAAATCTGCCATTCGCTTGGCGTTCCTTCTCGGGCGTTTGCGAAGCAATTGGTAAAGCGCTACGGTAACGGCAACCCAGCGACTGTTGAGCAGCGTCTTCCACAACGCATACACCATGGCCAGTATCCGGACCAAGCGTATGACCAACCGGATCGTACGCACCATCTGAACCACTCCCTTGAACCTAGGATGCTCAAGGAAGGCGCATGTCAAACCTCGTGGTCCATTAGAAAAGTTTTCAAAGTGGTGCGTTCTATAGCTCCTCGCACCAGTTCATCCACGGGCAGGTTTTTTTCCGCATCGTAAACTTCGGTGAGTGTGGGTCGAGTTCTCGGACTCTTGGGTACGAATATGGTGCAGCAATCCTCAAACGGCAAAATGGACGTTTCATAGGTGCCAATCTCCCGGGACCGCCGGATGATGTCCACTTTGTCTTCTGCGATTAACGGGCGCAACACGGGCAAGTGCGTCACTTCGTTGATGACGTGAATGCTTTCCAATGTCTGACTGGCCACTTGCCCAAGGCTTTCACCCGTAACGAGAGCCAACAGACGCCGTTGCGATGAGATCTCCGCAGCGATACGCAGCATCATGCGCCGCATGATGGTAATCCCTAAGTTTTCGGGGCAGTGCTTTCTGATCGCGGTTTGCACGTCCGTAAAATGCACCGTATGCAAGCGAACCCGCGTCCCCCACTGTGCCAAGATGCCCGCCAGAGTCTCGACCTTTTGGAGGGCCCGCTCGCTGGTAAAGGGAAAGCTGTGAAAGTGAATCGCCTCCAACTCTACGCCGCGCTTCATGGCCAACCATCCGGCTACCGGACTGTCTATGCCTCCAGACAAAAGCAAACCTACACGGCCCCCCGAGCCGACTGGCAATCCGCCAACAGCGGGAACTTTTTCACCGTAAATGAACGCTCCTTCGCTGCGCAGTTCGACAAACACTGTCAAATCCGGAGTGTGGACGTCCACACTCCACCCGGGATTGGCTTTCAAAATTCCGGCCCCAACTTGCGCAGCAATTTCCATGGAGTTCAGAGGATATTGCTTGTTCGGCCGTCTGGCTTCGACTTTAAACGTTTGCGGGTGGTCTTTCGTCTGCTCTTGCACGAACCGCGCCGCAACCTCAATGACTCGCGAAATCTCAGTGTCGGTCACTTCTACTGGGCTTAAAGAGATAATGCCAAAAACCTTGCGCAACCGCGCAATCACTTCATCGGCAGGGGCTTCATTCAAGGTGACCATAATTCTGCCGCTCGTTCTTTCGAGTCTCACTTGGGGCCAAAGCTCGAGCGCGCGTTGCATGTTCCGAACCAGCACTCGTTCAAAGTCTGACCGGTTCTTGCCTTTTAAACTGATTTCCCCGTATCTTGCAATCACGTGTTCAACCATGCTCGCCCCACCTTTTAACATCGACTTTTGGGTTAAACTCAACATGTCCTCTTACAGCAAATTGCGCAGCCACGTTGTCTGCTCGCGCACAATTTGGATCGCTTGATCCACGTCCGCCTTGGTATGGCGTGGACCCAGGGACAACCGCAGGGTACCCGTAATTTCAACCTGGGGCTTGTGCATCGCCTTTAAAACATGACTGTCCGAGACTTGGCCGTGATGGGTTGAACACGCAGAACCGGTAGAAACGAACAGTCCTTGCGATTCCAAAGCGTGCACCATCACCTCTCCTTTTAAACCGGGAAACGATACACTCACAATATAGGGCGAGGCCATGACCGGTCGTTGCACGCGACAGTCCGGAATGCTTTGCAGTCCGTCGAGCAACTGCTCCATGAGCGACTGCATCGCTGGCCAGTTTTGACGGGGTGTTGCCGCTTGAGCTGCTGCGCCAAACGCGGCAATGCCAAGAGTGTTTTCGGTTCCAGAGCGCAAACCGAACTCTTGGCCGCCTCCGTACAAGACGGGTTCCAACTCGAGCCCCTTTCGCACAAACAAGGCCCCTACACCTTTTGGCGCACCGATTTTATGGCCGGACACGGAGTACAAATCCGCGTTGGCCGTCCTCGCGCAATTTTCGATTTTTCCAAAAGCCTGTATCCCATCGACGTGGAAAACGGTTCGCGGCCGTTTCGACAACTCGGCCCCGATCTCCGCCACTGGCAAGATTGCGCCGGTTTCATTATTCACATGCATCGTGCTGACTAAAAACGTGTCGTCCCGAACCGCTGACAAAACGTCTTGAACCGCTACGTTCCCATCTGCTTGCGGTGCAACGTAAGAGACTTCAAAACCCTCCCGCTCCAGGGCGCGGAAGGTTTCTAAAACGGAAGGGTGTTCAATCTGCGTCGTCACGGCGTGTTTTCCGCGAGCCTTTGCCCGTTTTGCCACACCGCGGATGGCGAGGTTATTCGCTTCCGTACCACATCCGGTAAAGACGACTTTCCCGTCCGGTCTTCCCAGCACCCTCTGTACGTGTTTTCGAGCCGCATCCAAAAACTTTTCGGCTTGTACGCCTTTGTGGTGAAGAGAGGATGGGTTTCCATATGTATCAAGCGCTGCTGTCAGCGCATCTTTGACCTCGGGTAACAACGGCGTCGTGGCCGCTGTGTCAAAGTACAGTTCCAACCTGATGTCCCCTTTAACCGTTAAAACTCAAACTAAAGCAAACCCCATTTGCAAACGCCAGAAGTCAACGACCCAGCTCAAAAAAGGTCCATAACAAATAAGGTACGCCTAACGTTCACGTACCTGCAAGTCCAAACGCCATATTTCGCTCATTTTAGCTGTTTTTAGCTCATTGCTGTACGAATGAGGCACGAAATTTCACTTGGACCTGTTGAAACCTGTTTTTGTTGTCGCGGCGGCAGTTGCCGCAAACCGTCATTGGGGATGATACGCGGTCGCGGCGGCCGGATGTGTAGACCCGGTGCGAGTCGCTAGAGCAATCTCCCGGATGATATCCACAATTCGGCACGAGTAACCCCATTCGTTGTCGTACCACGCGAGCACTTTGACGGTGGACTCGTTGACGACCATCGTCGACAAACCATCGACAATGGCGGACCGGCTATCGCCGTTAAAGTCGATCGAGACGAGCGGTTCTTCCGTATAGCCAAGGATGCTTGGCATGTCGACTGCAGCTGCCCTGCTGAGAGCTTGGTTGATTTCTTCTCTCGTCACAGGGGCCTTTACTTGGACCACCAGATCAATAATGGACACGTTCGGAGTAGGAATACGCAGCGAAATTCCGTTCAATTTCCCGGCCAGTTCCGGGAGTACCAAACCGATGGCTTTTGCAGCACCGGTCTTGGTGGGTATGACAGACTGCCCGCACGACCTTGCCCGGCGCAAATCCTGGTGTGGATTGTCCAGGTTGTTTTGGTCGTTCGTATACGAATGAACCGTTGTTACGAGTCCACTTTCAATGCCAAATGTTTCATGCAACACCTTGACGACGGGAGCCAAGCAATTTGTAGTACACGAAGCGCCGGAGACAATCTGGTGGTGGTCCGCGTCAAATTCTGTGTGGTTGACCCCTATCACCATGGTCATATCTGCATCGTTGTCCGTTTTGGCAGGAGCAGTGATAACGACTCGCTTCGCCCCTTGCTGCAAATGAATGCCGGCCGTCTCGCGAGTTCTGAACTTTCCCGTGGCTTCGACGACGACGTCGATGCCGAGTTCTGCCCACGGCAAAACAGACGGATCGCGAGTCATAAACAACTTCGTTTCCTGCTTCCCCGCCTTAAAACCACCTTCAGTTACGTCCACTGGAACACTCCATGTGCCATGAACGGAATCGTATTTAAGGAGATGTGCAAGCGTGGCCGCATCCGAGGTGCCATTGACTGCCACAACATCGATATCCCCTTGTTCAATCGCCCGCCGGTATACCATCCGCCCGATACGGCCAAATCCATTGATTGCGACACGGATTGTCATAATCAGTTGAACGCCCCTTTGTGCAACATATAGCGGTGCCTGTATAAAAAAGTATTGCTGCCTCCACTATATTACACAAGGACAACGAAATGTTCCATACTAAAAAGAAAACATGATGAAAATAGTGTGTCACAATTGGCGTCTGCCGCGTATTGATGCTCACTTTGAAACCATTCTCTCGAGGCTGGCGTCCCGACGTGCAGGTACACACCCAAGAAACACACGCCATTCTAAGAGGCGAACCAGCAAGCAAAATCCATTAAGGAAAATCCATCAAGCCAGATGCCACACCGACAAATCAGTGCCCGTATATATACTTAATTCCCATGGCGAGAAACACTACACCAATGATCATACAGGCAATCGCCAGTCTTCTTAACACGAATGCTCCCCCGCCATCCAATCGCATTCCATGACTGAAAACCGTTCCCCCATCCCGCCAGGCAAAACCAGTTGCTTCAATTGGTTCGTTAAAGCAACGCGGCGCCTGTTTGCATCTTCGAAGGCGCTAGAATCAGTCATGCTTTCAAGCACGTTCAGTATACCAGATGACAATAGGAACTGCCCTTGAGATTGCAGAGGAAGAACGCGGAACCCGGCCTTCGCAGCACTTGCATACGCGTGATCCCAATTGACATCACTGGTAATATCTGATAAACCCGGAGAGCTGAGTACATCCGTCACACGGTGGCTCGAAAACGCCCGGATGGTGCCTTGCGGCCGCATTCCGTCTCTCCACGCCCCCGTGGTAATGCCGTAATCGATAAACAAACCTCGGATGTTTCGCCCAATCCGGCTTAATTGCCGAAAAAACTCGTCCAGTCCTGGGCAGACTTCAGCCTGCGTTCCTTCCGGACAATCCACATACTTCATGGCACTGGATGCAATTTCGGGCGCGGCTGCCCCCCAGGAAAAACTGGCTTGTCCGGAATCCGCGATAGTGACAAACGCTTGCTCCCAGCCCAGTTTGGTTCTTCGAACGATTTCCACGGGAAGGGCATCGAGAACCTCGTTGCCGACAAACACCGTATCCAATGAAGCATCGGGTTCTTCCCAGCAAAAATGAATTCGCTCACTGTTCTGCAGCCCGTCCGCTGCCAGGCGTTCGGCCTGAAGCTGCCGGAGCATGGGAGACGGATCGACAATGACGTAGCGCACATGAACGCCCTTCGGAAGTGTGGCCAGCAGTTGGCGAGCTATCCCTTGCGCGAGTTCGCCTTGTCCCGCCCCATATTCGACAACCTGCAGCTCCAGTGGCTCGCCAAAGTCGCGCCAGCGCAAAAATGCGTATTGTCCCAGCGTTGCAGAAAAAAGTGAAAACTGAGCCGCTGTATAGAAATCCGCATCCTGAAGGCCAATCTTTACAGCCTTCTGATAGTACCCATCGCTTTCATCGTACAGCGCGATTTCCATGAAGCGGGAGAAGTTGAGTTCTCCCGCATCGGACCATTGTTTGAGTCTTGACATGACGGTCAAACAGCGTCATCTCCGATTTCTACTGGGTCTGGGCACCTGGACGCTCCTTGCATCGTCCATCGGTTTCCGAAGCCCTTCGAGCTATCGCGATTTGCGGCCATTGTGGCTAATGACAACACGCCTTTCGCGCTCACTGCGCGCGAACAATGACGTCGTCAATCAATCCGTAATTCTTGCCTTCCTGCGCCGACATAAAGAAATCCCGCTCGGTATCCTCTTCAATTCGCTCCAGAGGCTGCCCCGACCGCTCACTTAAAATCTGATTTAAGCGTTGCCTGGTTTTGATGATGTGTTCGGCGTGAATGGCAATATCCGTCGCTTGACCCCTCGCACCGCCGAGCGGCTGGTGAATCATGATTTCGGAGTTCGGCAATGCGAACCTCTTGCCTTTCGCCCCGGCCGTTAACAATACAGCGCCCATGCTGGCCGCCAGGCCCACACAAATTGTGGATACATCCGGCTTAATGTGCTGCATGGTATCGTAGATCGCCAATCCGGCGCTCACAGACCCGCCGGGACTGTTTATGTACATCTGAATATCCCGTTCCGGGTCGTCCGCGGACAAAAACAACAATTGAGCCACTACAGCGTTAGCGACATCTGCATCAATTGGCGTTCCTAGAAAAATAATGCGGTCTTTCAACAACCGGGAATAGATGTCGTAACTGCGTTCACCTCGGCTCGTTTGTTCAACGACAACGGGTACCAAACTCATCACAAAGTTCCTCCTTTGGATACACATTCACAACGTCGCAACCCAAAGTATGCAGGAATCGCGAACATTAGTCAAGGAAAGTCAAAGTCAAACATACTGAAGCTCAGCCCGGACATACTAACGGTGTTTCGGACGCTATCCATTGTGTGCTCATCTAGCCAAACCTATAAGCGACTGTTCTGTATGTCAAAGGAGGCGGGTTGAAATTGCAAAGCAATATTGGCTTATTAGACCGTTACATCCGGTTTACGACTGGAGCTTTTGTTCTAGCCAGTGCGGTTCAGATGCGCCGTAATTCCTTAGCGAAAAACGCACTGCTCCTCTTTGGTGCCTCGAAGCTTGCAGAAGGGGTCACAGGTTTTTGTCCCTTACTGTACGCCGCAGGAGTACGGAATCCAGAAAGTGAGCAAAACGCGCAAACCGGTCAGAATCAAAACGCAGCTTCGGTTCAAGGGACTCCTTGGCAAAGCCAGAACCAAAGCCAGAACCAAATGCAGCCTCAGCAGTTTCATTCGAACTCTGCATCGGCTGGCAGTGACGGACACAGGTCCGAACGCCAACATGATACTTTTCAGGGCGATTCACGCGGTACTCATGCGTCAGATGGCCAGGGGAGCACCCACGAGAGCGGAACCCATTTTAGCCGGGAACAAGGACATTCCGGCCAAACGCAGCGCCATGACGTGGACCGCGAAACATCTCACGTCCACTAATGAAACTCCCAGAATGAAACCAGGAATCAGGCTTTGCGTTCGACCTTTGCGCTCGACGCGAATCAATCAAAAGGGTTGCCACACGAGGCAACCCTTTTGATGTTTCGGATATGCAAATTGACATAAGTTCAGTGGAAACACACTCAACACTTCGGCGCCTAACCGTGGAAAAACCTCGACCTGTTCCGAGCCAAGGTCATCCTCAGCGAGAATCAACGGCATCAATCAGCCGCACTCGCTTCGAAAACGCACGCCGAACTTGCCCCGGCGCGTCTGGTATACCTGTACTTCACGGGGAGCCGCCTCGCCCCGAATCCGCTCATCGGCTTCCACCCACATCACCGCACAATACGCCTCAAACTTGGAGCTGTACAACCCGGCGAAATACACCCAAGGATCCATGGACATCACCCTCCCCGCACTTAGTATGTGCGGGACGTGAAGGGCCTTGCACACCAAACTTTGGTTGTTACAGGTTCACAGTGCCCTCTCCAAGGAAACCGGTCATACAACGCAACCTGCTCGTTATACGTACACGTTTCCGCCGCCAATGTTCAGTACGTTTTCGGCTCCGAGGATGTGGCGTGCAATGGTCATTGCTTCCCAGTTTCTACCATGATACGACGTGACCAGCCTCTCGAGGATCTTGACTTGAAACCCCGCATCGAGCATTGAAAACATGGTTGCAAGAACCGCGCCTTCGGTGTCCACGCCAGTAATGTGGACCTCTTCGATTTGCTTGTCCGCCAACACTTTTCTGGTGTCCTCGGTATACGCTGAGTAGGTGGATTTTTTCACCACAACAGCTTTGGGATGAGATACCAGCAACGTTTCTTCATCGGGCATCTCGTCGTAAATCCACCGCGTCAAAACGATGGCATCGTACTCGCCGCCGTGTTCGTCTAAATACTGTTGACACAGCGGAGCGATGTAGTCCAGTGTATTTCGCAGGAAATCATCCTGCACGTCCAAGACGATTAAAGCCTTTTTCATGACGTCACAACCCTTCGCTACATTCCATTTCACAATGTACCATGCACCAAATGCCTTTGGAAAGTGCCGTTCCCTCGTGTCACGAATTTATCATAAAGTATATCACTGAAACACCTGATTATTGAGATGTTTTAAAAATCTTTAACGTGCCAATACTGTCCAGTGAGCTTCTCTTTGAAGGCGAAGTCTGCTAAAATAATTACAATACCCGCACTGTCTCGAAACCAGCCGACATCAGAAGGGCACTTCAAAGAAAACTGCCGCGACACTTTCCTTAAGGCTAAGCAGGCGATTGAGGGTCAACATTCGGTGCATTTTCAAATTCAGTTCCGAAAGCTGAATGAACACCGGCCTGATTCGGGTCACAGGGTCGAGATCACGCTGCCGACTGCGTGAGAACTTCTTGCCAGCACAAGCCGCACCTTTGTTCCATGAGGAGGGGTTTGCGATGATTGCCAAAGAAGAAATCTTGCTGTTGAAAACAAAGATCCTGCCTGCAGGGGCAGATGTGATTTTGGATTTTCTCGCTAGTCGCCATGACCAAGTTGAGTTGACTCACATTGTGCTGGAGAATGTTCCATTGTTAATTATCGGTCGGCACGGAATGATTGCCCGAGTTCCTGTCAATGGAACCTTGAAAAAGGTTAGTCAGCTGCAGGAAATCATGGACTTGCTGAACGGGTTCTTCCAAAAGCAAGAGAAATTGTACTTGTTTGTAAACCTTCCAGACCTGCCTTTGCCCCAAGAAGTGACGAGAGTCCTCGAAGAGGTGCAGGAACGAGCTGCCCGCAAGGACCAACTTCGAAGAATCATTGACCAGGCTCTTGAGACGGGAGACCGCGAAACTTTTTACGAGGCGTCGGGAGAGTTAAAGCGAATGCTCGCTGTTGAATCTATGGATGCGTCAAAAAACAAACACCAGCGGTTCTAGTTCGCCGATAATTGCAGGGATTCCCTTTGGAGAATGTGCAACCTGCTGATACGGGAGTAGATTGGAGTTTCGTCATGAGCGATTCATTTTTACTGTACGATGAGACGGAAGAAACGAAAACGCGTTACGTAGGGTTTGTCGGGAATCACGACCGGTACGACCTAGCGATTGTGACCACGGCTCATTTTTACGGCAAGAAACTCGTGTGTGTCATTCAGTCGGGCAGAACGGCAATTCTCGGTCGAGAAGATGCGGAAAACGTCGGCTACCTCATGGATGCGTTTAATATTTCCGATCATGAGGACGCAGCAGAGTTTTCCGAGTTTCTGACGCAAAACCTTTACTAAGCGGAGGCATCCCCGGAGCTCCTTCGCCTTGTATCCCTAGGCAAACATTCGGCGCACCTGAGGACCCACGTCCAAGGTGCGCCGTCGTTTACTCGAAGCCTTCCGTTGACTCGGATTCGAAATTGACCTTCTGAATTTCCAGCATATCCATGTGCTGCTCTGCGAAGACTTCGGACACTCTTTGGTATTCGAGGTCGTCGAGGACCTCAAGGGTGAGCTCCGGTGCCTCCCCTTCAATTCGGAACAACACGACGTTTGGTTTCGCTGCATCTCGCTCGTAGTACGCGCCGTAGCGAATTTTGCCTTCAACAAAATAGCTTCCGAGAACATACCGAACCGGTTCTTGCCCTTCCTCTTGAACCTGTACGAAAAAAATGTTTTCAATGGTGTCCAAAACCTGGTTCGTAAACGTTTCCCCAGGATAATCCAGGACCAGGACATCGTCCCCGTCTTGTTTGAGCAAAAACAAGAATTTCGCATTGTCTCTGGCAAACGACATCAAAAACAGGTGCGCATTTTCGTATACGAACGCGTACTGTTCCGCTTGCGGAAACTCAAGTTTTGGATTTGGCGCAGACACAGCCCGCGCACCTCCTCATAGAAAGGCGGCAAGAAATTCATCTCGCCGCCCCCCGTTTCGCTTTAGCTTTCCCAATCCTCAACTTCTTTGGCCAGTGCCCGGTCAAAGTTTTCCTTTGTTTCGGATGCACACACCCTGAGCATGAGAAGCGTAAAAATAGCTGCAACAGCCATACCTATGAGTCCATTCGTCAAGGCTATGTACCCCCTTTCGCGAAATAGACTACATCACTAGCTTAAAAATCATTCACCTATTGGTCAATAGTACGTGTGGTGCATTTCTTTGAGCAATTCCCTAATTCACAGTATAATATAAGCGACTGAGATTTTGTATGAAAGGGGATTTGCGCGGTGAAAAACCTCCGTTACTTTCTATTCGCGGCGTTGTTCGCGTTTGTCATCATCGGTTTAATCACCAGGTCTTACGCTCTTCTGGCCGCTTTTATCGTCGTAGCCATTGTACTTGGCGTCATTGCAGACAAGTTGGAGAGTGCACCGACTGAACCCTTCAAACAGAATAACCAATTGCACCACCGACATCACTAGAGTACAGCAAACGGCAAACCAACGCAGGAGGACATCATGGTCGATCGCAATGAACTTTGGGTTGAGGCAGAAGAACTCGCGGACCTGTTAATTCAATCTCCCGAACTGGTGTCATTTCGGGAAGCAGAACGCAAGATGAAGGAAAACGAATCCGCTCTACAGATGATTCAGGAGTTAAGGGAACTTCAAGAACAAATCGGCGAGTTTCAAAGTCGCAACGTCCCCAGACCGTATTACCAGCATTTAGAACAGAAGTCTGAATTACTGCTTGAGAAATTGGACAATATAGAGGAAGTGCGGAATTTTCAGGAGTCCCAGCAAGCGGTTAACCAGCTATTGAAAGACGTAACCGATCGATTGTCTCACGCGGTAATGACGCGGTTGAGCACACCGGACGAACCGTGAGGCGACGATTGCGACAGCGCCGGTGGCCTGTTCCCCAAAGGCGTTTGACGCCGCTAAGTTCCACATGGTATGCTTGACCAGTTAGTTTCCCCGGTACGGGAGAGAGAAGGGTTTCCGTGGCAGACCAGCACAATCACGACCATGATCACGAGCATGAACTCGAAGATGACCTGATTGTACTCGAAGATGAAGATGGCAAGGAACACAACTTTGTCCTCGGCGAAGTCATTAATGTAGAAGGCCAAGACTATGCAATTTTGCTGCCAGTCGACGATGAACTGGAAGAAGGCGTGATTTTCCGCATTGACGGTGAGGAAGGAGACCAAATGATCCTTGCCGAAATCGAAGAGGACGCCGAATGGGAAAAAGTCGTCAATGCGTACAACGAGCAAATGGACGAATTTGACGACGAAGAAGATGACTAATCCAGTTGGTCCAGACAAACCAGCGGTTGCCCGCTGGTTTTTTCATGTCTGGCTTTGGTCTAAGTTGTCACTGCCGTGCTGAACTCGGACGTAGTTTACCCCTTCGAGGCGCACTCGACCCGCCTTTTGCAACGAAGTAAATACGCCCGATAGGATGTCCCGCATCTCCTGAGTCACCCGCAAAAAGCCGAGCGCACGGCCGGTGTCGGCGATAAGACTTTCTTCCGTGTAGCCATAAGCACGGTCGATGAGCGCCATCATGACCGCTGCAATCTCGCGGTCTGCAATGTACTTCATCTGTTTCTCCGATGCAGGCACATCAGCCCGCGAACGCAAAGGGTTCCCTGCTTGCTGGGGATCTTCCAGAAACTCCCCGTCCACCTTCACAATCCGTTGCCGCACCGCATATCGCACAGCTTTGTCGTACGTCGATCGGATGCGGTTTCCGACTCGCTTGATACCGCAGGCATCCACGATTCGACGCACGACTACGTCCACGTGCACGGGACCCTCGACCGCAACCACCTTCGCAATCCAGGCCGCCCACTGACCGACTTCCACCTCATACAGTTCGCCGCCAAGTGCCGGAATGTGAATTACCGCCGCTGCGTATGGCTGAGTGACTGCGCCGGATGAACCTTCAGGTGCCTGCACATCCACCTTGGCTGTCGGTGTATCTTCGGCATCCTTCACAGGCTGAATCTCTTTGGTGTGACGGCGCTTTAGACGCTCTTCCTCATCCAAACCGGCCCGCTTCGAGGACTCCTTGGCTTCGTCGATGGCGGCGACCAGCTTTTCGAGTGCCTTCTTACGATCCCGAAACCAGTCCGTGCTCCAGATGCGATGCAGCGTCCAGCCGAGTCCCTCCAGCACCTGCTGGCGCAGCCGGTCGCGGTCGCGCGCGCTGCGCGAGCTGTGGTACGTCGCGCCGTCGCACTCAATCCCGAGGAGGTAGCGTCCTGAAGCATCGGGATCGACCACTGCAAGGTCGATGAAGAAACCGGCCGACCCGACTTGCACATCGACCTGGTAGCCAAGGCGGACAAGTTCGTCGCGTACCGCCTCTTCAAACGGCGAGTCCATCTCCCGCCCCGTGCTGTGCGGCATGTCGAGAACGCCGGTCTCGCAGTACCGCAGGAACTCCTTGAACACGCGCGTGCCTTCGCCCTTTGTGCGGTGCAAGTCGATATCGTCCGAGCGCAGGTTCGTGAACACCTCGCAGCGGACGCGGGCGCGCGTGATGAGGACGTTCAGCCTCCGCTCCCCGCCGGCCTTCCCGAGCGGTCCAAAGCTCATCGTCAAGTACCCATCCTTGTCGCGGCCGTAGCCGACGCTGATGAAGATGATGTCGCGCTCGTCGCCCTGTACCGTTTCGAGGTTTTTCACAAAGAACTTCTCGCCTGACGCCGCAAAAAACGACTCACAGGACGGGTCTGCTTGGCGCAGCCGGTCGACCTCGTCTTCGATCGCGTCCGCCTGCGAGCTGCTGAACGCCACCACGCCGAGAGTCTCATCCGTCTCCCCGTCCACGTAAGCCTGGGCGTGACGCATCACCGCTTCCGCGACCGCTCGTGCCTCAAGGCGGTTGGTGCGGGATTTGCCGCGGTCGTACGCGGTATCGTCGAGCCGGTGCAGCACGAGCCCCTTGGCGGTCGATTGGCGGTCTGGGCTCGGGAACACGACGAGCCGTCCATCGTAGAACTCTGCGTTTGACAGCGCGACGAGAGACTCGTGCCGACTCCGGTAATGCCACCGCAGCATTCGCTCCGGCATACCCTGGCTTACACAGAGCCCCAGGATGCTTTCCATATCGCTGGTGTGAATCTCCGCGTCCTCGGCATCCTCGTCGTCCACCGCCGCGTCGAAAAAGTTGGTCGGCGGCAGCTGCTTGCTGTCTCCGACGACCACCAACTGGCGCCCGCGCACAATCGCGCCAAACGCATCGACCGGCTGCACCTGGCTCGCTTCGTCGAACACGACGAAGTCGAAGTGCAGGCTCCCCGGTGGAAAAAACGTCGCGATCGACATCGGGCTGGCCATGAACACCGGCTTCAGCCCCTGCACAGCGTGGCCCGCGCTCTCCAAAAGCTTGCGGATGGGCATGTGCCGCGCCTTCTTCTGCATTTCGCGGCGAAGGATCCCGAGCTCGCCGCCGTTGCCTTCCCGGGGTGGGATCCGTTGAAGGTGTGACGCAGCCGCCAGTTTCTGCGTGGCCTTGGTCATCTGAGCATCGAGCGCGCGGAACCGCTCCACCGTGCTCCACTGTGCACTGCCGGCGAATTCCGCAAGGTTTGGGTGATGCTTGAATACCAATCGCAGCAGTGCTTCGTACCAGCGGTAGGTCACAGCATCTGTGAGGCTGTTTCCAGCGTGCGTCCACTGTGCAGCCACGCGTACTACGGAGCCGAGCCCTTCCTTTTCGCACCGGGCGGTCAACAAGTTCCACCGCACGATCCCGGACAGCGCCCCCAACTCGCCCTGCCACTGGCGCAGGAGCTCGCCGTCTTTCGCGACGTTGTCTGTCAATGTCCCAGTCGCTGCAGCATCACGGCCATTGTCCGTCCGCTCGTAATGAAGCTTCGCGACCAGCGCCTGCACACAAGCGCGTGCCTGCTGCACCGCCGGCTCCAGCGATGCCAGGAATTCGCTCGCAACGGCGGCAATATCTGAACGTGCGAGCAAGTCGAGCGTCCAATTCGGCAGTTCCTCTCGCACGCGGAGCTGGTGGAGATTGACCATCCACTCGAGGAGGTCTGCGCAGGTTTGCCAGTCCGTGTCTGTTTTGCGCCACTGGCTTCCCAGCAGCTTCATCAGAGTCCCTTCGTGTTGCAGCACGCGTGCCAGCGTCTCCTGCGCATCCATGACGTCGCTCAGCCACCCAATCATTTCCTGCGCCGATTGCTTCTGCGGTATGCGCAGACACGCCATCGCTTGCGCCCGAGCGCTGCGGTACTCACCCGACATCCGGCCCAACAGGGACTGGTGCGCGACGATTTGCGCCCGCACGGTCGTGAGGTCCTTCGTCCACGTGTCGGCCATCAGAACCGCATCGTACTTCACCTTGAACTCGCGTACGGTGCGCATCGCTTTGAGAACGTCCCACCAAGTGTTGAATTCCGTCCACGCGTCATTGCGAACATCGACACCCGTCGCTTCTGGTGCAGTCGACAGCAAGCGCAGCACTTGGACCGCTGTATCCATTTCAGCCCACGAGTCTTGCACCGGGATCGATAGAGAGGACCTTGCATCCTCCCACTTCACACCCAGGTCCGCCACCGCGCCCACGGCCTGCGCCAAGGCACGGACGAGAGCCTCGTGCTCGGCCCCAGTCGGAGTCTCGGTCAAAGCGCAGCCCCAGAACAGATGCTGTGCAGGCACGCCCATCTCTTTGACAAACGCCTGAAGGTCGCAAAGCAGGTCGCGATGCAAAACGAACGCCTCTCGGCTCCAAGCGGTATCCACTTCAAACACCGGCCAGTTCTCAGCATCCATGCGCTCCTGCCACTGCACGATCGCGCCCATCGCGGTATAAGGCGTCACACCAGAACTGCCCATCGGCTGGTGCAGCACGTCGATATACTCGTTTAGTTTACGGCGCTGCATCTTGTACTCAAGCTCGTTCGTCTCGTTCGTGGCCGCTGCACCCCGCAACTGCCAGGTGCGGTCAAGGTCGGTCAGCAGTTGGCGCTTGTTCGTCTTGTTGCTGTGCAGTTCCAGACACGCTGGGCCGAGACCCACTTTTTCAAGGCGGCTTTTCACCACTTCAAGCGCCGCCATCTTCTCGGCCACAAAGAGCACGTTTTTACCGTCAAGGACAGCCCTTGCGATCGCGTTCGCTATCGTCTGCGACTTCCCCGTTCCTGGCGGCCCCTGGATGACCAAGTTGCGCCCGCGCGCCACGTCCACGACCGCAGTCAACTGAGAACTGTCCGCGTCCATGACCGTCTGCATGTCCGCGAACGGCAGTACGTCGTCGAGCCGCGCGTAGTCGTCGAGCTCAGACGGCTCCTCCCGAAACCCCTCTACGAGAAGAGACGCGAGGATGTCGTGGTCAAGCGGGTTAGCCTCGTCCGGCCACAGGCTCGCCTCGAGGTCGCGGAACATCAAATACTTGCCAAACGAGAAAAAGCCGATGAGAAGCCTATCGGCGTGTACTGTCCAGCGTTTCTGCTTGGCCACACAGCGGGAAACGGCTTCGGCGTAGGCGGACAGGCTGTTCTCGTCCGCATCCTCCGTCTCGAACTCTGGCAGCTCAAGCCCGCAGTCAGTCTTCAACTTGTATTGAAGCGAGAGGTTTGCGACCACCTCTTCGTCCGAGTACTTTACTGTGAATCGATCCCGCGTCGTATCGCGTTCCAGCGTCACCGGCACCAGCACAAGCGGTGCCAGGAGCGGCTTATCGCTCGTCTGCGACTCATACCATTCGAGAAAGCCCATCGCCAGAAACAGTGTGTTCGCGCCCTGCTCTTCAATGTAGGTTCGAGCCGTACGAAAGGTCTGGAGCAACCGACTCTTCAGTTGGTCCGGGGTGTAAGGAGCGGACAGAGTGGGCTTGCCGTCCCCGTTCGCTGTGCCTGGGGTGCCTGGGGTGCGTTCTGCAGGCGCGCTCTCCGGCGACGAGGCCCTCTCACCGTCTGATTCATGGTTGACACCGTCTTCTCCATCGCCATCCCCATCCTCGCCAGTGGTCTCTTTTTCCACCACCGCGGCAAAGAAGCCAAGGCTAGTATGTTGCCGAACTAAGTGGTCATAGACCACATCGACGGACTGGTCCTCTAGGTTCACACCCTTGCCCTTTTGCAGTCGAAAGTTGAGCATGTTGTTGCGCAGGGTCAGGTCCAGCAGGTCTCGCCGGGCCTCTTGCAGCTTTTGCTCCAGGGCGGTGCGACGGACGGATTCGGCTTTTTGTGAACTACCCTGGCCCCCTAAATCTACGCTGTAAATCGCCGCTTGCGGGGCCATGGCTGTTCTGTCCGCTTCGTCACGGACAGATTCACTTCGAACGGAACTCATCTCACCTAACGCCCCCATCCATCTCGTCTCTCCTCAGTATACGTTCGGTCATTGACAAGGTATAACTGATTGCGCCAAATTCCGACACCGTTTCTTCCTACGCTACCATGAGATTCAGAGAATGGGCAAGAAGGCGCCGCGTTCCCTCCTTGAGCAACTGGGCTCCGCTTGAAACTCGTATTGGCATCCCGAAGCACAGGACAACAACGTGCACAGCACGCACACAACGACAATGGCGCAGTTTCGTTGGATGAGACCACCCTCTGAAACCTGCGCCATTTTGCGTTTTATGGAGCCACCTCCCGGATTCGAACCGGGGACCTGCTCATTACGAGTGAGCCGCTCTACCCCTGAGCCAAGGTGGCGCGTTGGCAACGCTTTTTAATATATTTGAAGCCCTGTTTAAAGTCAAGACCAACGAACCTTTCAAATCTCCGGTAGTGTCCACGTCCACCCTCGCCTCGGAGGTTTACCGCGTTCGCGTTTCTACGAGCCGAGGCGTCAGTCGACGTGTTAAACGGGCTTGATCCGGAGTTTCACTGCTCAGTTCGCTTCTTGTTGAGGTTGTGAGTGAGGTAGTAAGATGTCGCCCAAAATGCAGCAATGAAAATACCCCCGATAAACAACCACACCGTATACCGGCTGAAAATTCCCAAAAACACCAGAGCTGCGCCCAAGTAATAGGGAATAATGGAAATCGCCGCTGTCCACGTATAATCCCAAATTCGTACGGAGCGAATCACCCCAGCAACGTAGTTGACGACTGAAGCCGGCAACGGCAGCAGACGAGCCATTAAAAGCCCTAAAGCTCCTTTTGAACTCACCCATTGGTCAATCTGGTCAAATCGTTCTTTGGATACAAACCTCATCAGAAGGGGCCTGCCAAAACGGCGGGCAATGGCAAAAATAGCCCATGCTCCAATTAAGGAGCCTGACCACCCAAAAAATATCCCCCACCAGACGCCGTATACTTTCATATTCATAATCAAAAGAAACTCAGACGGAACCGGGACAATGCAGAGCAAGGCCATCACGATAATCGAAGCAGCGATACCCAGGATGCCCCAGGAAAGAATCACGTGTGTCAGCGTGTGGCGCCGGTCGAGGTAAAAGAACAAGGCGACCAGAACCATACCGAGCAAAAAAATCGACGCAGTCCACACCGCACTCGCTCTAGGACTCAATCGCTTGGTGAGACCTTGGGGCGACTTCAGGTTGGCTTTAATTTCGATCCTTCCTTTCCCCGGAATTGCAGAGGTTACAGCCTGTGCCCAACCTGTGCGGTACCCACATTCACACTTTGTACAGCACGCCTGCCAAGAGTCTTCTTACCATACTAAAGAAGAATTAGCTTCGATTCACCTTTGCGATTTGACATCGCTGAAAAATTGGCAAAATGAAGTCCCAGGCCATGCGTGGCTTATGCCATGCGTGGGTCATTCACGGTGTGGCTCAGCAAGGTGTGGCTCATGGTAAAAAAAATTCACTCCTTCCCAGAGTGACGCGGGAAAAGTGAATATTAAGCGACCAGCTCACGTAGAGACAAGCCTTGCGCGTTTCGTACGTAATCCCTGCGACGCATTTCTCATTGGTAGCGGCGGAGGGATTTGAACCCCCGACACCACGGGTATGAACCGTGTGCTCTGACCAACTGAGCTACGCCGCCGCATTTAGATTAAAACCCAGTGCTGGAGTGCTCGACGAACGTCCCATGCATCCTTCTGCCTGGGTTTTAACAACCCATCGTTGTACATCCGTTTTACAACGCGTCGTGAAACGCGCCTCAGCCATTTTATTTTAATGTTACAGTCCTGGGAAATCAAGCCGTTTGGTTGTATGCCCCGCCACTCTTCCCGAGTCATTCCGTTTTTGCAGCAAGGTGTGAAACCAAAACGGTTCGGAAATAACTGTATGAGATGACATACCTAACGGAACCGTGTCCGCTGTATACGGCGACACTCTATCTCGTGAGGGGGAAAGGTCTTACGGCAAAGCCGGAAAGGGGGTCTCTAACGTGCGCAGAAACCTGATGTCCTTCGTCAAGCCAACGCGTATCCGGCCAAAAACCGGTACAGTGATTTGGGTTGCGGCAGTTGGCCTGTTCTTGTTATTGTCCAAACTCGATAGACCGACGTTCTACGTCGTTGTGTTTTTGCTGTCCTCGGCAATCGGCGGATGGATGTTCTTTAAAGCAAAAAAAGCCGCTGACCGTCAGGACAGCTAGCTTATATCTGGTAGCGGCGGAGGGATTTGAACCCCCGACACCACGGGTATGAACCGTGTGCTCTGACCAACTGAGCTACGCCGCCAAATCTGGCGGAGAGAGAGGGATTCGAACCCTCGAGACGGGGTTAAGCCGCCTACACGATTTCCAGTCGTGCTCCTTCGACCAACTCGGACATCTCTCCATGCTTGCTTGAGAACCTCTTGCGTCAAGCGACAGTTGATATCATAGCACGAACCTGGACAAGCAAGCAAGGGGGTAAACCAGGAAATTTCAATAAAATCGTATGTGGATGAATCCCATACCGGATAATCCCTTACAAGGAAAGAACCGTACAAGCGTCAATGCGCTTGTACGGCCTCCATGACCTTCTGCAGGAGCATCTGCTCTGGAGCTGCTCCTTCCAGAGAGTGATCGTCCGAATTGTTAATGACGGTTTTCGGTACACCGTAGACATCAAAACGGGTGGCCCAATCGGAGAACTCGGTGGCTTCCACCATGTTGCCCACCACTTTCGGAGATTCAAATGCAAACTGATGTGCAAGCCGCACCGCGGCTGGACAATACGGTCAGGTAGGTGTTACGAACACCGACAAATCGACCGCAGACGGCAAGCTCGCCAGCTGCTTTCTGGTTTCCGGCGACAAGCCTGAGTCGCGCTGAGACACCATGATGACGTCCTCGAGCAGAGTCGCGAATTCGTAGCCGCTTGGGGGCCCGAAAAAGCGAATCCCGTAGTCAAAATGATTGTCATCCGTCAACACAATGACAGGCGCCTTGTCAATTCCGAGAGATTTCGCCTTCTCTTCGTCGGTGTACAGATTCAACGTCTCCAACGTGAGAAGGTCCGACAAACTTACAAGTTCTTCCAACAGTTGTTTGATTTCCGGACAACTTGCGCAGTTCAAAGATGTTTCGAAAAACTGTATCACAACGGGTTGTGCCAATTTTTCAAAACGCTCTTTAATGACCTTGCGGTTGCTTTCAGAAATAATCAAACTGCCACCTCCAATCTGTCTCCATCCATTATACCCAACAAGGTATGGGTTTTGAAAGCTCACGAGCCAAATTCCTGACATGGGACTACCATTATAGTATTCCAAATCCATCGCGGTTTGTGCATGCAAAATTCGCGACACCTTGCAGATGGTATCGTTCCGTGTGATTACACCTTGGAAACCGGAGATTCAGCCCCATTTAACAGCGTCCACAGTTCTTTCACATCGGACCAGATGTAATCGCAGTCGAGTTCCTCAAACTGCGCACGAGCCTTTTCTCCTTCCAAGCCGGTTAAAACAGCTGCAAAATCACAGCCTATTGCCTGCGCGGCGAGGCGATCTGCGACAGAATCCCCAACAATCAACGTCGTTCTTGCATCTTCTTGCGGCAACGGCAACGGATGGTTCAGGACCTCGACAGGGTCTTTGGCCGCCAAATAACTCCTCAAATAAGAAAACGGGTTAGGTTTTGCCAGCGGCGCCGCTTTGGGATGCGTCCGTTCCGCCCGCAGCACATCGCTTGCTGTGGACACGCGGGCGTCGTCAAAAAACTTCAACCAACCCAGTTCTTTCAGTGGAACCTTGGTTTCGATTTCCGGCCTTCCCGTAGCAATTCCCAAAACGACGTTTTGCTTTTTGCAAGCCCCTAACAGGTTTGCGAATTCCTGCGGCTGGACAATGGCAATTTCGTCCGAGAGAAAGCCCTTCTTGCCGGGTTGATGCGTGTGACCGACGTACGAATCGCCGAGATACCACTCTTGAAACGTTTCCTGGCATACGTTCCACAACGCCCGCTCGTATCCGAATGCGGTCACTTCAGGGCCCAGAAGACTCTGAAGGCGGTTTTCAAGGTCTTCAAACAGTTCCGCTTTCGTGGCGGCTTTGGACGCACTTTCCAGATAAGCGTCAAAGTCGATTTGCACCCGCACGTTTGAGTTTGCAAGTTCGTCGCGAACCAAATCTAGTGCCTGCCTTGTCCAACCCTCTTGAACAGCTTGGAGAAGGCGCTGTTGAAATCCGGTCTCGCTGTGTTCCAAAAGCCGTGCGAGGATTCTCGTCAATTGAAAGGCAGTCTGCAAGTAGACCATGTCCCAATTGGCATTGACCCCCACTTGCTTCATCGCTCGCAGGACGCGGTCCTCTGCAAAAACCGCACGCCGGATCGCGCGGATGTGCGGCTCCGAATAGGCAGGTTGGAATTCCGGTACACCGCTTACAGCTACGCTAAGGTACTGTGGACTGTAGAGCAATTCGTGAACGGTCAAAGCGGATGCGTCAAAATACCGTTCCTCACTAAGCATGACTCCGTCTATGTCGAACAAAATGGTTCGGTAATGCAACACCTGCGTCCCCCTAACTACTTGTGCACCGGCCAAGCGCAACGGTGCAAAGCCCGTCGCCGCCGGCCGGTGCGATTTACTTCCTGGTCCACTGGCAATCTATCACTCGGTTGTGGTTATCCGTTGCGCTTTTGAAAATCCAACATAAAGGCAGCCAAACGCTCGCAGTCTTTGATGGATACGGCATTGTACAGCGAAGCGCGGCAGCCGCCGACCGAACGGTGTCCGTTCAAACCGATTAACCCGCTGGCCTTTGCTTCGTCAAGAAAAACCTTTTCCAGTTCCTCGGTGGCCAAGCGGAAAGTCACGTTCATTTTTGACCGGCTGTCCGGCGCAACATACCCGTTGTAAAAGCCTTGACTGTTATCGATCGCGTCGTAAATCAATCCCGCCTTCGCCTCGTTTTCGCGGGCAATGGCGGAAACGCCGCCGCGTTCCTTGGCCCACTGCAGCACCAGCGACAACATGTAGATTCCAAATGTCGGCGGTGTGTTGTACCGCGAATCGTTTTTCGCGTGGATGTCGTAGCGAAGCATTGTCGGTAGTTCCTTGTTGGCAGCCTCGACGAGGTCGTCTCGTACGATCACGACGGTCAGTCCGGACGGCCCCAGGTTTTTTTGGGCGCCCGCGTAGATCAGGCCGAACTTTTCCACGGGGATTGGCCGGGACAAAATGTCGCTGGACATGTCTGCGATGAGGGGCACATGACCGGTATCCGGATACTCCGCCCATTGCGAACCAAAGATGGTGTTGTTCGAAGTGATATGCAAGTACCGATCGTTGGCGTCCAGCGCTATTTCTTGCACATTCGGAATGCGCTTGTAGCCCTCTTCTTTCGTACTTGCTGCAACGCGAACTGTACCAAACAACGCTGCTTCCTTTTGCGCCTTTTCCGACCACGATCCCGTCAGAACATACCCTGCTGTTTGTCCCGCGGACAGCCAATTCATTGGGATCATGCTAAACTGCAGGCTGGCTCCCCCTTGTAAAAACAGTACGCGGTAGTTCGTCGGAATCGACAATAAGTCGCGAAGCGAAGCTTCCGCCTCTTCCTGGACTTTCGCATAGGCCTGGTTCCGGTGGCTGATTTCCATAATGGACATGCCGGTGCCACGAAAATTCAGCAACTCAGCTTGTGCTTGTTCTAAAACGGGTGTTGGAATGGCAGCGGGACCCGCGCCAAAATTGGATGCTTGTTCACGTTCAAATGGCATCGTCTGTTCCATCTCCTTCGCGTTGACTGCCTTTTGTTTTATAGGTCGATTGCTCGGACCAAACGGATGCCAGAGATGTTGGAAATGGCTTTAACGACGTCTGTCGGCACCAGTTTGTCGACGCTCAAAACCATAACGGCTTCGCCGCCCGTCTCGCGACGGCCAACCTGCATGGCCGCGATGTTCACGCCGGCATTTCCAAGCAGCATGCCGATTTGTCCAATCATGCCGGGCTGGTCTAAGTGGCGAGTATAAAGCATAGTACCTGCCGGAGAAGCATCCAGCGAATAGCCGTCGATTTCCACGATGCGCGGACCAAACCCATTGTACAGCGTTCCTGCAATGCGGTGCTCTCCGGCTTCGCCCTTAAGGGCAATCGTAATCACGTTCGTAAACACCTTGCTCTTGGGCTGCTTGATTTCGCGAACGTTAATTCCGGCTTGTTCCGCCAGGAACGGCGCATTGACGTAGTTTGCCTCGTCACTGTAACGGTAGCTAAACAGCCCCTTTAATACCGTCCGCGTGATGAACGCCAAGTTTTGTTCGGCCAACTGGCCCCCGTAAGTAATTTCGATCTCGGAAAAAGCGCCTTCCACTAATTGGGCGCTGAATAGACCGAGCTGTTCACCCAGCTTCAAATAGGGTTCCAAATGCGCTTTTTGCTCTCCGGTCAGCGACGGGAGGTTCACTGCGTTCCGAAAAGGTTGTCCCATCAGCACCCGGCCGACTTCTTCAGCGACGTCAATGGCCACGTTGACTTGGGCTTCCACCGTCGACGCTCCCAGGTGTGGGGTGACGACCACGTTGCGAAACCCGAGCAGAGGATGATCGGTTCGCAAGGGCTCTTCTTCAAATACATCCAGCGCCGCTCCGGCGACCTTGCCGGACTTCAAAGCTTCAGCCAAGGCTTCCTCGTCAATGATTCCGCCGCGGGCGCAATTCACGATGCGCACGCCGTCTTTCATCAGGTTGAAGGCATCGCGGTTCAACAAGTGCCGTGTTTCTTTGGTCAAAGGGGTGTGAACTGTGATGAAATCCGCATTGCGAATAGCATCTTCCAAGGAAACTTTGGCAATCCCCAGTTCTTTGGCGCGGTCTTCGGTTAAAAACGGATCGTATCCGAGAACTTCCATTTCAAACCCCATGCCCCGTTTTGCCACTTCCGTACCAATTCGACCCATTCCGACTACAGCCAGCGTCTTTCCTCGAAGCTCGACGCCCACAAATGACTTTCTGTCCCACTTGCCTTCCAAGATGGACCGGTTGGCTTGCGGAATAAACCGGGACATCGAAATCAGCATCGCAAATGTATGTTCAGCAGCGGAAATGGTATTCCCATCCGGTGCGTTTAGAACTACCACTCCCTTGCGTGTCGCCGCAGGAATATCAATGTTATCCACCCCGACGCCTGCACGTCCAATGACTTGCAAACGGTGAGCTGCTTCCAAAACCCTCGCCGTAACCTTGGTCTGAGAACGTACGAGTAAGGCGTCGTACTCCCCAATTTCCTGCACGAGTTGGTCTTCACTCATGCCAGTTTGCGTCACCACGGAAACGTCCGGAAGACTTTCAAGCTTTGCAATCCCCAATTGCGATACGTCATCTGCTACCAGAACCTTCATGACTCTCCGCCTCCTGTCTGTCTCCTTGCCGCCTGCACTGAACTCTTTGCACGCTTGCTGCGCGTTTTCGGGGTTCCTCAGCCACATCCGGCAACGGCGTATGTGGACGACCCCCATGTTCTAGCCTGAACAAAAACACGCCTGAACACTCTGCATATGCAAGAGGCCCAGGCGGTCGGCAACGTGTTTACATCGCATTTCCCTGTGGTTAACCCCACTTCCGCCAGTCATGCGACGCTTTGTATCGAGTTAATTAGACACGAAACACTACATATTCGCGTTTGTAAATAAAAGTACAAGAGTATTTAGAATTCGTCAAGCCAAACTTTGTGTCAGCTTTATGCAAATTTCGAACTCCGAGCATTCAGGTTCGCTTTTTAGCTTCGGATAATTGGACTCACTTTTGGAAAACTACTGGCAACGAGACCGGGACAAGTTACCTGCCAAGGGGTCGAGTTCCAATTGTTTTTCCTGGTCCCAACTTTCGGGAAGGAGATACAAATCATGAAACGTCGAATTGCGATGGCCGGCACTGCCTTGGCAATTGCTCTTGTCTGTACAGGATGCAACGGCCAAAACGCGGTTTCAAACGCAGCCAATGCGACAAGCAATGCCGCCGGAATGGCAGCAAATGCCGTGAACCAAACCGCGAAACAAGGAGCCGACGCAGTGGGCCGCACGGCCAATGCAGCAGGTGCGGCCGCTTCTCAAGGGGCCCATGCCATGCACAATGCTGTGAGCGGGGCTGCCGCCGATACAAACGCGGCGCTGTCTCATTGGCTGGTCGAGCACCCGCGGGCTAGAAGCGTCGACCTCACGCTGGTGGCCGGATTTAACAACCACAACCGGGGCTTCAATTTTAACGGATACAGCAACGGCGACATGGCGGTTACGGTGCCCAAGGGTTGGACAGTGCACGTTACCTTTCAAAACAGAAACGGGATCGCCCACAGTGCCATGATTGTTCCGTACAACCAGCACGCCAAACCGAGCCGGTTTACCCCCGCTTTTTCCGGGTCGAGCACCTCAAACCCAAGTACGGGTGTTGCACGAAATTCCATTCAGACCTTCCAATTTAAAGCGGACAAGACGGGTCAGTATGCGATTATCTGCGGAGTGCCTGGTCACGCCGCAGCCGGAATGTGGGACGTGTTTCGCGTCTCCGACACCGCAAAAACACCCAGCCTAACGACCAAGTAAAGGAGGAAGCGCCTTGAACAAAGGGGCTTGGTTTGTCCTGGCACTCTCTTGCTTTCCGCTGCTGAGCGGTTGCGGCAACAACGCGAACAACACGGGCGCAAACGCGGCCGGCTTTAGTCTCAACACAATTGTCGGCGCAAGGTCCCAATCGCACACCTCTGGAATACAAACCCCTGCGGCTTCAGACCCAAATCCCACTGCAAGCCGCGGGTGGAGCCAATGGACAGCGGCGCCCAACCGTCGTAAAGACGCCGCCGAGGGTATACGCCAATGGACGCGCGTCAACAGCGCTGCAAAGACGATGGACCTCAAGATCACAGCACACGGGACGGGTTCACAAAGTCCGTCACAGTCTCGGCTCGGTGCAACAACGGTCGTCCTGCCCCCGGGCTGGACTGTCGACGTCTCCCTTCAAAACACGGGGGGAGCCCGACACAGTTTGATTGTGGTGCCTTTTAACCACCGGCTTGCAGGCGGGACCGTCGGGAGCGCACGAGCGGATACGAGCGGGACGGTAGCGCCTTCGTCCAAGCAGCACTTTGTATTCAAGGCTCGAACCCCTGGCCAATACGCGTTGGTCTGCACCACACAGGGCCATCAAGACGGCATCTACGACACGATCGTGGTCTCCAAAACCGCAAGCACGGCCATCATCACGTCAACCAACCGTTCTGAACCGTCAAGCAACGGTTCCGGACAATCGAAGTAGGCAGGCATCGAAGTAGGCAGGTCGGAGAGTCGAAAACCAAAGGTTGCAAGTCACCGGCTCTTAAAAGGCTGGGGTCCTTTTCGGGAGCCCAGCCTTTTTCGCCGCCGTACACACTTTGATTCATGACAGATTCAATTCAGTACAGATTCGTTCGTCACAACTTCACAGAGGCAGCCGGGTCCAAGACGCCGATGTCCGGATTGCCAGACTGTGAATGGCTCTTGGAGTCAGGCTGAAGGCTCTGACCAAATGCCTTCAGGAACGCCAGCAGTCTCGACACTGCCAGACTGACGTCCGGGTCCATCAGTGTTTGCCACATCCCCAATGCACCCTGCACCTGTGGGACAGATTCGTCCACCAAGGCCTGACTGGCGAACCCAAGCCCCGACAGCAGTTGGGACAGTGCCTTGGCGTCGATTTTGGCCACCCCTTGCACCAACGCGATGAAACTTTTAATCCCTCCGGCGTACCCCGGCTTGTTGGCCTGCTTCACGACGATTTCAAGCACGTCCTGACCTTGTTCGAGAAGCGCGATCGCGGCGTCTAACAATCCCTTATCGTGAAGCTGGCGCACGAGCGCAAGGGCCTGTACGACGGCCTCCGGATTGTCGTACAGCGCGTTTTCGACAGCCGTTCTCGCCTCTTGTCTTTTGACAGCCTCGAGGTCCTCGAAGGGTACAGCCTGGAATTTGGCAATTGGATGGGCCACCTTAATCCCTCCCTTTTGAACTTACAACCGCTTGGTTTTCCGGCTTCCTGGAACGGACAAGTTCCCCGCTGCTTGCAAAATAGCCGTCCTGTTCCGCTGCCTGACGGACTTCATCGCCCACAAAAAACCGCATCATTTCCTCATAGTCTTCGCGATTCCATTTTCTCTCTACCATGACGCCCGGTTTAGGATTCGGCGTTGCCAGCCGGAAGTTGCCTTTGACTAAGGGGGATTTCCCGATTGGCTCGAGAACCTCTAAACGTACGGATGTGTCCTTGTAAGCCGGAGTGTGGGTGACGGCGTCGTGGTAACTGCTCGTCAAATAGTTCACGGCCTCTTTGTCTTCTGGGGTATTCATCGGCAGGTACAGTTCGTGTCCCAGTACACGATTGGTGATGGTCGCTTTCAGCTCAACCTGACCGTAAGGAGAGACTAAGCGAACCTGTGCTCCCTCTTGGATTCCCCGTTCTTTTGCCAGTTCCGGCGACACTTCGAGGTACGTCGTCGGAACCTTTTTCGCGATGCCGCGAACGCGATAGGTGAGATTCCCCTCGTGAAAATGTTCGAGCATCCGGCCGTTGTTCAAGTGAAGGTCGAACTGCGCCGGCACAGTCAACGGCTCCGTCCACTTGACAGGGTACAAATGTGCTTTCCCGCCCGGCAGGGCAAATTCGTCCAAGTATAGGTGAGGCGTATCGGTTCCGTCTTCCGCAACCGGCCACTGCAAACTGTTGTAGCCCTCCAACCGCTCGTAGCGCACTCCTTTCATCAACTCCGTGAGTGCGCAAGCTTCGTGTAAAATGTCCTGCGGATGTTCGTAGTTCCAGTTTGCTCCAAGGCGTTTCGCCAGTTCCTGAATGATCCACCAGTCCGGCTTCGACTCGCCCAGCGGCTCGAACACTGGGTACAAACGCTGGATGCGGCGTTCCGTATTCGTAAACGTACCCTCTTTTTCCAAACTCGGGGCTGCCGGCAACACCACATCGGCAAACTGGCACGTTTTGGAGAAAAAGATGTCTTGAACCAATAGAAAGTCGAGTTTCTCGAATGCGTGCTGTACGTGGTTCACATTCGAATCCACAAGCGCCATTTCCTCACCAAAGATATACATGGCCTTGAGTGTGCCTTCGTGGATCTTTTCGACCATTTGATGGTTATCCAGTCCAGGCTCTTGGGGCAGTTTGACACCCCATGCCTGTTCGTACTTGGCGTGGACCTCGCTGTCGTCAACCCGCTCATAGCCGGGAAAATACACGGGGCTGCAGCCAAAGTCGCCGGCACCCTGAACGTTGTTGTGTCCGCGCAGTGGATACGCACCCGTTCCCGGACGTCCCGCATTCCCCGTAATAAGCAACAAATTGCAGATGGCTGTGCTCGTGTCACTTCCACCCAATTGCTGTGTGACTCCCATCGCCCATAAGATGCACATGGACTTTGCCGCATGCATGGCTTCGGCGGTTTCAATCAACTGTCTTTTTGAAATTCCCGTAGCTTCTTGCGCGTAGTCCAGAGTAAACTTCGACAGGGATTTCGCATACTCTTCGAACCCGCTCACTCGATTCGTCAGAAACTCCTGATCGTGCCATCCTTGGTCAAGGATGTACTTGGTCACAGCAGACAACCAGACTAAATCCGATCCCGGCACCGGGTGCAGCAAGATATCCGCACGCGAGGCCAAGTCGTTTTTCCTCAAATCCGCTACAATGAGCTTTTGCCCGTGTTTTTTATGCGCTCGGCGGATGCGGGTGGACAGTACAGGGTGCGATTCCGCGGGGTTGGCTCCGACAATCACAACCAACTCCGAACTCTCAATGTCTTTGATGGACCCCGTGTCCCCGCCCAAGCCCATGGTTCTGTGCAAGCCTTCGGTGGCCGGGGTCTGGCAGTACCGCGAGCAATTGTCGACGTTGTTGGTGCCCATCACGGCTCGCGCAAACTTTTGCATTAAGTAATTTTCTTCATTCGTGCATTTTGAAGAAGAAATATAGCCGATGGAATTGGGCCCGTGGGTGTCGCGAATTTCTTGCAGCCGCTGGGCCGTGTACTCCAGCGCTTCATCCCACGTGACCTCGACAAACTCGCTCCCGCGCCGAATCAGAGGCCGCGTCAGCCGGTCCGGACTGTTGACAAAATCCCACCCAAACTTTCCCTTCACGCAAGTTGAGACCTGATTGGCGGGAGCCTCTTGCTGCGGTTCGACCTTGAGGATTTTGCGTCCCTTCGTCCAGACGTCAAAGCTGCATCCGACACCACAGTACGTGCACACCGTTTTGGTTCTTCGAATGCGCGACTCGCGCATCTTGGCTTCCGCTTCAGAGACCATAAAAATGGGCCCGTATCCTGGTTCTGTTTGTTTGAGCAGGTCAATCATCGATTCGAGCAAAGCCGGTTTGATTCCGGTCATATAGCCGGCCTCTCTCAGCATCGACTTTTCCATGAGCGCATTGCAAGGGCACACCGTGACGCAGTGACCGCACGAGACGCAGGACGACTCGTTGATCGGAACGTCTTGGTCCCAAATGACCCGGGGCCGCTCCCGTTCCCAATCAATGGATAGGACTTCGCTGACTTGCAGGTTTTGGCAGGCTTCCACGCAACGGCCGCAGAGAATGCACTGGTCTGGGTCGTAACGGTAAAACGGATTAGAATTGTCCTCTTCATAGGGTTTAGGCTCAAACGGATACCTTTGGTGTTCAACCCCCATGGCCATGACCGTGTTGTGAACGGTACAGTTGCCGTTGTTGTTGTCGCAAACCGTGCAATACAGTTCGTGGTTGTGGAGGATCCGGTCAATCGCTTCCTTGCGCGCAAACCTCGCAGCCACAGATTTGGTGTCAATGCTCATCTCCGGCTGCAGTTTTGTCGAACAGGTGCGGACAAGTTTCCCGTTGACTTCCGCAAGACACGTATCGCAGGTTTCGATCGGACCTAGGGAAGGGTGGTAGCAGATGTGTGGGAACGATTCGTCCCTCGCCAAAATGGCGTCAAGCACAGTTAGACTGCCTTCTGGCACTTGAGTCGACAGGCCATCCAGTTGCACTTGTACAGACTTTCCGACTTCAGTACGGTTCATTGGCTGTACCTCCTCAACGCAAAAAAGGCAAGCCCTCATAGGGCTCGCCTTCAATTTGTCCGGAAGCGTACAATTTTACTCTTGGACTCTCAACTACTCCAAGAAGGCCTTGTGAAGGTGCTGCACAGCCATTTCAATCTGGGTCGCGGGAATAATGCAGGACACTTTGATTTCGGAGGTACTCACCATTTTAACCGGAACGTCGGCTTGAGCCAGTTCCCCGAACATCTGTGCTGCAACACCGGGGTTGCTAATCATGCCAGCCCCGACAATCGACACCTTGGCCAATCCCGTTTCACACACCAAATCGCGGTATTCCAGTTCTGCCTTCATCTCTCGCATAATGGACAAGGCGCGATCGGAATCTTCTTCTTTGACGGTAAACGATACATCGACCTCACTGGTTTGCACGACACTTTGCACAATCACGTCGACGTTGATGCCGCGCGTTGCCAGGGTGCTGAAAACCATGGCCAATCCATGCCGATTTATCGGTACGCCAATCAAGGCGATACGCGCCACTTCCCTTTCAAATGCGACTCCTGTCACGACGTTTTGCTGTTCCAAACCAGCCGGTGTCTCCACGACCCATGTCCCCTCTTCCTCTGCAAAACTTGAGCGTACCACCAAACGGACATGATACTGCTTGGCATTTTCAACGGCTCTTGGGTGCAGCACTTGCGCCCCCAAATTCGCCAGTTCCAACATTTCGTCATACGATATTTCCGCCAGCTTGTGGGCGGATTTGACCACACGCGGGTCCGTCGTAAACACGCCGGTGACATCCGTGTAAATCTCGCATGCATCTGCCTCGAGGACTGCGGCGACGGCCACGGCTGTGGTATCGGAACCGCCTCTGCCCAACGTCGTGATCGAACCTTCAGCAATTCCCTGAAACCCGGTGATAACGGGTACCACGCCATCGTCGATGGCCTGACGCAACACCTGCGCGTCAATTTTAACCATGCGTGCGGCCCCATGCACGGGCTCGGTTTCAATTCCGGCCTGCCAACCCGTAAACGACCTAGCCTTAATGCCCCGTTTTTGCAGCGCCATCGCCACCAAAGAGGCGGATACCTGTTCTCCGGTCGACAGGAGAGCGTCGTATTCGCGTTCATCCGGCGTGCGTTCAATGGCGTGCGCCAACCGAACGAGTTCATCCGTGGTGTGCCCCATGGCAGAAACAACGAGCACGGCCTGGTGACCCTGTTCCAGGGTGCGAAGGACCCGGTCCGCAACGGCCTCAATGCGCTCTACGGTGCCAACCGAAGTACCTCCGTACTTTTGTACGATGAGCAAACTGTCCACTCCTAGTCTTTCAGTCATGCCAAGCCAACTAGACCTGTCAATCCTGAATTTATGCTCCTATTTTACATGACCTGGGCCGTGAGGAAAAGGAATAGACTTGCCAGTTTGCCTTTGATTCACCGAGGTTCCCCTGGATTCAAACGGGCTGCCTTTGATTCACACAGGTTCCCCTGGATTCAAACGGGCCTTGGCAAATTCCAGTTGTCGTTCGACAGCGGTCCTGCCGGTTCCGCCGCGGGCAGCGCGGGCATTGACCACCGTCTCTGTGTCAATTGCGACATAGATATCCGTCTCAAACAACTCCGAAGCCTCTTCGTACACCGAAAACGGGAGACCCTGAAGGTTGGTTTTTCGTTCGATGGCCGTCAGTACCAGCCTGCCCACCACAGCGTGCGCTTCCCGGAACGGCAAACCTTTAGCGGCCAAGTAATCCGCGACGTCTGTCGCATTGGAAAAATCCCGAGCAAACGCGGACTCGACCCGCTCGCGGCGCACCTTCATCGTCTTGACCATGCCCGCAAACAGCGTCAGGGCAGGCAAAACCGTGTCAATGGTATCGAAAACACCTTCTTTGTCTTCCTGCAGGTCTTTGTTATAGGCGAGAGGCAGCCCTTTCAGAACGGTCAACAATGCCTGCAGGTGTCCGTAGACCCGTCCTGTTTTCCCACGGACCAATTCCGGGACATCTGGATTTTTCTTTTGCGGCATCATACTCGATCCGGTGCAGTATGCGTCCGCAAGCTCCACAAATCCAAACTCCTCACTTGTCCACAAAATGAGTTCTTCCGACAAACGGGACAAGTGCATCATCAACGTCGCCGACGCGGATAAAAACTCCAATAAATAATCGCGATCGGATACAGCGTCGAGGGAATTCTCATACAACTGGGAGAAACCAAGCTCTTGCATGACCTGTTCGCGGCGAATGGGAAACGTCGTTCCTGCGAGGGCGCCAGCCCCAAGCGGCATCATGTCCGTACGCGACGCGGCATCTGCAAAGCGCCCAAAATCCCGTTCCAGCATCCAGAAGTAGGCCAGCATGTGGTGGGACAAAAGGATCGGTTGGGCGCGCTGCAAGTGGGTGTAACCGGGAATGATCACGCCCATCTGCGCTTCTGCAAACTCGACGAATGCCTCTTGCAAGCCTCGGATCCCCGATTGAACCTCGCCAATCGCCTCCCGGACGTACAAGTGCATGTCCAAAGCGACTTGGTCGTTGCGGCTGCGAGCCGTATGCAGTTTTCCGGCTACAGGGCCAATCCGCTCGTGCAGCAAACGCTCCACATTCATGTGAATGTCTTCGTCTTCGACGCGAAACTCCAGCCGGTCTTCCTTCAGGTCCTCTAACAAAGCAGTGAGGCCGCTGGATAACTCCAGCGCCTCCTGCGGCGTAACGATGTTTGCGTCTCCCAGCATCTTTGCGTGGGCCAAGCTCCCTAAGATGTCCACCTGCGCCAAGCGCTTGTCAAACCCGATGGACGACGTGTAACTCTCGACAAGACTATCGGTGTCTTGCGTAAACCGTCCGCCCCAGAGCTTCATGCCGAAGTATCCCCCGTCGAATCGGAATGGCCGGGCGCTGCCACCGTTTCGGTCTCCAGTACGGAGACGCCCACTTCAGTACCGGAAGATTCCGCAGCGGCACCGTGCAAATCTGCGTATACAGTCGTCGGCATGCCCCACAAGGAGATGAATCCGACTGCAGCGTTGTGATCGAACGTATCGCCCACAGAATACGTGGCGAGGTCGTGACGGTACAAGGAGTACGGCGATCTCCGGCCGACCGCTTGATAACCGCCTTTGTACAGCTTGATGCGCACGTCGCCCGTGACGTTCTTTTGCGTTTCGTTCATAAAGGCATCGAGCGCCTCTTTTAACGGCGAGAACCAAAGTCCGTTGTAAATCAACTTAGAATACTCCAATTCCATGGCGGCTTTAAACTGAGCCACTTCGCGGGTGAGGGTTAAAGTCTCCAACTCTTTGTGGGCGTGCACCAGAAGGATTCCAGCCGGTGCCTCGTAGACCTCCCGCGATTTGATGCCCACCAGGCGGTTTTCGACGTGATCAATGCGTCCAACCCCGTGAGCTCCGCCAATTTGGTTCAGCTTGTGAATCAGCTTACCCAGCGGCATGCGTTCGCCGTTGAGAGCTACTGGCACCCCTTGTTCGAAGCTGATCTCGACGAATCCAGCCTCATCCGGCGCTTTTTCCGGGCTCACTGTCAACGTAAATGCATCCTCCGGAGCTTCTGCCCACGGGTCTTCGAGCACGCCGCATTCGATCGCGCGTCCCCACAGGTTCGCGTCGATGCTGTAGGGGTTGTCGAGGGTCGCCGGAACGGGAATGTCGTGTTCTTTGGCGTAGTGGATCTCTTCGTCGCGCGTCCAGCCCCATTGGCGGACGGGAGCTTCGACACTCAATTTGGGGTTCAACGCCTTAATCGATACCTCAAACCGAACTTGGTCGTTCCCTTTTCCCGTGCACCCGTGAGCGACCGCCAAGGCTTGCTCTTGGTTGGCGACTTCCACCAACAGCTGCGAAATGAGCGGTCTTGACAGGGCTGAAGCCAGAGGGTACTTGCCTTCGTACAAGGCATTCGCCTTCAGAGCCGGCAGTACAAAGTCCTTGGCATAGCGTTCAACCGCGTCAATTTTGTACGATTTGACTGCACCTACTTGAAGTGCCTTTTTCTGAACGCGGTCCAAATCTAGACCTTCACCGACGTCCACGCACATCGCGATGACGTCGTAACCGTATTTTTCTTTGAGCCATGCAATGGCTACGGAAGTATCCAAACCGCCAGAATAAGCTAGAACTAATTTTTTTGTCATGATAAGCCCTCCCCGAATGCTCCAGCGTCTGCCATGAGTGCGGCAAGTACGGCCTTTTGCGCGTGCAGTCTGTTTTCTGCTTCGTCAAAGATCACTGAATGTGGACCGTCGATGACCTCTGGTGCCACTTCTTCTCCCCGATGTGCGGGCAGACAATGCATAAACAAGTATTCCTGATCGGCATGCGCCGTTAATGCTTCGTTGATTTGGTAATCCGCAAACAGTTTCTTGCGGGCCTCGGCTTCGGATTCGTCGCCCATGCTCGCCCATACATCCGTATACACCACGTTGGCTCCTTCGACGGCGCGTACGGGATCGGTCGTCACCAACACCTGAGTTCCCGCTGCGCGGGCGGAGTGTTTGGCCTCTTCGACGATTTCAGGCATCGGCAAAAACCCTTGCGGACTGGCCACGCGGATGTTCATACCCAACTTGGGAGCGAGTTGCAGCCACGAGTGCGCCATGTTGTTCCCGTCCCCGATGTACGCAACCGTTACTCCTTCAAGGGTTCCCTTATGCTCCAAAATCGTCATGGCATCAGCAAGCACCTGACATGGATGATGCTCGTCGGTCAAGCCGTTAATGACTGGAACGGTGGCATGCGTTGCAAGCTCTTGCGCAATTTGGTGCGAGAACGTCCGAATCATGATTCCATCTAAGTACCTGGACAGTACCTGAGCCGTGTCGGAAATCGGCTCACCGCGGCCCATCTGGGTCGTATTGCTCGGCAAGAACAGAGCATGCCCGCCCAATTGAAGCATCCCCACCTCAAACGAAATACGCGTGCGCGTGGATGCTTTTTCGAAAATCATTCCCAGGGTCTTGCCGGTCAATAAGTTATGAATAAAACCGGTTCTCTGCGCCTCTTTCAAGACAATGGCCAACTTGAGCAGCGCGTCGAGTTCTCCCGGACTATAATCAGAGAAGTCGAGCAGATCGCGTGCACGTAGAGATTGATGAGCCGTCATCAAGGCGTTTTGCAGGCGCACTGAAAGGTACCCTTCTCCAAGCGATACGACTTTGCCCCGCCCTAAAGAACTGGCTACGTTTTGAGCACTCACTCCGCATTTCTCCTCTCCCATGTAAATCCGAGCCAGCAGTCTGCAAACCCTTCTTCTCGAATTAGTATACACGATTATGCATAATTATCAACTGGTATTCCGCATAAAAACCAAAGGACGCAAAAAAAATATGGGGTCTCTCGAAAGCCATTGAGAGGGAGCCATTGAGAAGAGAGGAATCATTTGGGGAGGAGATTGGGAGCCGGGTATTGGGAGAGTGAATTGAGAGAGGGGATTGGGAGAGGGGATTGGGAGAGGCCGAAGAGAGGCCCCTTCCGGCATTACAAGGAAGTGCGGCGGCAATTTGAGCGGCAGCGGTGGGCGCCGTTCACACGGGACGGTCAATGAACACAAGGTGCCTTATGCCTCGCCCCGACCTGCGCAGCCCACGCCCCGGCCTGTGCGACTCAGCCCCACGCCGGAGGAGGGTGGCTAATGGTTCAGTGAAGGTGTCCACATGAACGCCATAACGCCATACAATCTCACACAACGTATACACAAACGGAAGGGGCTGCCCCAAGCACAGAAACACTGCTTGGAGTCAGCCCCAACGAAGGCCAACGACTTAGGCCCCTTGTGGGCCCCGCACGCCGCCACACAAGGAATGCCTTTTATTTCTGCCGGAATCGAATCACTCAGTTGCGATGCTTTGGTCTGTGATTTCTCCTCCAGGACGAACCATCAGGAAGTAATCCGATGGGTAGGCAATCAAGTCAGCCAACTTCTCCGCCGCCTCCGTTTGACCACTGCGGCGCAGTTCCTTCTGATACACCGTCAAAAGCTCTATCACGTCTGCCTCTCCCTCGTCATCGAGGAAACGCAAGCTCACCTTTGCACCCTTTGCAATACGGCGACGGAGGGCTTCCTCCGTTAACCCCATGGCTGGGTCGTGCCGCAAGTACACGGAACCCCCAGTCATTCCAGAGCAGATCCAAGGACCTGGGTCCCCGAGAACTACAGCGCGGCCTGCCGTCATGTATTCAAAGGCAAATCCCTTCAGGTTGGAGCGCGCTCCAATCCAGCTGAGTTCATCCTGCACCGGACGCTCGACCTCGCCGCCAATGACCACGTCCGCTCCCGACAAACGGATTCCTGCACGTGCATCCGCATTGCCCTGTACGATGAACAACCCGCGCTGCGCCCCGTAGGCGAGTCCTTTGCCGACGGAACCGCCGCGCCAGACACCGCCTTTGGCTTTCCCCTTTAACACCACGATGCGTCCGCCGTACGCGCCCTTACCGACACCATCCTGGGCACCGCCGTGTGCCACGGAAATCATTCCCACGGTGTGGTAAGCCGCAAATCCGTTCCCGGCCACTCCCGGGAGTTGTCGTACCAGTCGTTCCCCAGTCTGGCGACGCCGGACCTGTTCACCGCTCTCGTGGATGGCGAAACCGCGCGGGACTTCAAGGAATCCGCCGTCTTTGGCTGCCGCTTGCGAGGGGTGAGCAGACACCAGCTGCAAACCTTTCGCGGTCTTCGGATTCGTGGACACGCTCTCCGCCCCCACGGCCAGAGCGACCGCCGATGCGGCAGCCACGGCCTCTGGCTTTTCTTCGTCTACCGACCAATTGCGCCAGTTGATGTTTGACCCAAGCCCAGAGAAGCTGTCCTGAGTGCGAGTCAGCCAAGACAAGTCGACTTGCTCCAACAAATTGAACTGTTCCATCAGGTCACTGCGTCCTACTAAATCCTGAGTGCGCGTGGCACCGAGCTGCGCAGTCAGGCTGCGTACGTGTTCGCCAATGTGAGTGAAAAACCGCGTCAAGTGTTCCACAGACAAATCAAACTCGCGGGGCGCGAAGGCACTCAGGCCTTTTTCCATCGCTTCTTCGCGGTCGGTCATCTGTGTGGCGATACCCACGTGACAGGTGTCTTTGTGGCAAGCCCGGCAGGACGTGCAGCCAATCGCGACCATGGCCATCGTGCCGAATCCGACGCGGTTCGCGCCGAGCAGAATCGCCTTCATGACGTCGGTTCCTGACTTCATGCCGCCGTCGGCCCAAATTTCCACCTGATCGCGGATTCCAGCTTCGCACAACGCGTCGTGCGCCAATTTGACCCCAATTTCAGAAGGCAAGCCCACGTGGCGAATGGCATGTGCGCGCGCCGCGCCTGTGCCGCCGTCAAAACCGCTGAGTTCTACGATGTCAGCTCCGGCCTTCGCGATCCCGACCGCGATCGTGCCGATGTTCGGAACGACGGGAACCTTCACCGCCACTTTGGCTTCCGGATTGATTTGGCGCAGTTCGAAAATCACCTGTGCCAAGTCCTCAATCGAGTAGATGTCGTGGTTGTTCGATGGCGAAATCAAATCGACTCCCGGAGCCGCATTTCTTGCGTTGGCCACCTGTACCGTGACCTTTGACCCGGGCAGGTGGCCGCCTTCACCCGGCTTAGCGCCCTGGCCGATCTTGATTTCCAAAACGTATGCCCCATTGCACAGTTCTGCGTTGACGCCGAATCGTCCTGAGGCGATTTGACGTCCGCGCGTACGCGGGTACTTCCCAAGCAAGTCCTTGATTTCTCCGCCTTCCCCGTTCATCGCAAGGATGTTCATGCGGTACGCAGCTTCCGCGTAGGCCCGGTAAGCCGTTTCGCCCTGCGACCCGAAGGACATGGAACTGATGACCAGCGGATATGTGTGCCCGTCAATGGTGGAATCCACGTCCCGCGCGTCCACCGGCTCAGCGCTCAGGGTTTCTTTGGTCTTCAACCGGAGCAAGTGTTTTAAGTTGATGGGATTCTCAGTTTCAAACGCAGCCAACTTCCCGTGGTACTCGTCGTATTCCGCCGTCCCCTGGCCCACCTGTCCGGCCGCTTTCCAAATCCGGGGGTATAGTTGGAAATTCCGCTGGCGAGGCGGTTTTTTGTCTTCCGGTGTCTGATAAATTTCCTTGCGGGCGACGGCCTCGAGTTCCATCTGAGCCAGACCGTATCCCACGCCTTGGGCACCGCAGAAGTTCGCAATGCCGAGGATAGATGCGACCTGATCGTCCAAACCGATGGCGCTAAACAGCCGCTCATAACCGCGGATTTCGTGAATTCCAAGCGTTGAAATCACTTTTTCAACGCCTTTGCACAAAGCGGTGTAGAGGTTTTCAATCCCTTGCAAACTGCCTTTGCTTGCAGCAATTTCCCACATCAAGTACGGGTTGACGGCATCCGCGCCAAGCCCAACGGCCACTACGATGTCGTGAAGGTTTCTCAGGCCTGCACTGCGAAGGACAATGCTCGCTCTCCGGCGCAGAAATTCGCCGCCATTGCTGGAAGCGGGCCGCAACAACGCCTTGTGGATCGCAGCCGTGGCCAGGTACGGATCGATGTACTCCCCGCGGGTAAATTGTAAGCGGTCGTCGAGGATGAGAACGTTCGCTCCGGCCTGTACGGCCTCGAGAGCTTCTTGCGAAAAGCGATCGAGTGCGCTGGTCAAAGACTCCCCTGACTCGCGGTGAATTAAAATCTCAACCGTTCCGTTGATACTGGTGTGCAAAGCGGCCAGCACGTCTTCATAGCAAAGAGTGCCTTTGCGATGAGCCAGAGTCTGAATCTCTTCCAAACGGATATCTGCCGCCGGAGGAAGTTCCTCTAACAAGATTGGAGACTGCACTTCCACGCGCGGAGCATCTCCGTACTGCCCCCCGAGTGAAGGGCGCTTGCCCAGTACTGTACGGGTGCTGAAGTGTTCGATCTCGCGCTCCCGGTCAATAGCAGGATTGGTCACCACCGCTACGGTCTCTTGCAGAAAATCAGGCAAGAGGCGCAGATTGGCCGTATCGAGTGCCGCTAAAGGGCCGTCGTAGCCAAGCGATTTGATGGGTTCGGCGCCGGTCTGGATCTCGAAGTCCATCATTTTGATGTCGTCTTCGCGCCATCCAAAAGCAGCTTGGCGAATCGCCAAAGACTTCGTGTCTCGATGGGGGTGAGCCACGTTTTGCCGGTCTTGGTAGGGGCCGGCGAACTGGATGCTTCTGCTTTCCCCTTTAAACTGGTAGCGCGAAGAAGTACGCACAAGGACTTCACGCTGCAAATCGGTGTACGGATAGACCTTGGCTCCTTTGCCCGCGTCATTCAGGACAACGCCGATTTTCTCGCCAGGCGCCAAAGGTTTGGGGTCAGCCACCCACTCCGAAACCGGGACAATGCCTTGTTCTGAACTAAAGTAATACGCGCCTTCGCTTTCTACCAGCCACATCGGCCGCAGCCCCAAGGCATCGACGGAGAAGACGGCTTCATTTCCAAACCTCATCATCATTGCCGCCGGGCCTTGTGCAAACGGTCCCCACAACGAGCGCAAAAACATGTACATATCCGAAAGGTCCTTGGACATGTGCTTGATCTCGTTGACGATAGGCGGAAACAACAGTTCCGCCGTTTCAAACAGCGACCAGTCGCGATCGGCTACAAAGTGATGCAGCGTTCCATTGACCATCTGCGAATCGCTGAACCCCGAGTCCAAAGGTACGCCGAGCATCGAAGACTCGGTATAAAACCGGGTAATTGTGTTGATCTCCCCGTTATGTCCGAGCAGTGCAAACGGCTGGACGCGCGAAAACGACGTCGCTGTATTCGTAGAATACCGGGTATGCGCCAGCATAAACTGCGTTGTGTAAAACGGATCGGTTAAGTCCGGATAGTACTTTTCCAGTGTTTCTCCGTCGCCGACAACCTTGTATACCACAGTATCCCGGCTCGCAGAGGCCACGTGGACCCCGTCGAGTTTTTCCAGTTCGACAGCCATCTTATACACCACGCGGTCGTCCGGCTCATTCACCAAACCCGCGACTTGGACAAACACAGGGTTTTCCCGACGGGCGGATGGGCCGAGTGCATCCGGATTGACTTCATCCGTACGCGCCACCACGGTCTTTGCGCCCAGTTCCTCGATGAGGCGTACCGCACGAGGCAAAAGGGCTTCGGCTCGGTCTCGGGAAAGAAACAGGTGCGCCACAAAAAAGCGTTCGTCGTCGACCAAATCCGACGAGGCCCCGGATTCGTTAAACCATCTTTTCCACAACAGCTTAGGGATGTCGAGCAACAGACCGCAGCCGTCGCCCTCTCCATTCACGTAGCCTGCGCGGTGACGCATCGCCTTAAGCGCCTGCAAACCGACTTGCACCGGTTTATGACTCGGTATCCCGGATTTCTCGATATGTGAAAAAATCCCGCAAGCGTCGTGTTCCCTGTCAATTTGCCTGGTTAAGGCGTTCAGGTCCATTACGTCACTTCCTTTCGCAGTAACAGAGTTGTATTGTGCCCAATACGGGCTGTCGGGGGAAACCCCCGGTAAAACGCATTCGCTATAAACATGCCGATGCCCGATGTAAACGGTTCGACATGCGATGCCCTTGAAGCACTTCGCCATGAAGCACTTGGGAGCTTCGACACTGAGCGGAAAAACCTTGAACCCCTACGAAAAAATATACAACATATTGAATATAAATACCATCTCGTGATATAAATATTCATATGCAACACGCCTGGGACCTTCTCAGACGCAAAACTGGAGGCGGGCTTCATGGAAATCCGAAAAGCGACGGCAAACGACGTTGCACAAATACAGCAAATGATTCAACATTTCGCCGAGCAAGGGTTGATGTTGCCCCGCAGCGAAAAGTCGTTATACGAAAACTTGCAAGGCTTTATGGTGGCTGTTTCCCAAAAGCGCGTTGTCGGTACGGGCGGGCTGCACGTTCTGTGGAAAGACCTCGCGGAAATCCGGTCTTTGGCCGTCCACCCAGATAGTCAAGGCCAAGGCATCGGCCGGTTGTTGGTCGAGGCCCTGGTGCAAGAAGCCAAAGCTCTTGCAATTAGTCAAGTGCTGTCTTTGACGTACCAAATACCCTTTTTCAATAAGCTGGATTTTCAAATAGTACAAAAAGAGTCGCTTCCTCATAAAATCTGGAAGGACTGCATCCACTGCAAAAAATTCTACAAATGTGATGAAACTGCTATGATTTATTATACACAATCCTCCTCTGTCGTCTATGCCGAAAATGTTGCTGAATGCTGAATTTTGGTGTAAATCGTCGCGCAAGCGACGCAAAACAACCGTTTAAATCGAACGGGGCCGTCCTTGAGCCATCTTCGAATGGCTTTTGGGCAGCCCCGTTGCCGAACGCATTCCTCGAATCATGACACCGCGCAGAACACGCGTCCGATTGAGCCTTACAGCGCCTTTAGCTTCTTCTCCAGTTCATCGATATGCGCCGCTTCTACGATGAGAGGAGGAACAAAGCGCACCCGTTTTTCCCCGACAGCCGTCAGCAGGACCCCTTGAGACTGTGCGTTTTGGACGAACTGTTTCGCGTCTCCCACAGTGATCCCGTACATCAAACCGCGGCCGGAAACCTCAGTGCCCAGCCCCTCCAGTTTTCCTTGAAGGTAGCGGCCCATTTCGGAGACGTGTTGCAAAAAGGCCGGGTCCGAGACCGTATCGACCACGACATTCGCAACACTTGTCGCCAATGGGTTGCCTCCAAAAGTCGTTCCGTGGCTCCCCGGGGTAAATGCTGCCGCGACCTCTTCCCTTGCCAGTACCGCTCCGATGGGAACCCCATTCGCCAGCCCTTTGGCCATGGTCACAATATCCGGCCGAAGATTCATTGGTTCATACGCGTAAAACGTCCCCGTTCGGCCAACTCCCGTCTGAACCTCGTCGACGACCAACAAAGCACCCGTTTCGCGGCATCGTTGGGCAATTTCTTGCAACAAGGGTTCAGGCAATGGATGTACACCGCCTTCTCCTTGAACAACCTCCACGAAACAAGCCGCGGTGCGTTCGCTAATGAGATCGAGCGTTTCCTCCAGGGTTTGGCCGCTCAAACAATCTGGGACCAGCGGCGCGTACCCATTCTGATAGGCCGGCTTTGGCGTGATCGACAAAGAGCCCAGCGTTCTGCCGTGAAAAGCGCCTGGGAGGGATACGATTTGCGTGCGCTGTGCCTCGTTCCGGGTCGCAGCGTACTTGCGCGCCAACTTTAAAGCGGCTTCGTTGGCTTCGGTGCCCGAGTTGCAAAACAGCACCTGATCCAAACCGCTAAGCGCAGCCAATTTTGTCGCCAACTGTTTTTGTTGTGGAATTTCGTATAAATTCGAGCAATGCAGCAGGGTTTGAGCCTGAGTCGTCAGCGCCTCAGCTACCGCAGGGTGCGCGTGCCCCAAAGCGCAAACCGCAATGCCCGCTGTAAAATCCAAGTATTGGCGGTCTGCTGCGTCGTATAAATACATGCCTTCCCCGCGGACGATTTCTAAAGACCGCGTTCCATAGTTGTTCATCAAATTAGACGGCGTCGTCTGCGAACTCATCCTTATCCCTCCCGTGTAAACTGATTCTTGTGCCCAGCGGCAACTCGCCGCCGCTGTCGTTTAAATCTGAACTGACGGCCCATGTCACAGCCTTCCGGTTGCGTCCGTCCACTACAAATGCATGATGGACACCGCGCGCAATGGCTTCCAACACAGCCCCAACCTTGGGAATCATCCCAGCGGTAAACGAACCGGACGCCAGCAGTTTCTTCAAATCGTCCACTGCAGCGTAGGTCAGCAGTTCCCCTCGCTCAAAATCCTTGTAAATCCCAGCCACGTCGGTCAAAAAGACGGCCCGTTCGGCTTGCCAAGCTCCTGCGATGGCCCCGGCTGCAATATCGGCATTCACATTGTAGGATTCTCCAGTACTCCCCTTAGCGACGGGCGCGATCACAGGAACCCTCCCGTCGCCCGTCCACTGTTTCAAAACGGAAGTGTCCACACCTCCCACCCTAGCCGTCCTCTCGAGTCCCGGTACAGGCGATGCCTGCAAAACTCCCATCTCGACGGGCACCGCAACAGCGGGCAGTCCTGCCTCAAGCAATTGCTGAACAATTTCGCGATTGATGTCTTTGAGCACCTGTTCCACAATTTCCATCGCGGCCGGCGTCGTCATGCGCTGGCCGTCCACAAACGGAAGCTGAATTTGGTGTTTTTCTAAAGCTGCTGTAATGCGCGGCCCCCCGCCGTGCACAACGCATATGGACTTGCCGCTGCCCAGCGCAGATTCCACCGCTTGGACAACAGCTTCTAGACTGTCTTGTTTCAAAGAACCTCCAACCTTCAACACCAGGGTTTCTGCCAAGCGATACACCTTCTTTATCTGCGAGTATTCACAGGGATGAGTCCAGGCTTAAGGATAGATGGGCAACTGAGAGAGCCCCGTCGTTTGATCCAATCCCATGGCCACGTTAAAGTTTTGCAAAGCCTGCCCGGCAGCCCCCTTCTGCAGGTTGTCTAAAGCGGAGAACACCTGCAACGTGGCCGTCCGGTTGTCGACGAACAAACCAATGTGCGTTTGGTTCGACCCGCGAACGTGCTTCAATTCGGGGTACTTGCCTGGGTCGTGAATCCGAATAAACGGCTCCCCTTCGTACGTGGTGCGATAGATGTCAACGACTTGCTCCACTTGCACATCCGCCCCCAGCGGGATGTAGCATGACGCATAAATACCGCGAATGGCGGGCAAAAGCTGTGTTGTAAAAACAATGGGTGGATGGCTGGCCTCATTGCTTTTCTCCGCTAAGCCAAACTGAGCTAAATACCGTTCAATTTCCGGCGTATGCTGATGTTTTCCGACCCGGTACGGATAAAAATTATCGGACAGCTCTCCGAGTTGTCCACCCAAAGTTGCGCTTCGTCCTGCGCCGGAGACTCCCGATTTCGCGTCCACAATCAATGGGCGATCCGGTGCCGCCAGCTTAGCCTTGACAGCCGGCAGCAGTCCCAGCAAAACGGCTGTCGCGTAACAACCGGGGTTTGCAATCAAAGAAGCTCCACGAATCTCATTCCGGTTCCATTCTGTCAAGCCGTAGACCGCCTGAGCAATAACTTTGGGTGCGACAGGGGGTTTTTGATACCAACTCGCATAGGTATCTGCCGGCAGCCTCAGGTCACCGGACAGGTCAATGGCGAGCCGTCCACGCTCGTGCAGTTGTCCTGCAATCGCTCCCGATGCCCCGCTAGGCAACGCCACGAACACGGCATCACACCGATCGGCACAGCGGTCTACGTCGTACTTCTCCAATTGTAAATGAGAGTACGTAGACAAAAACGGATACATGTCTGCAACCGTACCATCCCGCTCCTGGCTTCCCGCCGCATACGTCACCTGGACATCAGGGTGAAATGACAATAAACGCAACAGTTCCAAACCGCCGTACCCACTTGCTCCCACAACACCAACGCGTATTTTCGAGGTCGAGGACATGCATAAACATCCTTTTTATCGTATTTTAATTCAGTATAACGTTCGTTGCAGGGTTTGGCTACCATTCGTTTCCCAATTGTGTCGCAACTCTTCTGCGCAAAGTTCCCATGGGTCACCAAAGCACCTCTGGTTATACAGGTATCGTTCTTCGCCAAAGTACAATGGGTCGCGAAAAAGCCCGGTGCAATGACCGGGCAAAAGAGACTGGCCTACGCTGCAAATTTGGACTAACCGTCAAGACTGATTGAACCTCGTCGGTGGAAATGGGGTTCTGGCTGTGGTCGAAAGAGCCTGCGCTTGAGCGGACTGGCCTGTCTGTCGCACCGCTGAAAAAGCGGACCCGGTTTGAAACTGTGCCTGAGAAGACACTGGTGCAGGATATGCACCTGACAATTGGCCCGTCGTACTGCCTTGATTGGAATAGCTGCCCCGGGCTGCCGCACCACCGGCGCCTCCCGGATAGCTTGTTCTCCCTGCGCTGGCGGATGCGCTTTCGTACCGGTCCGCTTGCATGACTTGACGCAAGACCGAACTCGAAGCCTCATTTGAAAAACCTGCTGCGCTGACGTTTGTTCCAGTTCTCCCCCCTGCCCCCGCTGTCCTAACCGGTTGGACTGCGCCCAACTGGGACGTCCTTGGCGCGGCACTCTGACGGACAGCGTGGACGGTGGCCGACTGAGCTTGGTTTGACGGTTTATCCGCTTCCATGACCCTTCTCAACACGTCGTTCGGAATCGGCTGTCCGCCAGCATTTCCGAAGGAACCATACATACAACAACCCCCTTGTCAACACAAATATTTAAATACAGTAAGAGCTTGCACTGTCCTCCACGCATTATGTGGATATGTAAAAATTTGCATTATTCTCTGGCGCATTGAGGATGGCCGACTCTTGTACGGGCCGTCCTCGCGCGAAAATGTGCGATGCAACAAAAAAAAGCGGACACCTGCCACGAACGGACTTCTCCGCAAATGTCCGTATCGCGAGGCGGATGTCCCATCATTTGATGAGGTATCTTGAGAAGGAGGGATAAATAACATGTATGGAGTATTTGGCGGTTATACCCGTTGGGCTGTGGTGTTTCTCATCATTTTCGTGTTGTTCTTCTTGCTGGTCCCTGTGTACGGCATGGTGACTTCTGCACCTGGTATGGCAGTCGCTGGTTACCACAAACATGTTACAGGCCATCACATTGTCACTCATGGACCCATGGTTGCCGGTACAGGAATGGCTTACGAGTATGAAAGCAGTCCAGAAAGCCCGTAATCCAGATTGTCGCGTCCAAACCATTCAGTCCTTCGTTGAAACCCATGAAACTGCGTTGCCGCATGCCAATTACCGCATTTTCACGACAGGGAGAAGAGCCGACTTCTCCCTGCTTTACTATCTTGCACCGTCGGGTTCTGTGGGGGACCTCATGGGATAGCATATGTTTCGAATGAACATGCGAACGGGTAGATGGCGCGGTAGTTTGGCCTAATTTCCGTCTGAACCACTCACTCGCATTCATTCACGCGCTGTGCGGTGCACAGAACACCGCGCTTGCCCGCTTTCAGGGGACAGCGTATGATGAAACGAGGAGATGATTCCCATGTTTGAAAACCCGTCACAGTCTGAGATTCGCGAAATTTTAAAACATGCAAAAACTATTGCGGTCGTCGGTCTTTCTGATAATCCCGATCGCGAAAGTTACGCAATCGCAAAAGAAATGCAAAAACGCGGCTACAAAATTGTTCCCGTTAACCCCAACGTATCTGAGGTCTTGGGCGAAAAGGCGTACCCAACCCTTCAGGCCGTGCCCCATCCCGTCGACATTGTCGATGTGTTTCGGCGCAGTGAAGCCCTCGTCGGTGTCGTCGAGGACGTGGTTCAGACGAACGCACCCGTCATTTGGGCGCAACAAGGGGTATACAGCGAGTCCGCCGCTGAACTAGCAAAAGCTAACGACAAGGTGATGATTATGGACCGCTGCATCATGGTGATGCACAGCATTCTCGTCAAAGGACAAGCTTGATTGAAGAAAAGCGGCGCCTGCTTGGGAATCGCTAGGCAATCCACTTGGCCACCAAAAAAGCGACGGCCGCGGCAACGCCTCCTACCAAAGCTGTCTGTATCGCACTTTTCAAGGGTGCGGCTCCCGTGAGGCGGCCTTTGACAAAGCCAAAGATAAACAATGCAATCAGCGTAAAAACAATGGACCACACAAGCGCCATCTGAGGATGGGAGATCAAAATGTAAGGAAGCAGCGGAATCAACCCGCCGATCACGTAGGAGATCCCGATGGTCAGGGAACTGTTTCGAGCTCGTTTGGGTTCTGGTTCCTCCAACCCGAGTTCGTATTTCATCATGAAGTTCACCCAGTTGTCGCGGTTCTTGCTTAAAGCCTCGACAACCGGTTTGGCTTGCTCGCTAGATAAGCCCCAATCGCTCAGGATATCGGCCACTTCTTGCCGTTCGCGCTCCGGAAGTTCCACAATTTCCTTGCGTTCCCGCTCTAACTCGGCAAAGTAGTGTTCTCTATCCGTACGGGCCGCCAGATAGCCGCCAAGCCCCATTGCGATGGAACCTGCGGCAATTTCCGCCAAACCTGCGGTGACCACCAATGTCGTCGTCGAGACCGCTCCCGACAAACCGGCAGCTAACGCAAACGGCACCGTTAAACCGTCAGCCATACCGATGACAATGTCCCTTACGGTTTCGGAAGATGTAAAATGAGATTCTACGTGCGATTCTGCAGGCATGTCGTCTTCCTCCCTGTGGCTCATAGATAACCGTTGCCGAAAACGTTATACCTTATACTGGAAATTTGAACATAAAAAATGTGCAGGGTTGAAGCCAGTCGTTCCAGTTCCGGCGCCCGCTCATTCAAGTTGTGGACAAGGGGTCAAGGGCTGTATCCTCGTCTCAGACGGTACCATGGTTGTGCGGCGGTAACATGGTTGTTTTGAGCCATATTTGTTTCAATTTTGAGGCAAACGTTAAGAAGACCACTTGTTCATTCATTCAATCCTTTGTAAAATTCAAAATTATACCTCCGGAGGGATCGCGTTGAACATACTCGACATACAGCATGTGTCTTGGGTCCGCAATAAAAACACCATTCTCCACGACGTCAATTGGACCGTTGAATCCGGTCAGCACTGGGTGTTAATGGGTGCCAACGGTTCTGGAAAAACAACGGTACTCAATATGGTCACTGGGTACCTTTGGCCAACCACCGGAAGTGTCGAAGTCCTCGGCTGCCGGTTTGGTCAATGCGATGTACGCGAGCTCCGAAAGCAGATTGGTTGGGTCAGCTCTTCGTTTGCCGAGAAACTTGTCGAGGCCTTGCCGAACGAGTCCGCGCATGACGTCGTTGTCAGCGGCAAGTTTGCCTCCATCGGCCTTTACTACGAAAACGTCAGCGAGGGCGACAAAGCCCAGGCCATGGACCTTTTGAAACGGTTTGGCGGCGAATCCTTTGCCCATAAGCCTTTTTCTCTCCTCTCTCAAGGACAAAAACAAAGAGTGTTGATCGCCAGAGCTTTCATGGCCAACCCGCAGCTGCTCATTTTAGATGAACCCTGCTCTGGACTCGACGTCCTGGCCCGCGAACAACTGCTTCAATCTTTACAGCAATTTGTGACGCAGGCCCAACGTCAAGTCCCGACGATTGTTTACGTGACACACCATACCGAAGAAGTGTTGCCGTTTTTCACCCACGTCCTGCTGCTGAAAAACGGCACCGTCGTTGCCGCCGGCCCGAAAGAAGATGTGCTGCGCAACGAAACCCTTTCTGAAACGCTCGGTATCGGGGTGGAAATCTCATGGCAAAACGGGCGCCCCTGGGTCGCAGTATCCGAAGTTTTGACCGTTCAGTAGCCTTGAACAGCCGCTAACTCCGCTTTTTCTCCTTTGGCCGGTTTGCACACTGGACAATCAACCCACGTACGATGATTTATTCCAGGTGTAAACCCAGCTTAAAGGAGGAAGACCCTATTGAAAGATAAAGTCACCCCTGCCGCCGGGCCGAATTCACGCGCCTCGGAATCGCAAGGTCTGCGGCGCTCCTTGTCCAACAGGCAGATTCAAATGCTCGCGATTGGCGGAGTGATTGGTGTCGGCCTGTTTTATGGCGCTTCTTTATCCGTTCAAATGGCGGGACCCGCCGTCGTTCTCGTCTATCTTGTCTTCGGATTGTTGACAGCGCTCGTGATGCGGGCACTCGGCGAGATGACCGTGGATACGCCGGTTTCCGGTTCCTTTAGCCACTACGCGGCACAGTACCTCGGGAAAAGGGTCGGGTTTGTCACAGGTGGAATGTGGTGGTTTTACTGGGTGGCCACCGTGATGTCCGAGTTGGCGGCCATCGGCAAGCTGGTGGAATTCTGGTTCCCCTCTTTTCCCGCATATGCCCCTGGCATTGTGGCTTTGGTTCTGTTTACAGTTTCCAACCTATTCGCTGTAAAGGTCTTCGGAGAAGTCGAATACTGGTTTGCTGTCTTAAAGATCCTGGCCATCGCCGTGTTTATGGTATTCGGCGTCCTCATCATTGCGGTCGGAACATTTAACCATGGACACCCTGCCGGTTTTTCGAACTTGTGGCAGTACGGCGGCTTTGCGCCACACGGATGGATTGGGGTGTTTGCCGCAGCTTCCTTGGTGATACAGGCTTACAGTGGGGTGGAGACACTGGCTGTAGAAGCCGGGGAATCCAAAAATCCGAAGACCAACATGCCCAAGGCCTTTCGCCGCGTCTCCATGCGGATACTCGTCCTTTACGTCGGCTCCATTTTTATCATGCTGGCCGCATTTCCCTGGACTTACCTGATTCACCACAGCGGCAGCCCGTACGTCCTGATGTTTGCCAAAGCAGGCGTTCCCATCGCCGCCACTGTAGTCAATTTGTTGATTATTTTTTCAGGGCTCTCTTCGTGCAACACCGGTTTGTACGGGGGCAGCCGGATGCTTTACAGCCTCGCCACACGCGACCAAGAGTCCACTCCCAGCACCAAGCCTGGCCTTGAAAACAAGAGCAGATTGACCAAACTGAACAAAAATCAAGTCCCCCACGCCGCTGTCTGGATCACGGCGTTGATGATTTCCATAGGCATTCTGATTACTTACCTGGCTCCGAACAACGTCTACATCTGGATTACCAGTGCGTCTGCCTTTGCCTCACTGTGGACGTGGGGTATCGTTTTCCTATCTGAATTCCGATTCCGCACCTTGCGCCAACGAAGCGGCCAGCGGCCTCAGTTCGCCATGCCGTGGTGGCCTGCCCCCACCTTGCTTGGAATGGCGCTTCTCCTCGTCGGTCTCGCAGCCATGGTCATTTCCCCTTATACCCGGGTATCCGTACTTTCCGGCGTCGTATTTCTTGCAGCCTTGTGGCTGTATGCGTGGCGCCGGGTGCGCTGACGAAACTGCGACGAAACGGGGACTGAGCCTGCAAACCGCGCATACAGCGCAAACGGCGCAAACAATCGTACAAAAGCCGCCCTGTCAGCGACCCCTTGGCAAGGCGGCTCCTTGGCTCATAAGGGGTCATCCGATGGGAAGAAGTGATATGGTAGAAGTGCCAAACCCAAAAACACTAACAAAATCTGTCGACATGAGAAAGGTGGTTCGAGTGAAGTGGCATGCATTGGTGGAATTACGGGGTACTGAAACGCGCAAAGTTGTTTCGTTCACGAGCGATTCGACAGTGCCAGAGACGGCAATGTCTGAATTCAACCGCTTATATGGACGAGCCTACGTTTGTCTCCAAGTTTCTGCGCGCGCTTTTGATGAACCAGATTGAACCTCCGGGGTCCGATACATACTACAGGCCCTCCAATGCCACACTATGCAACGCAGATTTTTGCACAAATGCGCACGTTACAAGTTAAAGGTGATGTCGATGCAATCGAGTGGGAACGCAACCTATGAAATCCACAGAATTCAAGCTCCCTATCTGCAGTTAACCATCATCCTGTTAGGAGTTTTCATGGCGATATTGGACACCAGTATTGTGAATGTCGCGATTCCCACCATGGAGACCGCTTTGGATGCTTCCACCGACCAAATTCAATGGGTGCTTACCGCTTACATGTTGACGCTAGGTGTACTCATTCCCGTCTCCGGATGGTTAACCGACAAGTTTGGAGCGCGCAATCTTTTTCTTTTCTCCTTAGTGGTCTTTACCATTGGCTCCGCTCTCTGTGGAATGGCGTGGAATTTGAGTTCAATCATTACGTTTCGCATTATCCAAGGGATAGGCGGGGCATTCATGCAACCCGTCGCGATGGCCATGATCTACCGCATTTTCCCCCCAGAGCGGCGCGGAGTCATCATGGGGGTGTTTGGCATTGCCATGATGGTCGCACCTGCCAGCGGTCCTGTGTTAAGCGGCTATTTTGTTCAGTACGCGAGTTGGCGGCTTATTTTTTATTTAAATGTGCCGATAGGCATCGTCGCCGTGCTGTTGGGATTATTTTCCCTCCATTCCTTTTCACATGAAGTGAAGGGAAAGCTGGACTTCTGGGGACTTGTCTTTTCAACCGTGGGGTTTTTTAGTCTGTTATACGGGTTCAACAGCGTTTCTTCAGATGGGTGGCATTCCGCAACAGTGATTGTATTTCTGGTCGTGGGTGTTATATCCTTAATCGCGTTTGTTCTTGTGGAAATCTTCGTTTCCAATCCCATGCTGGATTTAAGGGTACTCAAAAACTACATGTTCAGTATGAGCCTTATCATCAGTTCGATCATCAGTATTGCCTTGTTTGCAGGGATATTCCTGTTGCCGCTCTACCTCCAAAACATCATGGGATACACGGCCATGCGAACGGGTCTTTTTATGACACCTGCAGCCCTTGCGACGGCGGTAATGATGCCCATCAGCGGTAAACTCTTTGATAAGATCGGAGCACGACCTTTGGGCATTCTGGGCTTAATCATCATTACGGGTGCAACATTCGGATTTACGACACTAGGGCTGCAGTCGAGTTCAGCGAATATACAGTGGCTCTACATTATCCGCAGTATCGGCATGGGTCTCACCATGATGCCTGTCATGACTGCCGGTATGAATACGGTCCCTCTACATCTGGTCAGCCAAGGGACAGCGATGACCAACACGGTACGCCAAGTGTCATCTTCCTTGGGTACGGCCGTCCTCACTTCGTACATGACGACCCAGGCGACCAAGGCCACCAGCCAGTTGAGTTGGAAAGTCACCGGAACCAGTCCGTCCAGTTATGGGTTGACCGAACTTCAGCAAATGTTCCAAATGAAGGGGATGGACGTGACACACGCAGTAGGTGCAGCAAAAAGTTTGATGTACGGCCTGATTAACAAACAGGGGTTTGTGATGGGAATGAACGACACGTTTTTTGTGGCTGCGATTTTGACAGCCATCGCATGGGTGTTGATATTTGCGTATGCTAGTGACAAGGAGAGACAAATCCGGCGAGGACGTCAGCCAAAGCCATCGCCCCAAAAGCAGTCCATCGCCTCTCCCAAAGAATTCATACTGGAATAGATATGTAACGGGATAGAACCGCAAACACGACGACCTTCACAGCACAGGAGGATATTGCGGTTTCTTTTCGTCAAGTCCTTTTTTGAAAGGGAATGACGACTGCACTGTGCGGCGTTTCAACCGTCTTCCCAGCGGGGACTTTTTTTGCCGCGGGCCAGACCGTCACTTCACTCTTTTTGAGATCGCCGTACAAATTTTGCAGAATCCGACAACCGCTCTTGGTCCATGAGAGTTCGGTGAATACGAAACACATCTTTGGATACCCCCAGAGTTTACGGACGAATCACCATTCACAAAACTGCCATTCACAAAACTAACTGCCATGCAATGAACTGCCATCGGATTCCATGAAAGAGTTCTCCCTATCCGTCCACATTTCCTGCAAATGTGTTTGTGTTGTCGAGAGAGGATATGTATTGATGAATACCGCAGCTTCACAATGCGCAGAAACCTCATCCGAACAGAACTTCAAAGTCACCTCCCTCCTATAAACACGCCAGCGGCGAACACTAGGAGACCGCCAATCACCACTTGAACCACTGAGATCCACAGAGAAATTGAAAAGTATCGGTGACGTATCAATGCGATAGCAATGAGTTCAATCCCTACGACTACAAATGCGACCAGTAGTGCCGCGGACAAATTTGTGAGGAGAAAGGGCAAAGTATGTCCAATCCCTCCAATCAACGTAGTACTGCCAGTCACGATGCCTCGCCGTATAGGGTGACCTCGCCCTGTCAGTACGCCGTCATCCGAAAGCCCCTCAGAAAACGCCATACTGATGCCCGCCCCTACGGCTGAGGCGACCCCTACAAGAAAGGTCGTGCGAGTGTTCTGAGTCGCAAATGCAGTGGCAAAAATCGGAGCTAGAGTCGAAATCGACCCGTCCATCAATCCCGCTAACCCAGGCTGAACGACGCGAAGAACGAAGGAATGTTCGGGTCTGTGAGTGTTTGGACCGGACACCATATCGGGGTTTGCCACGTTAAAGCCTCCTTCCCTGCAAGGAAAACTCGATTTTTAGCTTTGTACAAAATAATGTCCTTGAGGAAAAAGTTTTTCTCTAGGGAAACACAGCGATAGTATATTCTCGTTCTCCATTTTTTTCAATACACCACATTCAAATCTGAGGCCATGACAGTACAATCTGAGGGGAGGTTCGTTGCGGCGGGTTTGCTCATTTTTGCGCAAAATAAAAATCCCTTGATCAACAAGGGATTTCGCGAAATACTATGGCGCGTCCGGAGGGTTTCGAACCCCCGACTTCTAGCTCCGGAGGCTGGAAAAGGATATCATATTTGTCTAACCCGAAACCCCTACAAGCCTTGTAAATCCAAGGTTTTTTGGGGTTTCACTTGTTCAAGAGTGATCAGCGTTTATCCCCGGTATTCAGTGTTTCGTTCCCAATCCGTTCCCAACTCGTTTCTAACCTTTCCTTATTAATGGCTACCCCATTTCTCGCGAACGTTTCGCTATAGCCTGATTCACCGCGGTACAGAATTGCGTTCCATTTTTAAAAAGTCTTATACCTTCTCGGCTGGACATCGTGTTAGAAAAGTCGATACACACAAGGTACGGACCAGGACCCTTATAATGCTCGCGATACCATTTGAACCGTTGCTCCCACTTTTGCGCCCACCGTCTTGGACTAAGCGGGCTCTTTTGCACCTCGAACAGAAACGGAACATCTTGCCACACGGCGAAAACATCAAACCGTCCGATGCTTGCCTTCTCGCTCACCCATTGCGACGGCCGGCCTCCGGCTTGCGTCATATCAATCCACAAATCCCCGAGCACGAGCCAGTGATCCGCTTTCTGACTCAATGGGTTCACATCCCGGTAATTTAGCCCCAGTCGCTTTTTGGCGGTATACGTGAGTCGCCAAATGGCCGCTTTGCCGGGGGCCCTTGGTGTAACTTCAAACTCTCGCCGGAATGGTTCCAATGCTTCCCATGTGCGCTTATGCGGGCTGCTGCGCCACGACAACGCTGGGTGGCGTGCCACCTGCGCGATGGTGAACATCCTGGCAGCAGAGCATAGCGCGAGCGCGTAGTCGCGCGCTGCTTTGTTGACGTCGCTCGTCGTTTCACGCCTCCCTCCTTCGGATATTTCTCTTTGCGCTAGAATCCCGGCAAATTACCCGGTGTGACTGGTGCAGACGGGCCGGACCCGCGTCCGCCGGACGTATCCGCCATGTCCTTGATCCACTCCACAATTTGCTGTGTGGGGATGTACGGCACTTGCATTTCCAGATCAACGCGCGGCGCTTTATAGATACACCGGCCGGGGACGGACAGCGTTTCAAAGGCTCTATAGTCCCCTTTGCCGAGTGCTACCTCAGACCCGCTCTGTTCGTCTAAGTGGAACACGAACCGAGCGCCGAACTGGTCCCGCACTTCCACAGGGATGATTTTGTAGGACGGATGCTGCGTACAGTACACCAGATGGACCCGAGGCTCACGACCAATGACGGCAATATCGTGAAGCGGCTCCAAGGCGTCTGGGTACCGGGATAAAATGCTGCCCTCGTCAACGACCACAACCAGGGGTTCAAAGTACGGGTCATCCTGAAAGTTGTACCGCGCCTCGTTCAGTATCCGTAGTCGCCTGCGCATTTCGTCCCGCGCTTCTTCTAATACGCGCTGCGCCTCTTTCGGGTCCCCGACGACCTCAGAGCAAAACGGCAACCGTGCCCAACGTGCAAACGACGCTTTTTCTTTGAGGTCAATAATCTTTAGGTCAAACCTCTGCGTCTGGTGGGCTATCGTATACAGCACGTATTCTGCAAAGGCGGTTTTCCCGTTGCCCGTGCTACCGGCGATCATCATATGGGGAGCTGTGCGGCCCAGCGAGAACCACACCGGACGCTTTCCCTTCGTCCTCCCCGCCATGACGGCAAACCCCTTGTCTGGGTCCGGCTGCTGGGGTTTCACCACGTCTGGGATGCCGCTCCCTCTGCCGTACCACACAAGCCCACCGATTGCCGCAACGCCCAGGGGGGCCGCTATGGGGGCCACCGATGCTACGGATAGCCCTACCAGTTTTGCGCCCATTGCCATAACCACGGAACCGTTTAACGCGGCTAGCAAGCCGTTGTGCAGTTCGAGTTGCGCTTTCCGTTCTGGGGTCACAGTTGATCGCTCTCCGTTCTGCCCTCGTCGCCTTCGCTCATCGAGTACCAAACGTCGAATTCCGGATTGTAAACAAACTCTAAGCGCCCGTTGATGAACACCAGAATTTCTTCTCTCATAACCCAGCCCACCCCAAGGCGACTAGCCCCGCCGTGATAATCCCTAAAATTTTCCCGGTAACGAGCACCGTCTTGCCCCCGATAATCAGCGTCTTACCGAGCACAAGGGCCGGCTGCGTGTGGCACAGAATCAGAAACGCCTTAAACGACATCCACTTGCCGGCAAGCGACACTTTTGCCCACAATGGGTACGTTTTGAGGATGGGCAGGGCCGCGAGGCTTGCAACGGTTAATAAGGTCTCAAACACGATCTAACCCCCTATCATCGACTGCAGAATGTCTAGGAAATCCTGGACATTCAACATGGTCAACGGATTACCCGCGTCCAGCTTGCCGATGCTTTCCAGTATCCTGAACCACCACACGTCCGTTCCCCTCCTCCTGTGCGGCTGCAATCGCCAAGAGTGGGCAAGTATGCGCCGGTTCCCGATGGAGTGCCTTGTAACCCACTCCGAACGCGACGGCCCAGATTGCGACGGGGTAACTGGCACCGGCCAGGACACACGCAGCTGCAGACCCCGCGAAAGAAACTCCAATGACTGCCCATGCTGTCCGTTTCATGTCACAGCACCGTATCAATGATGTGGTCCATGATTCTCTCGAAAACATCAAACGGGATTTTGTTGAAGTCCAGGTCCATGTTGGCGACCAATTCGCCCGCATGGTTGCGAATCTCCAGCAGCTTAATAAAGTTGTCTTCGCCGGTGAGCTTCGACGACACAGGTACCAGTTCCGCGACCGCTTTAAAGCCCTCTGCCGCAGCCTTGATAATCACGTTCATCCCTCCAGATTCACTTTGATTTCGTTCGTCGGCTTTGCCGACTTCCGCAGTTCCCGTGCAAGGTAACTCTTGACCAACCGCGTAAAGTTCACGGACTGCGCGTATTCGTACAGCTTCCGGTCTGACTCGTTCCCTACGTTAAACACCACAACTTTCCTCACTTCGCCGCGCATGGTGGGTTTGCGCCTCCCTTCCTGGGGTTGTGATGTATACCTATGGGCTACGGCCTGTATTTGTTTCATTGTCCCGTGAAATTTTTCATGGAAACGAGCAGGAGTCAAGACGGATAGGCGGAAGTTAAGAGGTATGATAAAAACTAAACTGAAACGGTATTTATTCGAGAATGACATCAAGAATCGTTGGCTAGCGGAACAAACAGGGATTAAGGAACAGACGATTTCTGAGCTGGTGAACGGCAAGCGCAAACCCAGTCTGGATAATGCGCTCAAGATTGCGAGGGTGTTGGGTACAACGGTAGAAGAATTATGGGGAGATGAAGTGAAGTGAACGTATACCAAGTGAATAACCTCGTCATCGCTGCGAATCACGTCAGTGAGGCATTCAACGTTTCTGTCCAGCGAATGGCCGAGAAAAAATACGCGATTAGCCATGATCTAAAGGAAGGCCAATCGTCAAAAGCGTGGATCGAACTCAAGCGTCTGACATCTGCGGAAATTCAGGAAAAGGACATCAAGTGCTGTGAGCGCAAAGACGGAGAACCGTGTAAATGGTGCGATGGGAGCGACGAGTCAGTATCTAGGTCTTGGCAAGATATGATCGACAGCAAAGATGAATTCCCATGTGTGATTGGACATGTCGGATAAGACGTAGCAATGCGGTAGGCAACAAAGTAAAGGTGAGGGAGGTAACAGAATGACCGTGGACACCGAACTCGTCAATGGTGTCTATGTGCCGCGAAAGGTATTCAAGTACCGCTGTAACAAGTGTGGACACATATGGTTTCAGTATGACGGTGTGGAGTCATGTTCCAAGTGCCGCAAAAAGGCTGCAATACGACTGTCTGAGGTTATCGGAGGGAAGGTTGGTATTAAGTCAATGGAATGGACACCCCAAACTGAGAATTTGTAAGTTTTAATATTCTGATATGGATAACTCAGCT
>NZ_JAJFNK010000070.1 GCF_021739485.1 Alicyclobacillus tolerans
TATCACTGTGAGGTTATCAGTAAGTGGGGGAGAATTGAATGACCACGGTGGGGTACTTTTAAAGTATCAGATACAAATCGGTTCAAGGTCCAAATAAACGTTTTCTTTAAATTCCTTTCTGTCCACCTATATGACCTCCAGAGTTACGAAGCCGGTACGACCCCCAGGAACGCTGAGAGACGTCCGGCCCCTTGTGGTCAACAAGGCGGATGACAAACTTGAGACACCAAGGGGAATCCAAGTACAATAGTCTCAAGTCTCTCTCAGGCATGGCTGATAGAGGCATGTGCCTTTGTCGGTGTTCGCTGCACCGACAAAGGCTTTTTAGTCGCGGCTTTTCGTGAATTAAGGTGAATCCGGATAAGCTTGTACGACGGACCAGGTCTTAGAAAAACCTGACACACCCGGTTCAATACTTGGAATCTGAGCTTGTACCACATAGACAATGGCAGGACCATTCAAAGTGACATCGATCCCATAAGTCAAATTCGTATAATGGTACGGAAAAGATGTATTACTGTAATCGAAAAACTGTTCCAATAAGATTTGAACCGGTTGTTGATACAACGTACCAGGCAGAGGAGCGAGGGTGTTTGGGTTTAACCGCATATTCTCAGCTAAATCCTGATCGAAAGTGGCCGTTGCCTCAGTCTGGTTAAAAATCGGAAAACCGTCACTCACGCTGTTCGGTGTAACATCCAAAGATGCGTCATGACTGGCAATTTCACAGGCATACGTAAAGCGTTCATAAGCATTTTCCTGCACCCCGGTATTTAACATCGTGACATGCACTTGAATGGAATAGGCGACTAAAAGCGTGAATGCAATAATCCATTTCATGAATTTAGAATCGCCTCGCTCGCAGCGGTCTCCGAACGGGTGATCGTCGCGTGATTCGTTGCGGGCACCAAATTAAAAAACGCGAGACGAGTCGGAATCGAAATGGTTAACGTAATGGGTTCCCCACGTGTCTGAAGAGTTTCAGTAGCCGTAACGGTCACATCTCCTGCGGGGTAGCCTAACGCATTAGCAACTTGATTCTGCAAAGATTGAATATCGGTTGAGGAAAAATAGCCCTTAATTTGAGCATAGGCGAGTGATGTATGGACGACGTTTTCCAGGTATAGAGACCGGGCTTCATTTACTTGATCCATGTCCGGTTGGTACGAAAAATTAAAGAAGAAGGGCAATAGAAGAATCATAATAAGAATGCTCCGCACTCTACTCCCCTCCTACATAAACACTTACTGGGTGATTGCGTTCGAAATAATCGTATTAGCTTGACTTTGAACTGTACTTTGCTGTCCTTTAGCCCACGGAGCAAAAGTAATGAACATACCCACCGCAACAATCAATAGAAGACCTGTCACAAGTATGTTTCTCATGTTTCCCCCTCCTTATCTCGTAACTGCACTCGGTGAATTCACAATGGTATTGTGTGAATCACTAGATACAATGCTGTCGCCATGCTTTTGTGAGGTTGCGATACCGGTCGTAAGCCACACGAGAATAATGAATGTTAGAGTGGTAATTAAAACCGCACGCATATCGTTCCTCCTTACCCATATTTTAATACTGGTATTAAATTAATACAATGATTAATATGGTTTACATTTGAAGAAGTGCGTGCGTATAAGCTTGAATGTCCAGATTAAAATTCTGGGCAACTGCAATAAAACCAAGCATGACAAGAACTAACCCTACGAGATTTCGGAGATACAAACGATGACGAAAAATGTCGATGCGATGTTTCCGAAATTCTAGCTGAGTGGTTTGCATGATATCTAGCGCAACTTCCGGAGAAGCATGTTCAATTTCGCCTAATAGATTCGTAAATATGACTGCCTCATCCGTTCCGACATCACTGGCAAACCGGGATAAAGCCAACGAGGGGTCACGCGGATAAATCGTCAAGCTTCGCGCAAGAGGCTTTTGAAGACGATTTAACAGCGGTGCATTTTGCTCAAGAATGCTATAGACACTTCGAGGATGGTCCTGGTACGAAAGGAAATCCTGATAGACCAGTTCAAAGAGCAAAAACAATTCCTTATTTCTTCCTTGTGCAGCTCGCTTACGCAACATCAGTAAAACGGGATACATCGGATGTATGATACTGGACTTTCGATATTCGAAAAATACCCAAACGATAACCGGCAGCACGAGAAATATGTAATGATGCCATAAAAAGACGATACGGAGACTATAAAGACATGCAATACCGACCGCGATCATGCGAATCCAAGAATAGATGGCAGGAGTAATCGGTAACCCGGTCTGTTCAAGCAATCGACCGAGTTCGGGATCCGTCATTCGCTTATTGGTTTGAATACGCAGAGACCGCCATTGGCTGGTGACGCGTGCTCGTACTTGGTCACGCATATATTCCGTGGAATTAGCTGTGAAATAGAGAAAAGCAGCCGTGACAGAAAACAAAAATAATATTCCGAATGTCACAAAGTCCACCCGAATTCCTCCAATCTTAAATGTCTTGTTTGGGACGATGAAAAATCGTACCTGCCATAGCCGAGAAAAACGTCACCGTCAGAGCCAAAGTAAAACTTCGAAGACCAGCAGGCGTGCCAAATTGATACTTTAAAATATGGTGCGTGAGGGTCGTATACATGAATAGAATCCCAGCGGGCAACCCGAAAATTGGAAGGATGCCCAAAAGTAAATTATCCGTACGATCAAGTCTCTGTTCTTTAAGGGTATTTTGTGCGTCGGTCATATCCTCGTCCAATTTGACCAGTGCGTCATCCACATTGGCATTTTCGATATATGCCTTGTAAATGAGACTCGAAAGCCGCGTCGACCAGTCTGTACCGGTTTGGGCGTTAAAGCTTTTGATGATGCGTTTGGCATGTTCCGGCGAATGTGCGCGTTCTAACTTGATATGGAGTCGAGATAAAGCCCTCAAAAAAGGGGTTTGGTCTTTGGACTCCTGGGTCAATACTGGGAGAGCATGGCGCATATTATGACGCGCCGCCCGGTATTTCGGAATGAGTTCTTTCAGTACAGGTGCGATATCGTAACTATTCCGAATCGAGATCCTATACCTGCGAATTCGCAAAATGAAGTACGGCCACGTAGTGACGAGCAAGGCGGGTAACAGCGGAAAGAAAGGGTGATCCGTAGCGATAAAAAGAACGACATAGACACCGGCTCCGAGCCCTGCGGAAAACCAAAGAAAGGTGCGATAAGTCGATGGTGTGGTCTTGCGCAAAGTCGATTCAAGAAGGTCCTGAAGATGCTCATGCCAGAGGAAACGTTGTCCGAAATTCACAGAGGATCGGGTCGTCCGGAAATATTGTGAAGTTCGAAGGCGTCTGCGCTGGGCCGCACCGAACAGGTGTCCACGTACCGTTTGATATCCGGATAGCCAAAGTTGGCGAGTCAGATAAACAAGCGGTAAAAACATCATGAGATACAGGATTAATTCAATCGTCGCATTCAAATACGACAAAATGGGTAAACGAGAGAGGTTAAACAACTTACATCGCCTCCTTTAAATGGAGCTTTTGAATACGGACTTTCTGCATCGGAGACTGGGCAGCCAGTTTGGAAAACTCATTGCGGAATGCCGCATAGAAATCCGGATAAAGTTCTCTCAGTTTTCTATCCATCGATGCGGGTATCTCTTCTAGATAATGCCATGTATCGGACTCCCGGTTATACGTCACCCATGGAATGACTTGAAATATCCCTGTCTCCTCTGAATAGTCAAAGGCATAGACACCCAAGACCACTTTACGGCCTGAGGGCAATTCGTCCATCCAAACGACCACTTGGAGGCTTCTGGCTGCGCGTATCAGTTCAGACTCGTAATCGTAGGAAGGATGCAAAGCTAAAGACAACCGAGCCATTTCTGAAGGAAGAAAGACCATGTCTTGACCGTGGTATGTGACCAGATACCCATTACCTTTTTCTTTGGAACGGAGAACCACTTCGATTTCTCCGCTTCGCATTTCTGGAACAATGATGTAATGAGCATCGGCACGTAAAAAGACATCAAAAATCTTATCCATGGTCTCTAATGGGGTACGTACAGGAATGATAAAGGGCTCCCGTTCTGGAAATGCCTCTTCCAGTCGAAATTCGAAGCTGTCTCTTTCTACGGTGACGACCGTAAGATCCTTGTCTCTGGCCCCATAAATCACTTTTACAAACGTGCTTTTCCCGCTACCTCGAAAACCGGTAACTATGGTATTGAGCATCAAACGACTTAAAAGTTTCCACCAACGGATTGATGTTTTATCCACGGTCCCACGTTCGGCTTCACCCTCGAACGTATGGTCTTTAAAAGGAAACTGGCGGAAAATGAGTACCGGAACCTTAGACATCGGCGGCACCATAATGGTGACCCGTGTTCCGTCATACATGTTCACTTCCGTCCAGTTTTGAGTAGCCGAAACCTGGGTGAGAGGGTCCCATAAGGTGATACTTCGGATGAGCTTTTGTACTTGCTCCATCGACTCGTAACTGAAAGGTTGAAGAATTTTACGGTTACTCCCGGCTTTTTGAAATAAGATGTTCGTACCAATCACGTGAGCCGCTTCCGTGGGATTTCGAAACCACACACTCAAGGGTCCAAATCCGATGACATGCTGAAAAATGGCTTCTGCTAAGTTGGGGTAATAGCGAGGATACGCAACACTTTGAAATTGTGGGTTCATGCGGAGAAACGTATGGATTTCATCCACAAAATAAGATTGCGCAGCAGGTTCACCGATGATGGCGTCTCTTTGCCGTTGCAGGTAGTCACTGCCCTTGCGGTCGTGCAGCTGGTCCAAATAGTCCTCAAAAACGTCACATGCCTTTTGAAATGCATGGTCGGTCACGAAAGAGGTATTGTTTTGTTGCAGTTGTGCTAAATAAGCCAAGGGTGAAAAAGAGGGTTGGAAAAGTTCAGTTACGGACACGAGCCGTCACTCCCTTCGAACTGCCCTGGGTTAAGCCAGAGACAATTTGCTCGATGGCACTTTTAAATTTTTTCTGACTGAAAAATAACTTCAATTTATCCGTATCCGGTTCAACGTAATAAGCCAAATCGGTGAAAGTCGGAATGCTTACAAGCGGGATGACTCCCATACTTCGTGCGTAATCGCGCAGGCTCGTTGGGGACTTCACTTGATTTCCTACAAGCAATAAGTCCTCCGGTGCAATCGACAAGGACTTAAGAACAAATTGAGACTGATCGAGAAATCGGTTCTGACTGACCACAAGGTCTCTCGTAATGACATATCGGTGTGTTGCCATATGCAAACTTTGAAGTGCCGAAGCGGTATTGAGCATGGATCCAATGTCCAATATCACCACTTCAAACGCCTTCTTTGCAGTATTAATCAGATACGAAATGTCGTTCGGATGGTATTCCATGGCCTGAAGTACGTTACGGCTCCCAATGAGATAGAAAACTCCAGGGGAGATTTCCGGCATAGAAGCACGAAGCTTCGTTGGAGTGAGTTGCTTGAGACGCAACATGGAACGCAAATCGTCGAGTGTCGTGGAGATCGAAGGGACAAATTCAACGCCAGGATTATAAAGATTCAATCCTAAAACGCCGACAGACAATCCAGACGTTTGCGCCAATAGAGAACCGACAGACAAGGCGAGTGTCGTCGTTCCCAGTTGAGGTAACGCCCCAAAAAACAACAAAACCATTTGTTCGTTTTGCTCTAACATCATTTCTTCGAGATAAGATAACAAGTTGTCACTTTGAACCAGGGTCATGCGATAAGCTGCCGCAAACGACTGTTTACTGGTGGTGATTGCATCGACGACATACGTCAGAGTAATCTCAGGGCGTTGGTCCAGATAATTGGCGAGGTCGTGCGTCGAAACACTCTGTTCGTCCACCAGGATAAGACTGTTAATTGCGTCGGAAGGAAGTTCCGCCAATGTTGCTTTACGTTCTGTGGAATATAAAGCTTGGACTTGGGTAAGTAGTTCGGGTCGAAATCCCACTGTATACACAGCTATTACTCCTTCCCTATTTATATAACCAGGTTATTTTTATGGGTGATTGGACATAATTAAGTCGGTATGGAATAGGTCAAAATAAATTTGTCCTTTTGAGCGATGGCAGATATCACTTCACTGACTTGAGAATTCGTAAGTTTCAACTCCACATCACTGGGAACCGCTGTCCCGTTTGCCCGACTGCCTAAGTCGCCACTTACAGGCGGATTCGCGTTTAGAACTTCTTGATTGCTTCCATTGTGTACAAACTCAACCGGTATGTTGGAGAGAAAAGGCGCTCCAGTTTCAGCTTGTGTAATGTTATGAGGCGTGGCCGGTGTCGTACTGGGCAACAGATACATATAAACCTCATTACCTCTTCGTAAGCTGTCCGGTACTACCGAGATCCAGGAACGACTCAGTTGAAAATCTTGGGTATTGGGTGTGATCGCCAATGGGTCTTTTTCAATATTCGAAGCAGTAAAAATGCCATGCTGCGGTATGGTGGTGCTCGCCATTTGGCCAACCAGCGTTGAAGGACTAACCACAGCTCCCACGGGAACTACATTTCGTGAGATTCTTGCTTTCGTCCAATCCCCACGCTCAATAACTGCGTTTGGAGCAATAGTCGTTGTCGCGATGTAAACGACCTCATCATTGAGAATGGGACGAAGCCATGTAGAGTAGGCAATAGTGCCGCCAATCCCCAGAGCAAATACCGTGCCGGCCAAAGTGTTTTTTAGCCAAATCTTCACTTTCTGAACCTCCCAAAGAAAGATTTGTGTGTTTTGGACGCAGACTGATTCTTGTCTACAGGTACCCACCTAGACAGTAGTTTGGAATAAAGCATACTCAGTTCTTCATGAACCTCTTCGCCTAAAAAAGTGCCTTTCCATAAAGCCTGTTGAACGACATCAGGAGTCAAATAGGGAACTTTGATTGCGTTCGGAAAAAGATCCTCTTGAGCTTCTGGATCAACTAATTTCACGTGCTTCGTCCATTTATTAAGGATGACGTGTACCTTACCTTCGTAGAGTGTGCGAAATTGATGGTAACTCTCGGCCATTCCAACTACATTTAACAAAGTGGGGTCACAATCAAGGACAACGAGAATATGGTCGGCCAGTTCGTGAATCAAGGAAGGCTCCAGGTGTTGCCCAGCATCTAAGATGGTAAACGGACGTTTCAGCTGTCGATAGATATACTCTGCAAAGCGTTCTTCATCGACTTGTACAGAAAGTCCAGGTTTCATCGGGACAAACTGCACTCCATCTCGGCTAACCGGCGTTCCACGACCGTCTTCCAGCCAATGTGTATAAGGTTCCTCAAACGCAAAGTAGTCAAAGAGCCTAGGAGGTTGTCTGGGATCTTCAATTAACGTCACGCTGTTCGGCGGTAGATGTTGGGAAAGCCACTTGGTAACAATGAGACTCAAGAGAGATGCACCAGCTCGCCGCCACAATCCCACAACCGTCACAAAAACAGGTGCAAGGGCCGTAGGAATTTCCTCACGAACGTAAATCGGTTTCTCCACTGGGATCTCAATAATTCGTTCGACAACACGTTCTTTCTCAGCCACAGGTACAACTGATTCATGGACTGGGTTTTTCAAGGGTCGAGATTCAACTGTTTCACGCAGCCCTGGGGTAAGTCGAACCGGTCGCTTTCGTACAAAAGGATTTTCACGTACTTCGGAAGAGGCTTCCCCCAATGGACGTATTGCTGGTTCTTGAATTGCTTCTGAAGTTCCCCCCCCATCATCTTCATGCAAGGGACTTTCCAATACACTTTGAGAGTGCTCCTGAAGCCATTCGTCGGCCTCGTTAAAGTGACCACTAAAAAACGTGACAGGTATTGCGTTGCGCTCGAATAAGCGCTGAGCCTCGTCATGTCTCGGCCACTGCGAATCGAGTAGAACAGCCGTAGGCATTCCGTGATCCGCTAACCAGGTTTGTAACGAGGACAAGTCCGGAAGATATGGAGCAACCGGATGAGACCGATAATTTTGTAAAATGCGCTTCCATATCACTTGATTCCGAATCAGCAAGAGGAGCATAGTACAAACACCTTTCTTTTTATACAGGGTTATTGTACCATATAGTATATAAATCAATATAGTATTAAAATTAAATCCATAATGAAAGGTATAGATACCTATGAGTGAACGGAAACTATGGATTATTAAATTGCCTCTATCATTGCAAGAGGAAATGCGAATCTATTCAATTCGCCATGGAATGAAAATTTGGGAAGCCATTGATGAAGCCGTCGAAGACTACTTTCAAACGTATCAGACCAAAGGTGTCATTGATCCGAACATAACCGGTGAGCAAGAGAATACCGGGAAATGGACAATCCAAATTAGTCCGGATAAGTACAAAGCGCTCAAGCATCTTGCTATTGAACTTGAAGTTAGTATTTTTGATGTGATAAACACTGCTTTGTATCGCCTTCTAGCCAAAGAATCGAACGACTAAGAACGGGCCTCGCGTTCCGACTGGCGTTGCAGATCGATCCGTGATTTCGCTCGTTTTTTGCGTCGTTGTTGGTTCCGTTTTTCCTTCATGAGGGGCTTCATTTTCTGGTCATAAGTTTGTGCCAGGGAACTGATCGAGTGAGCTACGTTTCGAGATTCAGAACGGACACGGGTGCGCTGCTGAGCCCGGCCTGGATGGTTTCGTTCATGATGCTTCTCTAATTCCGGCACCCGCTCTTGAATGCGCTCCAGAAATCGCTCCCGTAACCAGGGAAGGTCGGTATCCTTGTCCAAAAAGAGACGATGTTGTTTACCATCTTCCCCTCTACCCGCGCTCATGATTGCAATATGAACGTGTGGATGTCCTTCCTTTTCGTGTACGGCTGCGATCCACTCCAGTTTCATTCCCTTACGCTGTTCCAGGTCCGCCATCATCTCTCGGGTGATTTCTTTAAAATTGGACCCGCTATCGAGAAGTGCACGGTAATCCTCCTCATACATTGAGAGAATCATGGTGTGCATTTTAACTGTCCGCTCATGCTGTAATGCAGGATGTTCTTCAATCTGTTGCATAAACTTCTGATAATCGGCTCCCCGGTCCTGTGCATCATTAAAAAATCCACGTTCTTCCTCAGGGGTATCGCGACTTCGAAACCCGATGTACTTGAGGTGACTGCGTGCCTTGTCCACAGAGGTTTTATATTTCACCTTTACAAAGTTCCGAAACGCGGCCATCGTCTATGCTCCTCCTATAATTCCGACATACGAAATGCCTTATGGTTCTGAAAGAGTTTTACACCCTCTTTACGCAGCTCCGAATAGATCACTTTCGGGTCGACTTTCTGATTTTCCAGCAAAGCCTCACGAGCCTCCAAAGTTTCAACAAGAATCATATCCACATCAATTCCAACCGCCGCAATCATCGCGGCCAGTCGGTTCTCAAACTTCCTGAAGCGATTCTCCATCACCTGCTCGAAAATCTCTTCGGCGCGGTCACGTTGTTCCATCATCGTATAGAGTTTGATCGCTTCATTGACGATCTGCTGTCGAGTAATTCTCGGGTGTATTGTCTTTTGTTTCGCATGATACTGCTCCAACATCCGATCTACTTCTGTTGTCAAATTAAAATTTCTCTTCGGCATTCTATACACCCCAATCTCTCTAAAAAGCTCCATGAATATAAGTAAAATGCGATGTATCTCTCTGCATATTTTATTATATCTCTCTAGTTAAGGCTTGCATAGCAAGGCTTTCTGAGTGGCAGAGAGCCACTCTTTATCCTGCATTACGGGTTCCCCTCCTCGCCGCTGCTACCGCAGCCGGTTTCGAGAGGCCCCACTTGAGACCTGGGCGTACTTTCCCAGGGTCGAAAGCTGGAGTGGCCTCCTTCCGCACGAAACCGGCAAGGAAGCAGAACACGGCGAGGAGGGGAACCTGTTGAAAGCGCAGCTGGGGCCGGGACCGAGTTTCGAACGGACTGAAAGGACAGGGCGAAACGGCTACCACTGGAGGTCCCGGACCCAGCGAGCAGAGATTTGTCTTTCGTCCTTTCGTCCTTTCGTCCTTTCGTCCTTTCGTCCTTTCGTCCTTCGGTATTTTGGCCTTTTGGTCCGTCCCAGAAACCAATACACAAAATAACATGACATATATTGATGTAATAAAACGTAATAATGAATCGCGATTTACAAAAACAACAATATGTAATCAAGAAACATACAACATAATATTACGTAATGTAACATCATAGTAAAACAAGGGACTTCTAGCTCCTCGTGCTTCATAGTCGGTGCCGCCTGTCTGAGGCTATCACCGGCCTTTCTCATTTCAAAGGGCCGCACTCTTATCCTCCCGGCTTCACCGGTCCGGTACCGCGCTTAACCCCTTTGAAACGAGCCTCCGGGGCCGGTGATTCTTCCGCCTCAGGCGGCACCCCCAAGGGAGCGCACGAGGAGAGACAAATATGGAAGACGCATGGACGTCAATAAAAGTAGAACTCGAGTTACTTCTTGAATTTCACCGACAACAAAGAAAGATATTCGAATCTGGGAAGGGTTGGAGGAGTATGCAACTGCACCTCGTGGAAACCGGACAAGTCTGGATGTTGGAATACGTCATGCAAAGATTTAACCAAATTGCCCCCGAGGCCGTGCACCCGGCACATGAAGAAACACGTGGTCACCAGGTCATGGCTTAAGGTTTAAATCCCCCCTTCTTTGTCAATACTTTTGATAGGGTCCATAGACGAAGGAGGGTTTTCATTGAAGTGCAGTATTTGCGGTAGAAACACTCAAAATAAAACCGGGCTGTGTCGTTCTTGTTCTCAGCTGGATAAAAACATATCCAAGGATTTGAAAAAAATCTTTGGTAAGTAAAATAATCAATAAGTCACTCTCCCCTGATCTTTCATGGGAATCACCCGAAACTCATCTGCACCATACTGATCCTGGAGCCAATTCACTAAGGATGGGGTATTTAAAGCGATACGTAATAGTTCAGCAGCTAAAGAAGTTTTCGTAGTGTCACAAGCGAGCGCCAGGCGTTTCAATTTGTGATGGGTATCCGAATCCAGCGCCGGATTGACATGGATTTTTTTCTCACTGCGGATCTTCCTCTTTCCTTCTCCCCCATTCATCGTCAACACTCCTTTTTTCAGCTATAGCTCACTAAATCAAGAAAAAATTTAACGATTTCCCCTATTAATGATTTACGGGGGAGGGGTCCAAAATATGATTGCAGTCCTTATTTTTCTCGAAAAAAGCACGAACCCGATTTACCGGCTCGTGCCACGTCGGAAAGTGTTGCAGCAGTTACGCGCAAGTTAGAGGGGGTAAACTTGGGTCCACCCAATGGAGTCACAGTACCAAAATTGTCCATCGAATTGCACCAGGTCACCGCTACTCAACGAGTAACTATGAAAGTCTTTTGGATGCCGCATGTTGAACATCTCGTACAAGGTGTGCAGGATTTCCTTTTCATCTCCAAATGGCAAAGTGCCTTCGTAGGTAACATGGTAGACGCTAAGGTTAAGGTCAGGACCATGAAGTTTTTGCCGTTCTTGAAGTCCCATAAAAGCAAAATCACGCCGAAACTCCAATTTGACTTGATACAGTGAATAGTTCATTACGTAAACTCCCTTCCGGCCATGGCCTCTTGGGTTAGCCCAGAGGCATGACCACGGTATGATTTATGTGAATCCGTATTTAAGACCGAGAGCTCATGTGGATGGTTTGAAATTGAATTGGACTAAAATGCAAATCTCTTTCGACTTGTGGAATCCCATTCCAGCGAAGGCTTTCAAGTTCATGGAGTGTGAAGTATCCCCACTCGCTGCACCAAGGGTCTGTGGCATTATCGACATAGCCAAAAAAGAGAACGTTTCCGTCTTCTTGCGCCTCATATTCCGCAACATACCAGGTAAATCCGCAGGCGGGTGCGAAAAATTTTGTGGTGATTAACTTGTTTTCGACTGGAGTCTCTTCCGTTCCGTAGAGCGGTGGCGTGATCGTTCGTAGTTCAGATGTCCAAAGAGTCATGGTAACTCCTCCCTTTCGTCTCGTGCGTCCCTTGGGGGGTGCCGCCTGAGGCGGAAAAATCACAGGGCGCGAATCTGCTTGTGTTGGCGATTTAAGCGTACCGGACCGACCAAAGGGAGGGAGGATAAGAGCAGCCAACACAAGTAGTAGCCCTGTGATAGCCTCATGTAAGGCGGCACCGGCTCTTTAAGCACGAGACAATAGAACCCCAGCGTTTCCGCTGGGGCCTCCGAATGTTCATGACTTCATTAGATAAACGGATAGGGTCAATGGTCCATCAGATGAAAAAAATCCTCCTCAGACAACCCGGCTTGTCGCAGAATCGAACGCACCGTTCCCTGTGCTAATTCGCGATGGTTCGGAACGATGGTCACATGTCCATTCACATGGCGCATTTTCACGTGGCTGCCTTTTTGACTGACCTGTACAAAACCGGCACGTCGAAGTAAAGTCATCATTTGAGCACCTGACATCACAGGAAAGTGCGGACTCATGGACGTACCTCAACATCCAATGGAGCAATGATTGGACTCGATGGTGGATTCACGTCCACCTGGTCCTCATAATACAGTTCCAATGCCTCTTTGAGATTCGTCATGGCTTCATCCATCGTCGATCCTTGACTGGTCACTTCGACTTCCAGACACCGAGCCACGTACAAGTCACCTTCTTTGGTGATCGCAGCTGTCATGCGAAAGGTTTTATCGTTGGCTATTTCAAACGCCTCCCATGTTCTTCATATTTACCACCCAAACGCGTATACGCTGAATTAAAAGGATGACCGGCTCATCGAGATTTTCCTATACATTGCAATAATGGCCGGATGCCGTTGCTCCCATTCCTGGTTCTGTAGCAGTGGAACGCCAAACTCACGTTTTACAACATCCATGAGTTCCGACAGCGCCGTATCCCTTTCGAGACCTTCTGAAAGCTGCATGACCTTTTCATACATTTGTTGCGCCTGTCCGAGTGAAAGAGCCAATACTTTCACCTCACTTTGTCACCGTACGGTGTTCTTACTTCTGCTTCGTTGATATCACAATTGGGTCTTTCGCAGTAGGAATGATGACGCGTAGCAACTTATGCAACCATCGTTCCTCGATACCTTCCGGTACTTCCATCTCACAAAGCCGCAAAATGTCGCGCATAGAAGAAATCGAATAAACATCCAGTTTATTTTTGAAATCCCTATGCAATGGAGACAACCAAATTTCCCGTCCAGAAGCATCTTTAATAATGACCCTATAGACATCGGGTTGACCTAAAGCGTATGGATTTCCAGGCACAACCAGGTTTTCTATAATAGCCTGTTGATATGTGTATATGCGGATTTCTGTCGGGTGTGGCAGAAAGTAACTAAACTCCTGTAGGGTGGCTAAAGCATCGCTGGCAAATCTCTGGGTTTGAGCTACCACTAAATGGTCTTTATAAAAGTAGATCCCCGCCTCTGCCCGCGCGAATGGACGGGAATCATCCGCCTCATCCTTCTCGCGGGGAAATGCGTTCGGTTCCCGACCCCGGCCAAATTCTACATACCGACTGCTGTATAAAAGTTGTAGATCACGATCCGGAAAACCAGCCGACTTTAGGATCTCTTCTGTTTGACGCGGAGTATGTCCAAAATACCCGCAGTTACCCGATGTGGTCCAGATTTCTAATCCCGACGAGAGCCCCAGTACCAAAGTGGGGGAGTCTATTTGTTGGAGTGGGCCAAAATAGTCGTCTCGTACAGAGTAATATCCATCAATGGCGGCGTCCCAATCGTTAAAATACGCTTTCGCCCAACGAACTTCCTTAAGGAAATTTGGGTCTTGAGAAATGAAGTCCCATATTTCTCGACCGCTAAAGTCATATATTGCTGGACGCAACAGCCGCTCAAGGTCTATGGATTTGTTCCCATAATCAATAACGTCTTGTTTGAGAAGCAATGATACGGACCCGGACTGTTTGATTGGGTGCAAAACCTCAGTTCGTATCAGATGAGTAACATGAGACCTCGTTACACCCAAAAGTTCGGCAGCCTCATTCACCGTAACCACATTACTTGCGACGTAGGTTCTTAGGTCTTCCCTTGATTGCCCCATTCTTTGCACCGTCCTTTTGTGAGTTAATATGATAAATATAATATAACATGTAGAATATCACAATTACCATTACCTTTGATTTTCTACGAGATCGCTTTCCCCTTCTTCCACGAGACCTAAGTCCCGCATGGTATTCTTGATGAGCTGGCAATACTGTTTCCATGACAGGCGCCGATCTGGATACCGGTGAATCACCTTTTGACCTTTGCGAGTAAGCCGGACATATTGCGCTTCTTTGTGTAATCCCTTTATAAATTCAATCCACCCTTCGCGTCTGTCTACGCGAAGGGTCACCGCTTGACGCGCAAACTCATCTGCGGGCCACAGTTGCGCGGGGTCCAATCGGTTCGCGGGTCGAGATAATTTCCACAAGAGCTGGAGCTGTGCCTTGCTCGGTTTCATTTGAAACTCCCCTTTCCTGATATAACTGGGAGGGGGTGCCCCCTCCCTTGTCCGCTTTATGCTCCGACACTTTGTTGATCTTGTCGGTCCGCCTCACTCAAAATCAGGTCGAGGACTTTTTCAATATCCGAGATGACGCGCATGACCGCTTTCGTACATTCCTTGGGTTCCATGTTTGCGTAATGAGCAACATAACTCCGAGCCTTGCTGACAAAGCCTTCGTATCCATACATCAGGCATAAAATGGCGGCGCTGGTTTCAGCGACAATCTCTTGGTTTTTGTCTTGTCCACCTTTAAGCGGTCGTACACGGTTATGAGCTGCGTGGGAGAGTTCGTGAAAAAAGGTGATCTCATCGTGTGTACAGAGCAAAATGTTGTCCGATTGCGGATAGTAGCAACCATAAAACCTCGAATTCCCTGCGGCATACTTCACATCAATTTCCCAAGCGCTCGCCACATTCATCAGCGGTGGCAGAACTGGGGGCGTATAGTCTGGACGCGTGGTATCCATCGGTTCACCTTCCGTATCCTCGATACGAAACACCGGAATGCCCTTAAAACCGAGAAGGGCAGTTTTTTCACGGATTTCGCCTGTTTCCTCGTCGCGCTCTTGGACGTTTCGGACAATGGGTCCGAGAATATAAAAAGCTTTGGAGCCCTTTTTCACATTGCGGCCAACTTTTTCCCATTGGCGGAAGCCTCTGGCGTCTTCCGTTCCGTTAATCAGCATCAAAATTTGATTGGCAAGGCTCCAAGCATCACAAGGGCGTTCCCCGTTTTGACGGGCTAACATCGTATGAACTACGGCTTTCGGCAAATCGCCGGATTCCCACATTCCCAACAACTTTTGGGTCGCTTCCATCACTTGATCTTTCATTTTCATTCCTCCCTTTATATCTCGTGCGCCCCTTGGGGGGTGCCGCCTGAGGCGGAAAAATCACAGGGCGCGAATCTGCTTGTGTTGGCGATTTAAGCGTACCGGACCGACCAAAGGGAGGGAGGATAAGAGCAGCCAACACAAGTAGTAGCCCTGTGATAGCCTCATGTAAGGCGGCACCGGCTCTTTAAGCACGAGATAAGAAAAGCCCAGGCTTTGGCCTGGGGTCACCGAATCGCAGGTTTGTGATATCATGGGAGTAACTTAAGAAAGCCTGGGCACTCTTACGGGCACCCAAGCTTCCCAATCAGGGGCTCCTGCGCTTGCGACGGCGTTTACGGGAGCCTTTTCTACTGTGTCGGATTGCCAGAAGTGCGGCGAATCCTTGGAGCAGACTTCCGGTTGCCGCAACAAGGGCGGCTAGGCCACCGAGATTCAAGGGTATCACCCCCTCTCGGCCCCCGATTGGGGCGAAAAGTCCAAATCGGGTACGAAGTCATCCGAAGGGGCGAAGCAAAGCGGAGCACTGAGTTTAGTTGTTTTGCCTGGTACGAAAGACAGCGAAAAGCATGAGTAAAAGACCGGTTGCGTATAACACATCACCTAAGGCTCTCCAGAAGCCATATAACTGAGAACGCAACACCAGGTAAATCAAGCCTCCGCCAATGAATTGGATGAGTCGCCACTTCATCGAATACGCTCCTCTATATTGGTTGCCGCATGTATTTGAGCATTGGCTTTTCCACCAGGCCGGGGACCCACGGTGCCCCGAAGGGGCATGAGCGTAAACGGAGACTACAGGCTCCGTAGCGAAAGTGGGTGGCCGTTAAGGTGGCCAAAGGCAGTTTTAATCTTCTTTAAAGACCAATTCTTTAATGCATCCCTCTCCAGGAACATAGTGGATTTCCCGATCTGGCAAAGACACCTGAAGAGAACCGCCACTCCCCCACCGAATCGTACAACCCACCTGATCATACTCATCTGCGAGTTCATTCAAACGACGCTTCAACGTAAAAGGATCGTACACGTAGCAAAAGATTTTCCTACGAATCAGTTTCATACAATCCCCCTCCAGAAATCTAATGAGGAATTCAAACCAGCTAAATCCCTTATTGAAGACTTTTCATGGAATGTGGCTTCGTAAAAACCTGTCGGTCGTCATTGTCCACATCCACATGGAAATGACCGTCCTCGTCGACATATTGATCCACCTTAACACCTTGCTGTTCACATATAGCACAATGAGCCGAAGGAGAAGTGGCACGGGTAATCAAATGCGGCAAAACCATCTGAACAATCGAATGTAAGTCCGGCTGATGATAATCCACAAGAGCATGTCCCAGCGAATGACGATAAGTATCCCAAGAGGCATCCCAGAGAATCAATTCACCACGAAACTTGAACTTATTGATCGCAAAGTTTTTAACATCTAAAGAAAATGGTCTGTCTTTAGAGAAGTGATCGGGAAACTGAAAAGATTGCGACAAAGCAGGATACATGGAATTCAACATATGTTCCAGTCCAGTACATAACGCAATTTTCAGATAAGAAACGGTATCCAAGCTTTGAAACGCATCAAAATACTCGTATTCTGCATGATGCATTAAACCTGAAAGAGGCTGACCCGGCCAAGAGCCCGTTTTTAAATATTGTAACGTGGATTCGACCCCTTCCATATAGACGTTGTGCATTTCCCGAAAGTCGACGGTATGCAAAAAAACATCTCCCATCTTGATTCCCTCCCAGCAAAAAAATTAGTCACGTTCACCGAAAAAGCCCGCACGATAAACCGCCCGAAACGATTGAATCACCGACACAGCATCAATACGATTCAAAGAAGAAGTAAACGCCTGTTCCTGGTTATAAAAAACATCGTTCGGATCCGCTAAATCGAGACACACCTGTTCACCTGGAAGAGCGACAAACCACCCGGACAGAGACCGTCCAGCAATCACAGTCAAACCACTGCCACGAGACACCATTCGATACTCCATATGAGAGCCATGAATCAGAACAGACGTCACTTTCCCAGACCAAGATTCGCCTTTCAAAGAACACTGGAATGGAATATCCACCGGCTTTGAAAACACCAGTTCCGCATTCCCCAAAGGTCCCGTTAAATCACCGAAGTCCCGATTATAAGTGTACTCCATCGACTCTCCCCCATTTGTTCGTAACCAGAGCTGTATTGCCTGGTCGCCAATTTTAGATTCCGAACTTCTCAAGTGAGTTGCTGCCGACTTAATGCCTTGTTTCGTCTCGGGTGTCACATAAACTACCACTTTTTCAGTCTGTAAATCCGAAGCTTCTTTCTTTGGACGCACCATACTCATCACCCCAATAATGTATATATTAATTATATACAAAAAACTACCCTATGTAAACATCCGTTCAAAAAAAGGGGCAAAGCCCCTTAGATGATGCCCACCCCCGAGCGGAGGCATGTTCCCAGGAACACCAAAGCTTCATGGAGCCACAGCTGCAGACCACTTTTGTACACATCGCCACGGCTTCGCGCCGGTGAAGCTTCCGATCTTGTTCATACACTCGCAGCATGCAAAAATAGAGAGAGACCCCTGGGGGCAACCAGAGGTCTCAAGAAAACTACCAGAGCCTTCTAAATGGCTTGTGATCCAAGTAGATGGCCTGGCACAACACACCGGACTTTCGAATGCGGCGAGCGACTCGGTTGGTAGCAGTTCGCCGATTCGGAGCGGTCTCAACGACGCGTTTGGGCACCGTCTCATCCTCGAATCCCAGGTCGACAGTGGCCTCAGCCAGCCACCATCCACCCGGTGCGCGGGTGGTACTGACATTGATGGCGGACAAAACATACTTGAGTTTCCTCGGCATGGCTCTCACCTCCTCTCTGCCCCTCGCTCGGGACAGGTTGGAACCGGCCATACGAAGTCACCGGCGCCAAGTACCGAATAGGCCGAACACCCAATGTTCATAAGCGCCGGACGAAGCGAAGCGAAGGACCCCCAGACGAACGTCAGGGGGTTGACCGTATGGTATACTGAGGAACCCTGAGCGAGGGCTTATCCAACTCCCAGGTAACGCAGTACAAATCAAAAGCTCCAGGCTCGACCTGGAGCTTCCTTTTACCTATCACTTCGGATATAAAGAGCTGCCCAACGACTATTCCACCCACACCATCGGACCAGAAGGTGTATCGAACTCCCAATACGAATCCTCGCCACGCATTTCCATTAAGGTCAACAGATTTTCAGGAGTTGGGCATTGCGTCAAATAGTGCTCATACACGGGACACCAGTACGTGTAATCGTGTTTGGAAAACCTCATGACATACCGGGTGTTTTTGCCCATCCCCCCGAAAAGGTTCATTCCAGGTTTTCTAATTCATCGTATATCTATCGCCCGATTAAGA
>NZ_JAJFNK010000071.1 GCF_021739485.1 Alicyclobacillus tolerans
CGACGGCGGGGCTTTTATGTAGACAGCCTAAGACCACTGATTACAGAGTGCAAGGTGTTCACTATTTGACGCTCACATTAGATTTGTTCTTTGAGACTCGGGTAACGCTAACCACTTAACAAAGTATTTATCATTGGTGGTTTGATTGATCCGGAATGAATTTTTAATTGGCTTACATTGAATAAAGTTCGATATAGAATCAAATATAGCTTGGTTATTAGCGATGAAATCTTCGTATTTAAAATCTAGGACATTCTTGAGATGTGGCAAATCACTTTCCAACTTCCTGTGACAGAAGATCCAGTGTTGCAGCAGTGTATCTAAATCTCTATTAAAGCCAAAAGCTTGTGTAGCAAATGAAACTGCCACGGGATGCCTTTTGGTCATCAAAAAATAAGATTCGGGAAACATGGCTTGTAGAAAACGTGTCCTGACAATATTGGGAGGTGATTTTTCCAACAAGATGGGCTTAGAAAGGTCCCAATATCTCGACCATTCCCGAAAAAGTTTCTCCCGGTTTTCTTGGGTAAATAAGGAGGAATGTTCATCCAAATGAGATGCGAGGTTCAATCCAAAAATGCCAACTCCGCCAAACGCAGGGTCCGGTCGAAAAACAGTTTGGAGAAATTGCCCTTCATCTTCGGGAACATTTGTATTTCTGAAACCACTCACTTCGATTTGATCCCTTAATATTTTGAACAAAATACTGGTACCACTCCGATGAAGACCGCAAATGAACACAAATTTTTTGGGATTCATTTGATCACCCACCAGATTAGAATCATTGAAATTTAATCCCTACGTGACAATCAGATTCAACGGTTTCTCGGTAGAGAACTATGTCTTGGACAAGAAATTTGTGCGGATCATCTCTCTGTAAATATCACGTAGGTGGGGGTCGTCTGAATTTTTATTTGCTATAACGTAATTAATATACTGTTGCTTTTCCTTGTAGTAGGCGTCAAGATCGAAAACGGAGAAATAATTGTCAATTTTCCCGAGCAACTCTAAAGTTAACAACGTCTTTTTGCATTTAAAGCATTTTCCGCAGTTTAACCCTTGAGAAACACATACATTGAGATATTTATAGGATGGCTCAAATTCCGCCACCCTACGCGTTTTCTCTAGCCTGGTATACGCGGCACCTGATGAGAATAAAGTTAGACTCTCCGTAGACAACATATTCAAATTGAAAATATCGTAATATGCCATATCCTTTTTGGTTAATTCAAAGTACTTAGCATGTACACCCGAAGAATAATAGTAGATGTTGAATAGTTTTTGCAGCACTAACACTCCAGAAATGCTTCTGAGTGTATGCGTTGGTTGAAACCTCAATTGCAATATTTCACTTAAATTGCTGTTAAGTAATATCAACTCTTTACCCAGTTGATTTGCGCAAGACTTTACGACTTCAGCCCGTTGCTTGAAAAGGTTCAACGCTTTCTTCCCGCCGTAACCTCCATGTGAACCCACGTTAAAGAAAGTAAAATGTGTAATTTTGAAATGATCAGGTGTGTCATCGCCCATATGGTCATAAATTGTACTAAATGAATCTATCCCGCAAGACAGACCAGTGCCCACTGCACCTTGATTCCTGAATGGTTCGTGGTCAAGTTGATCGCACATTATATTTGTAGTTTTGCAGCCGTGAACCTGAGCAATAAGCGGAGAGAGGTATTTGTTCAGCGTGTAATAAAGGCGTTCCGACATAGGTGACAAGACTTCAATATCATGACCATGGGTCAATGCGTACCATAGCAAACCCACTACAAATCCATCAGCACGTTCATGAACCAAATAGTCAGCGTATTTCTTGTCGACCTCATACCATAGGATATCCTCTTGCCCACCCGCAACAAACTTGGCCTGAACCCGCACTCCGATAGGCGTCTTACAGACTTCAGGTTTGAAGACTTTTAACATCGTTCATTCCCCATTTCAAGGATCGCGATCGATAAACGGTATTCCCTCCCTGCACGCATTGAAACTTACAGATACCCAAAAATGTTCCAAATACATAGCCGGTGTTGCAGACTTAGTGAACGTCGGAGACCTAATCGAACAGGCAATTGTATGTTTGTCCATTTAACCATGCAGAAACTTGAATAATATATGCTCAAGGGCCGCATCGCGACTGACGACAGAGCGAAGCAACATGGCTCAATGGGCACAAAGGGAGTACAGTTGCCCATCAATATTCCTCATAGGGAGGTAAACTGAATTTTCATCACAGACCTTAGGAGGTAGGCACTCATGGGCAAAGTCCTCTATGTCGGTTGGCTGGGATTTAACAACCTGGGCGACGAGATCATGTGGAGTGCTTTTAAACGCTTGGCCCACGATCACTCAAATAAAATCAACTGCGAAGTTTTTCCGTACAAAATGGGTTTGAATAACATCGACCCCTTCGATACAGTGGTGCTTGGTGGTGGCTCATTACTGACAGAACCCTACATCGATGTTGTATACCGAGCTGCTGCAACCGGCAAAAAAGTGCTTATTTGGGGCAGCGGCATCGACTGGATAAACAAACAAAAATTGGAGCAGTTCATGAATAACCAAATAGATGTTGAATCCTTGTTGGGGACTGCTGAGGACACGAAGCTTAGGGAGATCATGGCGGCGGCCCACTACGTGGGTGTTAGAGGTCCGCTGACGTATCGGGCTTTAAAACAAGCTGGAACTAAAATGGACAACGTCAAGATATCTGGAGATCCGGCTTTTCTGCTACGACCTGAACCAAAACAGGGCGTGTCTCACCACAAGGAAGAGTGGTTTAATCGCACCAAGATTGTGGGATTGAATTGGGGTACGGCGCGAAACCGCTTATACGGGGGCAACGAAGAAGCTGTGGAAAATTCCCTGGCGCTTGTTGCCAAAGAGTTAATCAACCAAGGATTTGGGATCTACATGTACTGTGTATGGGGAAATGATCGGTTGCCCGCGAACAGACTGTATGAAAAAATTGGCGATTCCAAAAATGTGATGTTAGAGCCCCGTTTGCTGAATTATTATGAGCTACTGGACATTATGACACAGTGTGAATTCACTATAAACTTCAAGCTTCATGCCAACGTTGTGTCATCCGTCGCCAACACGCCATTTGTCGCTCTGGGCTATCGATTTAAGGTTTTCGACTTTGCTCTCTCAACAGGGTTGGGAGAATATGTCGTACCGACAGATGCTACAGATTTAACCAAACAGATCCTATCGGTCTCAGAATCGTGTTTGGTAAATAAGAAAGATATCGTTTCAACGATTTCGAAATACAGGTCTGAGTACAAAGGATACCTTGAATTACCATTTACGAACGGCTCATTAACGAGCTAAAACCTTCTTTCATCATCAACTCGCCATGAGATGAAGGCTTCATAAAATCGCACCAAGATGAAGGTGTTGCGATCCTCGTGCACCATCGTCGATGGGTCCTCTTCTTCCTAGAAGCGTTTTTTAATACGTTTTACCGAAGGGATTTGACGAATGTGGACACCACGAAGCAACGGATTGAACAAATGTTCATGGGTACAATTCCCCACTTATCGGAGATGCTTAAGTATCCCGACTACGACAAGCGGGTATTACTCGCGTTAAGACACATGAACAGGGATAGCAAACACCCCGGAGTCTCAATTGTTACATGCACAAACAAGCTGGCAATGATAGACAACGTTTTCAAAAACTATAGCCAGCAAATTTATACAACAAAGGAGCTGATTATTGTTATCAACAACGACGCGATTGACATTGGCAAATGGGAGGAGGTGGCTAGATTCTACGAAAACGTGTCGATCTATCGGTTACCTCAAACAGTATCTCTGGGTGAATGCTACAACTTTACCTTAGATAAGTGCACACATGATTTTATTGCAACATTCGATGACGATGACTACTATGGTCCGTGCTATTTAACCGATTTAATGCTCGCGTTTGAGTATACGTCGGCAGACATTGTTGGCAAGCGAACGGTTTATACGTATTTCACAGGTCCTAAAATGCTCGGAATCCGCAATCCTGGTGAGCAGTACACGTTCGTTACATCGTTTGTAGGCGGAGCTAGGAGAATCGTAAATCGAACGGTGTTCGAACAGGCCCGATTTCGCGATAAATCTACCGGTGAAGATGTTGATTTTTGTGGGGATGCCATTCGCAAGGGGTTTAAGATTTTTAGTGCAGACATATATAACTTTGTCTATATCAGAACACCGAACCTAATCAACCACACTTGGAGGATCTCTGACAGTGCACTGCTGAGCGCTTGTTCAGATGTTCATCCCGTCAGCGATTATACGAAATTAGTAACTGTGTAAAAGTGCAACCCCTGTACTGCTCAAATTTGCAAGGCACCCATACAGGTAAGCAGAGTTAAATCTTTTACCGTGGCATAGAGCTCATACGCCGGCCCTCGCACAAAGCAAACGTGGAGTTCCCCTTACAACTCCTTAGGAACACTTTCGATAAGCGCAAATGAGCGCAAAAAAACACAGCCCAAGGTGGCGCTGTGCATTCTTTCACTTTTTTGGTGCGGCTGACAGGAATCGAACCTGTGGCCCCCACCGTGTCAAGGTGGTGCTCTCCCTCTGAGCTACAGCCGCTCGCAGTTGGCAGATGGGATTCCGCCAGTTTTCCTTGTGCTAAGGACAAGAGACATCATACCACATCCGCAAAAACCAAGTCAAATCACAACTAGCTAAACGGCCGCATCAGCAATGAGCGGCACGCCCTCAAGCCTTTGCCACAACTGTGGAGCCCGTTTCGCGAGATTGACAGCTCGATTTGTCTTTACGTCGACATACGCGTGAGCCGTATACCCTCTGCCGCAAAGCGTGCCCTGCTCGTCGAATACGTCATAGTGAACCTTCAAACGACTCTTCGAACGCTGGCTCAAACTCGCCTCAATTCGAACCATGTCCTCAGCTCGCACCGTCTTGAGAAACTCGCAACGCGCGTCGAGGACTACTAAAACTACCCCGTTGTCGTGGAATTGTTCCATATAAGGCATGTCATTGTGCTTGAAAAAATGCATTCTAGCTACTGAAAACCAGTCAAAATAGGCTGGATGGTACACAATTCCGGCGGGATCGCATTCTCCCCAACGCACTTCAAGGATGGTCTCAACGATTTCCGGCATTCTCTCCCACTCTCCCTGTCTCATTGAACAGACGTAGCATGGCAAAATTGTCCAGACAAGTGATTACTTGTCTCAGTATATCAGATGTGACTCGAATGTGCCTCGAACAAACACATGAGGACAGCTAACCATGGGCGGGGCGTCGATTCTACTTTGAGCTCAATTCAGTCCTGTCAAAACACAAATGTATAAAACTCCTCCCTTGGAACACATTATACATGGTAATTTCCGTAAATTGGGTTTGAGGTGGAAAGCATATGCTTGTTGTCTGGCTGGACCGCTGGCAATTTGGAATAACAACCGTCTACCACTTTTTGTTTGTACCCCTGACCATTGGTTTAGCGTTTCTCATTAGTGTCATGGAAACCCTTTACGTCGCAAAAGGCGATCGCATGTATCGGCGAATGGCGCAATTTTGGGGCAAGCTCTTTTTGATCAATTTCGCGTTGGGCGTAGTAACCGGAATCATGCAGGAGTTCCAGTTCGGAATGAATTGGTCTAATTATTCTCGGTTCGTTGGCGATGTGTTTGGAGCACCCCTCGCCATCGAGTCGTTGGCTGCATTTTTCTTGGAATCTGCGTTTGTCGGAGCTTGGTTGTTCGGGTGGGATAAACTCCCTCCAAAGCTTCATGTCTTCTCAATTTGGATGGTGACGGTCGGCGTTAGTCTGTCCGCGTTTTGGATTCTTACGGCAAACTCCTTTATGCAAGAACCGGTCGGATACACGATGGCGAACGGGCGCGCGGAAATGAACAACTTTGGCGCAATCATTACCAATCCACAACTACGCGTTGAGTTCCCCCATGTGTGGCTTGGAGCTATCACCACCGGGGCGTTTTTTGTGGCTGGAGTCAGTGCCTATTACCTGTTACGTAGTCGTGAAATCCCGTTGTTTGCGCAATCGTTTCGAATCGCAATTTATACCGGGCTCATTTCAAGTGTCCTGGTTGCAGTCGTGGGTCACGCACAAGGGCAACACTTAATTCATGCCCAACCCATGAAAATGGCAGCGTCGGAGGCACTGTGGCATACGAGTCCTTATCACGCGCCATGGTCGATTTTCGCCTGGATTGACTCTGCACATCACCGAAATACCATTGACATAGAAATCCCCTATGCGCTGAGCATTCTTTCGTATAACCACACTTACGGTTCGGTGCCAGGCATAGACGAACTGCAGGCACAATACGTTCGACAGTATGGACCCGGAAATTACATTCCGTTGGTTTGGGTGGCTTACTGGACATTTCGCGTGATGGTCTATGCTGGTTCCTTGATGATTCTCCTTGCTCTTTACGGTGCATTTCGTGGACTCCGTGATGATGAATGGCTTGTGAAGCGACGAACCTATTTGTGGTTTATGCCTTGGGCGATTTGTTTACCTTTCATCGCCAATTCCACGGGTTGGATTATGACGGAAATGGGACGACAACCATGGGCGGTCATGGGGTTGCTCAAAACTGCGGATGGAATTTCACCAACCGTTGGCGCACCCTTGGTTTGGATGACAATCCTAGGTTTCGGAGCTGTTTACGCTGCATTCGCAGTTGTGGATGTATTCCTATTCGTGAAATTCATCCGTAAGGGTCCGGACCCTGAACTCGGTCCAGATAAAATGGACGCAAAATTCGCTCGACCGGTATTTGAACCTGAGTGACAGTCGCAATCGATAAACATCCTAAGGTATATAAGTCATTTTATTCGGGGTGATTGGATGAGTCTCAATGCGTTGTGGTTTATCATTATCGCAGTTCTGTTCACCGGTTTTTTTGTACTGGAAGGATTCGACTTTGGTGTCGGTATCCTAGTCCCTTTCTTGGGTAAAACGGATGAAGAGCGAAGATTCCTTATCAACAGCATTGGTCCTTTTTGGGACGCCAACGAAGTGTGGTTCATTTCAGCTGGGGCCTGCCTATTTGCAGCGTTCCCAGATTGGTACGCCACACTGTTTAGTGGTTTCTATGTTGCACTGTTTGTCATGCTGCTCGCATTGATGGCTCGCGGGGTTGCTTTTGAGTTTCGCAGCAAGCTAAGCCACTCTGGGTGGCGTGGATTTTGGGACATTGCAGCTTGTATTGGCAGCTTGTTGCCTCCCCTCTTGTGGGGTGTGGCACTCGCCAATCTGATGAAAGGCGTACCCATTGACGCTCATATGAATTATGTTGGAACCTTTTGGGACTTAATCAGTCCGTTTACAGTACTTGGCGGAATCGCAATGGCACTCATGTGCACCCTGCACGGCGCGCTTTTCCTGACCATACGCCTGGGTGGAGACATTCGAAAGAAGGCGAGGTCCGCAGCCAAGAAGATAGGCGTATGGACATCCATCGCCATGCTAATGTTCGTCATATACACTTACTTCGAAACGGACCTTTTTCAAAAGGTTGGTCTCGATCCAGGAAGTTTACCGGTACTTGCAGGCATGGCGCTTCTGTCTGTGCCCTTCCTTGTTTATACCGAACATGACGGTTGGGCGTTTCTGCTCAGTGCCTTGACCATCGCGTGTTCCACGGCAACCGTGTTTTTTGACTTGTTCCCTCGCGTGATGATTAGCTCATTGAACCATGCTTGGGACCTTACGATTTACAATGCGGCGAGTGGTCATTATTCATTAACCGTAATGACTGTCGTAGCGCTCAGTGTATTGCCGATCGTTTTGGTCTATCAATCGTGGACGTATTGGGTGTTCCGCCGACGTTTGGAACCAGGCGGACACTTGGATTATTAACTCGCGATATCGTGTTCTGCACGCATTTCAGTGACCATCACAACGGTGCAAAGAATTGCGTCGTGTTTTGTACGGCTCCCTTAGGGGCGAAAGGCCATCGTCTCCCACATGGCTCGATAGAGGCCGTTTTTTGAGAGAAGGTCCGCATGGGAACCGCGTTCCATAATGCGTCCTTGACTCATCACGAGAATTTCATCCATGCGATGAAGGCCCACGAGACGATGGGTGATAAAGATCAACGACCGGTGGGTACAACTGCGGAGAACGGTGGAAAGAACGTTTTCTTCCGTGACAGCATCGAGGCCGCTCATGGCCTCATCGAGTACCCAGATAGGCGCAGATTGAAGAAATGCCCGCGCGATCGCCACGCGCTGACGTTCCCCGCCAGACAACGTGGTCCCTTGCTCTCCGACCAAGGTGTTTAACCCTTCCGGAAGGCGAACAATCCAGTCTTTGAGTTCAGCGGCCTCCAAGGCCCTCATCAATTCCTCTGGGGAAGCATCTGGCTTTGCAATCCTTAGGTTTTCGGCAATGCTGGTGTGGAACAGATAAGGCTGTTGAGGAACCACTGCGATGGCGTTTCGGACAGTTTGTGAACGGTAGTCGCGCAGTTCGCGACCTCCCAGTTGGATCGAACCCTCGTATTCCCAAAAGCGGACCAAAAGCTGGAGTAATGTGCTTTTCCCCGATCCGCTGGGACCGACGATGGCGATATGCTTCCCGTGCGGCAGTTCAAAAGACAGGTCTGTTAAAGCTGACGCAGCATCGCAGTCCGTCCATCCCAACGCGGGCTCGTACGCCCGGTTTTCAGACCGGTGCTGCTCCCGGACTTCCCGGACTGGATAACGGAATTGAACGTTCTCAAACGTTAGGTCAAAACTTGTGGGCAGACGGTTGGGCGTCAAGGGAACGGGATTGTTGGCAGGCTCCTGAATCCCAGGTTCTTTTGCCGCAAGGTGGAATACGCGCTTGGCGGCTTCCATGCTTTGCCCGAAAGACTGGAAGACGGTCGTCAGCGAACTCACAGCTTCAAAGCTGGCCAAGGCCGTCAGCACCAGAGCCGTCAAGCTGACTCCGGTTAAGTGATGCGTGGTCACGAGTGGAATGGCGAACAGCAGGACGACCCAGGCTGCAAAATTCTGCAAGAAGAGACTTAAGCCCGTTGCCAACCCACTGACGTGGCTTAAGCGCAATTGCTGACTCGACAACCGGTCTTGTTCGGTCTGCAATTCCCGGACAACCGCCTCAGTTTGTCCAAAAGCAATCAATTCCGTCATCCCGTGCACGGACTCTGTGATCCGAGTATAGATTTCGGCGCGGGATTGAACCGTACCCGCACTGTCCTGTTTACTCAGTTGCAACGTGAACAGCGGGACACCGACCCCGGCCAGTAGGAACAAGGCAATCAACATTCCTGCAATCTCAGGGCTCCAGTGGGAGACGATAGCATACACCAACAACAAAGTGAGCACGGCGATTGCAGGCGGGGCCACCACTCGCAAATAGAAGTTTTGCAGGGTATCCACATCACTGGTCAGAGTGCTCAGAACATCTCCGCCGCGGGAGTCTTGCAGGCTGGCGGGTGCTGTGGGTTCGATTCGCTGATACAGCCATACCCGCAGCCGGGATAGAATCCGAAACGTCAGGTCGTGCGAAACATACCGTTCAAGGTACCGAAAAACCGCTCGGGATATTCCAAAGAACCGCACGCCCACAATCGGGACCCACAGCAGTAAGATGGTGACCGGGTGAAGCGCCGCGCTGGCAATCAGATAACCGGAAGTCGCCATCAAACCGATGCTTGCGCCAACCGTAAGGAATCCAAGCAAAACGGAAAGAGCGATGCGCATTTTGAAAGGCGCGAAAAACTGCCAGAGCGACAAAGCTGTTTTCGCTGTTTTCATTCTGCCTTCGTCCTTTCCGTTGTGAAATCACGGCCGGGTCCCACCGGGTGGCTTTGGCTCTCTTGGCCTTGATACGCACGTAAAAGTTCGCGGTAATGCGGGTTGTTTTGAACCAGTTCGCCGTGTCGCCCTGCTCCGGCGATGGCACCGCGATCGAACACTAAAATCCGGTCGGCGCGGTAGATGGTCGACAGTCGGTGGGCAATCACCAAAGCGGTCCGAGACTCCAATAGGAGGTCGAGTGCCGCTTCGATTCTCCGTTCATTGACGACATCCAAATTCGCGGTCGGTTCGTCCAGGACTAGGACTCTGCTGCCCTTTAGAAATGCCCTGGCTAATGCCAATCGTTGAATCTGACCGCCGCTCAAGCCGATGCCCATCTCGCCAACGAGGGTATCGTAACCCTCTGGCAAACGGTCGATAAACTCATCTGCGGATGCCATCTTGCACGCCGTTTTCAGCTCTGCGAGTGAAGCGTCACTCTTGGCGATTCGCAGGTTATCCGCAATCGTTCCGTGAAATAAATGCGGGGTCTGCGCCACGTAGGAGACCTGTTCCCGCCACCACTGGATGTCCAGCTCCTCGAGAGGAACACCCGCCACCTGGATACACCCAGAACTGGGCCGGAGAAATCCCAAGAGCAAATGGACAACCGTGGACTTCCCAGATCCAGTTGCACCGACAATGGCGACTTTTTCCCCGGGTGCAATCGAGAAGTTCAAATGACGAACGGCGTGGCGATCCGGTTCGTAGGCAAAACTCACGTCTTGAAACTCGATTTGCTGGTTATGACGGTCAGACCGGTGCAAATCCGGCCTCTTCCCCTCCGGGTTGTCTTGCAGCCCGAAAGGTTGGATGGATAAGATGTCGAGAATTCGCTCAGCTGCAGTCACACCACTGACACTGGCATGGTACTGAGTCCCAATGGCTCGAATTGGCGCGTAAAACTCCGGAGCGAGCAGCAAGACGACAAATCCGTCGGCAAACGTCATGTGCCCCGAAAGCAAGCGCAGGCCGATGGCAACGGCCATCATAGCTGTGCCCAGTGTGGCCATGAGTTCCAGTACAAACGAGGATAAAAACGCGATCCGCAAGGTTCCCATCGTGGTCTTTCGGTAGTCTTCACTCACTCTTTCGACGACACTGGCCTGAAACTGGCTGCGGTTGAGCAACTTGAGCGTAGAGATGCCGCGCAGAACGTCAAAAAAGTGTGCACTCAGAATGCTCATCGCCCGCCACTGTTTATCGGCGGCGGCTTGCGCGGTCTTGCCAATCAAAATCATGAACAGCACAATAATCGGTGCCGTGACAACCATGATGATTCCAGACAGCCAGTCACGTGTGAAGGCCACGACGAGAATCGCCAGCGGAATGAGTGTAGATAAAGAAACCTGCGGAAGGTAACGCGCTAAGTACGGTTCAAGCTGCTCGATGCCTTCAAACGCCGTATTGACGAGTTCACCGCTTTGCTCTTGGTGAACAAAGGCGGGTCCCAGACGAAACAGGTGCGCGAACAGTTGCATCCGCAACTGTTCTTTCACCCGAATGGCCGCACGCAGTGCAACCACTTCACTCAACCACCCGAACAGCGCACGAAGAGCCATCGTACCCAGAAGCAGCCACAAGGCCGGCCACACTTGAGTCCGGCTGAGATTATCTAGAAATACGCCGCCTACGATATGTGTTAACAAGAGAGCTTGGCCAATCATGAGGAGACCGGCGACTGACCCCAATCCCACCGTTAACGCAAGCAGATGACGAACCCATTTGATCTGAGATACAAGCCGCCGGTTCATCATCAGTAATCCAGGTGACCTGCAGGTTGAATCCGTTGCCGAAAAACGATATAGTTCCAAGCTTGATACGCGAGCACAAAGGGAACCACCAATAACGCGATCATCGTCATCACCTGCAGAGAGTAAGATGGGTGTTAAACAAAATCCGGCTTTATAAGAAATTTTTCCCTCGAAACGGCAACAAAATACCAGCGCCAAAGTCGAACCCTTCGAGGACGATAGGTTGTCACGTGCGATTTATAGGACTCCCGCAGTATGGGCAGTTCTTCCACTCGGGCTGAACGGTCCGGTGGCACGAAGAACACGATAAATGGGATCGCCGCCCAAGGGAGATGAGAAAGCCAAAAGCCAATACAAGGCCGAGAAAGACCGCCACCACGGCAAAAAAGATGAGGGTGCGCAACACCATCATCCGACGCATCGACATCTGGTGCATCATCATGCCATTCATTGAGCCCATCGACCCCATGTGCGGCATCCCGCTAAAGCCGGCGGCAGCCAACAGCAACAGAGCCAAACCGAACGCTACTAACGCAAACGCCACAACCCATGCCCAGCGCTTCACGGACTCGCCTCCTCTGCCGGCAATACAAAGGACACTGTGGTTCCCTGGTCCGGTCGGCTGTCTAAAGCCACGCAGCCCCCGTGAAGCTGAACAATCTGCTTTACAATCGCCAAGCCTAAGCCTGTCCCGCCGAATTGACGCGATCGCGATTTTTCCACCCGGTAAAAGCGTTCCCAGACGAACGGCAACTCCGAATTGGGAATTCCTGGACCATTGTCTGTGATTTCCACTTTCACGTCCGTTCCGGCTGGCACGATCCGAATGCCCACTTGTCCCCCGTTTGGGCTATAGCGAAGAGCGTTGTCAATCAGGTTAAACAGCACCTGTTCAATTCGCTGCCGATCCAGGAGAACTGGCTTTGTCCATTCGCCTTCAAACAGTAAGCCCACCCCTTTGGCCTCAGCAGATGGCCTCATGTGTCCAATGATTCCTTGGATGACCTGGCTGAGGTCTTCCGAGGTCTTTGAAATGCGAAGGGTTCCCTCGTCAGCTTGGGCCAGAGAAAACAAGTCTTCGATCAGCCGCTCGATGCGTATGGATTCGTCCAAAATGATTTTTAAGTATTGAGTCCTTTCTCCAGGTGTACTGTCCAAACCCTCTGCTAAAACCTGGCTGTATCCGCGAATGTAACTTAACGGCGTGCGCAGTTCATGAGCGACGTCCGCCAAAAACTGCCGTCTCGTCGTCTCGAGGCGATTGAGGTTTTGTGCCAGGGAATTGATCGCTGCACCTAACCGGGACATCTCATCGTCTCCAGGCACTACGATTTTCGTTTCGTAGTTGCCCCGCTGCATAGCCATGGTGGCCTGCTCCATACGCAGCAAGGGTTTAACCATCCGGTGTGACAACACTACCGCCAGTCCAGAGGCAAACAGCACCGCACCGACGCCCGCTAGAACAAACAGCCACTGAGCATAATGCAAGACTTGGGACCCGCCTGCAGAACTGAAGTTCTCCGAAAAGCCACTGCCGATGAGGCTGCCAAGCAACCGCGCCAACGACAAATACAAAACTGCCAAAACGAGTAAAACGAGTCCAATCATTGCCATACTGGTCTTAACAACAATGCTTTTGCGTATCGCACCGAAAAATTTCACGGGAGTGTCACCTCATTTAAAGCCAGCCAATTGGCAAACATTCGCCCACTCTTTGAACGCGTACCAATGACGCGAAGGGAAACGGGGGCGAACACCGAAACTACTGCATCAATCCGGGTTAAAGCGGTAACCGACTCCCCACACAGTCTCAATGGGATCGCGTTTCACGCCAGCTTCACGCATTTTCTCGCGGATGTTTTTAATGTGACTGTCGACTGTTCTTGCATCCCCAAAGAAATCGTCGCCCCAAACGCCGTTCAATAAGTCATCGCGGCTAAAGGTGCGCCCTGGACGCCGAATCAACAAAAGCAAAAGGTCAAACTCCTTGTGTGTAAAGTTGACCGCTTTCCCCATAATTGTGACCGTGCGCGCCTGGGGGTCGATGCGAAGTTGGAGACTCTGGACTTCAATGGCGTCGTCCTCAAGGTGAGTGCGCCTCAACAAGGCCTGCACTCGGGCGACCAGTTCCCTGCCGTCAAACGGCTTCACGAGATAGTCGTCTGCACCCAACCCTAACCCGGCCACCTTGTCTTCTACGGCATTCCGGGCAGTCAACATCAAGACGGGCAAATCTGCCCACCGTTCCCGAACCCTCGCACAGGTTTCAAAACCGTCCATTCCTGGCATCATTAAGTCGAGAATTAACAAGTGGTATGCACCGGTCTCGAGCTCTTTGAGGCATGAAGCCCCATCTGGAGCCTCTCCGGACTCAAATCCGCTGCTTTGCAAATAGATTTTTATCAGTTGCCGCATGTGCGGCTCATCGTCGACAATGAGAACGCGTTGCATCGTCAAACCGCCCTCCAAGAGCCCTTTGCTACCCATCCTCATCGTAGCACCAAGGTGTGAAGAAAGCGTGCAGAAACCTCTCGTTTGCCTTCAAATTTACACTCTAAACACCATACTTTCTTCACATCTTGCGGTTATCTTAAAACTGTAAGGCGAGATGTGAAATGCGAGGGATGGCATTACAGGAGGGCTACGCGACGACATCCTCGAAAAACCAGCGCGAGTTCAACTGCACGCTCCCTCGCGCACCGTTGTGTACACACGCATTGCACATAAAACCCGAGCTGCACGGAAGGTATAAGGAGGCAGGAACCATGATGGGGTTTGGATATGGTGGTTTTGGCATGGGACCCATCGGATGGATCGTCCAATTGGTCGTCCTCATTGGGGTCGTGTACCTAATTGTTTATCTCATCCGGTCGTCGATGCTGCACAACAATCCATCACAGTCTCATACTCACAGCGCCAAGGAAATTTTAGCCGAGCGATTTGCTCGTGGAGAAATTTCAGAAGAAGAGTACAAGAAAATGAAGGATGCCCTCAAATAGCGCAAATCCTTCCACTGATAACAGTGCGGGACCCTGCAACCGGGTCCCGCACTGTGAATCGTTGTAAACTCATAAGAATTATTGGACTGTAAACGGTGTGGTCATTGTGCTGTGACCGGCTCCGCAGTAAATATCACAGCGAATCAAGTATGTTCCCGGCTGTGAAGGTGTCCACACCACATTTTTAACACTGCCCCCTTGTTCCACAGGCTGAGTGATGGACGTTCCTTGAATCGAAAAACCGTGAGCTCCATCTTTAGACGTCACTTGAAAATCAATCGGTTGCCCGGCTTTAAACGTGGTCTTATCCAGTGTCCACTTCCAATTCGAAGCTGTGACATGAACCACTTGGGCGTTCGCAGGAACGTTCACGGAAGTGTTCCCGCCGTTTCCTCCACCGCCGCCCGTACTGCCGGTGTTTCCGCACCCGGATACCAGCAATGATGCGCCAACGATGGAACCAGCAATCCAACCCCAAGACTTCACTTAAATCAACCTCTCTTTTATCCATGGCTGCTTACTCACCAAGGATGACTGTAAGCGTAACTAGGTCTACCCCGCCAACCGTCATTATAGCTTGACCCAATCGCTCAGGACAATCGTATCTAAACTACGCCGACGTCGCTCGATCGCAGCTTTGCTAATCCTACAAGCGGGTTTATTCGGTATATTGTGGAAATTCTTATGTGCACCTGCACGGTCTATGTATCACGATGGCGGAAAGTAAACTTAATGATTGAGGAAAAAACGCGAAAATTTATGGTAGAATTGGCAAGAACCACTGCGGGTAAATTGGGGAAGGTGCAAATATGGCGGAGCTGACGGGATTCGAACCCGCGGTCTCCTGCGTGACAGGCAGGCATGTTAGGCCTCTACACCACAGCTCCAGATTATCAACACTCAGTAAAACTGGTGGAGGGGGAAGGATTCGAACCTTCGAAGCTTCCGCAACGGATTTACAGTCCGCCCCATTTGGCCACTTTGGTACCCCTCCATGAAAGCGACAACGTTTAATAAAATAGCATGGGACAGCCATTAAAGTCAAGTACACAAATGAGATTTCCCGATGCGTGGCTATGCAGTTCTATCCAGAAATCCGGCGTGTTTCCGATTGCCCAGATGTATTTGTTCTTTCCTTGCTGTGGCGTTGTTGGTAGAGTGTATATGGGACAATCCGGACTGCCCGCGATCTCGTGCCGGTGATGTGGCAGACTGTTTGTTTCGCGGTCTACTGGGTCGACTGATTGAGGCAAGATACTTCACTGACTGCTCATTTTACAGTCGGTACACGACAGAAACGACAATGGGGTCTATGCAGATGGATAATTCGACAATTTCACCGTACATCACCTTTGACCGCGAAGAATGGGCAGCACTCAGAGCCTCCACACCTCTCCCGCTCTCAGAAGCGGATGTCATCAAGTTGCGGGGCATGAATGATCGCGTTTCATTAGATGAAGTTTCACAAATTTACCTGCCGCTTTCCAGGTTGTTAAACCTGTACGTTTCTGCAACGCAAAGATTGTATGATGTCACACACGAGTTCCTCGGAACCGTACAACCCAAGGTTCCGTATATCATCGGGATCGCAGGCAGTGTAGCCGTTGGAAAAAGCACCACAGCCCGCATCATTCAGGCCTTGTTGGCCCGTTGGCCGAACCACCCCAAAATCGATCTCGTCACGACCGACGGCTTTTTGTATCCCAACGCCGTCTTACAGCAACGAGGATTGATGAATCGCAAAGGGTTTCCTGAAAGCTACGACGTTCGACGTCTGATCAAATTTCTGGCCGACGTCAAATCGGGTCGCGCTGAGGTGTCAGCCCCCGTTTACACGCATTTAACATACGACATCGTACCCGACGAGTTCCAGGTCGTTCGACAACCCGATATTTTGATAGTTGAAGGTCTCAACGTACTTCAGTCACCGCGCGTAGGCCCTTTGTATCAGGGTCCCCGCCTGTTCGTTTCCGATTTCTTCGACTTCTCCATTTACGTTCATGCGGAGGAAAGTCATATTCGCCGCTGGTATATCGAACGATTCCAGTTGCTCCGTGAAACGGCATTTCAAAATCGGGAATCCTATTTTCACCGTTATTCCGAGTTCTCGGAGAGCGAAGCCAACGAAGTGGCAGATAAGCTGTGGAGGGAAATCAACGCCGTCAACCTCCGGGAAAACATCTATCCAACGCAGCAGCGTGCCGGCTTAATCCTAGAGAAGGGCCCGAACCACTTTGTGCAAACCGTACGCCTAAGGAAACTGTGACGCAAATCGCGACAGACAAGACTTTCCATGAGTCCAGTGCGTATTCTGACCGAACTCACCAGAATACGCAACCGAGAACGCAGGGAAGGGAACGAATGCAGTGCGTACCCTGGGTTAGGCTGACCATTCCGGCAGGCGTCGGACCGAAGCCCCTAAACACCCACCAAGGCTGCTCCCGCGTGTTGGGAGCAGCCTTTGGCTTTGCTCTTTCGCCCGGCAACGTCCTACCTTCCCAAGGAACAGAATGTTCACTGCGCAAGGCTCGGGCCTATGCGTTCCCTACTGTTAATGAACGGAACGTTCACTGCGCTGGGCTCAGGCCTGTGCGTTCCCTACTGCTAATGAACAGAGTGTTCACTGGCAAGAGCGCACCCCATGCACTCTGCTTGGTTAAGGAACAGAACGTTCGCTATGTCCATCAACACCAAAGAGGCTGCTCCCGCGTGTTGGGAACAGCCTCTGGCTTTGCTCTTTCGCCCGGCAACGTCCTACCTTCCCAGGGGTCTTCACCCCAAGTATTC
>NZ_JAJFNK010000072.1 GCF_021739485.1 Alicyclobacillus tolerans
CTGCTGGGATCGCTGATTTTGTGCCCGTCATTCGCTGTACATTCTGTATAACAGCGTGGTTCAGCACCCCCTAAGTAACGGGATAAAAAGTGCAGTAGATGCAAGCGATTGCATAGACCCATAAGTCGCGGCATAGAGTTCGAACGTCCGAGGGAGTGCGGGCCATTCGACCGGTTTGACAGCTGATGAGCTCTTTGACCTTAGTCCGGTTTTTAGTGTTGAATCGTCCGTGAGGGGGCATTTGGACATGAATATGGATTTCGGATTGTATCAGGAACAGACACAAAAACTTGTCCTTACTACCCAAATGAAGCAGGCCATTGCAGTCTTGCAGTGTTCTACGCTGGAACTCAATCAGTTTCTGAGCACGGAATTAGAACAAAACCCGTTTGTCGATTTCGAACCGGTTGTTCATCCGGATGAGGAACTGTGGTGGATGAAGGCTGCTGTAGGCGGGGGATACAGCTCGCGCAGCCAACAATCGGAGCAGCGTCAATCCCTGGAACAAATCATACACTCGGAGACGAGCCTTGAAGAACTCCTGGAATCGCAGTTGCGCTTAGCCCAATCTACGCCACAGGTGTACCGCATTGCGCGTTACCTCATTGGCAGTCTCGATGAAAACGGTTACCTCCAGGACTCTGTAGACGCGATTGCGCAAACCTTGGGCGTCGCACAAAAAGAGGTGGACGCGGCCGTCGAACTGCTGCAAACGTGTGACCCTCCTGGAATCGGTGCGCGCAACCTGAAAGAATGCCTTCTGTTGCAACTTTCCTTTGTTCCAGAAGCGTGGAGAGACATCGTTCAGGTCTTGATTGAAAGTCACTTGGAGGATATTGGGGCCGGACGCATTGCCAACATTTCACGGGCCTTGAAGCTGCCTAAACAGCGCATTCAAGGAGCGGTGGATGAAATTCGGCGACTAAACCCGCGGCCGGCGCTGGCGTATCGGGGAGAGTCTCCCCATTATATTATTCCGGATGTCGTGGTACAGCGTGTCGAGGACCATTTCGTGGTGATGACGAACGAATCGGCGCAGCCTCTCTTGAGGATTAGTCCACTGTACCGACGCATGCTTGAATCGCATTCCACGGGGGAAACCCGGGCATATTTACAGCGTAAGTTTCAATCGGCGCAGTGGCTGGTCCGGTGCTTGGAACAGCGGCGCATGACCTTATACCGTGTCGCGGAAGCCATTACGGAACAGCAACAGGGCTTTTTTCGTATGGGTTTGAGCGCGATGAAACCCCTTACCCTAAAGCAGATTGCCGACATGGTCGGGCTGCACGAATCGACGATAAGCCGGGCGACGCGCGGTAAGTACATGCAAACTCCACGAGGAGTGTTCGAAATGAAGTTCTTCTTTTCGGCGGAAATCCAAACCCAGTCCGGAACCGTGTCCGCGCAGGCAGCCAAGTATGAAATCAAGTGCGCCATCGAAAAAGAAGATTCGGCTCAACCGTTGTCCGACGATGCTCTGGCTAAACAATTAGCGGTCATAGGACTGAAGGTGTCGCGTCGAACTGTCGCAAAGTACCGCGAAGAAATGCAAATCCCTCCGTCCTGGCGCCGCCGCAGGTTTGATTAGTTTCTCTGGGGCGATTCATGGTGCAGCAGCCCGTTCGCTTGTCTTGTGCAGCTCGGCCTGGGGTGCCAGTGTAGGCTCCAGGCCGAGTTCCCCAAGGCGACTGCCTTTGCCGACGTCTTTGTAAAATCAGGGCGTCACAAACTTAGAGTCGAAAAAATTTAGACAGTTTCCAGTTGCGCTTAGGACTTAGATGGAATACAATAAAAACGCAGTTGGATCTCTCCAACTTTTTTTCGGCACTATGCGGGACTTAATTTGATGTACAGGGACTAAAAACGTCCCAATAAACACTGGGTACGCGGCTCAGCATTGGCGTCAAGGTGGCAGAAGGGGGGGAGCGGATGGAATCGATCAGTTTATCGATCGCGCGGCGCATTGTACCCGAACTGCTCGAAGTGTTGCAAAACAGAGCCAAAATTCTCAACCGGATCTGGCAGATGCAACCGATTGGAAGGCGAGCCTTGGCTGCCGAATTGGGGACGACAGAGCGCGTGTTGCGTGCGGAGCTGGATTTCCTCAAGCAACAGGGGCTGCTGGTAGCGGCAACGACAGGAATGTCCTTGTCCGTAGAGGGGCAATCTCTTCTCGAAGAACTCGATATACTGCTGGCCGCAATTGAAGGGCGCATCAGTTTAGCCCAACAATTGTCGAAAGTCTTGAAGATTGAACAAGTCATTGTAGTGGGCGGCGACAGCGACCAAGAGGAATGGGTGAAGGATACGCTGGGCTACCAGGCGGGTGTATATCTGCAGTCCGTGTTACAGCCGTCAGATATCGTTGCTGTCACAGGAGGAACAACGATGGCTGCGGTGGCAAAGATGATGCCGGCAAAGGCGGAACGGATGAACGTCAAAATCGTTCCAGCCCGCGGAGGCGTTGGAGAAAACCTCTCCTTGCAAGCCAACACAATTGCCTCGGAATTGGCAGCGCGACTCGGTGGAACTTCGACCATGCTGCACGTTCCCGACCGCCTTGGCGAAGATACCCTTGAATTGATTGTCAAGGAGCCTGAGGTCCAGCGGCGCCTGCAGGAAATCCGCTCCGCCAGCATTGTGTTACACGGGATTGGCGACGCGATGAAAATGGCGGAACGCCGTCAGTCAAGACGCGAGGAAATTACCCTGTTGCGCGAACAGGGAGCGGTTGCCGAAGCGTTCGGATATTACTTCGACAGCGATGGGAAAGTTGTACACGAAATGAACATCATCGGGTTGCGCATCAGCGACCTCACGCAAGTTCGGGCCGTGATGGGCGTTGCCGGCGGCCGCAGTAAGTCGGCGGCGATTGTTGCGGCAGCAAAAGCCTATCCAATGGATGTTTTGGTGACGGATGAAGGTGCTGCGAAAGCCGTACTTCAAAATACATTTAGGGAGGAATTACGATGACCATTAAAGTAGGCATTAACGGATTTGGAAGAATCGGAAGAAACGTGTTTCGCGCCGCATTGAATCGAAGTGATATCGACATTGTCGCCGTGAACGACTTGACGGATGCAGAAACACTCGCCATGCTGCTCCAGTACGATTCAGTGCACGGGCGGCTCAATGCGGATGTTCGGGTCGATGGGAGTGCCATTATCGTCAACGGGCACAAAGTGCAGGTGTTGGCGGAACGCGATCCTGGAAACCTGCCCTGGGCTCAGCTTGGAGTCGAGTTGGTCATTGAGTCCACCGGGTTATTCACAGATAAGACCAAAGCCGAAGCCCATATTACCCGGGGCGGAGCCAAGAAGGTCATCATTTCGGCTCCCGCCAAAAACGAAGACATCACGATTGTCATGGGGGTCAACCAGGACCAATACGATCCGGAAAAGCACAACGTCGTATCCAATGCGTCCTGCACGACCAACTGCCTGGCTCCTGTGGCCAAAGTACTGGACGAAAAGTTCGGCATCGTCAAAGGTCTCATGACTACCGTTCACTCGTACACGAACGACCAGCGGATTTTGGATCTGCCGCACAAGGACCTGCGTCGCGCGCGTGCAGCCGCTTTGTCGATTATTCCGACCTCTACCGGAGCAGCTCGCGCGGTGTCTCTGGTTCTGCCTCAACTCAAAGGCAAACTGAACGGTATGGCTATGCGCGTTCCCACTCCGAATGTCTCTGTGGTCGACCTCACGGCCGAATTGAAAAAATCAGCGACTGTCGAAGAAGTGAACGCAGCGCTGGAGCAAGCGTCCAATTCGGGCGCACTCAAAGGATTCTTGGGTTACAGCAAGGAACCTTTGGTTTCGAGAGATTTTAACGGCGATCCGCGGTCGTCCATCGTCGACGCAGATTCCACGATGGTCATCGACAACATGGTTAAGGTGATTGCGTGGTACGACAACGAATGGGGCTATTCCAACCGCGTCGTAGACCTGGCTGCGTTTATTGCAAGCAAAATGCCGGTGAACGTGAAATAAAGTTCTGAGGAAATGGTACAATACGGGCATCAAGGGAGAATGCAGACATTCTCCCTTTTTAACGATGACGTGATGGTGGATGGAGGCAAAACATGAACAAAGCAACGGTTCAAGACATTGTTTGGGTGGGCAAGCGAGCCTTAGTGCGTGTGGACTTCAATGTGCCCTTGGATGGGACCACCATCACGGATGACACCCGTATCCGGGCTGCGGTCCCAACCATCCGGTTTTTGATGGAGCAAGGGGCAAAAGTCGTCTTAATGAGCCACTTGGGACGACCCAAAGGCGAGCGAACAGAGAAGTATTCTTTGCAGCCAGTGGCACAGCACTTGAGTCAATTGTTAAACAGTCCCGTCGCGTTTGCGACAGACTGCGTCGGTGCCACTGCAATGGCGGCAGTGGACAAACTTCAGCCCGGTCAAGTGCTGCTGTTGGAAAACGTTCGTTTTTATAAGGAAGAAGAAAAAAACGACCCGTCGTTTGCCAAGGAGTTGGCGAAACTAGGTGACGTATTTGTAAACGATGCGTTTGGAACGGCTCATCGTGCACACGCGTCTACAGTGGGTGTCGCGCACCTATTGCCGGCTGCAGCTGGATTCCTGATGGAAAAGGAAATTGCGATCATGGGCAAAGCCTTGGAAGAACCGCAGCGTCCGTTCGTAGCAATCATCGGCGGAGCCAAGGTTTCGGACAAAATTTCCGTGCTTGAAAACCTTCTTCCCAAGGTGGACGCACTTTTGATTGGCGGCGGCATGGCAAACACCTTTTTGGCCGAGCAAGGATTTTCCATGGGCAAGTCATTAGTTGAGAGGGACGCACAAGAGACGGCCGGCAAACTCGTCCAAAAAGCGGCCGAACTCGGGAAACAGCTGCTTTTGCCAGACGATTTGGTCGTGGCGGAGGCTTTTGCCGAAGACGCGCCGCATCAGGTGTGCGCTGTGACCCAAGTTCCTTCCGACGGAATGGCTTTGGACATTGGCCCGGCAACGATTGCTAAATATCAAGGCGCGGTGCGCGCTGCAAAGACGGTTCTCTGGAACGGCCCGATGGGGGTTTTCGAAATGGCGCCCTTCGCAAAAGGGACGGTTGCGATTGCACAGGCCATGGCGGACGTTCAGGGCACGACCATCGTCGGCGGCGGGGACTCGGTCGCTGCGGTGGAACAGGCTGGACTTGCCGAGCAGATGAGCCACGTTTCTACTGGAGGCGGAGCTTCTCTGGAATTTCTCGAAGGCAAGGAACTTCCGGGGGTGGCCGCTCTTTCAGATAAAAAAGACCTGCCCTCCTAAGAAAAGTACATAGTGCGCAGGCAGGCCGGCAAGAGTCACCCGCCGTGTTTTCAGAAGTGTGGACTTGTTTCACATGGAGTGGAGGAGAAGGTATGAGCAGACAAAGATTACTTGTGGCAAACTGGAAAATGAACAAGACGGTGGCCCAGGCTCGAAGTTTTGCCGAAGAACTTGGCCGGCAAACCTCTGCGCTGCCAACTGGGGTCGAGTTGGCCGTTTGTCCCCCGTTTACAGCTCTACAGACGCTTCGCGTGATTTTGCCAAGCCGTGTAAAACTCGGCGCGCAAAACGTGCATGACGAGCCCAATGGAGCTTTTACAGGAGAGATTTCCGCGGAAATGCTGGCAGAACTCGGCACCGAATACGTCATCGTGGGACACTCCGAACGCCGCCAAGGATTTGGTGAGGCGGACGATTGGGTGGCTCGCAAAGTTCGGGCTGTACTCGCTCACGGCATGAAGCCGATTGTTTGTGTTGGGGAAGACCTAGAACAGCGGAACAACCAAGCGACCTTGTCCGTTGTTCAAAGTCAGACTTCGGCGGCCTTGGCTGGGTTGGAAGAAACCCAATTGGCGAATTGTGCAGTCGCCTATGAACCCATTTGGGCCATTGGCAGCGGACAAACTCCTTCCCCGCAAGATGCACAAACCGTCATTACCGCCATCCGGGAGACGGTGGCAACCCTGTCGGGCAAAGCTGCGCAAGGAATGCCAATTTTGTATGGCGGCAGCGTCAAGCCGGACAACATTGCCGGATTTGTGGCACAGCCGGACATTGACGGGGCACTCGTCGGTGGAGCGAGTCTAAAGGTGGATTCGTTTGTTGCACTCGCTAAGGCTATGGGTGAATGAGGTGAAGGGAAAACATGACACAGGCAAGTAACACGGAAGCATTTGAACGCCTCCCGCGTCCTTCTGGCGCGGGGCCTGTGGCGTTAATCATTTTAGACGGGTTTGGATGGCGCAGCGAGGAACGGGGAAATGCCGTAGTGCAGGCGAATAAGCCGGTGTTCGACGGCATATGGGACAAATTTCCGCATACCCTTCTCAAAGCCAGCGAGGAAGCCGTCGGACTTCCCAAGGGACAGTTTGGGAACTCCGAGGTCGGCCATTCCAACATCGGGGCTGGGCGCATCTTGTATCAAGACCTCACCCGCATCAACCGCGATATCGAGTCCGGGGAGTTTTACGAAAACGCGGCGCTGCGCGGAGCTATGGAATACGTGAATGAAAGGGATTCTGCACTCCACTTGTACGGACTCGTATCCGACGGCGGGGTGCACAGCCATCTCGACCACTTGATTGCGCTGATTCGCATGGCTGCCACAATGAATGTGAAGCGCGTGTTTGTCCACGCTTTTATGGACGGACGCGACGTCACTCCGACATCCGGACGCCAGGACCTGAAGAAGCTCCTGGCCGTCATGCGGGAAACCAAAGTGGGTAAGATTGCGACGGTGCAAGGCCGCTATTACGCCATGGACCGCGATAAACGCTGGGAACGCACCGAGAAAGCGTATCGGGCGATGGTTTACGGCGAAGGGGACAATGCGGTGGACCCAGTTGCGGCGCTCGAGGACAGTTACGCTAAAAGCGTTACGGACGAGTTTATTCTGCCCACAGTGATGGTCGATGAACAAGGGGAACCCGTAGGGTTGATTCAAGACGGGGACGCCGTCATTATGTTCAACTTCCGTCCGGACCGGGCCATTCAGATTTCTCAAGTCTTCACCAACGAGGACTTTCGAGGGTTCGATCGCGGTCCGAAGTTCCCTCATGTCCACTACGTGTGCATGACAAAGTTCAGTGAGACGGTCGGCGGAGTTGTAGCATACGAGCCGGCCAATTTGGACAACACGCTCGGAGAGGTGTTGGCTCAAAACCACCTCACTCAACTGCGCGCGGCGGAGACAGAGAAGTATCCCCATGTCACGTTTTTCTTCTCCGGCGGACGAGAGGACCCGTTCCCGGGGGAGCAGCGCGTCTTGATTCCTTCGCCAAAGGTCGCTACTTATGACTTAAAACCTGAAATGAGCGCGTACGAGGTTGCCGATGGGGTGGTGGAGCGGCTAAAAACGAAACAGATTGACGTTTTGATTTTGAACTTCGCCAATCCTGATATGGTGGGCCATACCGGCGACTTAAACGCCGCTGTCAAGGCAGTGGAAACCGTAGACGAGTGTCTGGGAAAGGTTCTTGAGGCCTTGTGGGAGCAGGACGGCGTGGCGCTGGTCACGGCCGATCACGGCAACGCGGACATCATGATTTACCCAGGGACGGACGAGGTGTGTACGACGCACACGCTCAGTTTGGTTCCACTCGTTGTGACCAAGCCGGGCATTGAACTCAACGAAGGAATACTCGCCGATTTGGCCCCGACCATGCTGGATTTGCTGGGGGTGGCGCAACCCAAGGAAATGACGGGAACAAGTCTAATCCGTCACTAAGCAGCGACGATTCAAACCAAGGGAGATGAACCCATGTCAGAGATTTTTGACGTACATGCCAGAGAAGTGTTAGATTCGCGCGGAAACCCGACCGTAGAAGTCGAAGTGGAACTGGAAAGCGGCGTAATTGGACGCGCTATCGTTCCCTCGGGTGCCTCCACGGGGGCTCACGAAGCTGTAGAGCTGCGCGACGGAGACAAGTCCAGGTTCCAGGGTAAGGGCGTTCAGCAAGCGGTCCACAACGTCATCGAGACCATTGGACCGGAACTCATTGGCGAAGACGCGAACGACCTCATCGCGATCGACCAGACCTTAATAGAACTGGATGGCACCGAGAACAAAGGAAAACTCGGAGCTAACGCCATCTTAGGCGTTTCCATGGCAGTGGCGAAAGCCGCAGCCGCCGATTTAGGCGTTCCCCTGTACAGCTATTTGGGAGGCTTTTACGCGCGGGTATTACCGACGCCGATGATGAATATCTTGAATGGAGGCAAGCATGCCGACAACACAGTGGACATTCAGGAGTTCATGGTGGTCCCGCACGGTGCGCCGACATTTAAGGAAGCTGTGCGCATGGGGGCCGAGGTGTTTCACAGCCTCAAAAGCGTGTTGCACAGTAAGGGGATGGCTACCACGGTTGGGGACGAAGGCGGCTTTGCGCCGAATTTAAAGACCAACGAGGAAGCTATTTCCATCATTGTCGAAGCGATTGAGAAGGCGGGGTACAAACCGGGTTTGGACGCTTCGATTGCCCTGGACATCGCCTCGACCGAACTGTACGACAACGGCAAGTACAACTTTGCCGGTGAAGGCGTGGTTCGCACGGCTGACGAACTGATTCAGTACTACGAAGGACTCCTGGGCCGTTACCCCATTATCTCGATTGAGGATGGATTGGCTGAGGACGACTGGGAAGGCTGGGCGAATCTAACCCGGGCACTGGGTAGCCGTGTACAACTGGTCGGAGACGACTTGTTCGTGACCAACACCGAACGCCTGAAACGCGGCATCCAATCCAGCGTGGGTAACTCGATCTTGGTGAAGGTGAACCAAATCGGCACGCTGACCGAAACGTTTGCTTGCATCGACCTTGCGAAACGTGCGGGCTATACCTCCATCATTTCACACCGCTCGGGAGAAACCGAAGATGTGACCATCGCCGACATCGCGGTGGCGACCAACGCGGGCCAGATCAAGACTGGGGCACCGAGCCGAACAGACAGGGTCGCAAAGTATAACCAGTTGATGAGAATTGAAGAAGCGCTGGGGGACACCGCTCGTTTCGCCGGCAAAGAAGCCTTTGTCCAAACGTCCAATTCGTGATAGACTAAGAATCACGAGTATTTAACGAAGGGGAGGTGACAGTGTGCTTGCAGCAGCAAAGGTGGCTTTAGTCATCCTTTCTGTCCTCCTCATCACCGTCATTTTGCTGCAATCGGGGCGAAGTGCAGGACTGTCGGGTGTAATTATGGGTTCGGACCAGACCGTCAACCGACGAGCCAAGGGACTTGATTCCTTCCTGGCCAAGGTGACCGTAACCATTGCCATTTTGTTTTTTTTGGTGACGCTCGCGATTGCATACATGTTTGTTCATCATATCGGGTAAAGCCGGATATCAGGGTGCCGCAGGTGCGGCACCTTTTTCATTTGGTACGATGCGCCAAAAGGGCGCAAACTGGACGCGCAGCCTCCTGCGCGCGTATCCCCGCCCTCGGCGGACACCGTCCTGCCATTGCCGTCGGCCATCTGACAATTCCATCCGCATTTCCAATATGGTGTGATTAGAGGGCGAACAGTTCGCTTACACTAGCAGTATATAGGTATCACGGAACTTAAGGAGTGGACTTTTTGGTCGATCGCAATGAACTCATCGCGTTTATGCAACACGACGTCTACCGGCCGCTGACGGTGCAGGAGTTAGTCGCCGAATTCGGAATGGACAGCGGCGATGACTTTCGAGCTTTCATGAAGCTGTTGAACGAATTAGAGGAACAAGGCGCGGTGGTCCGAACGCGTACCAACCGCTACGGTGTCCCGGAACGGATGAATTTGGTAGTTGGCCGGCTGCAAATGAAGGCTCGCGGGTACGCCTTTTTAATCTCGGAAATCCCCGGGGAACCCGATTTGTACATTGCCGGAACGGACCTGAATGGTGCCCTCAGTGGAGACAAGGTCATGGCCCGCGTGGAACGGGCCACCGGAGGACCGCGTCGTGAAGGTAAGGTCATCCGCGTGCTGGAACGGGCCAACAACCGGCTGGTGGGCAAGTTCACGAAACACCGCGATCACGCGTTTATTTCCCCGCTCGACAAGCGCTTTCCCCAAGACGTGTTCATCGCAGGGGAGGATACCTTGGACGCGCACGACGGGTACATTGTCGTGGTGGAAATCACCGCGTTCCCGACGCCGACGCGAGGACCGGAAGGCAAAGTTGTGGAGGTTCTTGGCCACCCGGATGCGCCTGGCGTAGACATCCTGGGTGTTATCCGAAAGTATGGACTGCCCGAGGAATTCCCTGAAAACGTCATTGCGGAGGCGGAAGCCATTCCGTTGGAACTATCCGCCGCCGACTACGAAGGGCGCAGGGACCTGCGCGACGAAGTGATTGTCACCATTGACGGAGAAGACGCCAAAGACTTAGACGATGCGGTTCACGTGAAGCCCCTTGCAAACGGCAATTTTGAACTCGGCGTTCACATCGCGGACGTCGGGTACTACGTCAAAGAGGACAGCCAGCTCGACAAGGAAGCGTACACGCGGGGGACGAGCGTTTATTTGGTCGATCGCGTCATTCCTATGCTGCCGCAGCGCCTGTCAAACAACGTTTGTTCACTCAATCCCCAAGTGGACCGGCTGACGATGTCGTGCATCATGGAAATCACGCCCGTTGGAGAAGTGGTCAATCACGAAATCTTTCCCAGCGTCATTCGAACGACAGAGCGCATGACGTATACCAATGTGAATAGAATCCTCGTCGATCGCGATGAGGAGACCGTGGCGCGGTACCGGGACTTAGAGCCGCTGTTTTTGCGGATGGAGGAGCTGGCCCGTATTCTTCGAACCCGTCGCATGGAACGAGGCGCCATCGACTTTGACTTTGACGAAGTCAAGGTCATTGTGGACGACCTCGGTCATCCAACGGACGTACTGCCGCGCAAACGGGCGATTGCAGAGCGACTCATCGAAGAGTTTATGCTCGTCGCCAACGAAACGGTCGCCGAACACTTTTTTTGGCTGAACACGCCGTTCTTGTATCGGATCCACGAGGAACCCGATCTGGATCGGATGCTCGAATTTAACGAGTTTGTCCACAATTTTGGCCTGCACGTGAAGGGTCTCGGAAACAAGATCCATCCGCGGTCGCTGCAGCAGCTCCTCGAGAAAGTAGACGGCACCCGCGAGCAACGCGTCATATCGACTTTGCTGCTGCGTTCCATGAAGCAGGCGAGGTACGCGCCGGAGTGTGTGGGACACTTTGGTTTGGCGGCAGAGTACTATACGCACTTTACCTCGCCGATACGCCGCTATCCGGACTTGATGATCCACCGGATTATTCGGGAAGCTCTGCGCGGCAAGATGGGCGAAGAGCGAGAGGAACGGCTGCGCGAAAAGGTAGATACTGCCGCCATTCAGTCCAGTGAACGGGAACGCGTCGCTCAGGACGCCGAACGCGAAACCGATCAGCTCAAGATGGTGGAATACATGCTCGATCACCTGGAGGAAGAGTTTGACGGAATCATCAGCGGCGTCACGCAGTTCGGGCTCTTTATTCAGTTGCAAAACGGCATCGAAGGCCTGATTCACATCAGCTACATGGCGGACGATTACTATGTCCTTAACGAGAAGCAGATGGCCTTAGTCGGGGAGCGCACTCGCCGCGTGTTCCGGCTTGGTGACCCAATTCGCGTTCAAGTTATTGGTGCGAGCAAACAAGACCTTACGATCGACTTTGAACTCGTCAGCCACTTGCGCGAAGGTACGATGGTGGTTGAAGACGGCGTTTCTGTCGTCATTTACGACGAAGACCTCGGACCCAAGGAGCGCCGCAGGCAAATTGCGGAGCGGCAAAGCAGTCAGAATCGCCGCGGGGGACGCCACGGCAGCCGCTACGGCCACGAGAACCACGAGGGACAAAGCACCCGCGGCGGACGAAGCAAACGCGAAGGACAAAATGGCCGAAGCGAAGGACACAGTGGCTACGGTCGCGGCGATGCCAAAGCTTCGGAATTTAAGCCGGGAGACAAACGCCGCCGCAGGGATGCAGCTGCCGTTACGGGAGACTCAGAAGGGGATGGACATTCCGGTCGACGTAAAAGTGGGTCATCCAGTCAATTTTCCAGCGATTCGGTCCATGGGTCATCGCGGTCGTTTGGACCTTCATCGGGATCAGGCGCTAAACGGCGAAAGGGAAAAGGACCCAGTGATTTTGTGGCCGGGGGCGTGCGGGCTGGGAAAAAAGCCAAGGCGCGCAGGTCTAAATGACACGGGGCCGTGCGGGGAATCACCTGTGAGCTTGTGCGGTGGCAAGTTCCGTAGTATCCTGAAGTGTACGGAATACGATTGCGTCTAGTCGGCCGGATTGACCGAGGTTGAATCCGCTGACTATGACGACGGCACGGGCAGTCGGGGTGAAGGTATGGCAAAGACGGATCAGGATAAAGCACTTGCGCAAAACCGCAAAGCGTACCACGACTTCTTCATCGAGGAAACCTTTGAAGCGGGCATGGTTCTTACCGGAACGGAGATAAAGTCGATCCGACGCGGAAAGGCGAACATGCGCGATGCGTACGCCCGGGTTGAAAACGGGGAAGTGTTTTTGCACAACCTGCATATCAGTCCGTACGAGCAAGGTAACCGCTTTAATCACGATCCGTTGCGGACTCGCAAACTTCTCCTTCACCGCAGCGAAATCGCGAAGCTTATCGGCGCAATCCGGGACAAGGGCTATACGCTCATTCCCACGAGAATGTACTTGCGCCATGGATTTTGCAAAGTGGAACTGGCGCTGGCCAAAGGCAAAAAGCTCCACGACAAGCGCGAGGCTGCAAAGAAGCGGGATGCCAACCGTGAGATTGCCAAGGCGCTGCGGGAAAGGCAAAAAGCCTGAACGGCGCGTGTCAAAGGCAACTTCGGTGACACTGCGAAGGATCGCAACGTCCAATCCGCAAATTGCACATCGTGTGCGAACGAGTGCAGTGGCAGGGCTGCCAACAAACTGCTATTGTCAGGGATTGGCCGAGTGTTATATGATAAGTAAGCCGACGATGGTTCGTCAATTGGCTGTATGCGAATCGACTTTCCATCGGGTTTTGCCAGCTCGAGACCGGAGAAGTTTACTAGTCGTCCGGCCCATAACATGGGGGCGTTTCGGATTCGACGGGGATTGTTCGAGCATGGACGGCGGGTCGTGGGGCTGCGAGGCCACGTTAAAAACGCGGACCTAAGAATAACTGGCAAAGCTAATCGCTTTACCTCAAACAGCAACGTCGCTCTCGCTGCTTAATTGCAGCTAGACCGTTACAATGTGTGTCGCCCGTGCACACTTTGTAACGTCAACTTAGCGGGCTAGTCGACAGTCACCGTTCGCGGACCGTCGGCGAAACTTAGCGAACTTACCCATTTGGGAGCGTGTGCGTCCGCGCTCGATGGGGACACCCCAATAGGCGTACTACACCCGTAGAAGTGCATGTAGCGAGGTCTTCGGACGCGGGTTCAACTCCCGTCGCCTCCACCATTAAAAAACCTGTCTCCTACCGGAGATGGGTTTTTGCCTGTTGTAGAGCCATTTTTCCCTTCGAAAAACTTGTACGTAACCTCTGCTTCAAAGTCGTCGATGGACTTGGAGGGGAGGATGACAATCCTATCTACAAATTCCTGAACGACCTGTTTCTGCTCTTCTTCATTGAACGAGAACAGTGCATTTTTCTTTGATGTCAAAACCTCAAGAATGAGCTCTTCGTTTATGTCGAGTGTGGTTGCCATCACACTGATTCGTTCTAGCTCTGACTCTAATACTTTTTTCCGATTTGTGGCCTCTCGGATTCGTTGACTGATTAGGTCCTTTACTACATCGCCCTCTCCAAGTGCATCAACCCAATTATCAAGCTTGCGATTTATTTCGTTAAGTTCATTTCGGATGGGTTGCAAATCTAGGCCATGACTTTCTCGTTCCTTTTGATACAATTCTTTCACCTTGACCACAATGTTCTTTATCGCGTCTTCGCTGAAAACATTGTCGATGAGGTTTTGAATAATCGATTCCTCAATCGTTGATTTGCGCAAGTTCGTGTTCCCACACCGACCTCCACATTTATAAAATTTTAAAATTGTTCCTTGGCTGCTTTTTGAATTTCGATAAGACTCACCTCGGTACAACTTTCCGCATTGACCACAGATAATTTTGCCTGCAAGGAGATATACTTGCTTCGCCTTCAATCGACCAGGCTTCAATCTACGTGTTTCCATCAACTCATTTACTTTTTCGAAAAGCTCTACGGGGACAATTGCTGGTACCGCGCCAGGGACTTGAATTTGCTCCTCTTCTGGCTTATACCGATGATTGTTTCTCCGACCATCTTCATCTTTTGAGGACTTAATGTCCCACGTGTAAATTCCAATGTATTTTTTATTTCTTGCCCAACCGTCAAAGCTGTTCCGCGTAAATCGGCGGCCGGTTTGTGTACGATAACCAAGCTCATTTAACGTATCGGCAATTGCGGTTGTAGAGCGACCTTCAGCCACACCTTGAAAGTAGATGAGTACGGCCTTAGCTGCCTGCGCGTCTACTTCGAGTTTCAATGTCTCTGGATTTATTCTGTATCCATAAGGAGGTCGCCCTCCAGCATGAATTGCTTTTGAGGCGTTTTGCAGCATTCCCTTGCGCGACTCTCGCGCTAAATTTTTGCTGTAATACTCGGCCATGCCTTCGAGGACAGATTCGAGAATAATCGATTCGGGCGAATTATCCAGATGCTCTAGGACGCTTTCTAACCGCACACCGTTTTTCCTGAGTTGTCGCTTGTAATAAGCACTGTCGTATCTATCTCGCGCAAAGCGGTCCAGTTTGTGGACCAATACAACATCAAATAAATCCTTTTCACTGTCAGCAATCATCCGTTGGAAGTTAGGACGGTTGTCTGTGGTCGCACTGCGTGCTTCATCGGGATAACTACCAACCAGGGTGTAGCCTTTACGGTCGCAATATTCCTGGATAGCTTGCATTTGTGCGTCGATGGATTCTTCACGCTGGTTGTCTGAGCTATAACGTGGGTAAGCGACTGCACGTAATGTCTTTTTCACGATAATCACCCCATGTATGAGTTTGATTATAGGGGCCAAACAGTTTTCCGCTTGCGGAGGCCTAAAATTTCTCCGTTGTAGATTACATATTCAAGCGTCTCGTCAAGCGGGTGCCGATATGAGTAATCGTAGTCTTCTGTATATTCCCGAATTATATCGCCTGAATGTCCTGTCCAAGCTGATAGACCATATACATCCTGAGTCAACAGCATTAGACGTGCATCCATAAATGGTAAGGGAACATTAAACGCGTCGGCGAGATGAACCACTTGGGATTGCCACGAACAATCTTCAACTATGTGTTGGGCAATCAAATAAGTTGGTGCTAGTGCGTACATGGCAAAATAATTCGCCTGGCGTTCTTGTCGCTTTCGTTCATCCGGGCACATCACCTCCTGATCCCCTGTATGTAATAATACGTGGCCAAACTCATGAGCTAATTCTACCCGTTGCTGTGAATGTGGAAGCCGATTATCAACAATAATCGTGTACATGTCGTCAATCATTGCAAAATGGGTACTTTCGACCGGCTCATGATGCACCCAGATACCTGCTTCCTTTGCAAATGATTCAATGTCGATTTCGCTTGGTGATTGAATGTTACGTCGTCTGTAGCAGTGCAAAATTCTCCATTCCAATTTAGAGGGTTGATAATTCTCTATCATCGTACACACCCTTGTATTCGTCCCCATTCTTGCTGTTTTCATGGTGGTGTCCTTCACTAGAATGAGGGGAAACCCGTAAATTTTCTCTTTATCATTCTCCTTGTTTCTGTCCGGGTTTTCGTCCCTTTTCCAGTTCATAAATAAGTCGTAACCCGCGCATCATTTCTTTTTTTCGGGTAGATGGACTTTTACTGAAATCGTAAAAAAAGGTTCCGGTTAAGTGATTTTTGACCCATGTTAAAAACTCACGTTCCTCCGGTGGGAGTGTCGGAAGGTCATCCCCACTTTTTCCCGTCAATAACCAATCTAACGAAACCTCATACATTTCCGCCAATCGAATTAAGGTCTTCGTATCGGGTTCCCGATATTCTGTTTCGTACCCCGTATATGTTGAACGAGCAATTCCCAGTTCATCTGCGACTTGTTGAGTGGTGAGTTGTTTCGCGGTCCTGGCCTGTGTCAATCTCTCGCCAAGTGTCACCGAGGTTCCACCTCCAATCTCTTTGTGCGACGAGTAGTGTCGAAAAAAGCCGTCGCTGATAGCGTCATTATACTTGACCATAGTCTCATATCGCAACTATGATTTGTCTATCAAAATGAATGTCGCGTTTCGCGATAGAGGAGGTAGAGCCATGGATAGACAACCACGTACGTGGTTAATTCGTTTACGCCATCAGCGGCGTATGTCCCAGCAGCAAATTGCTATGCGGGCTAGGATTTCTCGCAATTATTTATCTGAAATTGAGTGTGGTGTTAAAAATCCAAGTGTGGATGTTTCGAAGCGCATCGCCCAAGTAGTGGGGTGCGAATGGATGCAATTTTTTTAACCATCAATGTTGCAATACGCGACTTAGAATTTTAGGAGTGTGTGTAAATGAGTTTGAGACGGAAACCGTCTAATGGACCAGAAAAAGTGGTGATTCGCGTCAATCGTGTTCCTCATCCTCACCCAGATGCTGCAGAGGATTTAATCGCACGATTGGTGGTCAGGGATCTCGTATCAAGGCGAGGTATATCAGAAGGGATGCTCTAAAACATCACATCGTAAGAACGATTACGTTTGGAGCAGAATTGGGGTTTTCACATGAACATTCCAAATGAGCTAAAAAGGATTGTGATCAAGGAAGAGTTGGTGAGGCTCACTGGCGACCTATATAGAGCCATTATTTTGAATCAATTCATTTATTGGAGTCAACGTGTACGAGATGTTGACCGATTTATTGCTGAGGAACAAAAGCGTATGGAACATGAAGCTGCGGAAATAAACATGAAGCCGACAAACGGATGGGTGTATTTGTCAACTGAAAATTCCCCCACATGGACATTAAAAAATCCCCCACTTGTAAATGGAAAAGCTATACGAG
>NZ_JAJFNK010000073.1 GCF_021739485.1 Alicyclobacillus tolerans
TTGGTTTTAATCGCTGTTGTCGTGTTTATTCGTATGTATGCTGTCCGACTTAAGTACAACAGACCCGTTCTCTGAAACCCAATTTGAATGAGGGGTTTAGTTCGAGCTGTTGATGAATGGGTCACAGATTCCCTTTGTCTTTTGGGTGCGAGACCTTCAAAGAGTGCTTCCTATCGAATATAACTGACCTGGCAATAGTTTATGATCTATTGTCAAACGGGGCACGATGAGAACACGAAAATGATTTGATCTGTTTTTTTGCCATTTAGAAACGCAGAAATGCGCGGTGACGTTGCAAATATCTTCTTAGGTGGAGAATAGGCATTTTTCAAGAGCCAAGGGTTTGCTCCGTGAGTGTGCTGTGCCCCCTTTAGGTCGTGATCATGTTCTATCGGTTCATTTCTGAGTGCAGAGATACGAGATTGTTTCGTATGAAAGGCAAGAAATGTTGGCCGCACGTAAACGCCAACAATGTGTAGAAGCACGGGTTTAACGTTAAAAAGGTCAAAACCATTACACAGTATGAGAGAATAATGGACCTTCGCCCTCATTACAATACGTTAGCCCGCCCGGTTGGACGCCTATGGCCTTAAAATTCTCGCTAACACTCGAAATTGCGTACACGCCGAATCCATGCTGAGGGTTAAGGTCCCGCCCAGGATCATAAAATAACTACGCCATATTGATGCTTTTCGTGAGTTGTTCATGATTCCTTACCAATGTGGATGTGAAGCCTGTACCCAGGTAGTGCCGCCGTCTGTAGAGACAAGTAGCACGACCTACTGCCTAGAACTTTCGGCCAGACGTGATTTTTTCTGTCCCACAAGAAGTCGTGTTACTGTCAGGGTCGTTCCGATTAGCCCAATCACCACAGCCATTGTGAATGCGAACGACGATGCCTTTGCAAATCCCAAGCTGGACTGCAGGTTGGCCCCAGATGCTTGAAGGAACAGTACTGCAAAGGCAACTCCCGACACTCGGCCAAAATTTCTGACTGCCGCAATCAGGCTTCCAGTTAAACCCGATTTTTCGACCGGCGCACTTTCAAGTACGGAGACGTTATTCGGTGAAGTGAATACTCCCATACCCAGTCCGAAGATGGAAAGAGCAATGACAATATCTAAGTATGAAGATGATGTATTGAAAAGAGCCATACTTCCTAAACCGATAGTAGCCACTAAAAGCCCTAATGTTGCTGGCCAGTTTGCACCGTATTTGTCCGCCAGCCAACCGCCCAGGGGTGAAAATAAAATCATACTAATGGCTTGTGGCGTGAGTAAGAGACCAATATGAGCTGTTGAAATGTGTAAAACATCATGCATATAAAGGGGCAAGAGAAAGCCTGGCATCATGATCATGATGTAAGACAAGTACCCAGCCAAATTTCCTAGAGTGAATGTGCGAGAGCGAAACAACGCAAGTTCAATTACCGGACTTTCGACTCTTAATTCATGCCTTAAGAAGATTGCCAGTGCTGCAACGCTCAAGGCAAACGCCACCAGAATCCGCGCACTTGTCCATCCCCAGGTTTGCCCTTCTGAAATAACCAGCAGAAGACAGATGATACCCACAAAGAACAAAATGGATCCAACGATGTCAAACTTCCTTCGCGGTTTGTCACTGCGGATCGGAATGAGAAGGAAGAAGGAAGCTGTAGCGGAAAGGATACCGATTGGTACGTTCACCCAAAAGATGGACCTCCAACTGTAGAGAGAAATTAGGATACCGCCAAGGGATGGTCCAACAATGGTACCGGCTGCAACAACACTCCCAATTAAACCGAGGGGCCGGCCACGCTGACCCGCAGGGAAGATGTACGAGACAATCGACATTACGTTTCCCATGATAATTGAACCCCCGATGGATTGGAGGATCCGAAAGAAAATGAGTTGATCGATACTTTGCGAGAAAGCACAGAGAACGGAGCCACCCGTGAATACAGTCACCCCCACAATAAAGACGCTTTTCCGGTTCACGCGATCCGATAAAGTGCCAACAACTGGTAAGATTCCAGTTATAACTAGCAAATAGGCGGAAATCACCCACTGCAAGAGTTCAGGTCCTGCATGAAAATCTCGTTCTAAGACTGGAATAGCCACGTTCATAATGCTGCTGTCGATATTCACCATGAAGGTACCGGTGACAACGGTTGCAAACATAATCCAGCGATACCATGACTTATCTATGTAGCGCGCTTGCCAAGTTAAATGTTGATTCATATGTCAGTCCTCGGAGAGTAATTTTTGTTAAGAGATTCGTATTGTTCCATAAAATATTCTAAATTCTTTTTTCGATGGCAAATGTCGTTATACCACAGTTCCAATTCCTCAATGCCTTCCGATGTAATGTGATACTGGCGCTTCGCAGGTCCTGGTTCGTCTGTATCCCAGTAGGATGTCACACAGCCCCGCTGCTCTAAATCACGCAACACACGATATACTGCCCCACTGTCAATGGCCTGATGACCGGACATAACATCCGTAAGTCGATTTAATAATGCCCCTCCGTGTTTATCCTGTTCGGCTAAAAATAAAAGGATAAAAGCAGGTAGATGTCGGCTCTGTTTCCCTGGAACCCCACCTTCTTTGACCATCAGTTACCCTCCTCAGCATGAATTAAACACATTATACTGTATGTTGCAGTATAATCGAACTGTACATACCCCTGGTTTCAAGATTTTTCATACATTCTAACCTAGATATTTATCAATACGGTTTCTGTAATTTGCTGTTGATTTGGGGACACTGGTTTTTGGTGGGGAGATGTCCCAATAGCTCAGTGGTATGTTTCGTCTGTGAAAATTGACAGAAGCACACGACAACTGTATTATACAGTATGATGTTAAAAACATCTAGTGGAGGTGTTCAGTGATGGACATTCAACAAGCCAAGAGAGAACTAATTGAAGCTGCAGTGGCGTTGCGTGATGCTGGTTTGATGTTTCGAGGTCATCATGCCAACTTGTCGGCTCGTTTATCCTCAGATACGATGCTGATGACACGCGGAGGAAACGTGGCCAACCTGGATGACGACAGCTTTGCCGTTATTCGTACGGATGGTACAGTCTTAGAGGGTGAAGTCATGCCAACGCAGGCCGAAATTATTCAGATGCATGCAGCCGTCTATCGGACGAGAGACTCCGTTGGTGGCATCATTCATACACACGCACCGCACGCTACGGTGTTTGCAATTGCCCATGAACCCATTCCCGTAGTTTACGAACCCTTAATGCGTTTTGGAGTGACAGAACCGACACCCGTGATTGCATGGGCACCTCGTGGTTCTGATGCCTCAGTTCAGGGCATTGTTAATGCTGCTAAATCAAACCCAGGAGTCTCTGCTGTGCTACTCGCTAATCACGGGGTCTTGGCATTTGGAAAATCCCCAGCGGATACTGCACAGTTGTTGGCGACTCTGGATGAAGCGGCAGAGCTAATCCTCCAGGCTCGCCTCATTGGCGGGGAAAAGCCTTTGCCGGCTCAGGCCTTTCAACAAATTGAGGAAAGAAAGATAAAATTTGCAGATGTCAAGGCTTAACTCGGGATTGAATCGGATTCCTTTCCGATGATGCAGAATGGTCAGTGGTCAATGTAGTAAATTGTTATATGTCAGCGTTTAAATTGAGGAGGGGAATTTCTTGGCTAAGGTTGCATTTTGGATTACAGCTGGGCCTGACCTTGAGGCAAAAGCGATTTCTGGAATCATGCTGGCGAGTCGATTGAAGAAAAATCGAGGACAAGACGTAGAAGTATATTTTTTTGGACCCGGTGTAGAATTAGTCGGGAAACCGAGCGACAAAGTGAAGGAAGCTTTAGTAATGCTTCGAGATGCAGAAGTGCACGGTGGATACTGTCCGTTCAATGCTCAACAATTCGATGTGGAAAGCGCAGTTTCCGGTGAGGGACTCCATGGTGAACCTGCTGGTGAAGCGCTGGTACGTTTAATTGAAGAAGGATACCAGGTGGTAGGGTACTAACATTGAATGAACAACGTCAAATAAAAGAAGCGAACTCAGGGTTCGCTTCTTTTTAATATTTAGAGAAAAGTTGGATATTTCATTAATGTATGCGAATGCTCAACAAGAGTCTGCAGCGCAAGCTGCATAAGCCAAATCGTCAGCTGCAGTGGTAGGAACTTGCAAAACTCGGAGCGAAGGTGACTCATGTGCTTGGTGATGGGGACGAGGTAGACATCCCGATTGAAAACTTGCGTGTGGACGATCTTGTACGAGTCCGTTCGGATGAAAAAGTGCGAAGTGAAGGAATACTCCTAGAAGAGCCACATTTATCGATCAATCTTTTTTGACTGGTGAGTCAATGCCAGTTAAAAAACACCCTTATGAGAGGTGGCTGGAGCCTCAGTGAACCAGAATCAGCCGTTCTTCGGAGCAAGTTCAGGAGCTTCTCAAGCAACGAATATCTATCAGCCAATAATGCCTCCACGCATAACAATAAAATCACTCAATCAAACGGTAACCTTAAAGCTATGGGGTCGTTATATGGCAGAAGACCTTAGAATTATAACGTTGTGGGCTACTAGCTATAACACACCGCAAATAAACTAGAACGCTGCGTGCCGAACTTTGACATATGGTTAGCGATTGCTTACTATATGGTCATGAAGAAATCACACGCTGACAGCAAGCAGGATGAAATAGTCAATGCAGCGATCCGGTTGTTCTCTCGTAAAGGCATAGAGGGGACAAGTGTTCGAGAAATTGGGCGGGAAGCTGGTGTCACGGATGCTGCTATATACAAACATTTTGAGTCGAAGGATGACGTGGCTCTTTCTGTGTTTTCCAGGTATTCTGATCTGTACTCAAAGTTGGTTGATTATTATCGCCAATTTGAAAGCCCTTTTGAGCATCGACTGGATAAAATGATTGTAGACATATTGGAACAGCATGATAAAGATCGATTTGGTCTGCTCTTACTGGGTCAACGACACGAGATTTTTGCTCGTTTGGGAGCCACGCATCGTTTGCCAATTGTGGCTATGACTGACTTTATTCAGTTAGGTATAGAGGAAGAGGCAATTCCTAAGCAATCTGCACGCTTAACGGCGGCACTGGTCATAGGTGCGTTTACACGTTTAGCCGTGTTTAGTGACATGGGCGGACTTCCGCCGACTCTCAGTGATATGAAAACTGAGATCCAAGAACGGATACGAGGATTGGTCGGTTTAAAGTAAGTAACTTTGCGTCCGCTGGTTAGTAAATGCTAACTAAATTAAGGGGGGGATTCAGAATGAAAATCCACGCAATTGAAACTGGACTTGTTTCGGTAAAATCCAGACAAAGGAAAGGAGTAGGGTCAATCGGAAGGCGTCTTAACACGTTACTGGATAAGACGTGGACAGAATGGTTGCCTATATACTGCTGGGTAGTCGAACACCCAGAAGGAATCATTGTAATTGACACAGGGGAAACAGCAAGAACGTCCAATCCATCTCATTTTCCAAAATGGCATCCATATTTCCGTTTTGGTGTACAAATGCAGGTGGAACCAGAGCAAGAAGTGGGACCACAAATCAAAAAACTAGGGCTGTCTCTAAACGACGTGAGGTGGGTCATTATGACTCACCTTCATACAGATCACGCTGGTGGGATTTCTCATTTTCCAGAGTCCAAAATTCTGGTATCACGGCAGGAATATACATTGTCTCTGGGGTTTAAGGGGAAATTAAGAGGTTACTTACCTCACTATTTCCCCCAATGGTTTGATCCAAGAATTGTGAACTACACCGTCGGGGAGTATGGTGCGTTCAGAACAGGATATACGGTTACAAAGGCTGAAGATGTATTAGTTGTTCCGACGCCAGGACATACCCTCGGACATCAGTCCGTTATTCTTCGCGATGGGCAAATCACGTATCTTTTTGCAGGTGATACTTCCTATACTGAGCAACTTATGATTGATAGAAGTGTCGACGGTGTTTCTCCAAATGCAAATCTTGCAGGTGCAACAATTGATCGAATTCATGGGTTTATCCGCGTAGAACCTACAGTTTATCTTCCAAGTCACGATCCGATATCAAAGGAACGAATGGTGCGAAGAACCCCAACCATGCTTTCTTGAACTATTATAGGCGCAAATCCGATACAAGAAACGGCTGACCAACCTGTATAAATATCAAAAACGCGGTATGTCGGAGCGCCAGGTTTTTCTGAATTCTTAAGAAGCGGCAAACATGTCTAAGTCTTCCTACACCACTGCAGCTACTTTCGATATCCGGCGATTTATTGTCAAGCGAGACAATACCAGCGAACAAGAGTCAGCAAAATCGGATAAATCTCAATGTAAAACACCCTAGTATATCAAATGGGAAATAACGTTCTTTGTTTGCTTGCAATATGTTAAAAGGTAGAGTTTAGAATTAGTGTTGCCATTTTCCTGTCTGTAGAAGGGACATTGACCGTAACTTCCTCATTGCCCGACGCATCTGTGAACGTTCGAGTCAATCCATAGGTCGGATACTTGGATTTGCTAATTGATGGAACTGTGTAGGCGACCGTGTGATCGTTCAACCAATCGTACGTTTCACCTTTCTGTACGCCTAGCAAGGGGGAATCAGGCGCGCTTACCATTTCAGCTGATGTGACATCTGGCGAATAACATCCGGCACAGGCGTTGAACCACAGCGTGACTTTCTCACTTGGATTTTTCGGGTTGTGAGCAACCAAGCCAACACTGCTTCCTCCAGGTTCATTCTTCACAACAGTCCAGGACGCGGGAATGGCCACGTCTTTGGCATTCGACGGATTCAACCCCACCCAGCGATACCCTGACGGCAATGGCATTTGCGAAGATTGGCGAATCAGTTTCACAGGAATAAACTGCGCTCCGACAGTAACACCGCTGGAGACGACTTGCGGAGGATAATCGATAGACAAACTGGTAGATTGTTTAGAGGTTGAGAGATGGGACGGGATGTGCACCGTTTCTTCGGCTCCGGTACTAAGTTGGACCACATGGACATTCGACTTTGAATCCTTCCATGTGAGTACGCCGTTTCCATACCCAGTTAAATCTCCTTTTGGAACGGTGGCGATGGATTTTAACGACGGCAGCGTCGACGCTTGGCCGCCTGTCGAAAACTGTATGGCGTCGATTTGAGTCGCTCCGCTTGACTGAGTGGATTGAATCACAACGTACCCCTCTGTTGCTCCGAGCAAATCAGGAGTGCTTCCTTGCCACCCGTTAAACGTCCACAAGTGCTTAGCTCCTGACCACAACGATTGGTCACCTGCGGATGCCTTTCCTGGCGTAAACCACAGGGATGGTGATGAAGTGGGGTGCATCGAAACATCCGGATATCCTGCCGGAATTACCCATACGATTCCTCCCGGTACTGCGACAGCACTCACATTCGTACTGTTGCCGCCACTATCCGCAGCAGGCACTGGAAGAGTGTATTTCGTACCGGCGTATAATAGTGTAATTGGTTTCGCAGCCAAGGGAATGGTGTTCGAGGTTCGCTTGCCCGTTTTAGTTGTGCTAATATTCGCAGTCGAAGGCACTTGATTGCCCGCAGAACCGGAGTGACTCTTTGCAACTGAGGGTGAATTTTGTACTGCATTTGGATGATGATGGCTACTCGTTGCACAGCCACCAAGGAATAACGTTACAATCACAGCTGTCGAAAGAAATGTGCCTGTACATGTACGGCGTGTTAGTTCCATTTGTACCTCTCCAATCGCACGGAATCAAAAATTCCAGGTATTTGGAAGTGATGCTATTGAGTATTTCTACCTGTTACTGACATAACAATTTAGTCTACTTCCATGTTACAGCGCCCAAAACAAACACGGTAGTGAGAAGGGGGTCAGAATGTAGCCAATTAGCAGCTGCAATTGGACATATGCCGTTGTAAAATAGTGAGGTCGTGAATTTCCTATAGTTAAGGTGATAAACAAATGCATTCCAATTCGAGGATATTTAGTTTTGTGCCAAATTTACCCGACACAGCAAAAAACATGTACGGTAGATTTACCAAAACATTGACTGAGGTTCCATGCGGATCTATTCATAATACTATAGAGTTAATGCTCGACTCTAATGAATTAAGCAGTTTACCTGAGCAGGATAGACTCTCTACACAGCTGTTTTTCGAGGTTCTACAAGACATCATTAGGCAAGGCTGGACTCTACTATATGAAGATGGATTCCTTCGCGCAGTACCTCCTGAAATGCACTATTTAAAATCTACTGATCGTGATGACATCAAGGAACGTCTTAGACGATCGCTGGTGGAAGCACGTAATGAACAGCTCAATGAAGAATCAGTTCGCAAATTTATCACTTACATGGAGAAGGAGCGCACCTATGCAGGTAAAACTGTAAGCGTTCTTAACCTATTTCTGTCACCTGAAAAACTGATACAAGATCTTACCACTTGCCTAAACGCACCCCAAGAGGCACAGGACGCATTACTTCAAGGTTCGATTCAGCCGTATTTGCAGCTAGCCGACACAAGCAGAGATCCGTTTACAAACCTTAGGTTACGGGACATATGGCGATATGCTCGATATACATGGTCGCTACCATATAGTGCACAGCCAGGTAGACAGATGCAGTATTTAATTCGAGACGCCTCTCGTGACTGCCATCCGATTATAGGAATAGGTGCCTTGGGCAACAGCGTGGTTCAGATTACATGTCGAGACCAAGAAATTGGATGGTCCATTGATACCGTTGTTCGGAAGCCAGATGGTTATCGATATATTTCCTCATTCATTGAGGAGTTGGAACGCTCCGTTTCCGATATTTACTGGCAGGACCTCATCTCATCATCCGAAGTCCAAAATCCAACTCAAGATACCCTTACCCACCTACTAAATATCGCGGCGGAAATCCCATCGATTAACAAAGAAGGTGAGAAACGGAGCGACGAGTCTGTCGGTAATGCAGTATTTTCACCGGCGTACAAGCGTAAACGTGCCTTAGCCCTGTATGATGTTCTACGGGCGAAGTTTATATTCCGACTCGGTAAATCTAATACCACAAGCGACAAAGACTTATTTGAATGGTTAAAATCAAAGGATGACGGGCGTCGTGCCATGGGAACAGCTGTGCGAAACATTAAAAAGCGTCATGTCGGTTCGTCAATGATGGACATTACGACATGTGGTGCAATTCCGCCGTATACGGATATTTTGGGTGGGAAACTTGTGTCCCTGCTAATGGCCAGTCCACAGGTAGTTCATGACTACAAGCAACGTTATCAAAATGCAGTTAGTGAAATAGCAAGTAGAATGAAGGGCCAAAATGTAACTCGTCCAGCGAATTTAGTTTTACTGAATACGACCAGCCTTTATCATGTAGGAAGCAGTCAATATAATAGGATTAATGTTCCAGTAGTAAACGGTTTTATAAAATATCATTTTGTGGGTAAAACTCTAGGATTCGGATCCGTTCATCTCTCTCAAAGGACGTATAGAACGATTCAAAGGCTGCTACGAATCCATTCGGAACTAAACCCCCAAAGTTCGGCATTTGCTGCGGGCGTCAATTTTAAGATGCGCACTATTAAGAACGGGTTACGTCACATTGGTTTGAGTCAACTGATACAACATGAAAATCCACGTCTCGTTTACATGGTTCCTTTATCGACTAATTGGAGGGAGTATCTAACTGGAATTGAAACGGAACCTCAAAGTATTTATAAAGATTTAGAAAATCCTAGTAAGGAAACTGAGTTACTAATAAACTATTGGAAACATCGTTGGTTTATACCGCGTGTTAAAAGTGGAATGGGATTACTTAAAATGAAGGGTAAGGGACGAGTTAAGCTGAGTGATTTGTTCTTATACGATGGTGCCGAATTTTAGGTGGGAGGAGACAAATATCTCCCGCTCAATAACATTGGTGAGATTCTCAACTCCTCGTAATATTACTGCCCCTCGCTGTCTCTCTTGATCACATTGCCCCACTCCTAGGCAAATTTCTCGTTGGATCTGAAACGTAAAATATTAAGGAGCAAAATGTTCTTGGACCACAGTGACTAATGTAAATGAAGAAGTCTCAACATATCCTCGAGTACGTTATATGTTTCAACCGGGGAGTCGGAGTATGAATAAATATTATCATCTTAAAGCGGATAATTTGCTATAAAACCAATTCGTCTGAATACTGTTGATGTGTCTACACAATGGAACTTATAATAAATATGACAGTTATCGACATTTGGAGGGATGAAGATGCGATGGGCACTCGATACGTCGCGTGGAAACATTGATGTAGACGCATCTTCTCCTTCAACGTTACGCAAAAAAGCTTACATTTGTCCAACATGTGGTGCACCTGTAGTATTACACAAGGGAACAAAGATCGAACCATATTTTAGACATGCATCTGGTCAAGCCAATCCATTATGTGATCTTTATACCCCTGGAGTTTCCGTTGCAGGTCACTCTGCACAAGCACTAAAGCATTTGTATAGACAAGTAGGATTATATCTAACTGTAATCGAGAGTGGTTCAAAACCTCACCAGTGGAACCTAGAACTCGGGATACCAGAACCAGACTGTACCAGGGGAAAGCTTAAATTTCCTTTCTCGCTGGGTGGACAACGCATCCTTCCGGTTAATTCGATCCCTACAGGTGGCCGGAGAATTACTGTGATTCCACGGTTAAGTGATTACTCCATCGTCGTTGAAGGAACGGATGACAGTGAGTGGTGCAGGAGAATGAGACAGCCGATTCCGGGATTAAACGACGCGACGATAAATGTCTTTGGATACTCATCAAGTGGTGGTCGACGAATCCCTGATCAAAACTCTATTTTTTGGGGTGAAACCTACTCCCTACTTTGGAGCTTAAGAGCCGTGCCAGACTGGTGGCCTGCTGATTTGAAAGTTTCTCTGCTACAAGGTCAAAATGGTATGTGGTTTGGTGCTGTTGTCGGGATGCCCGCGGAACATAGTAAAGATGTTGAGTCGTGGGTTAATTCAATATTGAATCGGAGAGTTGAGTACTCGCCGGCAGAAATACAGTTGGTCAGCCCCGTTTCAGAACGCCGACTACCGGATGGTAGCCTCGTAGTTGCTCCCAATGAGGAAGTAATAATTAGTATTGTGAGAGCAAAGGGTGCCAGAGAGTGGTTAACGCTTAATGTGATGGGACCTGAATTGAACATACAAAAAGTTAATAGACGCGATTATAATACGTCCATATTTTCGCTAGGAAAGTGGACACCGGGACGGACAGACTTGTGGTTAGACAATAACATTGATACTGCGCTTAATTTAGTATGCCTCTATACCGACATACGCGAAGTGCATTTTCCAGGTGTACAGTTACGAGGTAAGAATGTCATTGTGGATGAAGAAGGAAACAAAACATTGTCCGTCTCTCTTCACGACACCACTTCAGCAACCGCTTTCCTATCAAAAGTTAGGAAAGGAGAAGTTGAGATTTATGAGGTAGATATATCTAAACGTATCATAATGAGGTTTTCGTGGTCAACTGAATATAGAAATTCCGGCTGGGAAAACACCGTGTATATGTCTGCGGATCAGTCGTTTGATGATAAAAGTAGTCTAGTGACACTATTGAACAAGGTTCTTCAACGTCCACATCACACTATTTTATTAGATGCCGGAGGGTTCGGTAGGATAGAACTTGAAGGGGGTGTCGTTTTCACGCAACCGAAGCTCTTTATGGCCAGTAGTTGGCGTAAAAGAGCTAACTGGATTTTAAGGAGTTCGACCACTTCCTATACAAAGCCCAATGGAATGTGGCTACAAATTATCCAATCTAAAAATTTTCCTCTGTTAGATAAATATGACCAGGAACTCATACGCCAACTTGCAACGCGTCGCGTGCCAATCTGGTTGGAGGCTCATGTTAGGGCTGCTTTTTTTGAGTCTAATAGAGTGCTCGTGGACAACAAACATACGAGGGGTCATTCAAATGATTAACTATAGTCAGGAAAAACGGAAATTTTTGGCCGAACGTAGTGCGGAAGAGTTGAGGGAGTTTGCGCTAGAAATACCACCTCAGAAACTTCAAGATATAATCGGAAAGCTTACTGTTTTAAAGGGGTTCCGACCTGGCAAAGGCGTGCCCATTCGTTTACGGGCGTTCTTTTCTCGCATTAGTCATTGGACCGAAAGAGAATGGAGTATCATGGCACAGCTGTGGCTACTATGGACCGCGAACCATTCAAGTATATGGGACGCCCTAGGGGTGGAAAACCCTGAACATTTCAAAATTCTAGTCAGGGAAATGCTGGGTAACGGGACAACTAGGGATGAACTTATGAGCCGCGTGGTAAAGAGTTCTTGGGACAAAGGCTTATCGGAGGCCGTTTTACGTAGGTGGCATGATTTTGGGCCGTTCGTCCCAAGTGAAGACATGGATAGGTTGTTATTAATGGCTCCTTCTGAGAATCAAGTTAAACTCATACACAGGGTAATTTCAATAGAGAAAAAAGCTATCGTATTAGACTCACAGGTACAGAAACAGAATACCGTTCTTGAGACGATGAATAGGAACTTAGAGCATCTAAGAGAGCCATCCGCTACAGTGAGTGAACTGCACGAAAAAATACAATTATTAGACGATATCTCTCAAACAAGTTCCAACAATTTACGTGCAGTGCATGCTACTATAGAAAACCTTTGTTCGCAAGTTGCTGCACAAAAATCAGACTATGAAACGATGCTTGATATTGTATCTACAAGCGACACACTACGATTGGACGGAGAGTTAGAATCCCTACGTAGTAATCTATCGGTTTGGAAGGGACAATCTGAAGAAATATTAGACGATTTGAAAAACAGATTACTGGAACTTGAAAATAACGATGCTCAGAACGAACGTATCGTCCCAGTAAATTCTTCTACGCCAAACCGCGTTGGGATGTTAGCGGACCTGAAACTGCCACTCAAAACTGTGCGCACAGAATGGGATGGGGATTTGGAAATAATAGATAACCTAAAATTGATGACTGAACATATGTCGAAAAATTTAAGTAGAATGGGACTAAAGACAAAGGATGCAAAAAAAATTACTGTGGAGACACTAGCGGCCTTAGCATCCGGACAGATGGTGACGTTTGAAGGAACTTTGGCAACCGTAATTGCGGAGTACTCGGCCTTAAGTCTCGCTGGTGAATCTGTGTATAAAATGCGGATTCCAATCGGACTATCAGATGGAGACCAGATTGAACAGGAAGTTGCCGGGATGTTACAAGTACTAGAGTCTCGGAAGTTCCCGGTCGCAGTTATCTTTGAAGGTATCAATAGATCTGCATTTGAAGTGTTTGGGTCAACTATCAGGGAACTTGTGGTTAATCGTTTGTTGAAAGCAAACGTCAACAGGGATTTCTCCTTGTTGATATTCAGTACGCTGAGTGATGGAGATACGAATCTCCCGTATGGACGCGAAATATGGGGACTGGGTCCAATTTTTTGTGTGGATTCATTAGGTTGGAAGGAGAGTCCGGCGTCTGAAGCAATTCCAGGGATGTTATTAAATGATTCGTGGAAGCGCTTTATAGAATCACCCAGTAATCAGTTTGATTGGGAGGAATTAGGGATTCCTGATTGGGTATCTAATAAGGGTGGGGTTATATGGAGAAAATCCCTAACGGCTGCAGTTAAAGCATATAGTAAAATAATTGAGGAGCATAACTTAGTCAGGATATCATCAGATTTGAGCTTTGGATGGGTGTTTCCATTTGCCTTAACGAGTGACCCTGGCAAGGTCAATGAGTTAGCAAATGAGTTTGAAATGGATGATCGAATTAATACTCTACTCAAAATACGCTTGGGTGAATTGGAATGAACATACAGCCGATAACAAAATACATGGTTATTGATCGGATAGTAAGAGGAATTGGAGTAGAGAGATTTAACAATGAGATAACGAGACTTGTTGTGATACTTGCAGAGTACTTAAGAAAGTCACTGTTTGAGCTTTCGCTGGAGGCCGGTGGCAACAAGGAATTTAAACCTGTACATATCCACAAGCTGGGTCACTTCGTGGGGCGTTATCTCTCACCTATCTGGAATGATTTATCATTTATACCGACTTCTAATACTAAATCCGAGAGCCGGGAAGTTAATTTAGTAACGTGGACCATGAAACGTTTAAGTATATTAGGTGATTGTATTCACTTAGGTGGAGGATTTTGGCTGCCAACACCGATAAGATTAGTTCGGCTAAAATTTAGTGATGACATTGCTATTATAGGAGGTTTGTCGACGGCACAACTGCGGCAGTTCACGGAGGTTTCAAGTACGGGTGTTGGTCGATTACTTGTTAATGCAGAACACAGTATTCCTGGTTCAACCAATGATGTGGATTCCAATTTTTTAGGGTGGGTTCCGCAAAATGTGGAATCTTGGATTGAAGATTTAGTCAGTAAATCTTACAAACAGGGTATAGAGAGTTCTTCTACGTTTGCGGATTACGAGGTTTATACATCGATTGCACAATTACGATACACAACTAAACGAACGTGGATTCCAGGGCAGTTGCTCTTAGAGGGTCACAAATGTGAAAACGTTATGCTATGTCGAATGGGCAAACCATTTCGGTATTTTATAGGTCAGTTCTTAGATGGAAAGTTGAACAGAGAGTATCCACTGTCTAATGAGATCGATCATCGATGGCTGCAATTGGGTTTTTGCCATTTGCACGGCTTGCCACGGACAGCAACCTATAGAAAAAATAACTTGCTGCGAATGTTTCCCGCGATACCGAGGGTCCTCGAAAGAATTCTTGAAGTTTACTCGATACCGATACCGACAGGTCAACATACAACGGATTACTATGTACCTGAACGATATATTGAAACAATAAACAAATTTATTTCAATGCACGGTTATACAGTCCGGTCTTCACGGGGGGGTGATAAGGATGAGCGAGATCAAAACTAACGGGGTATTTGGTGTTACACAGACACTTCATAATGCACTTAAATCTTATCTCGAATCAGCGTACCACATCAGTAACACGAGGCTGATTAATGAACGACATCAGATGCTGGAACAAATAGGTGTGATAAGCCAAGAGCCGTACGTTGAATCTACTCCTAGTTATATGTTGGGTCGCCCATATGCTGAGTTGAATATTCCGGCCCCCGCAAAGAACGCGCTTGTTAAACTCTCAAAATTGTCGCCTTCTGTCGGAATCTTCCCGCGTCCGTATCAGCATCAAACGGAAGCATTAGAAAAGTTCCTTGGAGAAGGTAATGACATCATAGTTGCAACAGGTACAGGTTCCGGAAAAACAGAAAGCTTTTTAATGCCTGTACTTGGTGCATTGGCAATTGAGGGCACACAACGACCAGATACTGCATCTTTACCGGGATGTCGTGCTATGCTGTTGTATCCGATGAATGCATTGGTAAATGACCAACTGGCGCGAATTAGGAAACTATTTGGAGATGAAAGGGTTGCAGGAACTCTTTCCTGTGGACGCCAACGACCCGTGAGATTTGGTTCCTACACCTCAAGGACACCGTATCCTGGACATAGAACAAGCGCGAAAGATTCTCGTAATATTGGGAAATTATTTGAGGACTTCTACTTGAAGCATGCCGGGGATGAAAATGCTGTAAAGGTATTGAATGACAAAGGCAAATGGCCGAGTAAAAATCTAATTGATTTTTATGCGAAATATAAAGAGGAGAACGCAGTATACCAATCCGGCAAACAGAAGGGTAAGCCATTTATCAGACGCCACTGGGATCAGCGACTACAAACTCAACCTGAAGATCGTGAACTTTTAACACGAGATGAAATACAAAAGTCGTGTCCCGACATTTTGATTACGAACTACTCCATGCTTGAGTACATGCTAATGCGACCAATTGAACGATCAATCTTTCAACAAACGAAAGAATGGCTTCAAGCAGATGAGCATAATCAGTTTATCCTTGTACTTGATGAAGCTCATATGTATAGGGGTACAGGTGGTGCCGAGGTTGCATTGCTCATTCGGCGCTTGATGGCTCGTTTAGGGATATCTCGAAATAGAATGCGTTGTATCTTGACAAGCGCGAGTCTTGGAAAAGGGGCCGAGGCAGAGGACGCTGTCAAACGTTTTAGTTGTCAGCTTACTGGGCTTTCCGAGATTGCATCAAACCAAATGTACTTAGTTCAAGGAATTCGCGAACCGAGGTTCGGTAGTAGACCCGGAACAGTCGAGGAAGCAAACACGCTGGGCCAACTCGATCTTAACAAATTTCAAAGAGCCGAAGTCGACAGCGGTGCACTTGTTGAGTCAATTTCGGAAATACGAGACGCTCTGAATTGGCCGTCACCGCCAAGCCAATTGCAAGAGGTTCAAGATTATCTATTTCAATTGTTAACTGGCTGGGGACCCGCTGAGCTTATGGTCGAACAATTAAGTGGTCAAGCCGTACAACTGAGCCGGCTTGCCAGCATTTTGTTTCCAAATGCAAGCGCCTTAATTGCGCAAAAAGCAACTGAGGGGTTGATTGCACTAGGTTCTTTTGCACGTAGGACATCTGATGATCGTGTATTTCTCCCAACACGATTACATTTGTTTTATCGTGGGCTTCCAGGATTGTATGCATGTATTAACCCTAACTGTACGGAAAGGTTATATGATGACCCACAGCAAGAAGCGATCTTGGGTAAATTATATACGGTTCCAAGGCTTCATTGTGATTGCGACAGGCAGGCTCGCGTATACGAGTTGTTAACTCATCGGGACTGTGGGGCGGCATTCCTACGAGGCTACACCCGTGGAAGAAACGTAAGCGTCAAATGTAGAACACCTCGCCGGGTAGGTTTTGAGGAGAGATAATAGCCTCAAATAAGTTCCGAGA
>NZ_JAJFNK010000074.1 GCF_021739485.1 Alicyclobacillus tolerans
CTTCCAGGGATATATATCCATTATACCAAACATATGTTCCCATACCTAGGAAGCTGAGCTAACGGAATAGCCATGTTAGAAGAAATAATTTACCTGAGATGAGCGCGGAAGAAATTTCGAGTAAGAAACAAAAATACCATGACGTTACAACTAGGATGAATATGTCAATCGAGTACGATACTGTTAAATACCAAATTGGCATTCTAAAAATTATTTATGAATTGGCGTGTTATTGGTTGGGTTCAGTCTACGTTCAAACTGATGATACAGCGAAATTGTTAAGGGAATGTGTATGGGATAAGGCTGAGAGTATTGCAAATTACGAAATACGTGGGCAGATTGGAAATGCACAAGGTTCTCCTATAGGTGCTATGTTTTCCAAAGCCACTGATATGCATATTGGGTGTTTAGTGCAATCTGGTAACGACCTTGCTATCTATGTTCGAGTGTTTAACACCTTCGAGGGAACCGTTGCCGTTAGTTCCCACGCGAGTAATTTTGTGAAATCCCAGGACACCCTGTTGCGGGCTGTAGTGATTGACCCAGTTAAGGGAGATATCCATGAAGGTGACTTCTTAGAAATAATGAGAAAGTTCACTTAGAAAAGATGACAACAAGAATGTCTGACTCGCGGGTTCGTCCTGCTGAAAATATAGGGTGTTTAACATAAATTTGATTGAGCCAAAGGGCACATAGTGGAATTAGTGCACCCAATTCCACTAAACCGCGTCTTGCGGGAGTTTTCGAGTCCCTACGGGTGCGCCAGAAAAACCTTATGCATCAAGCGTTTGCGGTCATTCGAGACACGTGCTCAAGCCGTACAGGGCTGATTGTAATTCAAAGGAGTGCTGTGTCATCTAAGGGAATGAAACGGCCGGAAGATGTGAGTAAAATGTTACCATCGGACAATGTGCCTCATTCACAAAGTGGTGAATGTAAACCATGTCTTCATCGTTGCCCTGATTTATTTTGGATTCTATCCATTATATTCCAATTGCATTACACGTTAACAGTCAAGTGTTCTGAAGGCGTATAGGAGACTTTGCTAAAGAACTCCGGAAGTATTTTCCCACGGAGTTCTGTATTAATTATAGCTTATGATATGGAGCGTGATGTCGATCGAGCATGTTTCCCGACCTTCGCGCTGGGACCGAACTTGAAGAGTTTCGCCACAAACGTGGTCAACGGGAAGAGAAACCGTGAGAACTTCCACATCACTTTACCAGAAATCACACCGACGATGAGTCCGCCAATGACGTCCGATGGGTAATGTACACCCACAAATACGCGCGCAATCATGACGATGATGGCGATAATGGTGAAGGTATAGCTAATCCACTTTTGCTGTCTTCCCCAAGAACCAGCCGCAAAGCCAAAGCTTCCGGATGCATGATCGCTGGGGAATGAAGCGTCTGAGGCATGAGGAATCAGCTGAGTAAAGGTTCCTTTCTGGAATACAGTAAAGGGACGGGGTCGGAACCAAATGTGTGAAAGGATGACGTTGATAATCAGTGCCAAAACTCCTGCGAATCCCGCAACCACCAAAGCGTGTCGGTTCTGAATATCCTTTTTGGGCAGAGCAAACCAGGCTACGACAAACAAGACCGCGTATATTTCCAGGGCATCCTTTGCGAAGAAAATCATAATGGCATCCAGCAAAGGGCTGTGCCCGGCAAGTCCATTGATCAAATGATAAAGAGTTACATCGAACGGGTTTAAGAAAGCGCTGTGAATCATAAAATCACTCCCATATGTTTTGTTCACCAAATGTAAAGACATTGTAAAGCCCACAAAAGTTCACGATCCGAGTGAACCTTTTTTCTTTCTGCGATGTCTTTTGTTTCGAGAAAATGATTAACGAGGTGAATTTATTGGGAAGTGCTATGATTCATTGGGTTCAATCGGGGGATACATCGGCATCTTTCTTGCCATGGTATTAGAGAGTGCGTGTATTCCTTTGCCGAGGGCGTTACATACATGTTACAGAACGTCATTTGAAGAAGACTGAAGAATGGTTCGATCAACGCGGTGAGTGGGCCGTGTTTGTTGGACGTCTTTTACCAGGCATTCGGACGCTCATCTCCCTGCCTGCAGGGATTGCCCAAATGAACGTTGTGAAGTTTACGCTATTTTCCGCGATTGGGTAGCTCCCATGGGTTGCTGCGCTGGGTTACGCTGGATATAAGCTTGGGCAAAATTGGGAAGGTATCAAGACCTACACACATCCGCTCCTGTTGGCGGGAGTTTTTGTTTATAAGAGTCGCCCAGAAACTGAATAGGGGGAAGACCATGCATCATTTTGATATTCAAACTCTGATCCACCACTACGGGTATATCGGTGTGTTTTTCATCCTGTTCATGGAAAATCTCGGAATCCCGTTTCCTGCAGAAACGACACTTACGATCTCAGGGATTGAATGGACACAGCATGTATTTAAGCTGGTGCCATTATTAGTCTCTGCAAGTTTGGGCAATATTGCAGGCTCAACGATTGGCTACGGTATTGGTCGGTTTCTTGGACGACCGGTAATTGTACGATTTGGCAAGTATATCGGAATTACAAACGAACGTTTAGATAAGGCCAATGATATGTTTACCAAGTACCAAAGCCCGGTCGTTTTGTTCGGGAAATTCATTGCGGGAATCCGCGTCTTAATTCCTTATCTCGCTGGCATCAATAAAATGTCTTTCCTGGTTTTTACCACCTACAATACCGTGAGTGCTGTTGTCTGGGCGGGCCTGTTCATCATTGTAGGCAAGTACATCGGGATTGAATGGTCTCGTTACCACCAAGTGCTCCATCAATACATGGTCCCGACAATCATTGTCATTGTACTTCTTGTCGGAATTTATTTTGGGCTAAAACTAAGTCATAAAAGACGGGCGAGATAAGGAGCCACTCATTCACTTCCAAAAGAATCCCTCTATGGGAACCCATGATTCATACTGTAGTTTTGACTTATGCACCTATGACTCTTGCTCGTCGTGTCAATCGATTGTTTGAAGAATATAGTTGATGACGGGCTTCATTTCTGTATACGAGTGCACAACAGTTTTTAAACAACCCAATCAGAGGTGCTCATGGGGATAATTGGCACTCTATAAAAGACGATTGCTCTCTAGCTGGGGGTTGAGAATGAACTTGCGTAGGTTAGGGTTTTCTCTAGTCATGCTAAGCACTTTATTACTGACGGGCTGTTCTATAAATTATCCAGTCACGAATAAAGTTACTATTCAGTCCGTTCAGGCTCCCGTTAATCTATCGAAGTTAACATCCGCTCCCAAACCGACGATTGTGTACGACCGGAGTGGTTTGGTTTACATGAAAATTGGTCAAGACCCGATTTCTCTGCGCTATGAGCAGATTCCGAAAAGCTTACAGGATGCACTTGTTGCAACAGAAGACCATAACTTTTGGACCGAATCCAGTATCGACTATCGAAGTATACTCCGGTCAATTTATGTTGACATACTCACCGGAAGCGCAAGTCAAGGTGCGAGTACCATCGCAGAACAATTGGCCAAAATTGTATATTTGAACGACAACAAAACACTTTCTTATAAGCTTCGAGAAATCTGGCTAGGTGTTCAAATCGAACGTCATTTTACGAAGCAGGAAATCTTAACAATGTACCTGAACAAAGTGTTTTTAGGCGAAAATACAGTCGGCGTGTATCAAGCGGCCATGCGCTATTTCGGGATTGATTTGGTTCGAGATCCCAATGGATTAACCCTGGATGAAGCGGCTATTTTGGCAGGTCTACCACAAGCACCGACCGCTTATGATCCGTTGATTCATCCACAAGCAGCACGGACTCGACGAAATGAAGTACTTCAGAATATGGTCAAGTACGGGTACATTACACAGCAACAAGCCTCTGCTGCACAGCGCCAACCGCTTGGTGTGAAGTATCATTCAATCCCTTCACAGTCTTGGGATACGCATCCGTTGTTTACGAACGTTTTATTTGATTACGCTACAAAGAACGGGGTCACACCGCAACAACTGCTCAATGGCGGTTTAAAGATCTATACCACGATTGATCCGAAAGTCCAAAGTGCTGTGCATTCCGTATTTTGGACTGGGAAGTACGACAGCGATTTCCCAGGTCCTGTAGAGGGTGCGGCAGTCTTTCTCGATCCAAAGACGGGTGGCCTGTTAGGTGTAGCCGGATCTCGTCAACAAGGGTATGTGCCCTTTGGGCTGGACCGAATCTATAGCAATAGTTCACCGGGATCGTCCATCAAACCCATCATGGAATACGCTCCTGCCATTCAAAGTGGAAATTGGGGGCCAACATCGATTCTGGATAATCAACCCCAGGATTTTGGCGACGGCTATATCCCTCAGAATTGGGAGGGTCCGAGCGGCCCATCTAAAGTCACTTTGCAATACGGTTTGGAGTGGTCACAAAATATTGCTTCGGTTTGGTTGCTGAAGGAGATTGGTTTGCAAACCGGTGTTGATTTTGCCTTGAAGGACGGAATTCCATTGACACAGCAAGATAGGCAGCAGTTGGGCATCGCCATCGGGGGGATGCAGTATGGGGTCAATCCATTGGAAATGGCCCAAGCTTACGAAGCATTTGATAACCATGGTGTTCAAATAAAGGCCCATTTGATTAACAAAGTTGTGAATCAGGACGGGCAGACCATTTACCAATTCCATCCGTCCTCGACGGTAGTCATGACACCGGCAACGGCGACAACCATGACGAGGTTAATGCAAGACGTGGTGGATTATGGGACGGGGACAGCCGCCCTAGTTCCAGGCTGGGGTGTGGCCGGGAAAACCGGAACCGTACAGTACAGTGCCGGGTTAAACAGCAGCGTGCCCAATTGGATTCGAGATGCGTGGTTTGACGGCTACACCCCAAACCTTGTGGGATCGATTCATATTGGTTATGATACCTCATCTCCGCAACACCACATGACCATGTATCCGCTCGATCCGTCCGCAAATGCGGCCAAAATTTTTGGTGACATTGTGGGTCTGGCTGAACAAGGAAGTGTTGCAGAGAAATTCGCTCAGGGGCCTTTGCCAGCATCTCAAGGAACGGCCTCGGCAGCCTACAACACCAGTTCACAACCGGCCCAATCTAATTTTGAGAATCCTGCCGGAAGTAGTACGAACAATACGGTTGTGAACAACACTGGCGCCGTGACAAGCGGTCTTCGAGGCAATACAACGACTCCAGGTAATCTTGGAGACAACACGATACTGGGCACGGGGAACTCGACGACCAACTCTGGTGGGAGGGGAACTGGGGTGTCTACTTCTTCAGTACCGGAACACAACGGACCCTAGGCAGCTTTATGGTCTGCATAAGTAGTAAATCGACGTCCTCAGCGCCAGCATCCAAAGGTAAGGGATCGTAGCTGGTCACACCCGTGTTTTGGTGATACGGTCGTTCATGTTAGAGGAACTACAGTTTACCGCCGATTCGTCGGATGCCCTAAAACGGAAAATAGCCGACGTGGGTCAGGAGGATAGGTTTTCGGTGCATTTACGATATGAAATATTGAACTTTTAGTCAACTGAAAGCTCGAAATGATTACGGAATCCTTCCTTCCCCAATTCTGTCACACGTACTGCCCGTTGCGATGCTTTCTTGTCGATCCATCCAAGCTCTGTAATTCGATCCAACAGTGCGGCCCCAAGTGCTCCTCCGATGTGTGGCGTACGTTCACTCCAATCTAAACAGGGATGGATAAATTTGCGACGACGACGTTTTAGTTTTACAAAATCGATCCCGAAATCACTAAAAAATTCCTTACCATCATCGGTAACCCTGTAGTTTTCATTAGAGATATCAATATACCCCTTTCGAACGATAGACTCGGCTAAATTAATACCCAGCCTTCCGGCGAGATGGTCATAACATGTTCGGGCTTTCCGCAAGGCGTTATCTTCGTCCGCCTCTCGGAGAGAATAAATTTTCGATGGGGGTGAAATTGCAATGAGGGATTCGATGGCATGAGCGACGTTCGGGTCAGTCAGTCGAAAGTAATGATATTTACCTTGAACCTCTTTAGAAATCAGATGGCCCGAAACCAGTTTGGACAGATGTAGGCTAGCGGTCTGAGGTGTAATTTTAGCTCGTTGTGCGAGTTCTGTTGCCGTTTGCGGACGTCCATCTAGCAGGCTGATGAGCATTGCGGAGCGAGAAGGATCAGAAAGTAAACCAGCAACGTGTGAAATGTCAGGAGTCGATGGCATCGTACTTCCCCCTCTTAGGGTGTAATCGATACTTCGATACTAACCGAAATAAAGTGCGGTTACAATACTGCTTGGAGGGGGGGAGTTTATGAATCGATGGTTGTTTGGAGTACTTGTACTCATTACGACTAGCCTGATGGGTTCGTCGTTTGCTATAGGAAAAATTGGGTTACAATACGTCTCTCCGTTACTTCTTGTTGGGATCCGTTTCACCCTTGCAGGCGTGCTGATGGCTTTATTTGTGGTAAAGAGAAATCATCCGAGGAGTCTATGGGTTTGGCTGAAGATAGGGACCATTGGACTCTTTCAGACAGCTGGCGTTATGGGGTGTATTTTTATTAGTCTTAGAACCATAGCGGCGAGTGAGTCGTCAATCCTGACGTTTATGAACCCGCTGCTTGTAGTCATCTTTGGGACAATCTTCATGGGTGCAAGATACCGACTCGTGCAATGGAGTGGAGTCTTTCTCGGATTTGTGGGTGTTTTCATCACTTTGGGGTTTCATCTACACTTCCGGTCAGGAACGTGGCTTGCATTTTTAAGCGCCGTATCCTGGGCAATTGCAACTTTATTGGTAAAAAACTGGGGAAAACAAATCGATACTTGGGTGCTGACCGCGTACCAGATGTTATTTGGCGGAGCACTGTTGCTGGTTGCAGGAGTTACAATCGAACACCCAATCTTCGTTGTGAGTGGCGTCTCTATTGCGATTGAACTGTGGCTTGCAATTATGGCTTCGGTGGTCCAATTTGCAGTGTGGTTCTTTCTTCTGCAACAAGGGGATGCGGGGAAAACCAGTGCGTTTTTGTTTCTCGCTCCCTTCTTTGGGGTAATCTCAGGTTGGCTGCTACTTGGTGAGGCCGTTACCTGGGAAGTTCTCATTGGTGGCGTACTCATTTTTTTAGGGATATTCTTGGTGAATTGGCCCGCTCAACGCCCAATTCAAGATGCCGGAGAGGTCTCATTAGAGTAATACCTATCAAGCACCCGGATTATAGATACTGTTCTTGGACATGATGTCTTGTCGGACAAACACGGAATCTGTAACTCCTTATCATAGCTCACTCAAGTGGGAGATAACGATAGTCCTAATTAATCCAATCGTCTGCCCAAGTTTGTACGGCTTCAACAACAGGATGAAGCGCTTTTCCCTTCTCCGTCAGATCATATTCGATTCGGATAGGTGTCTCTGGATACACGGTTCGTTGGACAATGCCTACACACTCAAGTTCCCGAAACCGTTCGGATAGCATGCGTTCACTCATGTCCGGAATAATTGCTGCAATTTCCGAGAAACGCTTTGGACCTCCACAGAGAGTGCGAAGAATGAGGCCCGTCCAACGCTTTCCCAGTAAATCAAATGCCTCCTTGAATTTGGGACACATCTCATCATAGTTGCGATTCATTTTTCTCACCTCAAGCTTATTTTAACACCTAAGCTTTACAAAAGTAAGTGAATGGTTGTATTCTACGTTCTGTTACTTTTTACTTACCTTTCGTAACTCCATTGAGGAAAGAAGCTCACGTACGAAGCCCAACTTGCCAACTCACCTAGGTTGGGGTGTTTTGGGGAATAGGGTTTCAAAAGTTTCTTTAGTAGACGAACTCAGGTTCACTGATAATTGTTGCGGTGAAAGGGGAAATTGTAATGGCCACTCAAAAGGTCACTGATAAAACATTTGCAGAGTTCATTCAACGGGATACACCAGTGCTGGTTGATTTTTGGGCAACTTGGTGTGGGCCATGCAAAATGATGGCCCCTGTGCTCGAAGACGTTTCAGAAGAATACGAAGGAAAGTTAGTGGTTGCAAAACTCGACGTGGATGAAAACCCTGTTACGGCACAGCAGTTCGGTATAATGAGTATTCCAACACTGATGTTGTTTCAAAATGGAAAGCCGTTAAAGCAGATTGTGGGCTTTAGACCTAAAGCAGACCTAATTGCTCAATTGACGGAAGTTGTTGTTGGGTAAAGAAGCTAACCTGTTATATTGGGACGAATTGTCGACGAGGCTTCAATGGTTCTGCATTAATGCCAGCGTTATGGTCCTAGCCAAGCCGGGGTCATGCATCTCACTCTTCAAATGGCTAATAAATGGGCGCGAACGGCATTCAAATCAAGTGACTTGAAGTACAAGGAGGAGTCTTCATGGCAAAAGTTCTAGCGGTTGTATCAAGCGGATATAAGGACACGGACTATCACACTGGGTGGTGGGGCGAGGAACTGTTTGCACCACTAAAAGCGCTTGAGGAAGCTGGTCATGTTGTTGATTTGGCGTCGCCGCTCGGTGGAAAACCAGAATTGGATGAGCGTAGTGTACTTCCAGAATACGATCCGCAGGGTACGTACAAGGCATTGTATGAATCTGGACGGGCCGATGACACCCGAAAAATCAGCGAGATAAACGCGGCTGATTACGATGCAATTTTGATTGTCGGTGGTCATGGGGCAATGTTTGATTTGGCGAAGAATGAGGATCTACACCGCATTATCAACAGTGTGTACGATCGTGGGGGCATCATTGCTGCAGAATGTCATGGTCCTTCGGTACTGGTTTATACCACAAGACCCAATGGCAAGAGCATCGTCGACGGGCTGAAAGTTACAGGTTATCCGGATGTTTGGGAACCCGAAGACGTACTTCCGTATTTGCCATATAGCCTTGAACAAGAACTGCGAAAAATTGCAGATTACATTCCTGAACTTGACCAAAAAGCTTTCGCAGTTTGGGGAAATTCGCAAATTGTCACGAGTCGTGATCCCTTTTCATCGGAACTTATGGGTCAAGAATTTGTAAAAGGACTGCAAAAGCGATAACGGAACGGATCGGGTGGTGAAGATAGTTTAGACACGCGCATATTGATACCGGGTGTCACTGTGGAACTGGCGTAGGGGAGGTGAGGATCCGTGGTTCACAAGATATTGCTATTCAATTTGAATGACCCATCCAAAGAAAGTTTGATACGAGACAAAACCGTGGAATTGTTAACAAGTGTGCCTGGAGCAAAAAATGTTACTTTTCGGCGGGTTATAGAGCAAGGCGAAGTTCACTATCGGTTTTTGATTACCGTAGATTTCGAATCGATGCAAGCTCACGACGAGTATATGGTGCATGAAAAACACGTTTTATTTTCTAAAGAGTATTTCCGCCCGAATATCAGTGAGTTGCTCATTCAGTTTTTTGAGTGACAGACAACGGAGGAAAAATGAAATACTATCTTTTGTTAGTTCTAACTAGCCTTATGTGGGCCGGAAATTTTGTCACGGGAAAATTTTTAGTCGGACACACTTCTGCACTGACCATCACCGATTTGCGTTGGGCAATTGCAGATGTTTTGTTGTTACCTGTTGTGTGGGTTGCAGATGGAAAATTGTTGCCGCCACTTCGAGCTTTAATTCCCTTAGCGTTGATGGCGCTGACGGGCGTGATTGCGTTCAATCTTTTTACGTACCTTGCCCTGCAGCATACCACACCAGATAACGTGGGATTGATTTCCGCGTTGAATCCGGTAGCGATTGCGATTGCATCGTTTATCTTTTTGCGAGAGCGGTTAAGAATTCGCCAAATTGCCGGTATGCTTGTCTCTCTTTTTGGCGTAATTGTTGTCGTGACGAAAGGGCATTTGACTGCCCTGGCTCACTTTCAGGTAAATACGGGTGTATGGCTGATGCTCGTTGCTGTGGCGTGCTGGGGACTCTATGCTGTTGCGGGACGATTTGCAATGAAACACGTGTCTGCTTATGGAGCGACGCTTTGGGCTGGTGTTCTTGGCGTCATCTTCATGCTTCCGTTTGACCTGCCTACACTTTCATTTCACCAGTTGAACGTTCCATTTTGGAGTTCAATTTTTTATACGGCCATCGGTGGAACAGTGGTAGCTATGATTCTGTGGAATATTGGGATTCAGCGAGTAGGCGGTACAAAGTCGGGCATATTTCTCAACTTTAACCCGATCTTCACGGCAGTTCTGGCATATCTGCTGATGGGGGAAACCATACACATTTCACAGGTTGTTGGCACGTTGATCGTGATCGCAGGAGTTTCATTATTTGCCATACGGAGACGTCAAAAGCAAAAGCCAGATAGGGTCTCAGTGAGGCAGCTCGCCTGAAGGGTCAAGACACTTTTGGAAATCACGTTGATGAGAGGGGAACTTACGAATGAAAGTATATGTTTTGCACGCAAGTATGTATGGACATACCGTCGCACTCGGTGAAGCCATTGCAGCGGGAGCTAAAGAGGTTGCGGGAGCAGAAGTGATTTTTAAGTCGGTTGATGAAACCGAACCGGATGAACTGAAATCTGCGGATGCCATTATCTGGGGTTCTTCGGGCGTGTTTGGTGAACCAAATCCCAAAATGTCAAACTTCTTATCCAAACTAGGACAGTTATGGTTCTTCGGCAATCTACAAGGTAAAGTTGGCGGTGTCTATGCAACCACCTCAACCCACCACGGTGGCGTAGAGAATATCTGTAGAGCGCTTCAAACACCGATGCAACACCATGGGATGATTATCGTTTCGAATACAGGTCAGTTCAATGAAGACAGGGCAGTCTATGGAAATCCTTATGGTGCGACAGCGGTGATTCCAGTTGAATCATCAAAAGATGCACCCATGAATCGCCCTTCTGAAGTCGAGTTGAAAATCGCTCGTGAGTATGGTCGTTCGGTCGCTGAAGTGGCAAAAAAAATGACAGCCGAAGTCGTAAAGGCTTAACCACATACTTAGCGGCTCATTCTTGTAAAGTTGCTCAGGCAGGAAACGATTTACTATCCATAACAAACCCGAAGCTGATAAAGGGGTTATTCAATTGGTTGAAAACAAGGTCGTCGTAATCACTGGCGCCAGCAGTGGTATTGGTCAAGCTACAGCACTCCGATTAGCACAAGGTGGGGCGAAAGTCGTGTTGTCCGCACGTAGGGTGGAACGATTGAAAGAAATCGTTCATCAAATCACAGAAGCCGGTGGGTCTGCAAGTTATATGGGTGCTGATGCCACATCCATGAAGGATGTACAGGCTTTAGCTGACTTTGCAGTGCATACGTACGGGACAATCGATGTCTGGGTGAACAATGCCGGGCTGATGCCGCTGTCTTTCCTAAATAAACGTAAAGTGAACGAATGGGATCGAATGATCGATGTGAATATCAAGGGTGTCCTTTATGGGATTGCCGCCGTGGTACCCATCATGGAACGCCAAAAAAACGGGCATATCATTAACGTCTCATCCGTTGCAGGTCATCGAGTGGGGATGGCAGGGGCGGTATACAGTGGAACCAAGTTTGCGGTACGGGCAATTACGGAAGGACTTCGCATGGAATTGTCACCGACTTCCAATATCCGTGCGACGATTATCTCACCTGGTATGGTTGAGACGGAGTTACTCACGACAATTACGGATGAAGATGCTTTGTCCGCTCTGAAATCCAGGGCGACAGCGCAGCCACTTCAATCAGAAGACATTGCGGAAGCAATCTTCTATGCAATTAACCAACCAGAACGAGCATCTGTGAATGAAATCTTGATCCGGCCAACGACGCAGTCATCTTAAGAAGAACATGGTTATCAACGTTCGGTGACGCGGTTGCCTTTAGATTCTTGTAGTTTATGGTGGACTCTCTGATTCGAATATGGTGATTCTGATACAATTTAGTTGATTGCTTGACACAATTTAAAGGATTTGCTTGTGGAAATTAGAAACTCAATATGCCAAAATCGAATGTACTTGGTAATCCACATCTGACATAGCGGATTGGTAATCAGGTACAGGAAGTGCCTGAAACTACTCCATTATGAACTTCGATGGACATGAAATGTCCGGTCGGAGTTTCTAATGGAGTTTTTTTATTGACTTCGCTGTGTCAGCCAAGCAAGAGGTATAGGGAGTGGTAAGGAAAATGAACCATGTAGAGATGGCGAGAGCGTTGTTCGGTATCACCCTAGGCTACCACATTGTCTATGCCACAATCGGTGTAGGCATTCCGTTACTGATTTTCATTGCAGAGATTGTCGCTGCCCGAACAAAGCAGCAAGTGTACCAAGTATTTGCCGTTCGAATGGTACGAATCCTGTTGTTGCTTGTAGGTGTCGGGATTGTCACAGGAACGACGGTTGCCGTCATGTTATCAGTTCTTTGGCCTACATTCATGCGCGTAGTGGGACAAGTCATTAATGTTCCCTTCGAAATGGAGATTTTCGCGTTTATGCTCGAATCTCTCTTTCTTGCGATTTATGTATACGGCGGAAAACGTCTGTCCGTAAAAACGCGGATTTTGAGCGCACTGTTCATGAGTATCGGTTCCACGGCTTCAGCAGTGCTTATTACCGATGTCAATTCTTTTATGAATACCCCAACCGGGGTGACTTGGGTCCACGGATCTCCAACCCAGATTGATCTTTTGAGAGCCTTCTTCAACCCCGCCTTTCCTACGGAGTTAGCGCACGTCGTGGTGTCCGCTTATATGGCAGTAGCCTTTGTGATGTCTGCGGTGGCAGCAAAAAACCTTCTTAAAAGAGACCAAACAGGTGAAGAACGCGCCTACCATCGTCAAACTCTGTCATTGACCATGGCGGTCGGGGGAGTCACTTCCGTTTTAACTGCCTTCATTGGAGACTTATCCGGGAAGTTTCTCGCGAAATTTCAACCGGAGAAGTTAGCCGCTGCCGAAGGTTTATTTCATACCACTCGAAATGCTCCTTTAGTGATTGGCGGGATTGTCAATGCTGCCACACAAAGCGTTGTCGGTGGAATTCATGTTCCAGACCTGTTAAGTTGGCTTGCTACAGAACGGCTGGATGGTAAGGTGTTAGGTCTCGACCATTTCCCCCAGAACACTTGGCCTCCTCTGTTTGTGCATTTGCTTTTTGATACCATGGTTGGAATCGGGAGTTTCTGCATTGCCGTAGCTGCTGCTTATTGGGTTTATCGCTTCCGTGCAAAGACACTGGATGTACCCGGTTGGCTTCTTCGGGTCATTTTCGTAACGGGTTTCCTCGCTATGATTGGAATAGAAGCCGGCTGGTGTTTCGCTGAGTTTGCGCGTCAACCATGGATTATCTACGGGGTGATGACTGTGAGTCAAGCCGTCACACCGTCAGCAAGTGTGGGAATCCTATTTGTGGGCTTCGTCAGCTTGTATGTTGTGTTATTGATTGGATCCATTTGGGCACTCAAACGCTATTTTCGTAACCATCCCCTTTCGGAGTACCAGGTTACGTACACCACTCACGTTGTGAAACATGAGAAAGAAGGGAACTTGGCGTGAACATAGTAGCCTTGGGAGCCGCATTTATTTGGGCCATGATATCCATCTATACCATTCTCGGTGGGATCGATTTTGGATCGAGTTTTTGGCGCTGGTACTTTAGCAGGCGTAATAACTGGGAGGCTGAGGAAGTTGCCCACTCGTTTGTCTCTCCCACTTGGGAGTTGGTGAACTCATTCCTTGTCCTCATCCCAGTAGCGATTGTCGGATTATTTCCTGGAGCTGCCTATGCGTACGGGAGCATTCTCCTCATTCCCGCGTCGATGGTTTTGGGATTACTGATTTTGCGCGGGGCTTATTGGCAGTTTGGCTATGCTTCGGAGCAAAAGCATAGCTCGATTATTTGGGTGGTTGGCCTCACTGGTCTCATTCTCCCTGGGTTGTTTGCCACCATTCTTGGTTTATCGCAGGGAGGGTATGTAGGCAGAGGAACCCAAGGAGCTTATGTTCTGCCATTTGCTAAGTTCCTGTTTTCACCTCAGGTACTGGTATTTCTCGCGTTTGGGATTCTGATGGCTTTGTATTTGTCTGCACTCTTTCTGGCACAGTATGCTAAACAGGCCGGTTCGTTGGAAACTTTCGCTGCATTTCGCCGCAGTGCCCAATGGGTCGGACCACTGAGTGCGGTGAGTGGAATTCTCGCCATCGTCTCTTCCATGCATGGTCAACTGGATATGAGTCATCGACTTGTTACCTGGTGGCCGCTCCTTGGTTTATCCTTCGTGATGTTTCTCGTCGGCTATGCAGGACTGTTTCGACCTGTGGAAACGAGTAAGGCTCGCATGAGTTTGTGGGCCACGGTGATCCAACTCGTCTTGGCGCAGATTGCGTACGGGTGTGCTCATTATCCGTATGTGCTATACCCCTATTTAACCTTTTCAGATGCGGCGTCGAATCATTCCATGTTCGTCACAACGCTTGTGATTTTTGTCGCTGGATTCGCACTGCTGGCTCCGGGATTTTATCTCTTCCGAAGTCTCTTTATCAAAGATGTTCAATCTGTAGTAAGTCAGACTGCAAGCCGGGGGACTGTAACGCCAAAGAGGGGGTAAATGAGTTGGCGGTGACACGCATTGTGCATACGTTTAACAATCTTGTCCGGGATGTTCGAAAGAAGCATGTCGGGAAAGGGCCGGATCAAATCACCACACGGTTTGTAGGCTCGTGGGCCGTCTGTGAAATGAAAGGGAATATGACGAGTGTGGAGAAATTTGCGATTCGGAGTGAAGAAGGGAAACGAATTGTTCGCGAACTTCGTACGACATTTGTCAAAGAGATCTACAAAGACAGCCAAATTCGATCCGGGATTGAAAATGCGGTAGATGCCAAATTGATCACTTTGTTTTGTGACTTCGATGTGGAATTGGATATCGCTGTGACGGTCTATGTATTTAATCGTCCATTAGGACTAGACGACGAGACTTGAGAGTGATACATTTGTACTACAAAATAAATTCTGTTTGTGGATTGGTATTAAAAGTACAGGATGTGCTTTGAGCTACTCCACTAAAATCGAACTCCTTGGAAGGGGTTGGATTTTAGTGGAGTTTTCTATTTTCCGGGAGGTATTTTAATGAGCAGTTCAGGGGTATTGCGAATTCAATTTGCGGTACAGATTGACGGACAAGAGTATGATGCCTACGACGGTCAAACGATCTTAGAGACAATGATGCAAAACGAAATTGAACACCCTCATGTTTGTTATCACTCGAATTTAGGGCCGATTCAAACCTGTGATACTTGTATGGTTGAAGTCGATGGTGAATTGGTACGGGCTTGTTCGACACCCGTTACGCCGAAGATGAAAATAACCACGACCAGTCCTTTAGCGAGTGCGGCCCGAACTGAAGCCATGGACCGCATTCTCGAGAATCATATGCTGTACTGTACGGTTTGTGATAACAACAACGGCAACTGTACCTTGCATAACACCGCGGAACTGATGCGAATTGAACACCAAAAATACCCATATCGTTCTAAAGGCTATGCCAAGGATATGACGAATCCTTTCTATCGCTACGACCCGGACCAATGTATCCTTTGTGGACGCTGTGTTGAGGCCTGTCAGGACCTGCAAGTCAACGAAACCCTGTCCATCGATTGGGAACGCGATATGCCCAGAGTGATTTGGGATGGAGA
>NZ_JAJFNK010000075.1 GCF_021739485.1 Alicyclobacillus tolerans
GCCAACGTCAGTTTTGCATAAATAACCCACACTAAGTGGTTGCACTCAAATTTACACCACTTGACGGGACACTACCCGTAACCGGATTCTCCCATATAACCTGAGTCATCATCGTTTCGACCATATTGCCATTCCACCTTTCGAAATAGGTCTTTCACTATCCTCATGGTGAAGGAAAATTAGCGTGAAAACGTGCCAATTCTGTGCCGGTTTTCTCCAACACTGATGAATGAACTTGTCGGGATACATGTGCATAAAAAATCCCTCCATGAGTTGGTTTTCATGAAGGGCAATAGGTTTGTCTGAATTCTTTATTCCATAATGGAATTTAAAGAGGCTTGTTATTTACGCCGACGATTGCTATACTAGGATTATCCTCGATAACTCCACTATTTTCGTTCCGAGTACACCCATTCGAAATTTCCAAGATAAGTAAAATAATTGTTGCACGGGGAAACATTTATTTTCATATTATTGGTAATGCAATTTTCTGGTTTTTTTGTTTTTATTCGGCCTTATTTGAAATCCTCGTCTGTTATTCTGCTTCGCTATACAACAATTCTTGCTTATCCAGTCATTGATAGCCGTCATGTTATACGGAAAGTCCCGGTCTAGAGACCCTGGGCTTTCGACGTTTGGAGGTGCATGCGTTGAGTAAATCTGTTTTCAAGAGTCCCTAAGGGCCTCTTGAAAGTTCAATCACCAAATAAACGCACAACCATTTATTGTTTACATATCAAGCTCCCCCCGGGGGAGCTTGATAGTCCTCATTCCTTTTCTACGATTCGCACGCAACTCTCAGTAGACAAGACCGTCCCGGGTGGAGTTTGAGGTTTTCTTGTATAGGCATAAATTGACTTGAAATGTTCTCGACGTATGAACTCGAACATGGTAGACTAAAAATAAATAAGGAGGGGTTACGACCCCCTCCTGTGGTGAGAATGGCCCCCACGTCTTTTGCGAGGACGGGGGCCTTCGTGTTTCGTCCGTCGATACTGGGCCACTGCACGAATCACAGCGGCTACGCCGAACAGGGCGAAACCGAAGCCATGCCAGTTCAACACCATCACCCCCTCTCTTAGCTGGGTGTGGAGGAGGTTCTCCCTCCTGAAACCATTCTAGCAGATTGAGTTATCTGTCTTATCGCTCTCGCGTTCCGATATGTTCTTTCACTCGCCGGCGATGACGTGCACGTTCCCCAAATCCAGTCCGACGCAGTTCATTGAGACGCTCCACAATCTGAGTCACCTCGTCCTGCCCCATCCGTACATGTCGATAGGACTCAATGGCATCCAAAAGCTCGTTGACGTACCAAACCTTTTCACGAGCTTGGATGTCCAGCCGTGCCCCATTTCCAAACACGACGAGATTTACGTAGACGCTGGGTTCTTCGTCACCCAGCCAATCTCGTAAGACCTCGATATGACCGTGGTTTTGCCAAATTGGATTGTACATCTGGTGACGCTCTGCTCCAGATTCGTGAACCCAGTATTTCTCGTTCCCGCGTCCGTATACCATCCCGTGATAGTTCTTCGACTCTACAACGAAAATGCCGTATGGAGACACCACCACATGGTCAATTTGGGAAGTCTCTCCGTTTCGCCGCGGCAACAAAAGGTCGTGGAGCACCACATACTCAGACGGCAGTCGTGACAATTCCCACTCTACCCGTCGTTCGCCGACCGCACCGACAACACGCGGATAATGAACGACCGTTTGTACACCGTGGTGAATCAGTTTGCCTACGATAGAACCGAACATGACCTAACCCCCCAAAGCCCTTTTCTCTATTACACCACGTAGCGTATTGGTTTCGTTGTATGATATGACCAGATAAGCATAAACATATAACAAGACTCTGACCTTCACAGTATATTACCCCGTTCTCACGGGCAATCCTATTCATATCCTGAAAAAGCGAGCGTGACACGGTTGGAACATACTCAAACAAGCCATTCAGGTCGAGCAGATGCCTGGACCTTGGACGATGACGAAACTCTCACCAACACAGTCCTATCCACCATACGGTACGGTGGAACCCAGCTGAGTGCGTTTGAAGTGGCCGCGCAACAGCTAAAACGCACTTCAGCAGCCTGTGGGTTCCGGTGGAACGGCGTGCTTCGTCATCGGTGTAAAGTTGAAATTGAACAAGCGAAACGAGAGAAAAAGATGAGAATATCCGGAAGCCATCAACCCGAATCCATGACTTCCTCCCTAGCCATGCAAGAGGTCATCCACTTTCTTGAATCGCTTGAACGCAACTATCAGGCTCTGCGCGGTCAAACCGTATCCTTAACCGAAGAATGTGAACGCTTGAGGGAAAAAATACAACAATTGGAGCAGAGTCTAGCCAAAAACACCGCCACACAGCCAGCTTCGCCTCAACAGCTCCAGGAGGACGTCAAGCGATTGGCTGAAATTGCGGTTCGTGCGCGGAAATTGTTGAACGGACCCTGATGAGAGATGAGATTCCAAAACAGGGTCCTTTAACTTCCTGTCAAATTTTAGTACTCAATTCGATTCGACACATGTCGCAAATTGGCTTTTCCTTAAACTCGATCACATGGTTCGTATCTCCGCATACAACGCACGACGGCTTCTAGATCTCCAGAATAATCCGGTCACCATCCACAAAGATCTCGATTGGAGTTTGGTAATCAATACCGTTTTGATCGCGGATAGATTTAGGCAATACGATATGGCCGAGATGGTCTACTTGACGGACAATCCCCGTTGACTTCATAAGACTATTCTCCATTCCCCACTGGATTTTGTTTCTATACTCAACCATACAATACCGAATTTTAGTAGACCATAGACCCAGCAGAAACATGGATTCATTTCGACAAAAATACACCTTTCCAACGGCGCTGGATGCCGATGAAAAGGTGATATACGGGTGTGCGATGCAACATGCAATGACATTCATATTGAAAAAACCCCCGAAATGTTCCGGCATCTGTCCCTAATGCACCACCCATTGGTTGGGCATATGCGTATGCTGGACGATGAGAATCATCGTGCCCGCGACCATCATTCCGGCTAGAACCATCATGAAGTTATCGAACCATTTCACGTTCCAACACCTCTATCCGCCATTACAACCTCCGTGACGCGGCCATGCTCATCCAGCAAAACCACGTTGAATTCCGTCCGTGTTACAGCACCTTTGACGTACTTGCCGCTTGAATCCCAGCGACCCAACCGCCTCCGGAGTTGTTCCAGTGCGCCTTCCTCATTCGTTGCTTCCACCGACGTCAGCATCATACCGCAACATCGGTCCAAAAGTAACCGAGGCACATCATCCGCTTTACCTGAGACCATTTCGATGTCATCCAACAATATGTAATCCGGTGTCCTTCGCATAGCTTCTACAATTGCCGACACACGTTTCCCGTCTTCCACTTCCACCAGTCCGTCATCCAAACTTGTGGCAATGACAAAGATGTCCTCTCGTCCATCCAGACCGGCATACGCGGGCAGCCCAGGCCCAACGACGACCGCAAGATGCTTAGGAGGCTTGTGCGACATGAGCAACCGCTTTAGCAAACGTGTCTTACCAACGCCTGGACCTCCAGCCACGATGATGTGCCGCTTTTGTTCCATGAGATGCTTGAACAATTCGGCTTGCGTCTTAATCATTGTGTGACTCCTCTTTCGAAATGAACAGCGACGGTTCATGTCTTGGCATCAAGATTGAAAAAAAAACCCTATGTGCTGTCAAAGTGCGAAGCACGTCACTGATTTTTGAGCGACTTCTCAAGTTCCCGTTCGACAAGCGGCCATACCGAAGCCCGAACCACACGCAAGGTCTTTGAGTACTCAAACGACCGCTGACTCGCCTCGTCGTATCCGTAGTCCCTGTACACGGAACCAGCGACCAGGGCGAGCTTCTGACGCTCCGCCTCATTCCGTTCGTCCCAAACGTGTATAACGTGACGCAAACGCTCCTCCATATCGTGACGCTCTACATGAACTTGTGTGCCTCCGGATGACATCCCTGGCTTTACTTCCCATGCCTCCGCTACGTGATTGACCATGGCTGCATCCCGAAACAACTCGTCATCTTCCCCGGCCAAATAGTGGCGATACCACTCCACCACGCTGAACGTTCGTTGACTTCCGTCATCGTCGCGGTTCAGCTGCTCGTACAAATGCAACGAGTCCTTGACCGCCTTTAGGACAAGCAAGCGCTCCACTCCTTTTAGTGTGGATATTTCTCTTTCAACAGCGGATACCACTTCTTGAGCCGTAATTCGATGATTTTTCACTTCGTGTACGTCGTCTCTCAAAAGTGGATGAATGAGACCTGCTATCCCTCGAATCGCGGTATATAACTTTTCGGGGAATGGGGAAGCTTCCTGAACAATCGTTCGTGCGTGTGCCGCTAGAATCTGTTGCTCTCCCTCACTCAAACGTGGCCATACCACCTTGCGAACCCATTCGGCCATTTCTTCGTTCAACCCACTTTGAATAATCTGTACCTTTTCTATCCGCTGTGCATCGTGCAAGAGACCTTCTACGTCTTCAAGGTAGCGTTTGTAAAAGTCAGATAGATCAAATTCTCGTGGATTCCCTTCCTCGTCCCGGTTTAGTGCCTCGTATATGGTTAGAGCACTTTCTCCAATCGCCTTCAACAGCATGCCAAAAAAATTGTCATGATGGTTTGCCGATATCAATACGTTTTGAACCTGCTGGGCGGTAACTGAGTTCACCATTTTTGTCATAGCTCAAATCTCAATCTGATGATGAATACTGGAACAGGTCTCGACTACATTTCACCGACTTCCGCTTCGAACGTGGCAGTCCATACCTACGACCTACGTTACGAGGCGCAAACGCTTGTCCATGTCGTGCAATCAGTGATTGCGATAGATTAGTGGAACCACGTTTGGATGACGTTTGCCATGTGTTGTACATTCGTCCACAGAAACGACGGGCCAACCAACATTGCAACACCCATCCCCATTGCGATGATCAGCATAAGCCGAGGGGAATTATTTTCATCGAACCCGCTTGGAATCCCGGCTCCGTCCGCAATTCCGTGGGCCGCAACCGTTTCCGGTGCGTCACTCTTCTGTGCATCGTTCATTTCGCTCACCTCCTACACGTTCAGTGTGGAGGAAATTCAGCGGATTTTCGTTCCAATTCTGTGCCACTCACAGCGTGAAAAACCCCTTGCTCAACACAAGGGGCTACGATCTAACTCTTGTCGCTGCCTTAACGGGTTACTCTGCCGATACGATTCTCAATTACTCCACAACATCGGCTGTTCTTGGATCAAATCAAAGACTGCTTGCAAGAACGCTCGTTCCTCTGGTCTCTCCAACTCGTCCACGTAGTGCTGGGCAATCTCCGCCATTTCTGCGCGTCCCGTATCCATACACCACTCGTGATACCACTCCAACATTGGCAATAGCCAGATGGCCTCCGCATACGTCACCTTCCGTCGAGTGCCACGCGTCCACGGCTGATGCTTCTCCCATTCCGACTCATCAATGTCCACTGGCAGAGTGTGAGAGAAGAAGTATACGATATCCAGCAAAAATTTTTCCATCCGCTCGATGAATCGAATCGTCTTCAGACCGCCAAATCGTTTCAACTCATCTTCGTCGTTCACATCATCATTCCCGACTCCAGCCCTTTCGTCCATCAAACCTAACACGTCTCTCCCGAATTCCCACCAAAACCGCTCGTGCTTCTTCGGAAACGACACCGTCTGGTACTCTACAACACACCATTGTCTCCCTGATGTGTGCAACCACTCGTCTGCACGTACTCGTGCGGCTTCTTCGCGTTCCATCTCAATCCCCTTCTTCCGCTCATTCTTCCTGCTTGTCCGATGCCACGCGGTCGCTCCAGACGCGACCACCGTCGCGCCCGAACCGACCGCTCCCTACCAGTCCATCACCCGACAAATAGGCGGTGACTTTCGCTGTGCCTTAAATATCTTCCTAATCACGTTCGACACATCTTTCGCCTCTCGCTCGTTGACCACGTACAAAACCCGCTCTCCAGGTTCCGATTCACCAAATCGACCTGTGTCGTTCAGGACGATGTTGTACAAGTGAGCCAATGGTGTTCCAAATGTCCCATCGAAATATTCAACACGCCCATTCTTGCGGGCTTTCCACCGGTACGGTTCCCCTGGTCCCGTTTCTTCCACAATCCATCCCTCATTGGCAAGACGGTTCAGTAACGGTTGAAATATGCCATCTCGCTCTCCCTGCAGCACGTATGCCAACTTATCAGGTTGGTCGAGACAATATTCATACGGTAATCTCACCAAGGCAGGACGCTCATATCGAAGTTTGCTCATGGTAAATAGAGAGGCTTCATACAAGTCGTTGGGCAGGAACAGAATCGTACTAAAATTATGCCTGAACATGTCCAACTCCTTAGGAAACGTCCGCTTCGCATTCATCACCAAGGGGACTAGTCCATTTTCTGATACTTTCTTTGTGAATAGCCCCATGCCCACATAACGGTCGTCTACTTTCATAACACCCATCATCGGTGGCCGTTCCAGCCACAACTTTCGCATCTCGCCATTTGTTCTCGCACCTTGCCGTTCGAGCCAAACGGCGACATTCATCCACAGTGGATTTAACCCCACCTTTGTTGCCGCTACGACAATTTCATTCATCCAAATCAACCGCTCCGTGTTACGCCTGGGCTCCCGCTTAATCTTCCCGCTTGAATACCCCCATTCTTCAGTACCCGGATAAATATAGCGTTCCACCAATCGCTTCCCATCCGTCGTGAGCTTCCAGCACTTTAGGCGGTTGATCTTCTTCCACGCCCCATCTTCATACAACGATGCCGCGTGCTGAAATGATTTTGCGTACTTGCTGTCCCGTAAAATTCTACGAATGGTCTCTTCGCTCCCCATCCCCGCCAATGCTTCTAACTGGTCTATGGTCATAGCTCCGTGCATGTATAAATAGTCAGCGTATATCTCCGCCTTCTGCGCCCTCTCCACCGTCATCCCCGCGGGTCTCGGCATCAGCAAATCTTCGTCCGCTTCCATCGTATCTTCCCCTTTCCACACCTACACCTCTGCCCGGCCAAATCTTAAACCGATACGAGTCGCGACTATTCTTTCGTGCCTCGTATCCTGGCACGATATTGCGAGAAATAGACGCACATATAAATGGCGTTTTTCCTTGTAGGGTAGTGGTTCTACACGTCCTAACAAGGGACCGTTTTGTTATTCCTTTCGATTTTTTCTATTTCTCGATTAAAAAGACCTCGCTTTTGTCTCAATATGCTCATGTTGACACCTTTGGTTTTGCATGTAGATCCGCTTTGTACTCCAAAAATCTTCTAATCCAATCCGTGTAACTTCACTTCAAGATGTACTGAGCTATGGTCTTTCTTAAATTTGTATTCATGCATAAAAATTACGCTTTCCGCATCATCATTCACGATGATTCCGGACTCTACTAACCCATCTAATATGGGTCTAAACCAAAAATGGTCAGGGTCCAACGGACGTCTGTTATAGGTTTGGACGGTCACATGTACATGTGACCGATGTAATGGATAGATGGAATCTATCGTTTTGAATCCAGCAACCGCATTCGAAATTAACGTCATCCAAGCCTGACGCACCGTAAAGAGACTTGAAAGTTTGGCGATCTTTTTGCTCCGCAGCATAAATAAATCGGACATAGCCATCATCTCGTATGGAATTTCTATGGTAAAACCATGTCTGTCCGATCGCTCCGTAACGACCAATCCATAGTCTTGTGGCCTATATCCTTCCTCGTAAATCCCAATAACCATGGAATTCGCAACAATCTTCCCCATGGAATCTCGTAGGCCACGAAGTTCATGTTCCATGTCTTCGAAGACTTGCTGTTCCAGATTTTCTGTCGTTTGGCTCAATGCCACCAGCATCCCCTCTGTTTCCATTAATTCACGCATGACTCGCAGGGGTAATCGGAGTTCATCTGGCCGTAGAGTACGCGGATTCTGGAGAATCTGTTTCAGCACCGTCCTTCCCCGATACCCAAACTGCTGTATGTCCAGACCGATTCGTCGAACCTGCATGTTGGACTCGATGGATTTCACCTCCCTTCCCTTTTACTCTGGCAGGTTATCGATGCAATTCTGTGCCAATTTCGTGCAAGTTTAGTATGTCGGATGACTCATTGTAAGGAGGATTCTGAGACGGATGGGAAGGGGGTAAAAATCGAATGACACTCCATGTTGCAACTCAGCGATTTTCCAGGTGTATTACATGTTGTCATACGCCAAAAAGTCTTGTCCTGCAAGGGTTTATACCAAGTTGTAATACATGTCGTATTACAACTTTCGTTTCCAGTTGTATTACAACACGTATTACAACCCAGGTATCTGGAAGCGTAAAACGCGAAAACCCCTTATGCCACAAGGGATTTCCGGCGTATTACAAGTTGTATGACAACTTTTTTCGAAAATGGCCTATGTCTTACATGTTGTAACACGCCATAAACCCTTGTCTTGCAAGGGGAAACGGACAATTGTAATACATGTTGTCATACGCATTTTCCGAGTTGTAATACCACCCGTATGACAACCGTGCCAAAACTAGTCGTCATTGAGAAAATCAAAAGCCGATTTTAAGGCCGGATTTTCCACCGAATGATCCGTCGATTCCGTACTCAAGTCGTTTACTTTGTCTCCCTCGTCATTTGGACTGACCGTCTGGATTTTATCTTTGGACTCCAACGGTTGTGTCATTTCTATACGTTCCTGATGCAACACCATGTACCCCAACGCTTCGCGCGGCGTATCCATCCAAGTTTGAGTGGGTGTTGGCACCCATCGTCCCGGAACCTCTAATTGCTGGGCGTATTGCAGATACAATCCCTCTAGGGCCATCCGTTGTAACAGCCCTCGACCATGCACCTGATTGAGCCACTTCAGAAATCCATCGTCCACGTTGTTCGTAATCCGTACTGAAAACACACTCTGACGTCTCAATTTCCGATATTTAGGCATGATTCATCGACACCGATTCCGCATGTCGTTTGGCCGCTTCTTTCGCCAACATGTACATACCCTCCGCGTTCATCCACCGCGCCATTTCTGAGGATGCAAAAAAGAGCATACGGTTATCTTTCGCCGCCAAGACTTTGAGGTACGGTTGAAACAATGCGGAACCCCCTCCCACGACCCAAAACTGTTGAATCGAGGGCGTTCGTTTCCACTTGGCCAGAATCAAGTCATACAGTCGCTTGGCTTCTTTGGACAGGCGTTCTTGGATGACTTGGGTTAAATCGTACTCTGTACCCATGAGCCAACATGTCCAACGAGGCGACTCCAAGAACTGTTCCAACTCCAGCCGGCCATTGCTAAACGCCGATTCCACTCCGGTAAGCTCCCGAATGTCAATGAGCAGCTCGTCCATGACCCCACCGACGCCAAATTGCTCCCCTGTACACAAACTCGGATTCAAGTTCACGCCTTGAAACACCGGAAATTCGGTACTGAGTTCTCCGATTTCTGCCATTCCAATCACCGCGTCACGAGCTTGTTGGATCGACTGGGCATTGCCGGCCATCCACAAAAATGCCGCATATCCTTCCGGAAACACCTTGGTTTGTACGTTCAATACCACTTCAACCCCACCCCAGGGCGAAGGCGGTTCAAATTTCACGCGATGGGTGCCATTCAAACTCGATTCAAATCGTTTCCGTACTCCCTTTTGCAGAGATTCCACCAGACTCACTCCGGTCACCGCAAACAAATCCATTTCAATCTTTTCCGGAATCGATTCCCCACGCTCCGTTTTCTGGTGCAAGACCGCTGCAGCTAAGGAAGTCACAAACAAGACGGACGACTGGAGGCTGTTGGTTTTCTGTTCATTTGGAGACATGTACTTGGCCCGGGTGCCTTGATAGGAGGCGAGACTCCCCACGAAATAGCGTTGACTGTCCCCAATGAGGCTGGAACTAAGGGTCACATCCAGCGTATCGAGCGCTTTCGTATTCTCCAATAAGTCGGCACGCGTCGCACCCACGGCCATGACATTTGGAATAAGCAACTTCAAGTGGTCGGTACGGACTTTGACAGCCCCGTTTCCTAAGTCAATTCCAATAGGCCACATAGGTATTTCCACTCCCCTTTTCATATTCATCCGCAAATTTTGGTTTGCCCAGGTAGAAACCTTGCGCGTACCGCACATCAATGTCCTGCAAGAACGCCACATCCGATAGTTCCTCAATGCCTTCCACAATCAGCTTGATGTTCATGCGGTCACAGTACGTCACCATGGAGGATAAGATCCCGAGTTGGTTGTGTTCGCTCAGAAATTCGCGGCCCATCTTGACCCACGCCGGTTGAATTCGTTCTAATGCAATGAGATTGCTCATTCCTGTGCCAAAGTCATCCAGTGCCAAGCTCACACCCATCCCATGAAAGGTGTCTAAGTGAAGGACTTCCAATGAAGCGCGTTCTGTAATCTCCAGTACCACTTGTGGAACGGCCAGCGGAAACGCCCATGATTCCCAAAACACGGTCTCATGGAGCGTTTCCGGCTCCACATTGGCCATGAGAAGTTGTCCTTCTTCCAACAAAGGTCTGGCATCGTGCATGGCCTGTTGGATCAATCCCTGGTCAAGAGAAACGACTTGATTGGCGTCGCGATATTGACTAAGCACTTCGGTCGGCGTACGTCCGTCCTTGGGACGCATCAAGGCTTCGTATGCAATGATTTCGTGTTGCACCAGGTCCCAAATCGGTTGATATGCGATTCGATGCACAAGTTTCACCTCTCCTTGGACCATCGTCGCATAGACAGGAGGAAGATTCTGTTCCAATTTCGTGCGAGTTTTGCAACAAAAAGCCCCATCCATACTGGATGAGGCCATTCAACTGGTTTCCTGTGGAGCGGGCTTTTGCCGGCCTGTCTCCGCAGCAAAGTTACAATTCAAGTTCTTACTTAGTTAACCTGTACGATGGAATCAGAGAGTATATCCCGTAAACAAAGTGACAATCAAGTGGTTACCTAACCGGCATTTACAGGTTCCTGAATATGCTCTTGGGTGAAGAGGAGATAAATTGAGACGATTGCAATACAATTTTTATCGTACACATGCATCACCAGGCACCTCGCCTTGTATCGTTAACGTCCTCTTATGCGCAAGAAGCAGGAATCATTCGTTTATAGGTATTTGGACTAAAACAACGTGCGGTACCAAGCCTGCATAATTAACGGACGGCGAGCCGATTAAGTCAAAACGAACCTTCATTGAACTGTTGGGTTTTATTACGCCTTGGTTGGGTGTGACGTGTTCAATAAATCTGACGGCAGCCGGTTTCATCCAGTTCCAGTCATGAGATTTGTCAAACCACACAATGCCTTTTAACCTAGATAACGAGATTGGCTGAGTTGTAACATTGGTCAGTGTTACGCTGACGTGGATCGATTCTGTTTTGCTATTCAGCTGACGTGCAGATGACTTTAGAGACAGTTCCTTGATAGTCGGGACATTCCACGTCAAATTTCCCGAGTTATGAAGATTGTACTGGGATTTGATAAAGATTAAGTACGGGTTACCAACCAGGTTACCTTGAGCATTGACAGGTGAGCCAATTGGCTTGAAATTCCAAGTTACAGTTTGATGAGGCAAGATAGAACCGTTGGATTGGTTGAGGAGATTCACAAAGACAACAGACTGTCCCCCCTTAAATGGGTTGCTCTTCAAGGATTGACGTTTGTTACTGCTGAAACTTAAGACGCCAATAGCACCTTGTTGGCGTATAGGAATCGAGCCATTGTTTGTCAGCGAAGCGCTGACATTTTCACCTCGGACGTGAATACCACTAACCGAGATTGGCAATGTGGTCAGTTTATACGCCGACGGCTCAGAGGACTTTACATGTGGCTTAACGACGGTGGCAGTGGTTCGTGAACGTTGATTAACAAGAGTCCCGTTAAACAAAAGGACTAAGAACATACTTGCGACCGCTAGTCCAACAGCGGGTGCAAAAATCAGAGGGAGCTCTTTTAGAAATCGCGACCGCCTTCGTTCTAATTTAGCTTTGTGAATCACGGTATTAAGAATACGATTCCGAAGACGTTCAGACACAAATAGTTCGGTCATGTTTTTGAATAGTTCTCTTAATTCGTCATCCGAGTTGTTCACTGGGAATCACCACCTACGTAGTCGACGTTTCACGCCGCTCCATTGTGACGAACTAGCGTAGGTATGAACCGCTCTTCTCAAAATCCGTATTCGGCTACTGCCCGTTCAATTTCAATATTACAGCAGACTTGAATATATATACATGTCCCAATCTAGCGCCACATGAAACGCCCTGTACTACTGTACAGGGCGCAAGTTCTCAACCTTTAGGTAACAACTTGATTGTAACTCCACACGTTGAGTATTTTACGGTTTTGACGGTTGGACGAAATACCATTGTGGTCGTCCATTCGTGGTGACGAAGTCATTGTACGGAAACACCCCGGTTGGTGTGCTTGCGCTTCCACAATCGTCTGTAGCCGTAATCGAGATACTGATGTGATCACCATCGGGAAGTTTCGGCATAATCGTATCCCCTTCCCAGAACCCGTAGGGCAGGTTCATGGCCGGGTGCATCTTCACCGTCCATGAAGTATCCCCATTCATGTCCACTGCGTCCCCTTCGTTGACCGTCAGCGTGGCCGTTACGGACGTCGGCTGTGCGTTTGGAAACTGGATCGCAAAGGCGAATGGAGCTTGAACACGAAGTGGAATCGGAACACCGTAGCCCAGTTGACTGTTCTTGACTGGAAGCGTCACCTTTCCCACGGTTCCTAGTTCACTTTTCAAGGTTGCAGTGGGGTTGAAAATTCCATCCACCTCAAGATTTTGCATCGTCAGCGGCAACGTCTTGGTACTCGTCAGCTTACCGTTGGTGTACGTGTTAAAGATTTCCGTCCCGTTGCCTTGGGCACTGCACGAGGTCGTCGTATAGGAACTCCCTGCAATGCCATTGCCTGTATCTGTTACCGTCACTTGATTGCTCATGGCGACCGGCACGCCCTTGCTCGGGTCAACCAACTCCGCCACGTACTGCAAGCTCGTTCCACCCACGGGTGTGTACGGCATGGAGATCCATGTCCCATTCGAGCTTGGAGTCCACGTCCCGGACGCCACGGTTTGCCACGTCTGAACCGCTCGGACAATCACTTTGGCTGTACCGTGAAACTCCTGGTTCACAAAATTGATGTTGGATGGATCGAATGCGGTTTTGAACAACGTCTGTCCTGGATACGTCACCTTCGTCGGCAGGGCCTGCAAGGTAAAGTTGTCAGGCGGATTCACGGGATTAAACCAGGTCACCGTAACCGGCGACGACTGTTCCGCCACTGTGCTGGGTGTGGACTGAATGGTGTAGGTCTGTTGCTGATCAATCGGTTGCGACGGATTTTCCTGCAAGATGTACTCGGTCCAGTTGAACGTGCCGATGGCGCCACTGAACCACCCGGCCGGCAGCTGTTGGACATACCCCGTTGTCATCCACGAGGACGCTGAATTGGAGACGAGGGTTTGGCCACTTTGCGAGACAATCTGCAACCCGACCGCCGCCGCATTCGGAGATGGACTGCGAAACCCGTTCGTATTGACACCTTCAAGGATGACTTGGTGTAATCCAGCCGGTAGTGAGAGCCTTATACTTGTCCCGGTCGTCGTTCCCGGTTGTGACGGAATCGTTCCGGCTGAGTTCCCATTTTGTAACACAGGCACACCGTCAATGTAGACGACTTCGTAATCATTGGCGTTGCCCAGCGGGTTGGAGATGGTCACCGTTTGCGCCGTGGGTAAGTCGAAGTTGGTTTCGAAGAACGCCGTTCCGTTTGGTGCGTTTCCCGACTCTGTCCAGAAGCCGCCGTCGCTGGCTACGGCTTGCTGTGGGAACAGCGAAGACGGGACGTAGCTTGGCATATCCTGTTGGAACGTCCAGTAGGGGAAGTATTTAACGTTTAAAGTGGGACCTTTCGATGACAGGCCGTAACTTAATTGGCCTCCACCGTTTGAAGCGTAGTTTGCCCAAGCGAAATTAGAATCATAGAAAGTTGCACCAGGTACTGCATATTGGTTTAACTGCGAATCCACCACTGCAGTCTCAAAAGGTGCCGGTGTATATGTGTTTGAGCTCGGATGGTACTCATAGATACTCCCGTTCGTGACCAAAATATGCCCGTTGATGTCATTCACATTCGGCAGTGGATCGTCCGCATTGTAATTTGGCATCGGCCCTAAATCGGTTGTCGTATTTGTCGCCGGATTAAAGCTGTACAATCGGTCATATGTGTAAAATGGTGCATATTGAGTCTCGTACCATCCCGCGAAGTAAATCAATCCATTACTCGGATCATAAGCTGCACCAACCCCCATGAGTCCAGAGTGGTCCATCTGTGCAGGTAACACTTTCGCTTGACCGGTCGAGTCCACGTACTCCATTAAATATTCTGGCAAAATCCCACCATATTGATAGTAGCCGTAACTCCATTGAAACCCCGTGTAATACAAATTGCCGGTTGCTGGGTCTAAATTTACCAAGCCGTAAGGCCAGTAGTTGTCTGTCCACCATCCTCCGTCACCATGACGCCGAGATGGTACCCAGTACGTGTACGAGTACACACCGGATTGCGTTAGAGGTGACGAAAGAGTCGTGGTATTAGGATTAATTACGTCCAACTGAAAAGTGTAATCACCATACATGTCTATCCGGGAATATAAAATGTATATGTCGTGATCGGTCGGATTATAAAACATCTGATCCGGAAAATATTCGGTTTCATAGAACCCGGGCAAATAATTTCGTTCAATGTATTGAACAGGGGTCCAAGAATCGGTATTTAGATTGTACCCAAAGACTTCGTAATTCTCGTAGGTTTCAGGTGGCCAATAATTAGTGTTGGTGATGCTATAAAACTCAACTGCGTAAAGGGTTTGATTGTATGGGTCGTACACACCGTAGTCAAATTGTGCTTGCCCGACAGTTCCCGTTATCCAACCATTTGTAACCGTTGACCCGTTAGAGTCTTATGTAGTGGTGTAAATTTAGGGGCTGGCTCTTGACGAGAAAGCCATCGAGTGCAATCTACTAAAAG
>NZ_JAJFNK010000076.1 GCF_021739485.1 Alicyclobacillus tolerans
TCTGCGGTGCCGCTCTCGCGGCGACATCGACTAATATACCACCGCTCTATTGCAGAGTCAAGGAAAATACCTAAGAAATTCAAGGAAATTTTAAATAGCATCGAGTCACAAAGGTCAAGTCGTGTAAGATAAATGACAGGGCTGCCGTTCATTCACTGAGAATAGCAACAATATCAGCCCCAAAACAGAGAAAAAGGCAGGCCACAATAGCAACCTGCCGGGTGGCTGGTGCCACCGTACTTACTGCACCTTACTCTGTTCACAAAGCCCTCGGAACCACCTCGGGGCATCCCACTATCCACTATCCACTATCCACTAGCCACTATCCACTAGCTGTTGTGCTTTGCGGCCATGAAAAACTACTTGGTCTCCCGCATTAAGGGGAATAACAAGACATCGCGAATCGAAGGGCTGTTCGTCAAAAGCATGACGAGGCGGTCCACGCCAATCCCAAGCCCACCCGTCGGCGGCATCCCGTGTTCAATCGCCAGCAGGAAGTCCTCGTCGAGTTCTTGTGCCTCGTCGTTCCCGGCATCCCGCTCGGCGGCTTGTTGCTCAAACCGCTCGCGCTGGTCGATGGGGTCATTCAGTTCACTAAACGCGTTGCCGTGTTCCCGCCCGACGATAAAAAGCTCGAAGCGGTCGGTGAAACGCGGGTCATTCTTATTTTTCTTTGCCAACGGGGAAACTTCAACCGGATGGCCATATACAAATGTAGGTTGAATTAACGTGTGTTCAACCTTTTGTTCAAAGAATTCATTCACAATGTGTCCAAATTCCATAGATGGCTTAATCGCAACACCGTGTTGAGCGGCCAAAGCACGAGCCTCTTCCACCGACTTCACCGCCCAAAAGTCCACGCCGGTCTGTTCTTTGACCAAGTCCACCATATGACTCCTTTGCCATGGAGACTCGAGGTCTACCTGGTACTCCCCATACTCCAACTGCAACGTGCCCGTAACCTTGTTGGCAATGTACTTAATCATGTCCTCCGTAAGGTCCATGATGTCGTGAAAATCCGCATACGCCTGGTACAATTCCATCATGGTAAATTCAGGGTTGTGCCTAGTCGAAATACCTTCATTCCGATAGACCCGGCCAATTTCGTAAACCCGCTCCAAGCCCCCGACAATCAGGCGCTTGAGATGCAGTTCCAGCGCGATCCGCAGATGAAGCGACAGGTCCAGTGCGTTGTGATGCGTCGTGAAGGGTCGGGCTTGCGCTCCGCTGGCAACCGCGTGCAAAGTCGGGGTCTCTACCTCAAGAAAACCGCGATCGTCCAAAAACGTGCGCATAGCTTGTACAATCCGGGACCGATCGATAAAGGTCTTGCGGATCTCAGGGTTAACCATGAGGTCCAGGTACCGTTGCCGGTACCTCGTCTCGACGTCCTTCAAACCGTGCCACTTTTCCGGCAACGGGCGCAATGCCTTACTCAAGATATCCAGTTTTTCGATGAGAACCGTCAATTCTCCGCGGTTCGTCCGGAAAACGCTGCCTTGCACGCCAATAAAATCGCCCAAGTCCAGCAGTTCGTACGCGTGGTACAGGTCTTGCCCCAACACATCGACTTTCGCGTACACCTGAATCGTCCCCGTACGGTCCTGGACCACAGCAAAGCTTGCTTTGCCATGGCCGCGCTTGATCATCAGGCGTCCCGCCAACTTGACTTGCAACGGGTTGGCTTCAAGGTCTTCCTTGGACTTCCCCTCACCAAATGCCAAGATGTCTGCAGCGTGGTGTGTCGTTTCAAACCGGTGTCCGTAAGGGTCGATACTCATGTTTTGCAGTTCTTCAAGCTTACTTAAGCGAATTTCAAATAACCCTTGTTCATCCATAGTGCGTTCTGCTCTCCAATCACAAATTACACTCCGACCTGACGTCAGCTGTGCTGTTTGAGCGTGCCCGACGTGCCAGGTCGGCTCATTTTGTCAGGGGCCTGCTCAGCGCTTAATGCTCAGGATCTTAAATTGTATCGTACCTGCCGGTACAGCCACATCCACCACTGAACCAACTGCTTTGCCCAGCAAAGAACGGCCAACAGGCGACTCGTTGGAAATTTTGTTGCTCGCCGGGTCTGCTTCGGCCGAGCCGACAATGGTGTAGGATACGTCTTCGTCAAACTCAAGGTCTTTCAAAAGGACGGTCGAACCAATGCTTACAATATCGGTATTGACCTCATCCTCTTGAATAATTCGGGCATTGCGCAACATCTTCTCCAGCGTCAAAATGCGCCCTTCGATGAAAGCCTGCTCGTTTTTCGCGTCCTCGTATTCGGAATTTTCACTGATATCGCCATAGCTAATCGCTAATTTGATTCGATCGGCAACTTCGCGACGCTTTACACTCTTGAGATGCTCCAGTTCTTCTTCCAGTTTCTTTAGACCTTCCGGAGTCAATAGGACTTCTTTTTCCGCCACTGTGCAATTCTCCTTTGCTTCCAGTTCTTCAACAGCAACACCCTAAGATATGCCGCGCCGCTTGCTGTATTCCGTTATGATTGCACAAAACACTGTCAGTACAATTGTACTAACAGTGCTGCGTGTGAAAAGGTGCGTTGCGTCTATGCGCAATTATAGTGAGCACCCCACACGATGTCAACGCATACCAAATTGGTGAAACAGTTACAGTACCTCGCATTCTGTCGGAACCGGCGTGTCGTTCATACTGTGGATCGCGGTGTTTCTTCGCCGAACAGTTCCTCTTCGCGCACGTTCAGCGCGCGCATCAGTCGAGCAATGAGTTCCGGCGTAGGCATTCGGGTGCCCCGTTCTAAGGAACCGATGATGGCGACGCTGACTCCAATCTCATCCGCCAACTCTGTTTGTGTCCAATGTTTTAGCTTCCGGTATGCGCGCAGCCTTCTACCAAAAACGTCCGACATACTGAACGTCCCCTCCCTCGCCAAGCGATTTGGCTAAGTCGCGAATTGAAGTTCCACCAGGTGCACGCAACAGGGGTTCCAATTCCGCCAGCGGAACCAGCACGAAAGCCCGTTGCCACATTCTTGGATGCGGGATTTGTAAGTCTTTGAAACAGACGTACTCCTTATCAAACAGCAAAATGTCCAGGTCTAAGGTCCTTGGTCCAAAACGAATGATGCGCTGCCTACCGTCACCAGCCTCAATCTGCAACAGTCGCTGCAATAATGGGCGAGGCCGCAATGACGTATGAATGCCGACGACCATATTTAGAAAGTCCGGTTGGTCGGTATACCCTACAGGCCGGGTTTCGTATACCGCAGAAAACACAGGTGACTGCTCTGACAACTGTGTCAGTTGCTGCACGGCGTTCTTCAGATGCGAAATCCTGCTGTCAAGGTTCGAGCCAACGCTGATGTAAACAAGGTGTTTCATTGTCCAGAAAGGCGAATCGCTTCAACCATTCGACAAGTGCGTACGGTGGCCTGCACGTCATGCACTCTGACCGCCTGAACCCCCATCCACACGGCCAGGGACACTGTCGCTAAAGACCCCTCTAAGCGCTCGCCAGGAGTCGCACTCAAAGTGGTGCCAATCACACTTTTCCGGCTGGTCCCAAGCAAAACAGGATAACCCAATCCACAGTATTCCTCCATCCTGTGCAGGACCATCAGGTTGTGCTCGTACGTCTTTCCAAATCCAATCCCAGGGTCCAGCCACAGCTTGTCCGGCTGAATCCCAGCTTCCAGGCAGCGTTCGATGCCTGCTTTCGTCTCTTCAACTAACGCCCCGAACGGGTCCAGATTTACAGGCTCGTTGCGGTTGTGCATCCAGATGTATTCGCATCCTGCATCTGCAACTACCTTCAACATTTCCGAATCCGCCAAGCCGCCCCATATGTCGTTAATGACCTGTACTCCGAGTTCGAGGGACTTCTGTGCAGTTGCAGCCTTAAACGTATCCACAGACACTGGAACAGGGCTGTTTTTGCACAATTCGCTCAGAACCGGCTGTAACCGCGACCACTCTTCCTCAGGGGTCACAGGCGTATGTCCAGGTCGCGTACTTTCCGCTCCAACATCCAGGTAGTCGGCGCCCTCTTCAATGAGCCGATACGCGTGAGCAATGGCTGCGGACGGATCAAAATACTTTCCCCCATCGGAAAAGGAATCCGGCGTCACATTGACAATGCCCATGACTTTCGTGCGGTTTTTTTCAGAGGGAGCCCCAAGGACTCCCCGCATTTGCGGGGTCGTTGCTTGCATGATTCATTTCTCCTGTCCATTCGCATCGATCTGTTCGAGCATAACCTGCAGGTCTGCCCCTGAAAAGTCGTACACCTCACCGCAAAAATGGCAAGTCACTTGAGCCCCGCCTTGCTCTTGGATCATCGATTCGATCTCGGCCGCACCCAGACTCCTTAGCACCGCCTCCAACCTCTGTCGCGAACAAGTACAGCGGAATTCAAGTTCTTGGGACTCGAGGGCAACTGCATCGGGAAGGACCATCTCTAACAAGTCAGAGGCCGTTGCGCCCGCCTTTAGGATGTCGGTGACACTCGCAAGGCCAGCCAACTGCCTCTCCAGGCTGGAAATGTCTGCTTCGGTATGCCCAGGCATCAACTGCACGATAAAGCCTCCCGAAACAATCACTGAGTTGTCCGTATCGACTAACACCCCTGCCCCGACGGAGGAAGGGGTCTGTTCAGACACAGCAAAGTAATACGTAAAGTCATCCGCGATTTCGCCGGATTGCAGTTCTGCACTGCCCCGGTAGTAGTCCTTCAGTCCCTGGTCCCGGATCACGTACAACATGCCGGCACCCACTCCTCCGCCCACGTCCAGTTTCCCCTGGGGGTTCGAGGGAAGGTGCACATGCGGGTTTTCCACGTAGCCTCGAACGTGGCCGCTGCCGTCCGCATCCACCGTAATGGATTTAATCGGTCCATCGCCTTTGATTTGTACAGTCAGGCGTTCGTCGTTCTTGAGTTCAAGCCCCATCATGGCGGCGATGGATGCCGTTCTTCCCAATGCCGCTGTAGCCACTGGCCACGTATTGTGTCTCCTCTGTAATTCGTTGACGAGTCCGGTCGTCACGCACGCTACGCCGCGCAGCCTGCCATTTTTGGATAGACCGCGCACCGCAATGTCTTTCACTTGACGCACGAATCCACATTCCTTTCTCACTGGTCAAAGACTCTCCGTGGCCAAAGACAGGCATTTACACTTGCCGGTTTCGTTCCCACAAAATTCGGAGTCCTTCCAGGGTCAAATTGGGATTTACATATTGGATGGTACGCGAATCCGGACTTATCAGCCCTGCAAGCCCTCCGGTAGCCACAACCCGGCACGCGTATCCAAGTTCTTCTTCGATGCGGTCCACAATCCCATCCACTTGCCCTGCGAAACCAAAAACCACCCCGGATTGCATGCTACTCACGGTATTGCGCCCAATCACCCTCGCCGGCCGAACCAAATCAATCCGCGGCAACTTGGCAGCTCTCTGAAACAACGCATCGGTGGAGATTTTGACTCCAGGCGCAATGACTCCGCCGAGGTATTGGCCGGCTGGATCGACAACGCAAAACGTGGTCGCAGTCCCAAAGTCCACGATAATCAAAGGTGGGCCATAAAGTTGTATGCCCGCCACTGCATTGACGATGCGATCGGACCCGACTTCTCGGGGGTTTTCGTATTTAATTGGAAGCCCCGTCTTCATTCCCGGCCCGACTACCAATGGACTCAAGCCAAAGTACTGGCGGCACATGTTTTCTAGGGAGGTCATGAGCGGTGGAACCACTGAACTGATTACGATGCCGTCCACATCTGCGAGTTCCAAACCCCGGTCATGGAACAAACTCTTCATCAAAATCCCTAGTTCGTCGGAGGTGCGTTCACGCACCGTAGAAATCCGCCAATGAACCCTGAGAGCGTTTCCTTCGTAGAAGCCCAGCACGATGTTGCTGTTTCCGACGTCCAACACCAAAATTCTATCCACCGATTCACCCCAACCCCTGCTTGAACCTAGCCCGCAGGCGCAATGGCAGCATATGGGCGGCTAATTTAGGGATAGGTTCAGGTACACACTTATGAAGGCTATTGTGCGCTATAACTCCAGGTGGTTTCAAGTCCTTTTTTCCTTGCAACCGGACAAACGCCGGCTCATTTCGCTTTGAAGTTGTAAAAAACCCCCGAGTCCACTCGGGGGTCGTAAGACCTGAAGCGCGTTTATACTGGCGCTTAAAGTATTGGGCGAAGGTTTGCAGCTCGAATTACCACACCGTGCGGTTTGTCGGTGTCACGTCCACTGGGCCCGTTTACAGGAACAGCTTCGGGACTAGCGGTTCTCATCCTCACCGGGTTGTGTCCCATGACTCTCGCTGCCTGTTTCTGGCGCGGTCGTTGCATCGTCGCTTTCCATCACGCCACGGATTTCTTCTTCGTCGATGGTCTCCTTGTCCAGCAGCAGCTGAGCCAGTTTCTCCAGCTTGTCGCGGCGCTTCGTGAGGATGTCGTGGGTTTTGGCGTGACAACTCTCGACAATGTCTTTCATTTCCTCGTCGATCTCGTATGCGACGCGATCGCTGTAGTTCGGCTCACTCGACAGGTCTTTGCCCAAAAATACCTGCCCTTGACGGCTCCCGTATTGCATGGGTCCGAGCTTTTCACTCATGCCGTACTCGGTGACCATTTGGCGCGCAATGCCTGTCACGCGTTCAAGGTCGTTGGAAGCTCCTGTGCTGATTTCGCCAAACACAATCTCCTCGGCGACCCGCCCGCCTAACAAGCCGCAGATCCGGTCCAGCATTTCTTGCTTTCTCATGAAGTAGCGGTCTTCCTTAGGAAGCGTCACCGTATATCCGCCAGCCATCCCGCGAGGGATAATGGTCACCTTGTGAACCGTCTCCGCATTTTGCAGGTAGTAACCGATGACGGCGTGTCCGGATTCGTGATAGGCCACCAGTTTCCGTTCGTGTTCACTCATAACGCGGCTGCGTTTTTCAGGTCCTGCAATCACTCTGTCGATGGCCTCGTCCACATCCTGAGGCATGATTTGCGATTCTCGTCGCCGCGCAGCAAGCAAAGCAGCCTCATTGAGCACATTTTCAAGGTCTGCCCCCGTAAATCCTGGAGTTCGCTTCGCGATGACATCCAGTTTCACGTTGTTGGCAAACGGCTTGTTGCGCGCGTGAACCTTCAAGATTTCTTCGCGGCCTTTGACATCCGGACGATTGACGACAATCTGGCGGTCAATGCGTCCCGGGCGCAACAGCGCCGGGTCCAGAATATCTGGACGGTTGGTGGCTGCGATGATAATAATCCCCTCGTTGCCGGAAAATCCGTCCATTTCGACTAGCAGTTGGTTCAATGTTTGTTCGCGTTCATCGTGGCCTCCGCCAAGTCCCGCGCCGCGGTGGCGGCCCACCGCGTCAATTTCGTCGATGAAGATGATACAAGGCGCATTTTTCTTTGCCGTCTCAAACAAGTCGCGGACGCGTGACGCCCCGACGCCGACGAACATCTCCACAAAGTCGGAGCCGCTGATGCTGAAGAACGGCACTCCTGCCTCACCGGCTACGGCTCGGGCCAGCAAAGTCTTACCTGTGCCTGGAGGGCCAACCAGCAGTACGCCTTTTGGGATGCGCGCTCCAAGGGACGAAAAACGCTTGGGGTCTTTCAAAAATTCTACAATTTCCTCGAGTTCTGTTTTTTCTTCGTCAGCTCCCGCGACATCGCGGAACGTAACCTTGCGTTTTTCCTCGGAATACAAACGGGCTCGGCTCTTGCCGAAGTTCATAACCCGGCTTCCGCCGCCTTGTGCCTGGTTAAAGAGGAAAAACATCAGGATAAACAGGAATATAAACGGCACCACCGATTCTAAGAACGAAATCCAGATGGATGCTCTCGGTTGTGGTTCAACAGTCATAGGTATGTTGTTATTCTGGAGAAAACTGGTGACATCGTGATCGAGCAGGACTCGCGTCTCGAATTTCTGTCCATTGCTCAACGATCCATCGATTGTTGCAGTGAGGCCTTCAGGTGTAATCACGACCGGTCCCGATACAGCTTTTTGCTCCACTTTGGTGACAAAGTCGCTGTAGCTAATAATACCGCGGGTGTGGTCTTGCCCGGTTATGTAGTTGACTACGCCCACGATTGCAAGCAATATCAGAACGTAAAAAACGATGCTGCGATAAAACCTGTTCATGCCTTACCTCCTCTCGGTCGTGGCGGAATTATTTTACCACACGCGAATTCTTGAAAACAGACAAATCCGTCACAAACGCCAATTTGCTTGTCAAAGAATGAAAAAACGCCTTTTTCCACGGTTGTGCGATTTGCGCTTTCGCTCATTTCGCGTAGATTTCCCGTTTGAGTACGCCGACGTAGGGCAGGTTTCGATACTGTTCTGCGTAATCCAAACCATAGCCCACAATAAACTCGTTCGGAACTTGGAATCCCGAATAGTCGGCAGCGATATCCACTTGGCGGCCTTCCTTCTTATCGAACAAAGCGGCGATTTTAACAGAAGACGCTTGTCTGTGAATCAACACATCCCGAAGGTACTTCAGCGTGAGTCCGGTATCGACAATGTCCTCGATAATCACAACATGACGGCCTTCGACTGGACGGTCGAGGTCTTTCATGATGCGAACCACACCGGACGACTTCGATGAATCGCCGTAGCTGGACGTAGCCATGAAGTCCATTTCCAAGGGAATGTCCACGCGTTTTACCAAGTCTACCATAAACATGACTGCGCCTTTCAAAACGCAAATAAACAAAGGACTTTTTCCTTTGTAATCTGCAGTGAGCGCCGTACCCATCTGAGCCACTTTGTCAAGGATTTGTTCCTCTGTAAACAAAATACGTTCTAAATCGGGATGCATAAAATCCTCCTGACTATTTGGTACTATTCCCATCATACGCTATCCGGCGCATGTCCATGTGTATTCGGACCCACATTGTCCCTAGACTCATCCGCGGTTTGGAATGCTGTAATGGCCCAGCCATGCGTCATCTCTGCAGAAAGCAAAAAATGGCGGCTGCGGGCTAGCCCGGGAAGCCAAACCAACTTGCCTTCCGCCTCAAACGCTGGCCAGTTCGAACGCAGGTGTCTCGGTACTTTGAGGTCCGTAAAGACGTCTTGAATTTTCTTGCGGCCGGACGTACCGAGTAAAGCGAGTCTTTCCGAAGTCAGCGCAGGCCGGATGGTCACTTCGGTCAGCGGTGGGATATAGAGTTCAAAGCGGTTTGGGGTTCGCAGCCCCGCTTCCGGTTTCCATCGCCGACAAAAAAAGCGCCAACCGGCAGGGCTTTGAGAATTCCATTCGCTGTGCGCACCATCTTGCAGCTGGAAATGAAGCCACGCAGGTTCGACACGGTCACCGGGCCGCTGCCCTATCAAAAGGAGTCCATACTCGCGCCAAGCTGCCAAACCATTCGGCAAATCAATGGAGGAAGATGGGTGAGTCGCCGATAAGAGGCCGATAACGGCCTCTACATGGGCAAAGGACCATTCTTCGGAAGCTAAACAATACAATATTATTTTAATTGCGCGTCGTTGTAAAGCGCGCGGGGCCTTGAGCAGAGCGTCCACCTGAACTTCGAATCCGAAAGAAGTGCGGCGGCTGATGGAATCCACCAAGTTTTGGCTTTGCTGCTCAATCCACTCGTCTTCTTCCTGCAAAACGACAGAATTTTGGCTCACAATTTTTGCAAACTCCGGTTGCAATGTATGTATTCGCGGCATAATTTCGTGACGAATATAATTGCGAGTGTATTCCAAGTTGCGGTTGGTTTCGTCTTCGATGAACGGAATAGCGCTGGCTTTCGCATACTGCAGAATTTCTTGTTTCGCAAACGGAAGCAACGGGCGCAGCCAACGAACACCTCTTCCCGTGCGTTCCGGTTTCATTCCCCCAAGCCCTGTCATCGACGCCCCCCGCATCAAACGCCAAAGAATGGTTTCGGCCTGGTCGTCGGCGTGGTGTGCGAGCAGGACCACTCGCGAGCGGTTGAGAACAGCTTGCCGCGTGAGAGCCTCATAGCGCAAGCGCCGGGCATCCGCTTCCGTTCCTTGGCTCTGCTGTGCTGGAATGCTCGCTAAGTCGACGTATTCAACGCAGCAAGAAATTCCCCAAGTCTGACACATGCGCTGTACAAATTCTGCGTCGTTGCTTGCCGCTGCACGCAGTCCGTGGTGCACATGCACAGCCGAGACCAACAGGCCGTGGTTGGCCGCAAATCGCTGAGCGAGGTGAAGTAAAGCCATAGAATCGGCTCCCCCGGACACGGCGACAGTCACCCGTGCGCTGTCTGTCCGGTCTTTCAAGAAAGACTCGACATGGCGAAACATGCGCGTCTGAACATCCATCCTTCAAGACTCCCCTGACCTTTCAGGCCTTTTGCGTTTCTCTACACGGCACCCTGATGAAACTCCGGCAGCGCGCGTTCTCCTGCGCGCGTTGAATTGAAAACTGCTTTGGAATCTGAACTCGAAGCCATGCCGTGTTAGGAACAGTCTACCAAACGGTGCTCCTGGCAGGGTAGGTGTTGTGAGGAACCCCTCTGCAGGTTTAGTCATTTTAAAAGCCACACACCAAAAACGAAGAAATTCCAAAACCCAACGCTCACCAAAAACGGACAGAACTTAAAACCACCCCAAAAAGGTGCCCCAAGCGGCAAGAGTGACCGTAGCTGCAGTTCCGAGCGACAGCCACATCACCCATTCCGTCCAATCCGTTGCTTTAGCCCTACGACTGCCGACGGCCCTTTGCCCTTTAAAACCCGTTTTAGCACCGGCTTTCGGATTCGCTTGTCCCGTGGGCTTAGATGCCTTGGATGCCTTGGAAGATGTCCCTTTCCACAGGCTTTGGCGGGGTTGGGTTCCCGACTTCTCCAAAACGGCCAGTCGTCCCAAACAATCCTGAACATCTGTCAACTTGCCTTCAAGCACCTCGCGTGCCAGAGTTCGATAATGGGGGTGAGGAAACGACTGTACAGCCTTCTCCAACCAAGCTTGGCGTCTTTCAGGGGGCAGTTGTGCGATCTGCGGTGAGGGGGGGGTGAAGGTGAGTACCAAGGCCAAGGCGAGCCCGCATAAATCGTAGGAAGCTTCGGCCCTGCGGGACCCAACATTCCAGAAAGCCCTGTCGTAAAACGGCGTAAATTGCCGGACAGACCTTCCAAACGGCGTAACTCCGCCGACGTCCACAAAGCGCACGCTCACGTTTGGCGTCACAGCCACCAAAATGTTTTGCGGTTTCATGTCGCAAAAGGCATAACCCATACCATGCAATTCAGACAATCCGGTCAACAGAAGATGAACCACCTGTACAAAACCGGATTCTTTCAGCGTCGGCAAAACCTCCGACAGCGGCAAGCCAGGAATCCACTCCATCAAGTAAAAATACTGGTCCTTAAAAGCCTTAGCGTCGTCGACTAAGATGGGCTTTGGCAAAATGCGATTGCCTTTGAGCGGCCCATCCAACAGCCCCCATTCGAGAGCGATGTCTGCACTCCGCGGACAAACCTTCATCGCCGCCAATCCTTTTGCGGAGCGCACAAGGAACACCTCCCCATTGGCTCCGCTGCCCAGCTTCTTCTCAATCGTAAAGTGACTATTCGTCCATTTCCCGTCAATTGCGGTCCCCGGCTTCAGCACATTGCCCCTCCGTCAGTCCAACGCGGCGTCAGCCGTCCATCCGTCGTCTGGTTCTTGTGCTTGGGCTGGATCGTCTGCCCGGTGAAGTTCAGCAAACAAACTCGCGGCGTATGCGATGGCTGGTCCCGTGGGAGTTCCCCCCCGCGCCGTAAAGATGGACTCCAGCGCGTTTACGTCGACGGCATGGGTGAACGGTTGCACGGTTTGCGTCATCTGGTCTCCTTTCCCCGGAAATACCACTACGGCTACAGTGGAATCTCCTTGCCGGACCTGCAAAGACAGCGTCAAATCCCGGATAGCTTCCCGAACCATGGGCATTTTGTCCTTCATGCTTGCACTGGTATCCACTGCAACAACCAGTTCCAAATCAACTTCCTCTTCCAATTTGTCGACGACCTGCATCACCTTGCTGCGTTCAGCAGGGGGCAGGTCGTCGGCGGTTTTTCCCATGACCTGCAGCAGTTCCTGGTTGACAACTTGCTGGAGCGTCATCTGCATCGTCTGGTGCGTCATCATCTGGGCAGTCGCGGACAATTCAACCGCGCTTACGATGCGGCACATACCGCCCCCGGCATCGGCAATCGAGAGCGCTTCCGCCCGCCCCTGTTTGCCAATCTCTCCTTTGTCCACGATCCCGATGACATTGACTACAATGTTTTTCTTCCGGGCCTCCAGCGCGCTGTTGACCGGGTCTTCTCCGACGTTTGAACAGCCGTCGGTCACGACGAGAATCTGACGGATCGTTCCTTTCTTGTCTGCCAAATCTCTCACCTCCATACTGGTTAGTAGCCAGTATGGGCGAATTTTTGCCACGCCATTCTGGTTACGCTCCTCGTTTTTTCCGATCGGACCGCAACCCCACCACCCCGGGCAGTTTGATGGCGGCCCATTCAGGCTGTCTTAGCTTTACGGTCGCCACCAGTACCGTCATGTCGTCTAAAATCTGACCGTGGTTCATATGAACGGCAGACTCGATGAGTGTGTCGGCAATTTGTTGCGGATCGCTGGTTTCCAGGCCTTCAATTTGGCGCTTCAACCAGTCCTCCTTGTCATACGACTGTTGCGGCGCGTCATAGAGACCATCGGACATTAAGATCAGGATGTCTCCGTCTTGCAATTGTTCGTTGACCGTCTGCACCTCAATGTCCTGCAATATGCCGATGGGAACGTTGGCTCCGGTAATCGAAAAGACGCTGTCGCCGCGTTTAATAAAGCTTGGTGCCGAACCAATCTTCAAGAACTCCGCCTTTGCCGAAAACAAATCGATCAGCGCCATGTCGAGTGTCGTAAACATTTCTTCCCGCGACCGCAAAAGCAGTGTGGAATTGACCGTCTTAATCGCCAACTGTTCGTCAAATCCTGCCCGAAGCAGCTTTTTCAGCAGCTCAATCGCCGCCTTCGATTCCCGCCTCGCCCGTTCGCCATTGCCCATTCCGTCACTGACTGCCAAGGCGTAGCGGCCGTTTCCCAGGTCCAGAGAAGTGTGGGTATCGCCCGAGACGACCTTTCCGTCGCGCGCCACCGTGGAAACCGCCGAAGAAACGTCGTAGAGCGAAGCCGACGTAAAAACACTCTTGCACGGACCTGGCTCGTCCCCGGCAACTTGAGTGGCCGTGATGTTCTCTCCAACAATCCCGGACAGAAGCGGAGCAATCATGCGAACGGAGTTTTCGTAGGCTCCCTGAGAGGGTTGACTGACCTCAATTTCCACTTTGCCCGGCTCGAGACTGACGATGTGAACACAATCGACATACAACCCGAGTTGTTCCAAGGCGGCTAGAATCTGCTCTTCCCCAGACTGGGACGTCTCATTGCCCCGCTCAATTTGTCCGGCGACAGAGCGAACGACCCCTGCAACCCCCGACAGTTGTGCCGCAACCAGCGTTTTTTGCTCCCTCATTTTGTCGATCCACTTCGCGTCCCTGTCTGTGATCTCCAGGTTGTGCCTCAAAACCCCCATCATGGAGTCAATGCGGATGCAGCGCTCTTTCAATTCGGGCGCTGGCCCGATATTGCCGGTCGAACTCGATTCCAGCCTGGCTACCGTGTGCACAATGGACTGGTATGTGGCCAGCCCCTCCTTCTCCCAGCACTTTTGGCGACGCGGACAAGCGGCGCAAACCGTTTTGGCAGCCCGCCCTACTGTGTGGTCGAGCAGCTGCTGGGCGGACATCAACGGCGTATCGCCAGTGTCGGCAAAAGTAACAGACAGTTCATCAAACACCTGCGCCAAGTCCTGAATCTTCTCCGAAAGCAGAGTGCGAATCCGGCGGACGCGTTGTTGTTCACTAAGACGGTGTTCAGCCGTTCCAGGGACGTAAGTCGCCAATTCCTGCCTTAGGCGTTTTGGCGTCAGTACAAATAGGACAGAGGCCGCCAACGCTGCTGCACCGGCACCAAATACCACGTTCCAGTCTGAATTGCTGCTTGCCGTTAACAGCAACACGCTGGCTACAAACGACAGCGCGACCCAAAACCTTCCGGCTTCTTTCAAAATTCCCGCCAGCAGTCCGGCAAACCCCAATACAGCGACAGACACCAAAGTCAGCGAATGCCCCATCATGGCAATAATCCCGATGACAATCGCCACTGGCGTACCGACGGAAACCCCGCCAGCGACAGCCATCACCAGGACAATCCAATCGACAGCTGCTGGAGCGACATCCACGCCATGAATGGCTATCCCGTTGAGTCCGGTGACGACTGAACCCACGAAAATTGTGAGGCTGACAAGTTGTTCCGGACGCAGGCTGCGGTTTGGGTCGCGCCCCACGAAAACCGGAAGGCATTGAATGAAAATCAGCGACAAGATAATGGTTAAAGCCCCTTCGGACAACGCGAGAATGATGTCGTAGCGCGACCATACGCTCCCCACTGCCGCCAAACGGGTGGCGACGTCAATCAGTCCGGCCAAAAAGGGTATCCAATGAATGTCTGGAGCCTTTCGCAGGAAAATGCCTTTTCGGAGAAGCCGATATAGTACAAATTGAACGGCCATGATGGCCGTCAGGTGCCAGCCGCCCTGCCAGTACGCACCGGCCAGAGCGAATACCGCGGGCCAACTCCTTTTCGTTCCGGCCAGTTCCGTCAGCACCGCAAAGTAAGCTAAACCGAACGGCGACACCACGTGTTCAATTGAAGCCCGGCCAAGCAGAACCGCCAAAACCACCAGCGTAAGTTTTCTCGGCAGCGAGTCGACGATGCTTTGTGCCGCCTGGTCCGTGCCGGACCGACCGGCGAAAAAGTTGCGAGCACTGAACTGCATAGACATTGCTTGTTCCTCCTCCGAGTAATAGTAAGGACAAGTATATGACTCACTTTCCGCGCCTATCGACACCTGTTGAACTGGAAACTAACTAACCTTAAAAGAATGGTCACGTACTCCATCT
>NZ_JAJFNK010000077.1 GCF_021739485.1 Alicyclobacillus tolerans
TGCATATATCTTCGACATCCTCACCCGGAAAACCTCGCTGCGGCGTCGATTTTTCGTCATTCAGTAGCCCCTACTTATGAGTTCGTTTACTCTTTCTCCACATACTTCGACATAAATGGCACGAATCCTGCTTTTAACTGAACAGTTTAATCTATGCAGAAAATCTTCCGGACTTGCTTGGAAAAACCTTTTTGTCAGCAAACAAGCCCGTGTCGAATACACATAGTGATAAATAGGAAAGCGGAGGGAGTCACATTGCGTATAGGCGTCATCGGTACCGGCAACATGGGCGGTATGCTCACAACTGCATTTGCGAGAGGTCCCGGGAATCAGCTCTACATTCACAACCGGACGCGATCAAAGGCTGAAGAGTTGGCGGACAGGACGCCAAATATCCGCGTTTTGGACAGTGCACAAGAGGTCGCCCAGTATGCCGAGACGATTTTTATCTGTACCAAGTCGCACGATGGAAATTCCATTGTGCAAGCCATTGGACCTGCGTTGTCTTCGCGGCAAAACGTCGCCACAACCATCAGCACCGTAAAGTTGGCCAAGTGGGAGTCCTACACGCCGGCTTTCGTGGCCAAAGTCATTCCGAGTATCGTTCAAACCGCGTTGAGCGGTGTGATTTTAGTCAATTATAGCCCCAAGTCGTCCAAAGCAAGAAGGGATTCCTTTGAGCAATTGCTTCGTTCGATTGCGTTTCCGTTTGTCGTAGATGAGCATCAAGTGCGAACGGCATCGGATCTGACCAGCTGCGGGCCCGCCTTCGTTTCCTACATGTTGACCGAATGGGCCTCAGTGGTTGATAAAATTGGAAACCTTGACTATGCGCAAGCCGAGCTCTTGCTCACCCAAACTTTCTTGGGCATGGCCAATTTGCTCAAATCCGGGATGACTTTTTCCGATATTCTCGCCAAAGTGACCATTCCTGGCGGAGTTACAGAAGCTGGCTTGGTCTCGATGCATGAACAGTTGCCTCAGCTTTTTTATGAGTTGCATCAAGCCACTTCAAAGCACGTGCACGCACCCGTCTTGAACCTGACATCGGGCCAGGGTTGAATTGAAGCTGCCCTGCAAGCTACACGCAAGTACCCAACGAGATTCGGCGAAGGCTGGCAACCTTTGTCGAATCCTTGTTATTTTCGGATGGAATACTTGTTCATCCCGACAAAATGGCAGATAATTGAACTATTCATACCCGAAATCATACGTTGCTGTTCTGCCCGTTCACATGTGCACCGTGAAATCCGTGAATTGAGATGATTGCTGCCGGCAAGCGCACTGCGCAGCGCGGCTAAAATAGGTGGTTTTAGAGTGCCGTCTGAAAACGATCAAATTCAGTGCCTGCTGACTGTAAAAACCTTGTGTACTCAGTTGTCGGAACCCCAGGATTCGGCCTCAGACCCGGTGTATGGAGCACAGCAAAAGTGCAAGCGCAAAGTTCCTGCAAACCCTGGTCAAAGCACGGCCCGGGACTTGATCTTGGAAAGCTGGGAGCGCTGTAAAAAAACTTTTGGGAAGCGCATGACCCGGCCCCAATACAAGGTTTTAACAGACGAACAATTGGATGACCTGCGCCAGAAGCACACGCTTTTTCTTCGGGCTGTGCATCGCCACTTAGATCCGTTGCTTGAACAACTCGACGATCCGGAACTCGCTGTCGCAATCAGCGATCCGAACGGGTGGCTGCTCGATGTGTCCGGCAGTTCAACTTGCGTCGATCACCTGGCGAAAGCCGGCTTTTGCCCGGGCGTTTATGCCGCCGAATGCAAACTTGGCACCTCGTCGCTCGGCACTGCCCTCGCCACGGCCCACCCCGCATACGTCGAAGGGGACGAGCATTATTTTCCATGCTTTCATTCGTATTCCGGGACGGCGGCCCCGATCCTCCTGCCGGACGGAAAGGCGTTGGGAGCATTTGCTTTCATTACCACCAAGCCGAACTTGGACGAACGCTTGAAACCCGTCCTGTATTCGGCCCGCATCGCAATTCAAAATTGGTGCGAGCTCGAGCAGGCGCACCAAGACGCCGTGCGTGTCTACCAAGGCTTCATGAGCCAGTTAGAGTACCACCTCATTCACCTTGACTCGCAAAACCAGGTGTCCGAAAAGCGCCACCCGATTCCAGTCACAGACGAAACGCAATCTGCCATGATTGCCGTTACCAAAGAGGGTGAATGCTCACAGCGGGAGTTGTTTCTAGGCGGTCGAACCTACTTGGTGAACGTAGGAGACCTCTGGGATGCACAAGGCAAAAACAAAGGGAGACTGGGTCTTTTCCAAGACATTACCCAAAGAAAACAGATGGAATTCCGGTTGCGCAATTCCGAAAGGTTGTCACTGCTAACGTCTTTGGCTGCCGGTATTGCGCACGAAATTCGCAACCCATTGACGACAGCTCGAGGCTTTTTGCAACTGTTTGCGGAGCGCGTGAAACCGGGTCAAGAACGACAGTTCGTCGACTTGACGATTAGTGAACTCGACCGGATACAACAGTTGGTGAAAGACTTTATGTCGTTGGCCAAACCGGAAGACCCCCACTTTTGCAGAGTTGACTTGTCTGAGGTGTTGCGCGCGACCGTGGAATTTGTAAAGCCTGAATCCACTTTAAGAGGTGTAAGGGTTCTATTTACCCCGCCGTCTACACCTGTATGGGTTTGGGCCGACCCGAATCAGATTAAACAGGTGATTTTAAACCTGCTGCAGAACGCTCTTCATGCGTGTACTCCACAAAACAGCGTTAAAGTTGCTCTCTACGGCGCCAACCAGACCGGCCAGCGCGCCGTCATTGTCGTCACAGATACTGGAATGGGCATTCCCCCAGACCAGCTGGAACGCATCTTTCAACCATTTTATACGACGAAGTCCGGCGGGACCGGTCTCGGGTTGTTCATCAGTAAACGCATCATCGAGGAACACCAAGGGAGCATTGTCATTCACAGCGCCGTCGGATTGGGGACAACTGTCCAGGTTGAACTCGTCAGCGTCAGTTAGAAGACGCGCAGTCTCCCACACACGTCCCCGCCCCCGGGCGACACACGTCCGCAAAGCATTCGTTTGGCAAAGCATTCGTTTGGCAAAGCATTCGTTTGGCAAAGCATCTGTTTGGCAAAGCGCTTAAGGGTCCTTATGTCAACGGCAAAGTCCAGGTTTGCACGGTGTGACGGCCTCCAGTTGACGTCCCTTGCGGCATCATCAGTCCTCTGTCAGATGGATGATGTCCATCGTGAGGCTGGACTTGAACTCCGCCGAATTGCGCGTCTTGGGCTTGCGGCGAACGAACAAAGCCGCAGTAGTTTAAAAAACGCTTTCCCCGCATGTTGTTGCCTGAGAGTTCCATCGACATGGCCTGCACACCCAACAGCGAAGCAAACTCTTGAAGACGCTTCATGGCCGTCCATCCGATGCGTTTCCTGCGCTGTGAAGACTCCACATAGAAGGCCTGCAGTTCACAGAGGGACTCGTCGCCTTCTTGCCCGGTTTGCAGCGCACATAGACCTGTTTTTTGCTCGCGATAAACAATAAAGAACAGATAATGACCAGACGGATTCGCCATCCACGCTTCCCATAACGGGTGTTGAACGTGCCCGTCGTCCCTTGTTTCAGGAACTTCTCCGTCCAAGGCCAATACTTCGCGGATGGCGGTATCCAGCATGGATTGAAAAACTTCGCGTTGTTCCGGCCGCAGGCGTTCTAAAGCCACTTCGTGATCGGCTGCGTTGCCTGCACCAGCGGGTACAACTTGTTGGCCCGGAGTTTTTGGGAATGGAACGGGGCGTTGCCGTTTCTCGGCATCGGACTCGGATCGAAATTGTGCAGCTTGCTTAGAAACGCGATCGAACAACAAAAACACCGTAAAAATGAGGCCATAACTCATCGCTACGTCGTCCAAAAGCGGAACCGGCTCACGCCGGATCCGCAAAAACATGAACAACGCGAGGCCAACAAGTCCGATGGCCACGGAAACCACACTTACTAACGCCTGGACGTGCTTGCGACGCAAGAAACATTCTCCTTTGACACGTTAGTCGTTCAACAGGCTGGACAACTCGTCGACGAGCTCTGAAAAGCGTTTTAAGGTGATGCGCACGGGCTCCGGAGACTCCATATCTACGCCAGCTCCCCGCAGCAGTTCAATCGGGTAGTTTGACCCGCCACTCTTCAGAAAACCGAGGTACGCATCGATGGCTTCTTGTCCTTCGTTCAGGATTTTCTGAGAGAGCGCAGTCGCCGCTGAAATTCCGGTCGCGTATTTGTAAACGTAAAACGAATTATAAAAATGGGGAATGCGGGACCACTCCATGGCGATTTGCGGGTCCACCGTGCATACTTTTCCGAAGTACGTTTGATTCAACTGGTAATACGTATCAGACAACCATTCTGGAGTCAAGGCACCGCCTTGCTCGACATGGGCATGTGTGAGTTTCTCGAATTCCGCAAACATGGTCTGTCGAAACAGTGTGCCGCGAATGCCTTCGAGCTGGTGATTCAACACATACGCACGCATCTTCTTGTCAGTTGTGGTCTTTAACAGATAGTCCGTCAGCAACGCTTCGTTGCAGGTGGATGCCACTTCTGCGACAAAAATCGTATAGCCTGAGTACACATAGGGTTGCGATTCATGCGAGTAATACGTGTGCATGGCGTGCCCAAGCTCGTGGGCCAAGGTAAACATGTTGTCGAGGTTTTCTTGGTAGTTCAGTAAAATGTACGGGTGTACGCCATATGCCCCCCAAGAATACGCACCGCTGGTTTTCCCCTGCGTTTCATACACGTCCACCCAACCCGATTCAAGACCTTCCGACGCGATTTTCTGGTAGTCTGGTCCGAGGGCTGCAATCGCCTGGTTGACCTGCTTGACGGCATCTGCATAGGGAATCTTGACGGAGACGTCACCCACGATGGGCGTGTAGATGTCGTACATGTGCAAATCGGACAAACCGAGTACTTGTTTGCGAAGCGTAAGGTACTTGTGCAAAGCAGGCAGAGACTCGTGTACGGAATCGATAAGGTTGTCGTAGACGGACAATGGAACATTGTCGGAGGCCAGCGCCATTTCGCGAGCCGAACCGTAGTGACGAACCCGCGCGTAAAATACGTCTTTTTTCACATTTGCAGCGTAGGTGGCCGCCAACATGTTGCGGTGCTTCTCGTAGGTGCCGTACATGGCTTCAAACGCCCCACGGCGCACCTCGCGGTTGCGGCTCTCCAAAAACTGAATGTATCTTCCGTGGGTGAGTTCAACTTCTTCGCCGTCGTCGTTTTTCACCTTCGGAAAGCGCATGTCTGCGTTGTTAAACATCGTAAAAATTTGGCCCGATGCCCCCAGGACCTCACCCGCCGAGGCCAACAACTGCTCTTCCGTTTCGCTCAAAATGTGTTGTTTTTCGCGCAAAAGCTCTTGAATCACAAACCGGTACAGTTTAAGGCCTTGGTTTTCGTCCACCCAGCGCAACAAGGTTTCTTCGGGAATACTGAGAATCTCAGGAACCAAAAACGCCTTTTGACTTTCCACGGTGACGAGCAAAGTGGTGGCCTTATCGGTCAAAGCCTGGTACGTGGTGTTGGCATTGTCTTCGTCCCTGCGCATTCTGGCGTACGCATACAAGCGGGAAATTTTTTCTCCAAGTTGGTCGTCCAGCTGAAATGCCTGTAGCAGCGTGTCTGCAGATTCGCTGAGTTTGCCGCGAAACGCTATCAGTTTTTGAACGAGTTCCTCCACATCCTTGGCTTCGCTGTCCCAATCCTGCTGCGACCGGTACATATCCTCGAGCTTCCACTTGTATTCCTTTGCGATCGCGCTGCGCGTCAAAACCCCTGGTTCCGATGCCCCGCTGTTGTCAGCCAGCATCGGCGAAAATCCCGCGGCCCGTGGAACGTGCCTATGTGTATGCAAATGAAACTCCTCCGTCCTACATGAAATCTCCAACCATGGTTGATTGTACCTCATTCTCTTTCAAAAATCCGAACGGCACATGGCCCTCAACAAGGGGGAAAAGTCAATCCGGAAGGTTTTCGCCGGATTCCATTTGCGCCGCTGTAAATGAATACGGCAGCAGTCCTTCCACGGTCGTCTGCTTGACGGCTCCTTGGAGGTTGGCCAACAAAACCGGCGTACCGGGATCGCAAAATTCCCGCAGCACCTGTCGACACGCGCCGCATGGCGCAACGGGGTCAGGGCTGTCCGTAACTACAGCAACCTCTATAATCCGCGCTGTGCCTGAAAACTTTTCCGTCACAGCCTTAAAGACGGCTGTTCGCTCTGCACAGTTGGTCAAGCCATACGATGCGTTTTCTACGTTTGCCCCTGTGACAACCTCCCCGTTGGACAAACGCAGCGCAGCGCCGACGGCAAAGTGGGAGTACGGTACATAGGCAAGTTCGCGGGCTTGCTTTGCGTGCTCCACGAGGTTGGTCGTGCTGACCGCCTCTGCCTTCGATTCGCCCGCCATCACCTGAGCTGTATTCACCTTGGCCGGGTCGCCCTCTTCGACAGGCTGCGGCGGGAGCGGACTGTGCACGACATCCAAAACCAGTGGAGGCTGGTACGGGGCGACATCCCCCAAGACGATGCACTCGTCGAGTTCCTTCAGAGCCTGCTGCGCCGATTCGGTGGAGGCGGCGTGGATTTCGACTAACGCTTCACCGCGCGCTGCGCGCTGCCCAACCTTGCGCAGCAACACCAAACCCACACTTGGGTCGATCACGTCGTCTTTTGCCGCTCTGCCGGCCCCGAGGCGCATCGCGATGACCCCCATCTGCTGGGCATTGACGGACTCAATCACGCCGTCTTTTTGCGCGTGGTAAAACTGGATCACGGGCGATTTTGGCAACAGCGACAAATCGTCCACGACGCGCGCATCCCCGCCTTGAGCGATTAGCCACTGTTTTAATTTGGCCAGGGCTGAACCGTCGGACAATGCCTGCTCCAAAAGTTTCCGGGCCTTGGCGGCATTGTCCGCTTTTCCTGCGAGAACCACCATCTCTGACCCCAAAACCAGGCACAGCTCCGTTAAGTCCTCCGGTCCCTGACCACGCAGCGTCATGATGGCCTCCCGTACTTCCAACGCGTTCCCGATGGCCTTGCCTAAGGGCTGTTCCATTTGCGTGATGACCGCGCTCACGCGGCGGCCGGCGTTGTGGCCAATGGATACCATCCGTTGAGCAAGTTCCCGTGCCTCATCGAAGGTCTTCATAAACGCCCCGGTCCCAACCTTGACGTCTAGTACGATAGCGTCAGCCCCGCTCGCCAGCTTTTTGCTCATGATGGAACTTGCGATGAGCGGCAAGGATTCGACAGTGCCCGTTACATCGCGCAAAGCGTACAGGCGCTTGTCCGCCGGCGCCAAATCGGCCGTCTGTCCGGCCACGGCGACGCCAATTTCTTGGACCTGCTTGCGAAAGTCGGCCATAGAAAGGTCGGTTGAAAAGCCTGGAATGGATTCCAACTTGTCGATCGTGCCCCCGGTGTGACCGAGGCCCCTGCCTGACATTTTAGCAATTGGAACACCGACGGAAGCAACCAAAGGCGCCAAGACCAGCGTGGTCGTATCGCCGACTCCGCCTGTACTGTGCTTATCCACCTTGACGCCGGGGATATCGGCCCAGTTCAGCATTTGGCCGGACTCTGCCATGGCCAGGGTCAGCTCTGTCGTTTCCCAATCGCTCATTCCTTGAAAGCAAATGGCCATGGCCAACGCACTCATTTGGTAGTCCGGAATCTCCCCGGAGGAAAATCCTTGAATGACCTCCCGGATCTCTTCACGGCTCAGGGGCTGCCCGGAACGCTTGCGTGCAATGATATCCACCATTCGCATCCTGTCTGCCCTCCTTCGTGTGCCACTGTTTATGAAAATCCTACCACAAATGACAGTCCATCGCCCGCGAGCCTTAGCATCACGCCGCCTACGTCTGCGTCGGGAAAGCTTGAATCGGCAGCTTCAGCCATGGTACTGTCAATGTCGAAGCCGTATGCATACAGGCTTGTCTCGTGGAGGTCAAACATGAACACGTCCAAAAAGACGTTTTATACGTTTTTGTATAAAGGTGCCCTCTCGGGCGTCACCTTTGTGGCAAGTGCGCTGGTTGGACGCTACCTCGATCCAGCCGATCGCGTTCAGTATCAATACGCCGGCACCTTCTCCCAAACCGGAATGACCTTTGTAGGTGGATTTACCAACTACTATGGTTTTGCCCTGCCTAGGCGGCCTGAGGACACACAAAACATCATCCAAATGGGAAACCTTTTTATTTTCTCCCTCAGCCTGATTGTCTGGACCGCCGCGGTTGTCGTGCAATTGCTGCCTTGGCACTTCCTGCACCTTCCTCAAGTCGTGTGGTGGGCGCTGATGGCCATGCCTTTCAATTTTATCTTCGGTTACGGTTCTAGAATTTTGCAGGGGATCAACGAGATCACCTGGCTTAATCGCGCAAACATCGCGCAGCCCTTCATCTTTTTACTCATTATCGGCTCGTTGTTTTTCGCCAAACAAAACGTCCCGGAAACGCTGCGCTTAACCCTTACGTACTCGGGCTGGCTGCTGAGTTTCGCAGTCACGGTCCTTGGGACCATGCTGGCAGCGTATCGCCTGCTGCGGCGTCCGAACGTGTTAAAATGGCGTTTCTCCCGCATCGACTGGCGTGGCACCTTAAACTACGGAGGCTGGTCCTCGGTCGCGCAAATTGTCAACTACCTCAACTACCGAATCGACTTTTGGTTAGTAGGGATTTTTCTCCCGGCGCGCATTGCCTCTTTGTACGGAATCGCCGTGGCAGCCTCGGAGGTCCTGTTGAACATTTCCGGGTCCGTGGCGTCGGTCGTATTCACGCGGATGACAGAAACACGGGGCAGTGACGCCGTCTTCATCACACAGATCTCCACACGGCAAACCCTCATTTCGTCCACCATCGCTGCACTGGCCATGTGTCTCGTATTCCCTTGGCTGTTGCCGCTGTCTTTCGGATGGCGGTATGCGGGCGCTGTAGCTCCTTTTTTCATCCTGTTGCCCGGCCTTATTTTTAAAGCCGCGAGCAACATCGTGATCCAGTACGCAACAAACACCCTCGGCGAACCCAAGATTTCGATTTGGATGAACGGGGTCTCTGTGCTCATCAACGCGGTATTCTGCGTCATTCTCCTCCCTGCCATCGGCCTGCTGGGCGGAGCATCCGCATCGACCATCTCGTACGTCCTATCCTTTGTGGTCTATGTAATATGGTTCGCCAAAGTCGAACGTGGACAAGCAAATGGACTGTGGCGCATTCGCAAATCGGACCTTGTACCTTATCAAAAAATCGTTTCTCAGGTATGGAGGAAATTAAGCCGCCGCTAAACGTTGGCTCTTCGTCTTGACCGAACACTCGATGAACACCAAGGGCTGCCCACAGGCTCATCGGATGATGCGCTCTGAGGCAGCCCCTTTTGGTTCTCGGGCCTTTCGTTTTATATGCCCGAATGATTTCAACCGCTGAATTGCAGCGGCTTACGAAAACACGGTCTCCTTCAAGTCTTCCAGCTTCACCAGCGACGCTTCCTCGACATCCTGGTGCAAACTGTTCCCGTGTGAATCCATCGTAACAATCGCTGGGAACGCGTGAACCTGCAAGTGCCACATCGCTTCGGGCACGCCGAACTCCTCAATCAGGTCCACTCCGTTCACTTTCTCAATACAGCGGGCATAGTATTGCGCTGCGCCGCCAATCGCATTGAGGTATACAGCACCAGACTTTTGCAGGCCGGCCAGGGTCTTTTTGCCCATACCGCCTTTGCCAATGACCGCACGAATCCCAAACTTCTCAATGATGTCCGCTTGGTAAGGTTCCTCGCGGGAACTGGTGGTCGGGCCGGCCGCCTTCACGTGCCACTCACCGCTTTCGTCCTTCAACATGACAGGCCCACAGTGGTACAACACGCCGCCGTTGAGATCGACTGGGGCATCGTTATGCATCAAATATTTATGCAGTTCGTCACGTCCTGTGTGAAGTGTGCCTTCAATCAACACCACGTCCCCAACCTTCAAGGAACGGATTTGCTCTTCCGAGATGGGCGCTTTGAGCACGATCGCGTTGTCCACGTCAAAGCCGCCAGTCGGCCTCTCCAGCTTCTCTTCACTGTCCCGATACAACCAACGAACCAGTTCCCCGGTTTCGGGTTGAACGACAATGCCAAGACGGCGGAATGCCCAACAGTTGTATGCGACGGACACATAGAAACTGGCAGGAATGCGATTCATGACGCCAATTTTGCAGCCTAAAAGGGTGACTTTGCCGCCGAATCCCATCGTGCCAATTTCCAACAGATTAGCCTTCTCCATGACGTACTCTTCCAATTCCCTCAGGGTTTCATTCGGGTTCACATCGTCCGCCAACCGGAACAATTGCTCTTTGGCCAATTCGTAACCGGTCGTGCGGTCTCCACCGATGCCGACCCCGATAAACCCGGCACTGCATCCATATCCTTGGGCTTGATATACAGCGTGCAAAATGCACTTTCGAATCCCGTCGAGATCGCGTCCAGCCCGGCCGAGCCCTGGAAGGTCAGTGGGTAAGGCGTATTGGATGTTTTTGTTTTCGCAGCCTCCGCCTTTGAGGATGAGTCGAATGTCGACTTCGTCTTTTTCCCACTGGTGAAAATGCATGACCGGAGTGCCTTCGCCAAGGTTGTTCCCGGTGTTCTTTCCGGTCAAAGGGTCTACTGAATTTGGCCGCAGCTTGCCAAGGCGGGTGGCTTCTTCGACCGCCCAACGAACGTCCTCGGCGAGTTTCAGTTGGTTATATCCGACCGGACAATGCACAACAAACGTAGGCATGCCGGTGTCTTGACAAATTGGCTGCACATCCTCCTCCGCAGAAACGATGTTGTCTACGATGGTGTTCAGTGCAAGAGCAGCCCGCGTCCCGAATTCCTCCTGCAGCTGTGCCCGTTTGAGAGCTCGCCGAACATCCGGAGGAAGGTTCGTCGAAGTCTCCGTGATCAAGGACAGTAGGTTTTCCCGAATGGCGCTCATGTCTGTTCTCCCCTCTCAAGCTCGCGTATAAAAAAACATAGAATTAAACGAGTTTCAATCCATCCTTGATTATACCACCTCTGCATCGAAGGTGCGGTTCATGCCATTCGCTTTCATGAGTTCTCCGGACGTTTCCCTCCAATTGGAAAATGGCGGTCTAGCGCAAAAAACCGATTGTACTTCTGAGGAAATGAGTTAAAATTACATGTGTTCAAATCGTGTCAAATTGGCTGTTGCAGCCGCCACTTGACGTGCATACCGTTTTCGTCTATGTATACCCTATACCGTATATAGGAGGTGGACAACAGTGATCGAAGTAACGGAATCAGCCCAGGAACAACTGAAGGAGTATTTACAGGAAGAAAATTCCGATTCCACCCGATTCCGCATCTACGTGTCCGCCGGGTGAGGGGGCCCAGAGTACGGTTTGGCTCTGGATGAGTCCATCACAGTGAACGACGTGACGCTCGAAATCGAAGGCATTCCATTTGTGTACGATAAACGCCTCTCGTATTATACGGAGGAACTCGTCATCGACTATGCCAAGACGTGGTTTGGGAAACGCCTCGTCATCCATTCACCCTACAGCGGAGATTGCTAATCACGGCGTAAACGGACAGCTGGACGGCAAAAACCGCGGACGAATGAAGTCCAATTGGAGGCAATGAGTGAGGCAGCGATTTGGAGCTGCCTCACGGCAACTTCTCAAGGTCGTGAGGCAGCTCCCAACGATAACTGGTGATTGGGTTTTGGTATGAGGGTCTAGATATGAGGGTCTTGTCTTTATTTACTCTTTACTAAAAGTTCAATGGCTTCTTGAATCGCTTCGCGGGTGTCCGAACCCGATTCAACGTCTGCTCGAATACAGCGTTCCAGGTTTTCTGCAACAACCGTCGCCATTGCCCGATCGACTGCCTTGCGTATGGCTGACAACTGTGTAATGACATCAGGGCAGCTCCGTTCCTCATCCATCATGTTCAGAACACCCCGGACCTGTCCTTCAATTCGGCGCAACCTGTTCCGAATTCCATCATTGTATTCCATATCTACCCCTCCTCCCGTCGGCTGCGGATGACTTTCGAACGCGTTGAACGTCGCTCACTCAAGTGAAACCATCTCATACCTAACAGTATAGATCACAGCATACCCAATTAGGTATACAAATGGTCGATCCGCCTGCATCATTTTTTCCCATACTTTAACGCGCCGTCATCGCGGAAGATGCTGCGGCGTTTTCCTCGTCGTAAGACAAAGGGCGATCTAGGCGCACAACGTCCTCGTATGTTTCGCGCTCAACGACAATTCCGGACCTTCCATCGCGTACAAACACGACCGCAGGTCTGGGGATCCTATTGTAGTTGCTTGCCATAGAATAATTGTAAGCTCCCGTGTCAAAAACTGCGACGACATCTCCCATCTGCGGGCGTGGCAGCGGTGCATCCCAAATCACCATGTCTCCACTCTCACAACACTTCCCTGCAATCGACCAGGCTTCAGCGGCTTCATCCGAGGCTCGATTGGCGAGCATTGCCTCATATTTGGCGCCGTATAACGCCAACCGCGGGTTGTCGGTCATGCCGCCGTCGATGGAAACGTAATTGCGCACCCCCGGGATCGCCTTTTGGCTTCCGGCCGTATACAGCGTCACCGCAGCGGGACCGACAACACTGCGGCCTGGTTCAATCCAAATGGATGGCATCTCCAAAGAAAGTGCAGCGAAGCTGTCTTTAACTTTGTGGACAATGCCTTGAATAGAAGACGCGATGGGCGCCGGATCGTCCTCCTCTGTGTAGCGAATCCCAAATCCACCACCCACATTGAGGACATCAAACACAAGTCCAAGGGAAGTTCCGTACGCGTACAGTTCCGCCAATCTAGAAATCGCAGCCTCAAAACCCTGACTGTCGAAAATTTGAGAACCAATGTGGGAATGCAGTCCACGGCAGCGAAGCGCATCGTAATCCCCAACGACTTCGAGTGCGCGACGGGCTTGCCCACTTTCGAGATCGAACCCAAACTTGCTGTCCTGCTGTCCGGTGGAAATGTACTCGTGCGTATGGGCCTCTACGCCTGGAGCAATCCGCAGTAATACGTCGACTTGCCGTCTAAAGGTTGTAGCCACGTCGTTCAACAGTGCAAACTCAGCAAAGTTGTCAACGACAATCACACTGACGCCGCTGCTGACTGCGTACTCCAGTTCAGCTCGGGTCTTATTGTTGCCGTGCATGTGGATGCGACCCGGATCGACGCCGGCTTGCAAAGCCGTATATAGTTCTCCGCCGGAAACGACATCCAAGGCGCAGCCTTCTTGATCGGCCAATTGACACATGGCAATCGTACAGAAGGCTTTCGCAGCATAGGCCACCTCATACGACACGCCCGTCGCTTTGAAAGCAGCGTGAAATTCCCGAATACGTTCCCTTAAATAGGCTTCGTCGTAAACAAATAAGGGCGTTCCGTACTTTTGGGCCAATTGCGTCGTATCACAGCCTCCAACCCAAAGATGTCCTTCGCTCCCGACTTTCATGGTTCCTTGCAGCGGTCTCATGCACTTTGCTCCTTTAACACGGCACAGTATCCCGATTTACATAATAGAATAAAGATATCAAATCACAAGGGATTTGGATACCCTTCACGGTGGTATGTTTTTGAATCAGAGTTGATGTGTAGGGTTTGTTGCAAAGTTTGGCTTTGTGGGGGGACTCGCGGAGTGCCAGGGATTTCAAACAGGCTTGGGAGTTGGGCTGTTGGGACTCGCCGTCGACTGCGGCGCAATGTGTGATTGAAGACCTTGCCTATGTGTAACCCGCCAACCTATGCGCTTTTGCTCAAATCTTGCGAAGAAAGTGGTTCCCGTGCAAAGAACTCAATTTGCAAATTGCAGCAATGCGGGTCAAGTATCCAGAAGTTGTCCCCGTAATAATAGGATTGATCCAAGCGCTCCACGATAAGAAATTCATCATATAAGACTTGTACTACCACATAGAGGGCTCCCTCATCCAGTGGACAGTCGTAGATGTCTCCTGTTTCCCCAACGGATACGATATCTCCGACTGCTGGCAGGCCTGAACTCATTTTAAATCCCCCCGTGTTTCTGCGTCTCGACAAGTCGTCCGGTTGCGCGACTGCATTTTATTGCCATGTTGTTGGGAACAGCTTTGGGCGCATTTCCTTGCTGCTTCGGCTTTAGCTCGAATTATCTCGAATCCTATAGGATTGCTGGTTCCTAAGAGCAGTATACCTTTTATGTGTCTGTCGATGCATGAGTCATATTACGCGCTTTTGAAATCCTGACTGGACTAGTCCGATTTAAGCATCCGATGCGCGCAGGCAGTTCGAGCAAACCCGTGAGCAGCCCTGGGCAGCCGTTGCATACCCCCGAAACAGTGAGCGGGTCACAGCGGGTCACAGTTGGCCCCATGAACGCCAAAGGGAACAGAACGTACGCTATGTCCATGAACGCCAAAAGAGGCTGCCCCCGTTGTTGGGAACAGCCTCTGGCTTTGCTCTTTCGCCCGGCAACGTCCTACCTTC
>NZ_JAJFNK010000078.1 GCF_021739485.1 Alicyclobacillus tolerans
GAATCCAGACGGAATTTTTATGATTTTGCATATATATGCAGGTTAACGCGGTGTTGTCTTGCATCGTTAAAGGGCAGTTTAGCGACGGAACGAGCGGGCGTGCTCACATCGTATCTGATGGGGTTGGACGACAAGAATCCAACTAGGACTCAATGTCAAAAACGCTGAGATGCTCCCCTAAGGGTTGCTCCCAGCGTTTTTATTCTGTTAATTGTTGTAGTAATTTGCGTTGTTGTCTGGCGTGATTACGTTCCATAGGATAAGCGGCGGTTGCCCAGAGATTAGAATTTCTTTTGTATTCGACTTTTCATCTTTCATGCTGTGTGCAATTTCACTTGACGGAAATGCAACTGGGTGCCTGGCGACAACAAAAAAGTGTTCTTCATTGTAGAACTCGGATTTGGAAAGACTTAAGGCATAGTTGCTTGTCTGGATAACGTCCATTCGGATAAACGGCACGCCCATCAGAATCACTTCCCTCGTGTCAGGAGTAATTTGTGCGTGACTGTGCGCTATTTCGTTGCGGGGAAGGTTGACCGACTGTTTCGCATGGATGAATGGACCAAAATTTGTATTGAAATACTTACTGGCTTGCAAAGCCTTCAACTGCATTTGAGCCGTTGTTGGTGCCGTATATGCTTTAACCGACCCGTTATTTTCCCACAAATGAGGATACGTGAACCCAACTGCAGAGATGGCAGCGAGCGGAATGACGATAGACACAAGCAACTTCTTCTTCCTCCACCAGGCTGTGTGCTGATGGGGCATCGTATCAGTGGCTTGATTAATTCGTGATAAGATTCTGTCCTTGTCCACCTGCACATAGTCTGGTTTTGCATTGCGAAGTCTCTCATCCAAAGTTTTCTGCATGATGTGAACTCCTTTCGAGGATGGTTTCTAACTGTTTTCGAGCGCGAGAAAGCCTAGTCCGAGCCGTGCCACTGTGAATGTTAAGAGCCTCTGCAATTTCATTAATTGATAACTCTTCGAAATAAAAGAGGACAATTGGCGTGCGGTACGTCTGTGGCAATGACATCACTGCTTGATGTAACTCACGGTCGCGGGTTCGCTGTATGTAGAGGTCTTCAGGTCCCGTAGTCACAGATCGGGACGGTGTCTCGGATACAACGACTTCCTTCCAACCTCTGCGTTTCGTCGTATGACAAAGATTAATAACGATTCGGATTAACCAAGGAAGCGGGTTGTCAACGTCTCGTAGTTGATCAATCGACCGAAATGCTCGAATAAACGTTTCCTGAACAAGGTCTTCAGCTGTCTTTTGGTTGTGGACGTGTGTGTATGCAATGAATGCTAATCGGTCTGCATAATCATGGACCCAGGATGAAATCAGTTCGGAGCGTTCCAACTGTGCACCACCTTTCACCCTATATGACCTTCCCAATTCAAAATTGTTTCATCCAAATTTTAGACGTATGCTCGGATTGTATCGCTGACAGGGGCATGACGAGGGTATACAGCTACTCTTGGAGTTTTGGGGTTGAAGTTTTTACGGAGCGAGATCTCAACAAGCTTGAGTTTAACCTTGAGTTTAACGAGTCTGCATGTGTATTCATTTCCGACTTCTGGCTCTTAATGAACTCTCGGTCAGGAGAGCGACAGACTGACCAGCCATGTTTTGATATAGTAGTATATATCGGTTGCAGGAGTGTTGGCGGCTATGTTCTTGCGTGAAGTACGGTTTGTTGATTTACCCAATGACAGCAAGCATCCCTTCAACTTGCCCGTTTTTCGTACTGCACACCATTTGAACATGAACCGATTTCTTACATTTTTCGTCGGAGAAAACGGAAGTGGAAAATCAACATTGCTTGAGGGGATTGCCATTCAAGCTGGATTTAATCCTGAAGGCGGATCGAAAGGCAATCAATTCGTCACGGCATCAACAGAATCAAGCCTATTTCAATACCTAAAATTGAGTTGGATGCCAAAGGTCACGGAGGGATTCTTTTTCCGAGCAGAGAGCTTTTTTAATTTCGCAAGTCATATTGATGCTGCTGCAAAGGAGCCATTTACACCCGATCCGTATTTCGCTTACGGTGGAAGGTCTTTGCATGAACAATCCCACGGTGAATCTTTTCTCAGTCTTTTTACTGGAAGGTTGTCGCATCGAAAGCCAGCTTTATACCTGCTTGATGAACCTGAAGCAGCTCTGTCACCTTCACGTCAACTTGCCCTGTTACGGGTACTACACGATCATCAAAAGTTTGGTCGCTCTCAGTTCATCATTGCAACCCATTCTCCAATTCTTCTAGGCTACCCTGGTGCAACGCTGCTGAGCTTCGATGGTGGTTCAATTGAACCAATATCATATCAAGAGACTTCCCACTACATCATTTCCAAGCAGTTTCTCAATTCTCCAGGGACGATGTTGCGGGAGCTGTTCAAGGATGAATAGTGGCTGAATCAATCATATCCCTTCGCTAACATGAGCATAGAATTGCATAACTATTCAGTAACAATGAAACACCCTCACTGACCTAAAGGGCAGAAGAATGGAGTAGTATGGCTACAAAAAGGGGGTATAAATACGCCTCAATGCCGCTACAACTTAAAGAGGGCGAATGAACGACAACGGGATTATTTTAGGACCCAAGTGAATCTGTGGTTTCCGGCTCCGGGTCTAGAATCAGTTTCTTTGTTGTAGTGAGAACGTAGTGGGTTGAACACATCGTTTCGATCCACGCATCACCTGACTTGGAGAACCGCAATCGCTTCTTCGAACCCTTTCCCCAGGATACATAAGCGGTTTGAGATGACTTCAAATTCGCCAATTTCCCGAATTCGCGCAGTTCATTGAGAATGAACTTCATTTTACTCAAATTTCCTTCGCTCACTTGCTCCAGGTACGCAATTCGCTGGACACGCCAGTCTTCGACTTGCTTCTTCGTGATCCGCCCCATCTTCACCAGCAGATCAACTGGGCTGACATATCCTTTTTCGTCTACCAATTGACCTGCACATGACCAGATTCTCTTACGCATTTCTTGTTTGCTCAAGATGAAATACCTCACAACATTCGTTTGTGTTAATACGGTTGATCTGGTTGTGAACACCGGTGACTAAGTGCGGTAACAGGAAATACATTTGCTCATCTAGATTTTATTTTGCTCTATGGTTATGTTTTCGTCTTCCAGCCACTTCAGAATCTCGCGTCGGTGTGTTTCACGCTCAAATTTGAACCAGTTCTCACGGTCCTCTGGGAAGTCGAACAAAACGTCTTTAAATGTGCGGAAGGGTTTTCGTCCGTTTAATGCTGTGTTTAGACGGTCTTGTAATTCCGTTGATTTGACAGTTTCCACGAAGTCGACCATGAGTCCGTACGCATCGCGTGATGCAATGGTTGGCAGTTCCAGATAGCGTTCTTCATCTTCGAGTTCTTCTTCTAAGTCCTCGTCCTTGTATCCGGTCAGGAGTGGGTCCATTCGCATCAGAATTTCCCCAGTGTTCACGTCAAGATAATGTGAGATTTCGTCGCTGTTCATTTCATTAGCATCGCACAACTCATCTAAATTTACGGAAACTTTCAGCATGAACCAAACCCCCAGAAGCGTAAGCAGTGTTGTCCCCATTATAGATCGACTCGTATTAACAGGGGATGTGCGCAGATTGAACAGCCAACTCTGATAACAGACGTCTCAAACGTCGGATTACCTTGAAGGTTGAAAGTATGCGACTATCGGATGCATCAAACATGTTCCTGGAACTGAAGGGACAGGAAGGATTCTCGCCGTACACCATTCACGCCTATCGACTTCAGCATACATTGTTGATACGCGACATAGGTGACCTCGACGTTACCGAAGTGACGTTGCAGCTGCTACGGACCCACCAGAGCCACCATAGTCATCTCAAACCGGCAAGTTTAGGCCACAAAATCCGTGCTATCAAAAGCTTGTTTCACTGGCTCGTGGAGGAGGAATTGCTGTTACGTAATCCCACACTGAAGGTGAATGAACCGAAACGGGGTAAGCGGGTTCCAAAAGCACTGACGATTGAAGAACTGGAATTACTTCGTGATTCCTGCAGAAGTTCACTAGAACATGCCTTGGTCGAATTTTCATTTGCGAGTGGTTGCCGTGTTGCGGAGATGCAAAGGCTGAGCCGTGGTGACATTGACTGGCAGCGTTCTGCCGTCACTGTAATGGGGAAGGGAAACAAAGAGCGAGAGGTCTACTTTGGAGCGAGGTCGCGGATTTGGCTGCAGCGCTATCTGAACGAGAGGCAAGATGATGACCAAGCTCTGTGTGTCACAACCCGCCAGCCACACCCAATGTCAATTCATCAGATACAGTATATCTTCAAGCGAATTGCAGTTCGGTGTGGTTTGCGAGAGCGGGTCAGCCCGCACAAGATGAGACACACTCTGGCAACCGTGCTCATCAATCAGGGTGCGCCACTTGTGACCGTACAGTCTATATTAGGTCATGAAAAGCCGGAGACAACGCAATTGTACGCAACCCTTAGTGGAGCATCACGACAACAGGCGTATGAGAGGTACTTTGTTCAGTAGACGTCTCTGTGGATGAGAAGCTGCTGTTCATCGACACCTTCTCATCCCACTCATGGTAAAATATGAATAATCATGCGCCTGGTTCCATAACAGTCTTCTTGCACATCAGGTCAGCTTAACTGAATAGCCCCTCAATCTAATTATTTAGGTGTGTTACCATATAAATACAAGTGCGGAGGTGGAAAGAGGGGATATCATGGCGACCAAAATTGAGTTATCGACCAGACAACAAATTCGTGAGGCATGGGCAAGGTTTCATGCCTATCGATCTGCGACGGAGCGACATCGTCAAAGTGGGCGCTCTCTCAACGAGAGTGATGTCCGCTCAGTGCTCGAATGACTACTCACTGATGTCCTCGACTATGACCCGGATCAAATTGATCGGGAAACGGATTTGCAGACTTCTTGCTTGTCTATCAAGGCATAAAGTTGGCTGTCATCGAGACAAAAGACTGGGGTGCATTTGGCAACGATGCTGTCCTTATGAGTGCTTTGCGCCAGGCTGCAAATTATGCTGATCGACACAAAGCCAAATATCTTTTTGTATTCGATGCAGAGTCCTTGCTGCTTGCGGAACGCGACTCAGAAAAAATACATGTTAAAGTCACGGTTAGGGTGGACGTACAAGAACCTGGCGAAGAAATATTTTACTTTACACGCTATGGCTTGTCTAAACTTCCCCAAAACACAGAATGGGACATTGAGCACGGGACAGAAGCGACTGACCCAAAACTGTTCAAGACGCATCATGGCGTTAAATTACCTTATATCTCATTTGCCTACATAGGTGACCTGAGAGACAAAAAGACGTGGAAACTTCCCTATCTGCTTGAAGATGGTAAGTCCGTTGATACCGGGCGTATTGATAAGGCGGTCAGTTATCTGTTCAGTGCCGGTGGATACAGAGGTGTACAGTCAAAGGGCGCCATACCAGAGGCTTCACTTCCGGATGTGTCCAAGAAGTTGGCAAAGGCATATAGGCAGCTTGGACATTGGTCGAAGGATGACACTTTGAAATCGGTACAAGTATTGTGGCAGTACCTTGATGCTAGGGGAGAAACAGACCTGAACTAAGGAGGGACGTACTTGTCCCTCCCTACTGATTGTAGAGATCCATGAAATGAATTGGTAAACAAAATTACGCATTCGACTGACGTATCGTCAATCATCTCTATAGTAATTGTTAATATAGTGTCGTGACGCGGCTATAGTTCGCGAGATGGGCTGCTGAAGCGAACTCCTTCTTGACTTGAATGAGTGTTCATTCCGCATGGGGACTGTTCTGCATTAGCGCATCGTAGAGGGAGAAGTGTTCGATAGAGTCGCAATCACTTAAGTTAATCACTTTCGTATGATTGTAACTAAAACTAACTGATGTTGGAGGTAAACGGGATGGTTATCAGGAATGAAAATCCTATTCCCTGTACTGATTTTACTTGCGTAAAAAGAAATGAGGTCTCATGTTGAACATACATTTTCCGCCTTTCTTATTCATCAGTATTCCACTTCTGATTGCGCTGCTGATATTGAAATCATTTATGCCCAAATTACTGGGGCACCGAGGCGAAAGCATCGTCCGTTCTAGGCTCGGCGAATTAGATAAAACCAAATATGTCGTACTGAACGACTTGCTCATCCCAAGTGCCAAATCCAAGAGCGGTACCAGTCAGATTGATCACGTGGTCGTTTCTCAGTACGGAGTATTTGTTATTGAAACCAAGAATTACTCAGGGCAAATTCGAGGCAAAGAAACGGACGCTCAGTGGACACAAGTTAATTACCGCCGAAAAGATCGCCTTGCAAACCCTTTGCGGCAAAATTACGGACACGTGCAAGCTATCAAAGAATTATTGGGAGAGTCATTGTCTGTTAAAATGGTGCCTCTCGTCGCCTTTACGGGAAACGCCCAATTGATGGTGGACGTAAAGCCCGCAACACATTTGATTTACATCAAACATCTCGTGAAAACCATACAGCAGTACAATCAAGTAATTTTATCGGCAGAGCAGGCAAAGCAGATCGTGGAAAGACTGCGGACTACCCATATTGCGGATCGTGAGCAGCGGAAGACTCATACAAAAAAAATCAAATCCACTCTATCCAATGAACGGGACACTGCGAAGAATGGAATTTGCCCAAAATGTGGAGGAAAGATCGTGCAACGTAAGGGTAAATATGGTCCATTTAAGAGTTGCAGCAACTTCCCTAAATGCCGGTACAAACCAGGTGCTTAATAAATTACGGTGATACAGCAAGAAAGCAGTTTATCCCCACCTACTGTCGGGAAGAACAAAGCAATGTGCCAACTCTTGGGGTTGGAACTTTCGCTCAAAGTCCACTTTATTGGGTTCCCACACAGACCTCTAAAGCTGGAATCAGTCATGTTAGGCTATTCTCGGGCTAGACAGTGCTACAACAAGGTCGTTAGACTGCTCCTTTTATGCATAGGTGTAAAGATTCTGTCACCTTGAGCTTACTGTACTATTGGGGGTAGAGTTTTCAGAAGGACGACCGACGATGGTTGGATGAATATGCATCGATTCGTGTCATGTCCTTGTGGAGCATTTGGGCAGTTTAGACCCGCTAGAGCAGCCTGTAAATGGAGGTTATATGTATGAAGAGACGCTGGCTCACCTATATATCCATTGGAATTTTGTTCGGAATATTGGATTTTTACTTTCCGTCTCACGCAACCATTTGGCTATTTGCTGTTTGGTTAGTCCCAATTGTTCCAATCATTCTATACCAAGCAAAGGTATCCCATTCAAAAAAGTTGTCGGCTTTGGCAAGCGGCTTAACGTGGTTTATTGCAGTTGTTTTTTACTATTTAACCAATGTATTCCAACTGGCTACAGGTAGTTCATATGAGCCATGGATGAGTATCTCCAACTACAAATCTCCACACTTCTGGAGTAATTGGAAAAGCACACTACTAAGCTATGTATTAGGTCACATTATCGAATGGGGTATCATCGGAGTAATTGGTGGCTCTATTATCGGATTTCTCGTTAGCTTTATTTTCTTGTTCTTCTCTCGCAAAGAGGTCGTGAAGTAGAATTGTTGCCATTATAGGGACAAAAATGAACAAACGGGGCTTATCTTCAATAGCGATGCGACCTGAGCCGATGCATGGCTATGCAGTACGGAACTGGTCGAGACTGTTGCGCTATCGGGCAGGAGAGTCCTATAGCGAAAATAAAGCATAGTTGGTGGTTAGATGGACAGACGCTGGGGAATTGTGAAATGGTTCAAAGAAGAAAAGGGCTATGGTCGGATTATGTTAGAGGGTCGGGATGGAGACCATGTTTTCGTTATCTTTTCCGAAATTCAACCCGACCCTTTAAGATTTCCAAATGGATTTCGATATCTTAAGCAAGGTCAGAAAGTGACATTCGAACTCGTCGAGAACCCTCTGATTTCGGATTCGCAACGCAGGTCAGCTAAAAACGTAGAAGTTATTGAGGATTAAGGTTGAGAGCACGCCTTCTGACGCTAACGAAATAGTCGGCACATAAATATACGCCAAGGAATTTTTTGGATTGTGTCGCTCAAGAAGCAGTAATCATCAAGAACAGTTTTCTTTTTGTACATGAAATCACTCCAAAAAGTGGAGTGTAACCAAACAAGGATTCGTTCCGTCTAATTCACGAACAGGAAGGGATTGATTATCTAAAAATGAAGAAACATCAGCAATGGCTAACCGCAGGGTTGGCATTGAGTATTGTTGGAGTTCTGGTAGGATGCTCAACGACAGGTCATGGAACATCCCCAACAACCAACGTGACAAATAGCATTTCGACAACCAATACGATTTCAGATTCGAATAACACGTCCAAACTAAAGTCAGGCACATCATCCGCCGTAAATGCAACGACAAATACAGTTGGAAATAACAGCACTCAGAATACAAGAATCACTTATAAAACATACACCAACCAGCGTTTTGGCTTCTCTGTCGAATATCCATCTACTTGGCAGATGGGTCCCCGTCCGAATGATGGTGACGGGCGATGGTTCACAACTCCATCAGGTATCAAGTCGTTTGACAACGGTTATGGTTCGGGCGTAGCAAAATCAGATGTTATGATTCTAGCTGTGGGTACTCCCAATGTAGTGAATGGAAGTGGGAATGGGTACAACTTCAAACAGATGGTTGCGGCATTTAAGAAAAATCTCCCGAGTCAACGTAAGCAACAAGGATTTATTTCGGAGAGCTACACTGTTGTTCCTAACAAATGGATAATTAACACCGTAGTCACCAATGTCGGACACGGTGGAATTCAGTACAGTGAGATGTACACAAGTCTTAACACCAACCAGACCATAACAATGACTTTCCCTAAAAGCCAATCGAATGTTTATCTACCGACCTGGAATTATGTCGCAAAGAAATTCCAGCCAGGCAATAAGAACGGTTAATTCGACGACTATGAATCCGAGACGCATTCTCCGTTCGAGAGGACAGCTGTTTTGTAACTGCCCGAAGGAGCTCTTTATTCTGCAGTTTGCTCTTGAACAAACGGGTGCATATCTGCATGAGGCAGAGCCGAGTGACGGTTGCATGAAAATTCGGCGGTGCTTTGGTGTCATTACGGAGCTATCGGCGCGGAGCGCGCAATAGCGTGACTTCTGAGACCACTGATAGACATGCGAGTTTTAATTCCGCTAGTGCAATGTGCAATATTGCAGGAATCCAACCGGTTTCCTGCTTTTTTCTTTTCCCAGGAGGATTTCTTAAAAGCCCGTATAACTATATATAGCTAATCTATATACAGAGGTGATACGGGTGAGGAAGGAACCGCTACGAGGACACCTGGATGCGATCTTATTGTCCGTTCTCACAAACGGGGACTCATACGGGTACGAAATCACACAAGCAGTAAATGAACAGACAGACGGTGCACTGGTTCTTAAGGAAGGGTCGTTGTACCCCGCCTTGAAGCGTCTTGAATCCAGTCGTTTTATCGAGGGGTACTGGGGCACCGACAAAGACTCAGGACCTCGACGTCGGTACTACTCGATAACTGAGCATGGGAGACATCATCTAGAGACATTGAAGCGCGAATGGGACGCTGAACAGAAGCTACTGTCGGTGTTTCTCAGGGCGGTGCAACCAGAATGAACGAATTGGATGAATATCTCCACAACGTCATGAAAGGAATGTTTCTGCGAAGAGGAGAGAAGGCGGCGTGGCTGGAGGAGATGCAGGCTCACTTAGAAGACGCAGTTGAAAACTATAAGGTGGCAGGGTTATCTGACGTGAAAGCGCGACAGAGGGCATTGCGTTCGTTCGGTGAAACGAAGGAAATTCGACATCGCATTGTTCGCGAGACGTTTGTCATTTCACCGCTCTGGTACCTGCTTGGGGCAATTCTGTGCTTTCTCGCGGCGCTGGCGGCACTGTTTACGAACATGCGTTTCGACGATGTGGTTGTAACAGCAGGGAGCCCTGCAACATGGAAACCCATAGCGAACCCTCAGTTCGTGCTGTGGTTACACCGTTACTTGCCGTTGAATGCCGATAATTGGCTCATTCTTGGAGTCATGAGTTACATGATGGTGTTCACTCGTAAACGCTCGGATCGCCTCGCGGTTTTAGTTAGTTGGCTTTCGTTTGAAGGGCAGCAGTTCATTCTATCTTGGAGCAACCGATTCCATGGAGGCTTAATATCGCCATACGCGCACGGAGTGGAGATTGTCTTGGTAGCTGGGCTTGCGTCGGGTCTCTATATCTGGACCCGTAACCAGATGGTGTGTCTTGCTCCGTGGATGATATCCGTTTCCGTTAGCTCAGTAACTTTCGGTTGGCATCTGATTCAAGAGACGCTTTGGGTATGGACAGGTAACCCTATATTTTGGGGATTGTCGCCAATCTCGTGGACGGATGCGTTCACAACCGCCTCGTCCATTGCTTTTCAAGTACTGCTTGCGGCGGCGTTCGCAAAAGCCATCCGAAAGATGGATTCTCAGCGCACTAACCGTATTAAGATTGTTTGATTCATCAAGAAATGGAGGAACTTCTTTGTTAAGCTTCACACCCGTTGGCGCTGTCATTTTGATTTTGTATTTATTCGTGTCGGTTGGTGTCGGCATAAAGCAGAAGGTCGCAATCAAGCGCCAGTTGTTGTCTTTGGTATTCGTCGTATACCTGCTGGCGGTTGTTAAAATTACGCTCTTTCCAATTCCATTTCACACCTTGGGTAATCCGCCGCAGAACAATTTGATTCCGTTCCACACAATCCGTGCGGTGCTAAGTCAACGATCGCTTTCGTATGACCTGTACAATCTCGGCGGGAATGTTCTGCTCTTCGTTCCGCTTGGATTTCTCCTACCATTGTTGTTTCCCAAGCAAAACCGCCTGTGGCGAGCCGTTTTGATTGGTTTCTGCACGACATTTGTTATAGAGTCCGGAAAGTTCATTATCTCCTCCGTCCTTGGATTTACGTACCGAGACTTTGATGTGGATGATCTGATTCTAAACACGTTTGGCGCATTCATTGGCTATCTGGTTCTACGTCTTACTATGAAGGTTATGCAAAATAGGACGTTTACGAAGCCATCGAAAACATGGCTTGTTGTAAGCCCTCTGGTCACTGCTCTCATCTTGGCGGGCGTGTGGGGATACGAATACGAGTCGCATGCGACCCCGCTCAAAGCGCAGCAGAGCATTGATTCGAACATACTTGCCCTCGAAACGGTTCCGTTTGCGCGCGGCGTGGTTTTGCTTATGCCTACAGACCCATCCTCCCATCAGCCAGGGTACATGGCGTGGTACATGACCAAAAGTAGCATGTGGGGTTGGCGCATTAAAGACCAGTCAGTAATACCCCTCACAGAGAAGCTACCTAGCGGCGCGAGCTTTAGCCTGATGACGGACGGCGGAGAGACCTTTGCTTGGGGGACGGTAGGGAATTCGCGTGCAGATGCGGTGGAGTATGTCAGTGGTAATAAACAATATCGTGGTGCGGTCCACACTACAGGACTTTGGCATCTGGAGCTTCCGTTTAAAGAAAGTCAAATGTCTCACAACAAGTGGTTCATCGTATTGAAGAACGGAACTACTGAGCCCATGTTCAGTTCAACCCCGGAATGACGAATTAACTTGACAGCCGTGCTCAGTTTATTTCGCATAAGGGGGCATATCTTCAAAAAGGGTCATTCGCGCTCGGTTAGTAAAAGATGTGTACATTTCTGGCTGTCGTATTGCTTGCGAGTCAGATGCTTCAAATTTGGAAGAGAATAACGAGTTAATCCCGAGTACAATAAAAGCTACAGGTAGGAGGGTCATGATACGAAAGTCTTGGCTTTCCAGAGGTATCTTCATGGGGGTGTGAGAACCGTTGCATCTGGTGCCGATATTAACGTCAGCTGTTGCCATTATTTCAGTATTTACCGTCAGCATTACTGTCCACGAACTAGGGCATTACGCCGTGGCGAAAAAAAGCGGTGTGGTTGTGCCTGCGTTCGCTGTTGGCTTCGGACCTAAGCTCATCCGGTGGTTTTGGCGAGGGACAGAGTTTTCTGTTCGTTTGTTCCCCATTGGCGGGTTTGTGCAACTGGCAGGCGAGATCCCACAGGAGTCGCTGTTTCGGATTGGCGAACGCATCGCGGTAAAACTTGATGCTCAGGGGAAAATTCGTATGCTTGGCGAACCTGGGGACATTCCTGGAGCAGAAGTTGGTGTGTTGAGAGACCTGGACTTGACCACGCGTTTGCAAATCACGATAGAGACCGGCGATGGAACGCACACGTATCAAGTTGTGCCGCATGCGAAGTTTCTGGTGGGACCTCGTAATTCTGTTCCGATTGTTGCGTTTAATGACCAGGTGCGCGGCAAACCGCTGTGGAAGAGGATGTTGATCATTCTGGCGGGTCCCTTAATGAACTTCTTGCTTGCTGGATTCCTCTTCGCTGCAATCAACCTACACATAGGAATGCCCCTAAATTCGTCAGTAATCGGCGGTATCGTGCCCAATTCACCGAGCTCGCAAGTTGGACTTGTAGCAGGTGACAGGATTGTTTCAGTAAACGGTGTGAGCACTAGTTCGTGGATCCAAGTGGAGCAACTGGTGTCCGCAGATACCCTCGCTAAGCCAGTTACTATCGTTGTGTCTAAGGGTGGCGAGGAACACACTTTTATGCTAACGCCGAAACTTGTGATGGTAAACGGCAAGCAGGTTCCGCAGATTGGCATCGTCAGTATAATATCGCACAATCCTGTTGCAGCCTTGAAGTCAGGCTTTGTCTCCGTGTATTCAGACGCTGTTAGAGGGATACACCTATACGGACAAGTTCTTCAACATCATCAGTTCAGTTCACTGTCCGGACCGGTCGGAATAGCAGACCAGATTAGTCAAGAAGCACAATCTGGTTTCTGGTATGTAGTGATGATGACTGGCTTGCTGAGTTTGAACCTCGGACTGTTTAATCTCATCCCGATCCCTGCGTTGGACGGCGGGAGACTTCTATTCATGATTGTCGAGATGATGCGCGGGAAAGCTATTGATCCGCGAAAAGAAAGTTTCGTGCACTTCGCAGGTTTTGCAGTTTTGATGCTGTTCTCACTCGCGGTGACTTACCATGATGTTACACAGATCTTCTAAACATTCACGGCGGGACGTTGTCTGCCAAACGGTATGGGAGTACAACGAGTTGTAAAAGACTACGAAAGTGAAATCGGGACCCAGTTTGAAACCAACCTAACAATAACGAGAAACAACAAATGTATCGACCCAACAAGGGGGCTTCGGACTTCAGTCGAGCATCAGACTACGGCAAATGACTTAACACTTCAACAAGGATTAAATGCCATCCTTCGTCTATGAGAAGTTTGCGTTGTCGTCCATTTGAACCTCCTCTGATCTTGAACTATTGGGGGCTGACCAAGCGCAGGGATTTGCTTCCGACCATACATAAATATACGGTGAGGGATTTCCTGGAATCCGTCGTTATCGGGCAGTTTAGTTCAATACCGCCTCAACCCAAAAACTGTATAATATTGGTATGGAGGTGATACAGGTGGATGATGTAGAACTTAACGAGTTACGGGATTCCGTCAAGCGTCTTGAAGCTAAAGTGGATCAACTGTTGACACAACCAAAAAAGCGTTCAGGATTTTTGTGGAAAGAATTCATTGTGGGATTCGTCGTTGTTTATATTGTAATGATGGTTCTCTCAGTTACCATTGGCTTGCTGAACCAGCACTTTGGATTCTTCCATTAAGGTGTGTTGTTCTTGAACTCTCGGGCAATAATGTCCCACAACTTACGTAAATGGGGGATTCCATGAAGAAACGAACTTGGCTATATGTGCTGAGTTGTATTGCGGCACTAGTCATCGGGATAATTGGTGGTGCGAGTTATTCGAACTATAGGTCTCACCGGCAACAACTAACTCGCCTTGAAAACTACAGTTTGGCAGCGTTTGCGGGCACTTTGGCTAGTGCTCAACGTGATATGAAGGAATCCACTTCGAACTCAACTACTCCTTTGGAAAGAGCATATCAAGTCAACCTTAAAGTTGATGTTGGACAATCGTGGGTATTGTGGGAAACCATGCAACCCGAACTCATCGCAGAAGGTTTACCTTCAGAAAAGGTTCAACAGATTAATTCAGGGCTGCAAATTGTGTACAACAACATCTTGCCTCCGGGGTCAAGTGAAGACCAGTCGGGAAGCGTTCAGCGAGCCAGGGAGTGGATTTCAACATTTTATTCGTCGCTGTACCCCAACAATGGTAAAGGAACAGTGCCATCGAATGCGGTCTTGTTGGCTCGCTTGAAATCCAAGATTTCCGTCATAACGTCGAAATATGAATCGTATAAGTCAGATTCAAACTTCCAAGTGCAATCGATATTTCCGGGGGCTAACTCTTGAACTATCGGGGGCACATCTTGAAGATGGCGTGCTTGAGGTTTCTCTTAAGCCCCCAAATCAGGTTGGACAGACTCCTTGCTGCATAGCATACTAGACACAGCAGGAGGATGAGATATGG
>NZ_JAJFNK010000079.1 GCF_021739485.1 Alicyclobacillus tolerans
AAGAGCGATATTAAATAGCCTGCAAGCCCAGTAGACTCGGCCAGCTACATCCATTTTTGCCCTGCGAAAGTTGAGTTTTAAGATTCATACTGTTTAATATTTCGTTACTTCTGCCATCCATATTCGTTGCGGTTACAACGTTTCATCCTCAACTTATTCCTACGAGCCTTCTGATTAGTATTGCTGCGGCTCGTGAAGGAATTCCGTTTCCCACAGTCGTTGAAACTTTTTTGATGGAATTTTTGTTTGAAGGTTTGCGAGAAGCGGGTATTCGACTCCCGAAACCTGTTGGTTCTGCGGTCAGTATCGTTGGTGCACTGGTCATTGGACAAGCCGCTGTCCAGGCGGGGATTGTCTCGGCACCCATTGTCATTGTCGTCGCGATAACCGGCATCGCCTCATTTGCCGTTCCAAGGTATAACCTCGGTACGGCGTATCGAATTCTCCGCTTTCCGATGCTCATTCTAGCGGGGATGTTTGGGCTGTATGGGGTTGCTTTTGGATCTCTCATGATCCTCATCCATCTTGTGAATCTTCGCTCTTTTGGGATTCCCTATCTCTCCCCGGTTGCACCCCAGATTCCAGGAAACTTAAAAGATGTATTCTGGCGGGCACCGAGGTGGAGCATGACTCATCGACCTGCCTTGGTGTCGGGTGAATATAAAAAACGGGTCCCAGAAGAGCAACAACCCAAACCGAAGCAGAGGAAAGGAAAATGAAGCGCCACCAGGTATTAAGTGTTACCTTCGCAATTTGTTTACTCTTTGTAACAGGATGTTGGGACAGAACTGAGCTAAACGACCTTGCGATTTTATTAGGGTGGGGAATGGATATCGAAGATAACGGTACATATTTAGGCACTGCCCAAATCGTTGTCCCATCCAAAGTAAGCACCGGTAGTCAGGGAGGGGGTAGTGGACAAGCCTATTACATTGAAACGGCGACAGGGACAGACGTAACGCAAGTAGCGCAGAATATGCAGACCAAAGTTTCAAGACAACTTTTTGCTGGACATCGACGTGACCTCTTTATTGGTGAAGCCTTGGCTAAACGTGGCGTCGATCACATCATGGATGAATTCAGTCGCAATCCGGATGTCAGACTCCGGACGGACATCTTTGTCGTGAAAGGCGGAACTGCAAACAATTTGCTAAAAACGCCAACCCCATTAGAAAAGATGCCGGCGCTAGCGGCACTCAAACTGCATCAGCAAATCGGGGGACTTGGCGATGTTGCTTTAGCCAATTTCTTGATTGACGCATCGACGGAAGGAAGCAGTCCCACCCTGCCTGTCATGGAAATGATCTCGGGTTCTCATGAACAAGACGATGGACCAACGGATGAAACCAGTCAAAAAAGGTTTGCCTATGCAGGAAGAGCCGTTTTTGACAAGGACCTCAAATTGATCGGTTACTTGAATCCTCAAGAGGCAAAGGATGCTTTTTGGGTCAAGGGCCAATTAAAGTTTTTGACCATCACAGGATTTGTTCCGCAGGGCAAGGGCACTGTGAGTCTAGACCTAACTAAACTTGGAAAAACAATCCGGCCTTCATTAAGAGGAGAACATATCACGTTGTCTGTGGTGTTAACCGGACAAGGAATGATTCGAGAAAACAATACCGACTTGGATCTCGCGCAAGCCAAAAATCTTCAAATCGCAGAAGACGCGTTCGACAAAGAAACCGAGAAGCAGGTTCAGCAAGTGATTACAAAAGTCCAAAAACAATACAAAGCTGACATTTTTGGATTTGGCGAAAGCATCATCCATAAAAAATACCCATACCAATGGAAAGTTTTAAAGAAAAATTGGGAAACAGAATTTCCAAAGGCGGACGTTGCGGTCAAAGTTCACCTTAGCGTCAAGCGTGTAGGATTGACTGGACCTTCCTTGCACTTGAAAGAAAATCAAATCAAGAAGTAAGGGGACTGGCTGCTGCGATGAATTCGATGAAGATCTCAGGTATACAAGTTTTCTGGATGATGGCATCGATGGAAGTCGGAATGACCGTTCTGCTGACCATGACGTCAGCCATTAGCGATGCAAAGCAGGACGCTTGGATTTCAAAGGTCATTGCCGGGATTGCAGCGCTGTTGATTACATTTATCGCTTCGCAATTGAGCCGTCTTTACCCGGGACAAACCTTCATTCAATTCAGTGAGATCGTTCTCGGCAAATGGCTCGGGAAAGTCATTGTTATTCCATACTTCATCATGTGGTTTTTGGTAACCGGCATCATCTTGCGCCAGTCCTCCGATTTCATCCATCTTGCGTTGTTTCACAAAACCCCGATATGGGCAATCGTTTTACTTGCTCTAATCCCAATGGTTTATGTGACGTATCAAGGGGGAATTGAAGGAATTGGTCGATGCAGTGAGTTCCTGGGACCGATCATCTTTTTATCGATAACCGCTGTATTAATCTTCAACTTCCAAAACTTGCATTGGGATCGGATTTTACCGATATACGCGGATTCCGGATGGGTTTCGATTTTGAAAGGATCCGTACCAACCATCAGTTTTTTAGGGGAGTCTGTGATGATGACGATGCTGATGGCGTTCATGTCTAAACCGGAGGAAGGGCCTTCTCGGGCTTTGTGGGGCGTCGGGTTAGCTTCTGTATTCGTTGCAATCTCAACACTCAGTGTCATTTTAACGTTTGGCAGTTTAGCGGCAAAGTTATGGTATCCGTTTTTCGATATGGCTCGATTTGTGTCGGTCATGGAATTTATCCAAAACATCGACGCTGTGATCGTAATTCTTTGGCTTTTAAGCGTTTTTATTAAGTTGTCATTGTATTTGTTTATTACAAGCTACGGAACCGCGCAGTGGCTCGGGGTGAAAGATTGGCGGAAGTTAATTTGGTTTGTTTCACCGATTGTGTTCGTATTATCCCTCCTACCTGCGAATATTGATGTTGCCTCCGTCGAATACCCGGCCAAATTTTGGAGACCGTACATTTTGCCGATAAACATGGTTGGTATTCCGATTTTGTTATGGATTGTTGCAGCAATTCGTCAAAAGCGAACGAATGCATGAGGTGACTAGTTAGTCTTGACGCTCAGGAATTCTTTCTGCATAAACGCAATGATGTTGCTGCCTATTCCATATGGTGAGGAATTTAAGAGTTTGATTTGCTGCGAAAGGTTCTGTTTGTTGCTCTGACTCGGGTGGTCAATCACATTCAGCGCCTCTAGTCCACCTTGCCCCTCTTTACCGAGTTTGGTCAACCAAGGTTGAATCTCATGCAGTAGTTCCTTGTCCTTGATGGTTGGTGGAAGCGTGTTCGGTAGATCGGCCAGCTTGTGAAATTCTAACTTCAGCCGATTTTCCGCTGTCTGTCTCTGTGACGCGGATGAAGCGTTCCAAAACGCTGATATCATACCGCCCGTTGGTGCGTAACTCGTGGAACTCCAGGGACTCGTCGTATTAAACTCCGCAAACGTCTTGAAGAGCGCTGGATTTGTGATGCCCGGCATGTGGTCTATAGACTTCTCCCAGTCCGCTTTAGGTTTGTAGTTAGTGGGGTCCAGCAGGTAATCAGCAACCGTCTCCAAGGCCAACTTCGAAGCATTCGGTTGCAGCATTGGATTACTGATATAGCCCGAGAGATGGTTCGGCAAGGTTGCATCCCTGCCCTGAAGTGGCCCCATCATCAAGTGATGATGTTTCCCTTGGTTATAGGTGTAATCATTGACCGGGTAATTGTCCCAAAGGATCGGCTTTCGTCCAAGCAGTTGCGCGATCGTTTTGGCTTGGCTGCTGGTAATCGTCTTGTTGAGAACCCACTTCCCGGTCCAGATGACCTTGATGTTTTGGTTCAATGTCGCCCGTAGCGTCTGCCAATAAGGACCGTCTTCCAATCCATAGTAAGACGTGGGGGTAAACCAAAGCTGGAAACTCGGGTCCTTCGTCTTTTCGTCCGAGAAAATTTGATTAACTAATTCCATTTGGGCTTTTGGGTAGTTGGTGCCGTAAACCTTTTGATCCGCAGGCTTCAATTGCGTCTCAATGTCATCGAAAGACAGCATGAAAGTATTGACGCCAATCGATCGAAGTTCGTCGATTTTCGCTTCCAACACTTTTCTCTCTGACGTCGAACTGTACGTGATGGAAGCCTTGACAGCACTCGTTGAGGTTGCGGTCATGCCAGGAGAAATGGAGTAAACAAATCGAACGCGATCCTGTTGTGCGTCGGTGACCAATGCCTTCATTTGCGCAAGTTGAGCAGCAGGATAGGGGAATCGCCAATCGACACGTTGGTATGGGTCGCCCTTCGGTGCATACACGTAGGCGTTCAAATTTTCCCTTTGCATGAACTGAAACATATTGATGCGTTCTTGGTTACTCCAAGGAGTCCCATAAAAGCCCTCAATAATGCCCCGAATCGGAATCTCTGGCGAAGACGGTGTCGTTTGTTGTGGATGCGAAGAGACTGCCTTCGCGTCGAAGACGGAGATAGGATCGACTTCATTTGAATCTGTATAGCCAACAGAACTCCATGGTTCGCTTGCCGTATGATTTGATTTGGAACTCGACCCAACCGGATGACTCGCACAACCACTTGCCAGGAACAAGGATGCGGATAAAAGGCATGTCCCTAATACCATTCGTCGAGTGCCGTACATAGTTACCCTCCCTGATAGTCCCGTCTCGTTGCGGTGTGGCAATACGACGAGCACGTTCTCGCCTGTTTAGACGACACCACGGAAGTTACTGTTTCATCCATGGCACTGGCCTATGCAGCTTTGCACGAATACATGGCTTGTGTCAAAGCAGGGCTGGTCCTCCGCTTGCTCATATAGATATTTGGCTTGTTCCAAAGTCCGTGTCTTTGCGGATGGCAACACGATAGCGATGGAAGCCACGGACGGCGGAACCAGTTGGAAACCTCTGTCATGACCGCGGCGGAGATTCAAAAGAGCGACATTGTGCAGTGCGCTTGTCTTCGAATGATCAAATCCGGAAATGCGGATATAATGATATAAAGTGTTGTTGCAAAGGAGTGACCATCATGAATGCACAAAAACACGAACTCGGTATCAAGCCGAATTTACATCAGTTTCTTTGGCTGGTGTTCATGACGGTCTTGGTCGGAATGACCGTGGGGTTAGAGCGAACCGTCGTGCCCCTTCTGGGCAAAAATGTGTATCACATCACTTCATTTGGCGTCATCTTTGCATTTATTATTGCCTTTGGTGCGGCGAAAGCGGTACTCAATTTGGTGGCAGGTCAATTTTCTGACAAGCTCGGCAGGCGTCCTGTTCTCATTGTTGGGTGGCTATTGGGGATTCCCATGATTCTCCTTTTGTTATTCGTTCACAATTGGACGGCAGTCGTTATCGCGAATATTTTCCTTGGCGCCAATCAGGCGTTTGCCTGGACGATGACAGTCACGAAGCAGCTCGATCTCGCCGGACCCAAACAACGCGGACTGGCGATGGGTATCAATGAAGCAACAGGGTATATTGGTGTCGCGATTTCGACCACGCTAACGGGGATTATTGCAGCCCATTACGGACTTTTACAAGCTCCTTTTGTGTATGGTGCGCTTGTTCTCCTGTTTGGATTAGGTGCCAGTGTGCTGATCATTCGTGAAACGCGTGGGCATGTGATGAAAGAAGCGAGCACAATATCGGTAAAAAGCTCTGACGAAAAAGAGGAAAAATCTGAAAAAATCAGCATGGCTCGTATCCTGTGGACGACAACCCTAGCGAATCCAACGCTGTCTGCCTGCAGCCAGGCAGGATTAGTGAACAAGCTTGCGGATACACTGGTTTGGGCGATGCTTCCACTCTACCTTGCTGAATTACATGTGTCGATTGTGAACATTGGACTGATTGGCGGCACCTATACGGTGGTGTGGGGATTTGCACAGTTTGGGACAGGGATCCTATCCGATGTCATCGGCAGAAAACCGCCTATTGTTACTGGCATGGCCTTACTTGGAATGGGCATTCTGGCATTTGGACTTGGTCATAGTGTGACGTGGTGGATCATGACCGCAGCCGTAATGGGACTTGGAATGGCACTACTTTATCCAAATTTAAATTCAGCTGTGGCAGATGTAGCGCCGCCCGAAATGCGTGGCGGTGTACTCGGAGTATATCGCTTATGGCGCGACGGAGGATATGCGATTGGCGGAATTCTACTTGGCTTGACCATTCATTCGATGGGTATGCTGCATAGCCTGTACCTGATTGGGGTCGTTGTTCTTATTTCGATGGCAATTGTTCTGCTTCGGATGAAAGAGACCCACCCGCGTCGTACGTTGAACAACTTATAATTGAAAGGGAACAGAAGTGCGATTTTAGAGGGCTGTTATAGACTGACTTCATTTCTGTGTTCCCATCTTGACAAATTTCAAACCCTGAAGAAAATCGAATAGCCAGTATATCCGCATTTATGGATTTATAAATTTGAAGCTCGTGGAAAGGGGAATGCTTATGGGACGGGCCATCCAAACGCGTTTGCGTCACGTGATTGACTTGGATCTCGTGTTTAAAGCTCTCGCAGACCCATTACGACGCTCTTTGTTGGAAACATTAAGTCAGAAGCAATACTTTTGCACGCTCGACGGAGAAGTGGTAGATGGAATCTGTGTTCAAGACCTGACCTCCATTTTAAACGTACCGCAATCCACCATTTCAAGACACCTCGCTTTGCTGCGTCAAGCCGGATTAGTCGGGCACCAGCAACGCGGTCCATGGCATTACTACTTTTGTAACCAGGACGCACTTCAAGCGGTCGACGACTGGATTGATTCACTTCAACGCACGGAGACCGATACACCATGCTGAGGACAATTTTTGTGGATGAATTAAAAAATATGCCTGAGAACCAGGCCAACTGGAATGGTTAGACCTTCGCTCCGTGTTAGGGGAGACCTAAATAGAGACAGGGTCATTCCTGTTGCATGAATGCCCAACCGGGCTACTTAGCCGTTGACCGATTCATTTCACCTTGTATGGTAAGGGAATTAATGGGATACCATACTTACAGTATCTATTACGGCTAGATGTTTAGGGTGGAACGTAAATAATGTCCCATGTTATGGTCACTTGGGTTTGGATTCTAATAAGAGGAATTTGGGTGGCTATCGCTTGGCGTTTTGGTGATTGGCGGAACTGGAAAAAGTATCAATCCACAATCCTTTATTTTATGATGTGTGACCTGTTGTACAATTTTCTCACCTACAATCATCCTTTATGGTATTACACGACGATGCCAGTGATAAGTCATGTGGGAGCAAATTTGCTCGTTATGTTTATCACTTACCCGAGTGCACTATTGCTGTACCTTTATCATTTTCCGAATGCGAGTAGATTCAAAAATAAAGTTATGTACTTGACTGCATGGGGACTCGGATTATCCCTCATTGAAAAGGCCTATAAACTTGCAGGGATACTGAATTACCGAAACGGATGGAATACTTGGTGGTCAGTTGGTTTTACGTTTGTAGCGCTTATCCTGTTGAAAATGCACCAAACACATCCCCTTCTTGTATACCTCCTATCGGTGGGTTCTGCTGTAGTGCTTCTGATGATGTTCCATATTCCAGTTTGATATGCGAAATAAGGGATTTCACTCACGTAAATGCTTGGGTTGATGTCGAAAAGGGACCCAAGCCAATCAATTGTTGTGGGAACATCGGAAATCGCGTTATTTAGGTAACTTTCTGTTTTATCATCAGCCTTCGGAATCCAATGCCGATGGCAAGGATAGCAACGGTGATCAGGCATTGAAACGTCGTCCTTGGCGCATCGTCCAACGATGCAATGAAAGTCTTGATTGCGGGAGTATCCAGTATCAAAGATGCAGCTGCCCAAGCCATCATCCCAGCGCCAATGTGTAAGATCCATGTCTGCTTTTCACATTGTTCGGAAAGGAAAAGTGCGACAGCCACGAACAGTGGAATGGTGAAAATCGATGCAACAATTAACCATAAGCGATCTCCTTTAAGCTCGGAGCCCAGCCAAAACATATTGTCTAAATTACCAACCACTGTGAAGAGCCATAGTTTCACAATGTCCCACGTTACAAAGCCTCGGGACACATTCATACTCAGTGTACGTATGCACATCCACGATAAAAGAACGATGCCCAGAAGACGAAAGAAGATGTTATGAAGTAGTTGGTCCACGCTTGCGGCTAAGAGCACTTGGGTTGCAGCCAACAACACACCAATGCATAAAATGATGATACGTTTCTGGTTCCACGTCACGTGGGGTAACAATAATCCAGCAAGCAGTGCATTGTCGATTGCAACAACAGACGCAATGATGCTTATTCCCAGGACAGACGACATCGTGTTCACCCCACCGCTAGAATGAGCCCCTACTGCATACTGAAAGAAGGCAGTAGGGGCTATTAGTCGCATCAAAACGCGGACGGTTAACGGCGAGCTCCATCACCGATTCAATTGCCTGTCTATATGTATTCACTAGGACAGACACCTATGCTTGTTCTGGACCCTCTTTATCTACTAATACAGCTCTTGCGAGGAACGCTATTGTTGGACAATGTATCTTGTCTTTGTACCCGCAATTGGACAACCGTGCCCGCATATTCATGATCCGAGGTGGTGGGTATGCGTGTACATTTGTCGGTTACGGATGTCCATTTCGGAAACGAAGACCCCGAAGACTTGACGTCGGACATCCTTCAAATCCTCCTTCACCATTTAAAGCTTGATTCATCCGCATGCTGCAATGAAGGTACATTCAATCCAAAAGAGCCTGGTCAAACGGCAAAGGTTCATAAGCACAGGAGGTAACTATGCCGATATGTGCGATCTACGCTCGTGTATCTGATGAGTCGCAGCTCAAAGGGGATTCTATAGAGCACCAAATTTCCTTTTGTCAAGAAATCGCAAGACGCCGAAGCGTCGAAACGAGTGAACCCTGGATCGTCGCCGACGCACTCATCTATGTCGATGAAGGCATCACAGGTACAAGCTTAGTAAAACGTGCTGCAGTACAACGCCTTGTCCGCGATGCACGGGCCCGAAAGTTTGATGTTGTCCTTTTCAAAGGTATTTCCCGTTTTGCGCGCGATACCGTCGATGCGTTGTTGATGCTTCGCACACTGCTCGCCTGTGGTGTACGGGTCGTCTCGCTGGAAGAGAACTTTGACAGTCAGCGGGACAACGCGGAGTTTGTGTTCACAATTCATAGCGCGCTAGCACAAGCGGAGTCCGAAAAGACAGCCGTTCGCGTACGCATGGGTGCGATGCAAAAAGCCCGTCAGGGTAAATGGAATGGTCCGGCACCAGACGGCTACGTTTTGAACCCTGATACTCAACGCCTTGAAATCGACCCACACTATGCTCCTGTCATTTGTGAAATCTTTTCGTTGTACGTAAATGGCTACGGTGTACGTAAAATTGCATCGCTTTTAAATGAAAACGGTCGCCGAACGAAAAGAGGGTATCACTGGACACAGCGAGGGATTGCACGCGTATTGACCAATCCCGTGTATGTGGGTGATGTGGCATACGGTCGCCGTGAGCGGAAGCTTGCAATGCCAAGCGAAGAGGATATTCTCGCGCGGCGCAAAATGACCATCTGGACAAAGAACGCGGAACAGGTGATCGTTTGTAGAGATGCACATCCTCCGATTATCGACCGAACGACGTTTGACAAAGCTGCCCTCCTCATGGCAAAACGCCGCACCAATCCAGGACGGTCGGGCGATTTGCAACTGCTCAGTAAAGGATTGCTGAAGTGTCGCTGTGGCAGCGGGATGGTGGTGCATTACAACACCCGTGGCGTGAGGTACTACCGTTGCACGAGTCAAGCGGAACGGGGTCGGGAGTTTTGTAACCAACCGTTCCTTCGTGCAGATGATGTCGAAGCGTTAATCTTGGATCGCGTCCGTGCGGATGTTGCTCATGTGCTGAAATTCGATGCTTGCCAGGTAACGCTAGAACCAACATCCCAACTAAATGACGAAATTCGCAACGTGCGCAGTCAATTGGAAAAGACGATACGCGCGTCACAGCTATTGTTCGAACGATATGCGGATGGTCAGATGTCCGAAGATCAATTCAGACCGATGAACAAGAACTTTCGGGACAAGATCAGCCAACTGCGAGCAACGGAACAGGACTTGCAAGCGGTCAAACAACGGATGTCCGTTCAAGGCGACCCAACCAAGTTGCTACATGACACCATGCGCAAACTCCTTCATGCCAAGACAGCGGATGTACACGCGACACGCCGATTGCTGGAACGACTGGTTCAGACCTTTTTTGTGGATGGACATGGGATTGAAATCGCGTATAAATTTAAGCGTTTTTAGTTTTTTTGCGTGTTGTAGGATATCCCCTGGAGGACCCCCAACAGCCCGCATTTGACTACATTTGCTGACTTTGCTGCGTCTCCAGATAACTGCGCATCCTGACCATGTAATCAGGCGCGTCCATCGGATCGCTGGTAATCATTTCAATGATGCAAAGTCTTCCGGCGCGCTCATTCTCAGCTTGGGTTAAAGCTTGCTCCAGCTCTCCGTTCGTCCGGACGGTCGCGGTAAACGCATTGCCTCCAAACACCTCAGCAAGCTTGGTGTAAGACCAGTGCGGGATTTGGTTATAACGCTGTTGCTGGACCTCTGTTTTGACATTCAAATACTTCTCAATCGTATAGCCATCGTTGTTCAAAACGACAACAATGGGCTTGCAGCTATAGTAGAACATGGAACTGATTTCCTGGGCCGTTAACTGCAGGGCGCCATCACCCGTAAAAAGCACTACTCGACGGTCGGGCGCGGCAATACTGGCACCGAACGCTGCGGGTGTTGCATATCCGATCGACTGCCAGCTTCCTTGCGCAATATAGGTTACATTGGGCGGCAATTTGACTTGTGCCATCCCAAAGTAGAACGTTCCGGTCTCGACGATGACCATGTCGCCCTCTTTCAGCCACTGCTGAAAACGTGGATAGTAGCTGGCTGCAGTCAGCGGTTGGTCAATCTGGCCGGTGATTTGATCGTACGGGAATGACACATTTCCTTGTACTCCTTGCCCCTTATACCCCAAGTTCTGGATAGCACGCAGCATGTCGGATGCCAATACATTCGAATATTCCGCTTCGGCGACCTTGACCATGTCGGGTTGAACATTGACGGTTACCAGTGGATTCAGCTTGGCGGTGAAGGTTGCCGTGTTCGTGTCTGACCACAACATGCCGACCGCAATGACGCAGTCCGCGTTTTCGACCGTCTTTTGAACTGTGGAACTCCCAAAAGATCCCTCATACATGCCGATATAGTTGGGATGGGTTTCATCAAAGGCTCCCTTCCCTGACATCATCGTGGCAACAGGAACGTTCATGGCGTCGACCAACTGACGGACTGCTGTTTGAAGGCCGAAACGCATCGTTTTGACATCGACGAGAACAACCGGATGGTGGGCCCTCTCCAGGAGTTGGCGGACGTGATCGATTGCGGCCTGAAGACTCTTAAGGTTAGACGTCGGACGTGACGGGTCGGGTTCTCTTCGGAGGTTGATGGGCTTGTTCACCACATCATCGGCTGCAAGTAGATATACCGGTTTTTTCCTTTCCTTTGCAACGCGTATCGCAGTCGGAATGAGAATTTCCGCGTTTTCCGGCGTGAAAACTGCCGTATAGGCCGAAATTTGCTCGTACATGGTTCGAAACGCATTGAAATTTCCGTCCATGAGAGTGTGGTGCATCAGCTTGTACTCTTTTTGCTTCTTCTCCGGAGGCGCCCCCACAATGTGAATCACAGGCACATTTTCGCTGTAGGCGCCCGCTATTGCATTGCAGGCATTGAGTTCCCCGACTCCAAAGGTGGTAATAAGGGCGGCTATACCTTTGATTCTGGCGTATCCATCCGCCGCGCAGCCAGCGTTCAGTTCATTCCGGCCATTGATAAACCGAATGCCGTTAACCTGTTGCAGTGTATCTAGCAACGTGAAATTGTAGTCTCCAGGAACTCCGAAAATTTCACTAATGCCCTCCAGTTTCAGGCAATCGAACAAATACTGACCCAGTGTTTTTTGGGTCGTTGTAGATTGCGGGTCCAGGCTTCTTACAACCGTTGTAGCTCCCATCGTTTTTCACTCCTAAGGGCTTATCGCTATGACCTTTGTCAAGGCACTCATAAATTCCCATTTCTTTTTGGCATGGCTGCTGTTAGGATGTTTCACGGACACCACTGAGCCGAATCGTCAGGAATGGCGTACGGGGAAACTTCGCTTGCGGTTCATTCACGCAAGCTGGGGTGAATGATGAATTGGCACAGCCATTCATCCGGGCGTCTCGTCGTCCGAACCCGACAACTAACCTCGAAGGCAAAACTACGAGAAGGAGTGTGCCCAAATGATGAAACTGACGCATACGATGATTGGACTGGCAGCCGCTGTTGCTGTTTCTATGATAAGTATCGTTCCCGCGTTTGCATCGACCAATACGGTGACCGTGCAACCTGGACAAACCATGTACACCATTTCACAAGCCGAAGGAATTTCGCTTCAGTCTTTGGAAAATGCCAACCCAAATGTTGACCCGAGTAACATGAACGTCGGAACGCAGCTTGCATTACCGCAGAGCAACAGCTCCTATGACACGCCCGGCAACCTGTACTGGATGGGCCAAGTCATCAACGCCGAAGCAGGCGGACAATCGCTGCAAGCACAGATCGCTGTTGGTGACGTCATTTTGCACCGGATGGAATCCGGACAGTGGGGCGGCAACACCGTCTACGACGTCGTGTTCGACCAAAGCAACGGTGTGTACCAATTCACGAGTGTGCAGAACGGCTACATTTATTCAACGCCGAACGCTTCAAGCATTCAAGCTGCACAGGACGTATTGCAAAACGGCGTGGATGAGGTCCCAGGTGCGTTCGTGTTTTACAATCCATCGCAAACGTCCGCAGGAAACTGGGTGTGGTCGAAGCCAGTTATCGCGCAGTATGACAATCTGAACTTTGCTCAATAACCATTTTTTCCTGAACTTAAAAAACAAGCAGAACGTAACGCAAACGGCGTGCCAAATGGGTACGCCGTTTTCACGCCTGCATCAAAAGGTGGAAAGTTTAAGTTTTTTGGTTCGCAATGGGAGGTGCCCACAGCCACCTTGGATAATTCGAACTTGCACATGAGTTTGCACGCAAGTTTGTACATGATTCTGTACACGATTCTGTACGCTTAAAATTGTAATAAATATACATGTATTACAATTAATTGGTTTGAGAATAATCTTGCTCAAGTTCTCTTGGGGCGGGTGGGGCAATGTCTATAATATGGATGGGTATTGCGTCGACAGTAAGTGCATGGTTTTGGGGAGATTGGCGCCATTGGCGGCAGTATCTGCCGACCATTCAATACTTCGTTTTATGTGACGCGCTGTACGATCTGCTTACTTTTGGATGGAGGCTGTGGTATTATCCGCATCCCCCAAACGTGTTCCCCAACCACATCATCACGAATTTGTTTGTGATGCTGACCATTTACCCAAGCAGCACGTTGGTTTATTTGTATCATTATCCGTACAAACAAGGGGTTGTTCGACAAACGTTGTACATCACGGTATGGATTGGGGCGTGGGCTGTCTGGGAGTTCTATATGCACATGCGGTCGCTTTTACTTTACGCACATGGCTGGAGTTACGCATGGTCGATTGGGTTCATCTGCGTGATGATACCCATGATAAGATTGCATTTTACAAAACCGTTGACGGCTTATGCCGTATCCGTGCCCATAATTGTGTTTTTACTCATTCGATTTAACGTCCCGGTTTTGAACACCAATTAACGGGATTCGTGCGCCCGGATGTACGGAACTCGGGACAGACATGGACGACCCCGGCGCAACCATCATCGGGGTTTCACTTTGAGTCGATGGATGTGGACGCCTTCTTATCAAACATTGCATACGCAACGACGGCGGCAAAACCAATAGCCGCTATCACTCCAACAACATTTTGAGCCTTCTTTACTCAACTTTCGCAGGGCAAAAATGGATGTAGCTGGCCGAGTCTACTGGGCTTGCAGGCTATTTAATATCGCTC
>NZ_JAJFNK010000007.1 GCF_021739485.1 Alicyclobacillus tolerans
ACCATTCGGAACCCAGCATACAGGAGGCGCTCTTTTTGTTTCAAACCCGAAATTAATTCATTACAGGAATGGCTCTTTACGATTTTTACCCTTTATAGCTCGCAATTTCCGTTCCCTTAAATCTACCCTGTCAACAGTGAGATCCATGGCTTCTCTGATTCGAATCCCGGTATCTAACATGAGCTTTATAAGAGTCTTATCTCTTAATCCTGTAAAGGTCGATGAATCAATTTGGGCCAGTATTGCAGCAATTTGCTCATTGTTAAGTGTCTGTATTTGACTCGCGGTCAATTTCATTAACGGGACCTGTCTAGCGGGGTTAGTTGAAATATAGCCCAATTCCACGGCATGTTCTAAGACTCTTGACAGTGTCTTAATCCGACCGTTAACGGTATTTGCCTTCAGTCCTGATTCACGCATGGAATCGAGTACCCGGATTTCAATGAGAGATCTGTTTATCGAACTCAAAGGAGTACTTGCTGGCAATAGTTTGTAGACAGAACGCATACCTTCTTGTTCGTGCTTTAGAGTATCTTCTGATAGTGCACGTCGATAAATGTTCTGCATGTACTCATTCGTGGCATCACCTAGTGTTTTATGTACTTTAAATGATTCATTCGCCAAATTGATGACGTCCGCCAAACGATTATTGCGACGTGCCATAACAGAAATCCTCCTTTGGACACTATAGGGAATTACCTTACCGGTCATCTATCAACCATTGTTACCTTGTGAAAGTCTATTCATGCTTAAACTACTTACTCGTGATTATTTAATCGTGGGGATGGGAGAACTGTTCATAATGTTATACAAAACGTTTGAGAACTAGAACGGGGGGGTCATGTGTTGGCTCGAATCTTCACTCGTCTCAAGACGATTTCGCCGAAATGACGCCCCCGATTACCAAGCTATAGCAACAAAACCCTAAATCACAAATGGAATTCTTCGACTAGGGTTATTTAGGTGTTCCTTCCGTAAGATCAACCTTCGTTCTGCTGGGTTCAAATCGTTGGAGATCCAGCATTCTTGCTTCAATAATTCTATGAGCAGTTGCATCGCAGTGCCTCTGACTCATTGACACATCAGTGGCACTCAAATCCCAATGATACGTGATAGCTTGAATATATTGCGGAAGCGTTGGTGTAATCAGCCAACCTGAACCCACCGTGTGTAAAAAATCTCCGGATTGGGCAAGCCTCCAGACGGCTATTTTTCCTGTTGTCTGGAATACCTTTGATCCGAGTTGGAAGGGAAAACTCTATGAAATCTCGCGTGCATGATCTACCCGCCCCATATACCACAAATCGTCGCTTCGAAGGCGAAGGTACACTGTCCGATCTATTCGTGCTTCTGATTAAAAAGAGAATGGGGAAAGGGAACAAAGCATGAGGTATAATCAAGATGCAATCGATGCCCCTGATCGCGGGGGAGATAGAGTGAACGTTGGGGCGTACATCCGGGTATCAACAGTTTTTGAAGAGCAAGATACATCGATTATCAACCAAGAGGAGGGCTTGAACGACTATATTCGACGCAACGGATGGCTTCTGTTCGATACCTACAGTGAGCGACAGTCAAGCTTTAAACGACGTGAAGAATTCCAGCGTCTTATCCGCGATGCGAGGAACAAGAAATTTCAAGTCGTCTTGGTGAAGTCATTAAGTCGATTCGGAAGGAATATTGGAGAATTAAATACCGTGGTGCCGGAGTTGGTGGAAAAAGGACTTCGGTTTATTGCGTTGGCGGAAGATATCGACACCGATAAGTCGGGGTGGCAAAGTAAACTGGCCATGTACTCCATGGTTTATCAGATGACGAGCCAAACGACTTCGGATTGGGTCAAAATGGCAGAGAGGGCACGGGCAAAACGTGGGGAATTCACCGGCTCATTTGCTCCTTATGGGTATGACAAAATCGACAAACGGCTAGTTGTCAGTGAAGACGGAAGTGCCGAAGTCGTTCGACGGCTTTTCGATCTTTATCAGCAAGGCCTAGGCGCGCAGTCTATTGCCAATTTGCTTACAGATGAAAGAGTGCCACCACCGGCAGAACGACAAAATCGAGCGAATGCATCGGTGTTTTGGCACCAGAGCAGTATCCAGAAGATTCTTGAAAATCCTGTATACGTTGGTGATCTTGTTGCGCAAAAGGAGACGGTAGCCGCATTAGGAAGCAATAGGCGCAAGAAAATTCCGAAAGAGGAGCAGGTGATTATTCCGGATAATCACCCAGCCTTGGTTTCGCGTGAACAATTCCAATTGGTTCAAGACATTATGTCGCGAAGAGCTTTTGGGAAAACCAAAGGAAATCCGAACTTGTTCACAAATTTTCTATATTGCGCGCATTGTGGAAGTGGCATGTATTACACGAAGCGTAAGTATGGCAACAACCATTATGTATGTGGCCGTTACCAAAAGCGGGGGAAAAAGCACTGCTGTCGTAATCCGATTCGCGAGGATCAACTCAAAACATTAATTCTAGATGAGCTTCGACAGTTAGCTCAAATGAACGTCGATGCTGATACCGTGTATCAAGAAATTCGCAGGACAAACGCCCGTGAACGGCGGAATCACGAAAAAGCCGAAACGGAGTTGCGATCTCAAATCGCAAAGTTGGAACGTCGTAAGGCAATTGCAGGAGATAAATGGCTCGATGGAGAGTTGGATAAGGATATGTACCATCAGACCATCGAGCGGCTAGAAGCGGAATTGAACGTAGAGCGAGAGAAATTGCATAAGCTCATTCGCGAAAATGGAACTCGTTCAAAATTGAGTCTTCCCGATGTCGGGAAATTTTTGCGAATGGACAAGCTGGACAGGGAGATGGTGCAGGTATTGATTAAACGGATTGATGTCAGCGATGGTGGCAAGGTTGCAATTACGTACAATTTTACCGTCTGATTTTTTTTGCACATTGGTATTGACGATGTAGCCACGAGTCATGTGGAGTGCGTAGTGGCTTTACATCGAAGGGTTGTGACCCGATAACAATCCTCTGATCCAAACAATAATCACTTGCTCCAGAACAAATAAAGACCTGATTCAAGCGGGAAAAGAGCGCGAGGCAAAACGGAGAAATCCTTGCCCTACAGCCCTTTTCCCGATTTTTATGTCAGCCCTTTTTTATGCTAAGAATAAAGATTTGCCAGACTGAAAGCGGGAGAAAAGGCATGAACAGGAAATCTCTTGCAGGACACTATATTCACAAGTCATAATTGAGAACGGTGGAATGCGGGATTGAGGCGGGGAAAAAGCAGAGGATTATTTGATGGGAACATAGTTAGAAATGCAAAAGAGGAAATTTGCAAATTTCAAAATCAGAATTGGGAAAAGGTTACAGAAGGGTGAAGGGAAAGACCGAGCGGGAGAGATCGCCAGCAATAGGGCGGATTTCCGAGGCTATAGAATTAGCCTGATAAGCCTGCAGAGAGCACTTGGCAGGTCTCAAATTGCCACTTGACGCAGTGTTTTGGTGAATTGCAATGTTAAATGCAGAATGGGTACTGTTCATTTTCAAAATCTAAAATGGAATACCTTGGAAAAATGGTGGACATTGCCCCTTCTGCAAGCATCTAAACACAGCGATTGTTCGTTATTGAGGTCAATTTACACGTTACCCCGTCTCTGTTCCATTATCTGGTGTAAAACGTTTTGAAAAATGCACATTGTAAATTTGCGATTTCCGATTTTAAAAATGTAAATAAATGGAATGAAAAGTGAGAGAAACGTCGGGGTATCTCTTTTGTGCTTCAAGGGTCATAGATTGTAACGCGTGGTTTGGAATGCCTGCAACGGTTCGCTGGATCGCATAAAACCAAATGGATCGGAAAGTCGGTATTTCGTCTCTCCGATCCAGCCATCTTTTCACTGCATTAAGCCCATCTCTTTAGGTTCTCTTTGAGTGAGCTTGATCCTGAAGCTCGATCTGTACAATACTTTGGACGGTATAGTTTTCTTAAAACCTGCTCTGGTTTCTGCCCTGTGGTGGGGAGGAACATACACATTGAGAAATTCGGAAACGAATTGTGCAACAAGCTTGTCATACTGCTTGACAATTTCGTTACGAATTTGAAAATACTCATTCTCCAAAGCCTTCAGTTCTCCCATCCATTCGTCAACTTCTTGTGTAGATAGCGTTCCCTCAATGAATGTGTGTTCGAGTATTGCCTCGTCGGTGTATGACGGGCACCTTACTTGAAATGAGTGTTCAACCTTTTTGTCAAATTCTGTGAGTCTGTCTCGAACGTCTTTGGGGAGGACATAAGCTGTAGCATTTCGGACATATAGATTCCCGTCTTTATCCTCGCGTTCGGGAAACTTGAAATCAAATGATGCCTCCACTCGAAAAACATCCACCCAGATGTCTTGAGTCACCCCTGAACCTGAGTCAACATGACACAAAATCTTTACACTGTTTAAAATCCAACCTTTTGAATACCCCACGTCAGTATGTCCTCCCTAAGTTGACTGGAAATAAGAACCTCTTGTTCTGCCATTTTTATCATATCACTCTTTATCATAGATTCCTGTGGTGGAGTTGATAACTGGAGAGTACGAAAGGACGGGAGAGAGGCGCAGAAACCACCCTTTGAGTCATGATGATGACAACTGCCCCTTGAATTTCCAAGAGGCAGTTGTGACATCTGAATTCAACCATGTTTTTGCTATTTTGACGATTCGCCTTAAACTAAAACTCAAGCTGAACAAAATCATGTTCCTCTTCTTCATCGATTTCCCCATTTCTATCAGCGTAATAATCCACTGGTACATTTTCTAATGGAACATGCGTAACCTGTAACGTAGTATTTACATTCAAGTCTTGATACAATTGGGTTAACTCTGCAAATAATGTATCGAGTTGTTCTAATTCAGTTTCGGTTAACCTGCTTCTATCGAGATTAAAATGATCTGCGTACACACGTAAAGTAACTTCGTCTACGTTATCAACGATTCCTAAAGTAATAATTTCCGAATATGGGTCAATTGAAATATCCTTTTCTTTTATAAACGGGAAATGATGGGTTATCATATCCATCAATGTGTGAAGCGGGATATTGAGATAGTCACTATAGATTTCAGTAACTAACGTATGGGTAAAATCTTCATTTTCAAGATCGACAAATTCCCCATCCCAATTCGCTACAATTTGGTCATACTCTTCATCCATAGCTTCTCGTATTTCCTCTAACAGTTGTTCATCAATTTTCTCAATAAACATAAAAAGGACTCCAATCTTTAGTAGGTTCACTGCAGTGATAACTGTAATGATATAGGGCTAAGATATCAATCTCAACAATGCGCGGAGTCAGAACCAATCATCAGGGGGTTCCACAGGCTTCTCATATAACTCACTCTTACCATCTCTCGAAACAAGGTATTTACGGTTCCATTGCTTCCACGAATAGAAATCGCCGTCCAAAATAATGGATAGCCTGGCTTCAGGGTGAAGATACTTGTATTCTTCGAAAGTCTTTGGAGAGGTATAAAAGAATGTTTTTGCCACGCTTTTGTATGCACCAATTCTATAGGACACAAAGGCATCTGAATGCACGTATATATTAACCCACCTTCTACCTAAGAAGGTCTTTGTTTCGTTCTCTAATCCAGTATCATATTCGTCAAAATCTGAATCACAAACGAAATAGCCGTCCGCCAATTCATCATGATCAAAAAAGATGGGGCTAATCCAACAATCCTGCTCTGGTTCCCAAGATGTAATGAGGAAATATGCTTCGGCGATCATCTTGTCTACAAAGAATCGAACAAAGTTAATTACCAATACAGTCTTATAATGGTTATCCAGAGTTTCCACATCATACAGCCGATGGCTGTGGAACGGGTTTCTGGAAACCTCACGTCGGCTACCTCTATTTGCGACGAATGTTCTAACAGTGCCATCGATTTCAAGCTTAACCTCGGTACCCGTGGTTGTCCGATATCTGTAGTAGTTGATTAACTTTTCAACGTTCTTGAATGTTTTTGGCATGAGAATTTGCCTCTTTCAGCAGGTACGGTATCAATAATGGTGTGTAGTGGTCTATGGTAATTCTATTATATCCCATATTTCGACATTGGGGGGGACTGAGCATGTGGTGGATTTAAAGTGGAGATTGGGCGTAGAGAGTATAGGAAGACCGTCCTCGTGAGTTCTTTAGGAGGGTAGCACTCGCGACAGTGAAATTCGCCTGTAGTCACAGGGGGCTAAATTTGGTTTCAGAAATCACGGGTTGGATTTGAATCTGGGGATCGGGCGAAGGATTTTGAATAGCGATGGTTGGCATATTAGATACCGAAGTTTTTGCGGATGGAACCGAAGGTAGTTTGAACAAAGAAAAACTATGACGAAGCCACTGTACGTGAATTCTTCAGCGGTGGTAAGTATTGCATTTTGCTGGTAGAGAGATAGAATGTTTCCTGTCACATCATACAAGTATGCCTAATCCCTTTTTGGTAGCGGAGGAACCATGTAATTGGGGTGAATCCATTGTGGACGGGTGCTCTCCTTGCCACCCGAACCCGTCAGCTAACTTCGTCGGCAGTTGCAGGAGAGGTCGAACGACCCCTCACGGGTCGTTTTTGTCTTTTTTGTAAGTAGCGACTGTTTAACAAGGATACTATTAGGAACTTACTGGGGGGCAATCTTGTCAATGATCAATGGAATACCGTCATGGATTCATCCTGTTTTGATTTGCATTGCCATTTTGGCGGTTTTCTTTGCACTATTTAACTTCGGTAGTGTAAAACGTGCGTTGATTGGTCGTCCAATGCGATCACGGGAACTTCACCAATCGCACACTAAGTTGGTATGGCTAATCGCACTTCCGATCCTCGCGGCAGATTTATACTCATCTGTTGCATACGGACCTGAAGCGGGTATCACGGAATTAGCAGGGTTGGGTGCAAACGCCAAATGGCTGATCCTACCCATCACTGTGGCAACCGTCATCCTTCTTACCATGCTTATCGTCTCTTATATGATGGGCGTGATCGCATACCCAAGTGGCGGTGGAGCTTATGCCATTGGTAAGGATAATTTTAAAAATCAAATAATTTCCTTGATTGCGGCAAGTGCACTTTTAGTGGACTATGTACTTACAGTTGCGGTATCTGTGTCATCAGGTGTTCAGACGATGGCTTCTTCTTATCCAATCTTGGCTCCTCACGAAGTTTTATTATCTCTTTTATGCGTTTTCATCATTTTGTTGGTTAATCTGCGCGGAGTATCGGAGTCTGCACGAATTTTTGCATTTCCGACACTGTTCTTTATGGGTTTAATGCTGTTCTTTATCGGGCGGGGATTCGTTAATGAATTTCATCACGGATTCGTACAGCCAGTGACCCCTCCATTCGGGGCACTACCCCAAGGGCTTACGGCGATGTTGTTGCTCAAAGCGTTTAGCTCGGCATGTTCGTCACTCACGGGTATCGAAACCATTTCTAATTCCGTTCCGATATTCCGTGAAGGTAAATCTGGGGCAATCAAAGCCTACATTGCCTTGGGGACAATTACGGGAGTCACATTGCTCGGCTTTGCCTATCACCTTTACGCGAAAGGTATATCTGTGAATCCGAACAACACCATGTTCTCGCAGTTGGCAGGGTCTTACTTTGGACATGGCGTGATATACCAAGTCCTCATTATTTTCATGTTTATTGTCTTGATCTTAGCCGCGAATTCGACATTCACTGGTTTTCCGCAACTTTCCGCACTCCTTGCTAAAGACGGCTTCCTACCCAGGTCGTTGGCGTTTCGAGGTGACAAATTAGGCTATTCGAACGGAATGATTGCGCTCGCCGCATTGTCAGCATTACTCATTGAAGTATTTCACGCCCAAACCAATGCGTTGATTCCCCTCTACGCGATTGGTGTCTTCGTGGCATTTACCATTGCCCAGACAGGTTTGACAATACATTGGTTCAAAGTAAGAGGGAAGCTATGGCGGACAAAGGCGACGGTCAACGCCTTCGGTGCCATTGTGACTGCTCTGGTTGCAGTGATTTTCTCGGTGACAAAATTCACAGGCGGCGCGTGGGTTGTCCTCGTTGTTTTACCTATATTGGTTTTGGGGGCTTGGAAAATTCGCAAGCACTATGACCAAGTGGCGGAAGAACTGCGTATCGATCTCGATATCGTGCATCCGACGCAACACCACGTACTTTCCGTGGTGCTGATATCGGGGATTCATCGTGTTGTAGTGAATACCATTTCTTTTGCCCAAAGCACAACTCAAGATGTAATTGCACTTTACATCGGATTCGATGATGAGTCCATAGAGAGGATGGAGAAAAAGTGGGAACAATGGGGGGCACCATGCCGATTGGTGACCGTCAAAAGCGAATATCGTTCACTGCTTTTACCGTTATCGAAGTTCATTCGTCGATTAGAGAACTACGAGGGTGGGACGCCTGACCATATTCAGTTGCTTATTGGACAATTTGTGCCACGAAAGTGGTGGCATTATGCATTACATGCACAAACCTCAATACTACTCCGTACCTGGATGTTACAACACAAGGATGTGGTCGTGACGACCGTTCCATATCATTTACATCATTAGTTTAGGGGGTAGAAGGTAAGTCTTCAGGCTGGGTGCAGATAGGTTGTTGCGAGTATGTAAACTATGCTATGATGATATCACAAATGAATCGGTGATGGTGCTCACCTAAACTGCCGTATTTTGGCTAATGGCTCCTACGAATTGTGTAATGCATTCGTAGGGGCTTTTCTATTGCTTAAAATTTATGCTTGGAGGTTGCTATGACCTATTTAGCCTTAATTATTGGAAGTTTGCTTGGGGGTATTCTCCGTTATGTGTTAAGCATGACAATTCCCACTCCAGATTCATTTCCATTAGGAATTCTAATGATTAACTTGAGCGGCTCCTTAATTCTTGGTGTGTTTTACGGCGTTGCAGACACAAGGAGAATCAAACCTTGGTTACGTGTTGGCTTTGGGGCGGGTGTTATAGGAACATTCACTACGTTCTCAACATTTTGAATGTGGACTGATCAACTTGCTTCATCAGCACTATATTTAAGCGGGGCATATGTAGCTGTTAGCATCATCGGGGGTCCGTTATTGGCTTATTTGGGAAACCAGTCGGTACTGTCCAGCCGTCGGATTCTTAGGAAATTGGGGGAACTTTCTTGACGCACATGTCTATGATTTTAGTTTCAGTCGGTTCGACGTTAGGTGGGGTTGCTCGGTACAGTTTGGGACAGGCTCTCCGTAGCAATAGCTCATTCCCCTGCGCAACATGGTTTATCAATTTGATTGGCACCTTATTATTAGGGATTTTCACGCAGGAGTTTGTTGTGGTGCATCACGATCCTGATTGGCTATTATTATGTGGGACGGGGCTCTGTGCAGGATTTACCACGTTTTCAACAATGTCTGTCGAGAGTGTTCGGTTATTCAGTACGAATCAGGTGCATGGTGTTATCTATTTGGGAAGCTCCTTGGCTACAGGATTAGTTGTAGCACGGATGCCCAAATGGTTGCTCTAAGTGCACTACATTTCAAAATACGAGCAAGGCAAACACTTTCGTCCAAGCCCCCAAGGAATCATTATTTTTGTTCCTGGATGTAACGTTGCTGACAACCTTGTGGAGCGAACCAACGTCTGCTATGCCGTTAATTGGCAGGGAGTCTTTTCGACTCTTACTATTCCTTATTGTTGATCTGTGTGAGGTTGAACATCAGAGGCTCGACGTTCCTGTACTGTTCTATCAAAAGTGGGTACTGGTGAAAGAGTTCGTACTGCATACCCTGCCCACTTTAAAAAATTTATCTTTGAATGAATCAATTTGTATCCCCAGTACCCGTTTAGAAGTTTTATTACCTTGTCGATACCGTCATTGTCTAAGGATTCTACAAAACGCCGCAAGGCAAGGGAGTTGTAATATGAACTGCGTATAGAGGCAATAAGGTCTTCATATTTTTCAATTCCACAGATGTCGAGTGCCGCGTAAATGCCAGAAAGAATTGATGGGAATTGCCCGAACCCCATCAATGGCATTATGGTACCCAAACAGTTGCCAACAAAGAGGGTATTGCCAAGACGAGGAGATTCGGCAATGCCCATTATGTACTCGTTTACTTCAAACGAGTCCGTCACCTTTAAACTCTGCCCTAAATCCCGTGAAGCACGATCCTGGAACCTTTTCCACAACTCATCCTTATCATATGCGGAAATACCTTTATATTCGGGATAAGCTAAAACTAAAGTCGCTTCCTTTTCTGAAAAGGGGATGAGAAATCCATACCCAGTATGGGGAGCGAACCGCTGGTCAAACCAGCATATGACACGAGCGCGAGAAAAAGCCCCTTCAACGGTTGTTCCTTTCAACGTAACGGTTAACCCCACCTCAAATGCCTGAATCCTTTTCACGTACTCAGCGTCACCAGTAGCGACGACAACATGAGTATATTCTCTGAGAAGATCCTCATAGGACTCTTCGGCATTGAAATGTACTTTCGATTTTACCTGTCGCGCAAGTTGATTCTCCAGTGACTCCTCGTGTCTGCCACGGATAGAAACAAAACCAATTGGACCTTTTAGAGTGGCTTGTTGGTTGGGGGAATAGAGAATTAACTCGTTAATGTTTGAAGGTGGCTGAATATAAATTTGGTGGTTCTCTGCCAAATATCTGACTTCATCCTTCACAGGACGGGAGAAGATGTCTGCAAATACTTCTCCATTGATGAATCGGTCTCCGACCCGTGATCGTCTTTCTAAAATCGTGGGGTGAATTCCGTGACGTTCGAGTTCGATGGCGCAGGATAGCCCCGACAATCCTGCTCCCATAATTGCAACACGCATTTTCACGAACATACCTCATCACATTCATATTTTGGTGAATTCGAGTTTTCCCCAGAATTTAGATGATATGCACCTATGCACACAAATCCTTCCGCCCAATGTAATTTACGTCTTATCAACCAGAGTGCGGAGCAAATATGATACCCTTAAATGGTTAACGAATCTTCACGAAGGGAACGAGCACATCTATGAATCAGCCCTATTCCACCACCAATTACCGAGGCAAACCCCTCTACATGAAAGTTCCAGAAATCACGCTATATTTTTGGATAGTGAAATTGTTGACGACTGCCATGGGGGAATCGACATCGGACTATCTGGTCTATCACATCAATCCATATGTTGCCGTCATTCTGGGTTTCATCGGCTTTGTAGTCGCGCTTGTCCTACAGTTTTCCGTTAAGAAATACATAGCGTGGGTGTACTGGCTCTTTGTCGTCATTGTTGCGACTTTCGGTACGATGGTGGCTGATGTGACGCATATCGTTTTGAGTGTGCCGTATTACGCCTCAACCATTGCTTTTGCTATCATTTTAACTGTGGTATTTACGACTTGGTACAAGGTTGAGGGAACATTGTCTATCCATAGCATCAATACACGTCGGCGTGAGATGTTCTACTGGGCGGCTGTGTTGGCTACATTCGCGATGGGAACCGCCACAGGAGATATGACGGCGATGACGTTCCATCTGGGCTACTTACCTTCGGGAATTTTGTTTATTGTGTTGTTTCTTCTCCCAGGAGTCGGCTACATCTGTTCCGCCTGAATCCCATCTTTGCATTCTGGTTTGCTTATGTCATGACCCGACCGCTTGGTGCGTCTTTTGCAGATTGGTTTGGAAAGCCGAAAAGTATTACGGGTCTTGGGTATGGTGATGGGATTGTGGCTGGAGTATTCACTGTGCTTATCGTGATCTTCGTGGGCTATTTGACGGTGAGCAAGAGGGATGTTCAGAACGAAGCAGGAAGATATGAATACAGGAATGAGTTTGGTCGTTCATGATTGGAACAGATCGGGAGCGAGGTCAATCGGGAAGGTCAAGGGTTTAACTAAAGGGACTTACCCATTAGAAACGAGGAGTTATTGATGAATGACCGATTGAGCATGGCTGGGAGCTACTGAAAGGCATTCATGTGGAAGGGGGCGAGCGTACAATTGCCGCGTTCCAGGACATCGCGCCTGATTTGGGAAAATACATCATCGAGTTTGCTTATGGGGACATCTAAGCCGATCTGACTTGGACTTGAAATAGCGGCGATTGCTGACCACAGCGTGCTTAACCACGCAGGGGGATTGTGAACCACTCTCCGTACATATCAATACAGGGCTAAATGTGGGATTGACGCAAATTGAAATCGTCGAGGCGATCCTACACTGTATTCCCTACGTTGGCTTTCCACGGGTCATGAATGCGATGACGATGGCAAAGAAGGTGTTTGAGCGTAGGGATTAGGATGATGCTACCCGAAATCGCCAGGGAGTGAGTAGACAGTGAGAAGTGAAGCCAGGTAAAGTCGCCTTCATCATGGATGCAGTAATGAACTGATTGTAAATGTCGTGAAAATTGAAACTCCTGTCGTGGAACACAGGCGTGCGAACAAGGCGAGGAAAACCACAGCATCACGGGTTGTGGAATCTACCGAGTACGCGTCCCTTGGGATACTCCATGGATAAAGGTATTCATCATTAGATTGTTCACGTAAGACTGGTAGAAGCAAAGGTTATGTTCGAGAGAGGAATCAAAGTGTACATCTAACTTACGGTAAGTCTGGCATATACAAGGGCTGTTTGATGATTCAAAACGCAGTCTACAATTGAAAATGTACAAATGAGCGGTGTCCAGAGGTACCGCGTCTTTGATATTTGCCCAGCTTCCATCGGCAGAGGTTAGGTCTTAATGTTTTTTCTCCCTCACCATAACACCTTTGTTGCTAATCTCTTGAATTGTCGATGTAATCACGCCTGAATCGTCGCTAATCGTGGCGTTCTTTTCCTGTTTGCCTGATGTATTTGCGAGTGTTACGTTGTACTGAAATGGTCTTGGTTCGTTCGGGAAACCTGCAAACACAAGCGAAGAACCATCTTTCAATTTGACCTGTAACCAGTCAGCCCCGCCTTGTGATATCGCGGTCACATGGGGTTCGATTGATTTATCTTTTAAAAGCTGATTGACCAATGAATTGATAAGCGTTGTTGATTGTCTGGCAGGTGGATTGACTACGAAATTTCCATCCGCCCCTGGACCCCATCCTTGAACGCTAATAGAAGATACATCATTGGTCGAAATCAACATCCACGATGGTAGATTACTCGAAATTTTGTTCGAAACAGTTGTGGTTCCCCCGTCATTCCCCATGGGGATTTGACCGCAACCTGCTAACGATAAAATCAAAGCCGTACTTATTCCAAGCAGTAGTCTGTGTTTCATTGGATTCCCTCGTATCTGATAAGACGTCTAATTACACAATTTGGTTTCATTTCGCATTTAATTGTGATGTATTTATTGATGGACGCTTGAACTAAAATTTGCCCTCCATTGGTTATTCTTGAGCCAGGTGTATAAGGGCTTATCGCTCAAATAGGTAACTTCTCCGTTTTGATTGACTTCCACTACATTTTGTACGAACTTGGTTGTATACAGTTGATTTCCGTTTTGATCTACATTTCCTTTGGCGATGTAGAACGCTGGGTAGATGCTAATTTGTCCTCCTGTTGTCGTCACAATGCTCAATCGCGATGGACTTATATTTGCATTGAACCGCAGTCCCACGGGCTGTTTGGGTATTTGAACGGTTGTAGTCACTGATCCATCCTTAAGCAAAGAGTATACCTTTGAATTGGTTGATTGTTGGGTAATTGGCGACCATACAGTTCCAGCCGCCGTATCCGCTTGAATAGTGAGAGATTTTATAGACGGAATACTGAATGCAGATATCCCTTTTGCTGACGGTTTGGTTACGGAAACGGTCGATGTACTCTCTGTGCCAACTTGGCTGGATACTGGTTTAGTTGTATTTCTTGCCGTGTTGGTGGGTGTTGTATTTGTCACAGTGCTTGTCGCTGTTTGATTGGGCACGGTTGACGATGAATTTCCGCCAGTTAAAGCTTTTGTGTTGCCGCATCCCACTACAGTTAAAATTGTGAGACCAGCCAGTCCGCTTAATAGAAGTCTGTTTTTCATGATGTCTCTACCCCCTTGTATATGATTATAGACGGGTTTTATAAGTCAATGGTTACGAGGGATGCGCTGATTTAATGTGATTTGAAAAAATCTGGTGATCTCCAATTGAATAAGGATATCGCACATCAATCACATAATCCGAGCAATTAGCTCATCACCGTGCACAGTCAGTTTTGACTTCTGAGGTGCGTCCTGAGTTGGATAAGCTTTTTTTCCACACGAACACCACATCGATGGATACGGCAGTTCGGATATATGCACTTGACCACAGTCACATTGATAGCGCGGTGCCCGTATTACTTGAAAAATTGTCCTGGTGTCGGGAACATAGAGATGGGTCAGGGTTCCTGGAGACCATTTGTTGGCACGGACTCGAATTTGTCCCTGGTCATGTGTGAATGTTACTGGAATGATGCTACCATCGAAAGCCCTGCATTGTTTGATCCCCTTAATCCGACGGATCACCTTTCTGCGAGACGTTGCTTCAACGATATGGATAAATCTCGTACCCGACTCGGATTGTGCTGAAATCTCCCACCAACGTAGACGTTTTTCATTCATGTTCCTCGCTCCGTTGTCGCTTCTATACATGTAGACGTAGCATCATATAGATTCGTCTCAATGATGGCAGAGGGAAGTAATGGGTATGCTTGATTTGAAGTATGCTCACCTGATTGAAAAAGCATAGGGTTCACATGCATGATAATCAGGTGCAGATTGGACAATTATGCCCTACAAGCGTTGGAATTAGGATTTACAATACCCAAGGTTCATCATCATTGCCGCGTGGATGTAGTCTATATCTCATTGTTTCCAATCTTTTTGCCAACCATTGTTTAACCAGTTGGCAAGCTGTGGTGAGTAATAACGAATCAATTTGCCTGTACCAGTGGATTGAACATCCACGTATTCATTGGAACGTTTCGATCCCTGCAAGACTCTTCCATCTGGTTGCGTAGTCGTAGTAGGAAGCCATGCTTGAGAGATGTCTATTTCCTTTTTGCTGTTTAGTTTGACAACAAGCGTTGTCGGACCAAAGCTCATGGTCGTAGAATTGGATTGTTCGTAACTCATGGGTTTTGCCAAATCGATCCACTGTAATAGTTGTGTTATTTTGGTTTTATTTTGTGCGGAATCTGCAAAAATAGGTTTTGGGTTAGGACTTGTGGAATTCAAGACCACTTGAATAGACTGTACATCTCTGAGCATGGGCGGAGTAATATGCGGATTTTCAAAAACTGATTCGATGTCCTTTTCGAGTGTTGGTGAAGCTCCACTGGTTAGTTCAACGTTGCTGTTACCAACCTTAACCGTTGCAGAAAGGAGTGAATATGTTGCATTTGTGATCGAACCATTTTTTTCATAGAATTTCGCACTGATAGTGGTGATGGTTCCAGATGTAGCAGTTGTTCCGCCACCGCTTATTCCAGGTGTTGAAACTTGAAGTGCATTGATCGCTTGAACTACTTTTGTAATCCATTGTTTGTCCGTAATTGTTTTACTTACTTTACCTTTTGTGAGCACCACTTTAACAATGTCCGACGGTAAGTACGAATCCTTGGGTCGAGGTGGCACCACAATATACGATGCCTTTAATTTAAATATCGTTTCACCGTTTTGTTTCAGAATTAAAAATCCAAGACTGATATCGGGACTTCGTGTAGGTGCCCCAGGAGGACTGTTTTTTGTGAAGGCAAAGTAATCACTTGATGGATTCCCTACTTTACCAGATTGTCCTTGTCCGCTAATCGTGTACCCCAACTTTTTGAATTGCTGTGTGTACCATTTTTTGATTTGCGTCTGTGAGTCTTTCGATTTAAAGTACAACACCCCATCGACCAAATCCCCATCCATAGGTGTCCCCATATCGCCAATTGCGGTCACTGGTTTCGTTGGTGTAGCCCCAGGGTACGCAGGTAGATATACAATGACAGGTGTATTGGGTGGGGAGACATTCGGAAGTTGTTGCTTGACCAAAGGATCTGGACTGAGTACCAATTTCGTATCGGTAGGAGAGGTATGTGCAAAAAAGGTAATCGGCTCATTTGATGGAGAAACAGGTTGTCCACCATCGGTACGAACTTTCTGAGTAGCCCCACAACCAGCCAAAACGAATGAACAAAAGATGGATGCGCCAACAAGTATCGTTCTCTTCATGATTTAATCCCCCCTACAAATGAGACGCTCCGATTCACTACTTGGTTACACTCGCTTTTCAATCAGGGAGTTACAAAGCCGTCTGATGTATTCATCCAATATCAGATTCGGAATTCATCCCGCGTTCAGCGAATTACCGTACACATTCATTTCATTTTGTATTAAGAAAATAATGGATGTAACCGATTTGGGTTTTGTGTGGTCTATCTTCACGTCAACTCAAATCCAGGAGGTTACAACATCATGAAGAAACCAATTCAGAAGCTTTTCGGGGTGACGGGAATGCTGTGCGTACTCTCCGTCCTTCCTGTGACTGCTTATGCCAATACACAAGTGCATCAGGAGTTTCAGTCCACAATTTCGGTAGACAACACGGTTCAGTCGAAGCCGATTGCCATTACCGCGATGGATGGTCAAACACTGACAACCTACATGCCAATTTGGTACGTAGACGAGGCGTTAAAGGCGGCGGGATATATCGCATCCTGGAATGGAAGCAGTCACACATGGAGTCTCACCAGAACTGTACCTGCCAACTACTACTCAAAGCTTTCGGTTGGGACAGGGAATACCAATATTGACGTAAATGGGACATTGGTGAAAAAGGTGAACACCATCGTTATCAAAGACCCTGCTGGTGGGGCGAATGCACAGGACACGACCTATATGCCGATTTATTACATCGATCAACTGTTTAAATCAGTGGGCATCTTCTTTAGTTGGAATGGTAATTACTGGGACTTGCGGGATTGGGGTGGTGTGACACAACTTTCGGGGAACACGTCTGTTCCTGTCGGGAAAGCAGACTTGTTAACCCTTTCAGCCACGAAGGGCGATACGGTTACAATTCCTTGGAGTGATGTGGCTGTTCAGGTTCAGGGACCGAGCACGGCAACAGTGGATCAAAATGGGGATTTTAGAGCCAACACACCTGGGCAATACAAAGTACAGACTACATTTGGCGGAACAAAGTCTTCTATCACTATCGACGTGTATCATCCGCAAACTGCTTCTGTGAACGTGACACTTGGTAATGGGGTACTTGATACCAATACGGCATCCAAAGTGGAAAAGACGGATTCCGTTACGGTACAAGTGGTTGATGCAAATAATGACACCATCGCAAACTTTAATGGAACTGTACAACTCTCCATCCCATCTTCGGGTGGAACTTTGTCTAATGAGGGAATCGTCGAAATTCAGAATGGTGTTGGAACGCTCACTCTCACTGCACCAAGTAGTGAACCTGTGCAGGATGAGTCAACCATTACCGCGTCAAGGTTAATCTCAGACACAGCATCAACTACACTGAACACCATTCACTACGGCACAGTGGTTGAACACTATACGTCTGCCCAACTGTCTAACTAATCGGTTCGTCACCTTGAAACATAATCCAAATCGATCCGTCGAATACTATTATGATGGTTTGAACGGGTTTGTTTGGAGGTGAACGGATTGGATATATCCATGGATGCCGCGACGGCAACGGAACACCTGTTTGAACAGTATAAACATGAAGTTTATCGCTATGCCAGATATGCACTCGGAAGTTCGAGTGAGGCAGAGGATGTTGTTCAGGAGGTATTTATTAAGGTCTTACGCAATTGGGATCGATTTCGTGGTGATGCCAGCCCAAAGACATGGCTTTGGACGATTGTTCGAAGCTGTATTGCAGATAGAGGAAGAAAAAGAAAGCGACAACGAGGCGAAGTGGAACTGAATGACAATCTGGATGGCTACGGCTCCTATCACGATACGGGCACCTTGGAAATGGAGGATAGCCTTCGTCGTTTGTCACAAGCACATCGAGAGGTCATTGTACTTCGTATTCTACAAGACTGGTCGGTGGCAGATACGGCAAGGATATTGGGGTGGAGCGAATCGAAGGTCAAAACGACGCTTCACCGAGCAGTAACCACTTTGCGAAAACAAATGGAGAATGAAGAAGGGAGGGGGAGCGTCCATGGATTACAAGGACATTAAAGAGCAACTTTCATCGCTAAATGATGTTACACTTTCGAGAGATACGGAAGAACGGATTCGTCAAAATATCCAACAGGAAATCGTGAGACATCGAAATAAACGGAAAAGAAATTGGAATTTGAACCGACTCGGTGGGGCATTTGCATCCGTTGCCGCTGTAACGATTCTTGCTGTGGGCTATTTCAGCGTAACCCACATGAAAGGAGCAGGCAATTCCACTCAGTTTCTTCCAGGGCGGTCTACGACCGCACAGCAACCATCTGCCAATCCGACGACTTCCCAACAAAACTCTTTTTCAAATCCGTCCAAAGCTCAGAATGCACCGTCCAGTTCAAGCAATGCACAAAATAAACCAGCTAATTCTGCAGTTTCGACAAATAAAACGCCCAACTCTACGAGTGCTCAATCCGTAGCTCATTTAGTTCAAGCGAGCTATACAAAGTCCGAGCAAGCAAAAATGTTATCCGTGGCACAAGCTGTAGGAGTAACAGGATACGTGCCAACCAAGTTGCTTTCAGGGGATTCGTTCGTACTTGTGAAGAACGGGGGAAAAGGAACGCTCATCATCGACTATCATTCAATGTGGTTGATTGAGACCAATCAGCCGCAAACTCCACCCAATCAACAGACAAACCGCGCTATCCAACTGGGGCAGACGTATATCACCGTGCAGAATATGCAAACCAGCGAACCGTCACTGGATGCCAATGTGCAAGCCATTATGAACTCTTTTGTTCCCGTTTCTCAGCTATCCGTAAAGTGATACAAGGCGGTGCCCGTAGGCAATAGAAAAGCCTTTTCATGAGATACGTCATCACTGTTGTGGCTTTGGGGACAGCGAGCCGCCAGTTGTGACTAAGTGTACCAATTTAAAAATACGGTCGTCTAATCACTGGTGCAACTAAATAGGAGGCAATTGAGACATGAAACGATATAAGCAATGGGCGACAGCAAGTGTCGCGTTGATTGCAATGGGCGTATTAGCAGGTTGTGGGACAAAAGGTTCGACAGTACCTACGAATAACAATACAAAAGTCAATGCAACAAATTCTACGACTGCTTCTTCATCACAACAAACTGCTCTGTCGGCATTATCCTATTCTTCAAACCAAAAGCAACAAATCGTCAATGCCGCAGGTGAGTTTTCCCTCACCCCATATATTCCAATGAAGGGCGTTGCGGGAGACAGTTTTGTCAGTGTTCGCCCTGGCGGATATCCATCGATTACACTCACGTTCAACAACATGGTCGTGATTGAATCAAATCAATCCGTTACTACGGGTCAAACTATTCAGTCAAAGTCTCCTGTGACACTAAGCAACGGAATAACCGCACAGTGGATCTCCATCGCAAACACAACAGAGCCACCGTCACTGATATTTAAACTCAATGGTGTAAACGTGTTGATACAGCCTACTGGCAATGAGGTGAGCAAATCTGCTATTGAGCAGATTGCCTCGTCCATGCAGGAACTTCAGGTTCAGACCGCTTTTCAGACGGAATCCGTGAATGTACAACCAGGGACAACGGTCACGTTTAAGGTTCCGCAGGGATGGAACAAACAAAACGTAGGTGCGGGAGACACGGGTGGCTCCAAGTGGGTCAATCCGATGAATTTGAACCAATGGGTGACAATTCTATATAGCGGTAACGCAGGGGCGTTACAAAACCCGAATTCGGGTAAGTACGACGTTACAACGTATATTAACACTCAAGGTGTAACGTGGACGCATGTTGCTTCGGACAAGTTATCAGGGCAATTTACCATTCCAATTGGCGTGATCAATAACCATTCAGTTGGGTACGGATATGCACAGGTCATCACCAAGCCAAGTTTACTGGGCATGACGGTTGAAGCAGTGGTTCCGCAAAGTATGGGACAGACAATTACGAACAGCGTGAAGGTGCAATCAACACAAAGCAGTTCTACCACAACACCACCCGTGACGCTTGAGAACATGCAGTTCACGAATGATGCAGTATTATTCGTCATGACTCACGGGACAATGCAGTCAACGTATGCTGATCCACATTTTTCGTCAGGAAACCCGAAGCAGTTCATTGTGACGCTTCGCAACACGAAACCAGGGAAGTATCCACTAAATCAAGTTCAGTCTGTCAACTCAGATTGGGCGAAGAGCATGGTGGTAACAAAGAACGGAAATGACCTTGTTCTCACGTTCAATTTGAAAAAGAATTTCAGTTCTTTCCAAACAGGTATCGCAGGGGGATTCGAAATCCAGTTTAGCTTTAAGTAGGTTGTCCGTGAGTTCTGATAGTGAGGCTTCACAATGTATGGTTGCATGGGGATGCAGGATTTTTGAATACGTGGAGTAGCGTACCATATTGGTACGCTATTTGGGGGACAACGATCCTAATGTGTTGTTGATTCTCAGTAGTTACTGAAATAACCCTAAGAAAGTCATGGAACCCGCCATTTCTTGAAGCTCATCATGCGATACGGTCTTCAGATTGGAGTAGAAAGTGATATAGGTTGAACCATTCGAAGTCATCAAGTAATAGGTTGTACCACCCGCCGCTGGGTCACTCACATACCATGTACCCGTCGCTCCATTAGCCAATTGTACTGTATTGGTCTTTTTAATCGCCATCTGGGAAACTGCTTTATCACCGCACATGACTTTGAAACCACTAAAGTTTAGAGTGACATACGTGCCAAATTCGACGTTGCCTCCCGAATCTGCCCCCAGAAATTTCTCGCCCTTCGGAATCTCCGTCGGGACAAACACCTTTCCACCATTTCCAAATTTCATGGATGCAGGATTCGATGCATCAATATGTTTCAATGCACTTTGGATATTATTGATTTGAGAATTGGTCAAGTTTAGATGTGCCATCCCTGCGGTTACTGAACTCACAGCCTTAACTTCAGGTGTCGCCATTGGAATTGTGACTGATTTTGCATTTGGATATTGAATAACGAATACAAACTCTCCGCCACTTGCCCCAACGAACGACGTGTTTGGAACATTAAAATCTCCTCTGAACGTACCACCATTGGCAACGTCATACGTTTGGGCATGGACTAACCGACTTGAATTCGTCTTGTTTCCCCAATACAGAGAAGCAGTCACCTTGGAACCTGACTTCAAACGACCGTCTACTACACCTTCTACCTTAATTGCTGATCCTGGCTTGAACGAATGATCAGCAGGACTTTCAACGGTTAGGTAAGGGGTGTTTTGAGTCGTCATACCTGTCGGCATGTTACTCGTCGTTGTATTGGCAGGCGTTGAACTTGTGCTATTTTTAGTACCCGTGATGTTTGTTGCATTGGTTGTTGTGCTTGTACCATTGCCTGTTGAGCATCCTGCAAGCACTCCCACGGTGCTTAATGCCACACCTGCCGTAGCCAATTGCTTATATCGTTTCATTTCAACATTTGACCTCCTCGTTGTACACCAAATAGACGAAATCCTCGCATGTTTAGTTACAATCCATTTGGTTTGTTTCATGCATAAAAGCTTGCTTACGGATTGTAAAAGTGAATGTGGTATTTCCGTACAAATCAAAAGGCGAAATCCACTACCACAGGAAGGCGATGTCTTCTTCAGTAAAGGGATCGTCCGAACTGTTTACAAAGTCTGTAACATTTGCTCTTCCCCTTGAACTGTATCCATTGGCTTGTGGAGAGTGTTTTGCATCGGATAAGATTTGTTTCTACGCGAATACCATATCGAAGGATACGGAAGGTCGGAATTGTGAACTTGAACGTACTCACACGGGTATCGCGGTGCGCGAATGACCTGGACAATCGTCCTCGTATGCCACCATAGCTCTTTTGAAAGCATTGGGGGATTTGGTCTTAAAGAAAATAACCACCCCCAGGGTCACGAGCCATATTCGGGGGTGGCTGTCTTCATTCGTTAGTTATTGCTGTTTACAACGGTTTGTAACGCTTTTATTGGGTCTCCTGCCTGTTGTAACTCATATACGTTGGTGCCCTCTTGCCATGCAATCGTTGTGTTCGGCTTGAAGGTAGTCGAATTCGGGTCTGTACTGCTGACGATGATAACACCTTTCGTGTTCGGTGCTGGTAGCATGTGGGTGTGCAGATAGGAAACCACATTCTCTGCAATTTGTTTTGCTCCTGTATTTCCAGTGTAGTAAAGGACTTCAACCGTCCAATTCCCCTCTTGCCATTGGTATCCTTGGTGTCCCAAGCCAGCGTCCTCTTTTGATGTTATTCCATCACCGAGATTAACTGTTTGACTGTCCTGACCAAAAACTAAATAGGTTTTAGAACCTTGAGTGTCATTGATTTGGGTATTCGCCGCAGAAGCACTTGAATACGACGTTTTCGTAATCACGCTGTTCGATGTATCCTTCGATTGCGGTATTAAATTCCATTTGTTACCTGCGCCGTTCCAAGTTGCACCCATGTTGAAATCATGTGTGAGAACAGTGTCAAGGTAATAAATTGGTACGTATGTCGTGTTCACGCCTGACGCTGGATCTTGTTCGATCATCTTTGGTAAATTCATTGATGGTGGTCCACTATTCACTAAGCTGATCTGCATTTGTCCTTTAGGGGCTACGACTGGGATAGCTTCTGGATTTCCTAACGCAACATTAAACTTCCAGTTTGACGGATACTTAGTGAATGTTAAGTCTGTCCCATTCCACATCGTTTGAAAACCCATTTGCTTTAACGCCTGTTGCAAGTAATAAATCGGAACCCAAGTTGTTTCCTGCCCGCCCCATGGATCTTTAGCGACTACATGTTGTGGATTGGAGACGTTTGTTCCGTTTACGTCAATATAAGTTGGTGCAGTCTTGTAACTTGATGTAGCCGCCCATGCTGTAGATGCGGCAAATCCTGAAGCCAATGTAATACCTGCCAAAGCGATTCCTGAGACAGCTAATTTGTTTATTTTCATGTGTGAGACACTCTCCTCTGTTGTTAGTTCAAATAGACGTACAAGAGTAAGTTTGGTTACAAAGAAAATTTCTTAAAGGAATCACGCGCATGATTCGGTGTTCGTTTCTGTTACGTATAATTAGACGGGATGCTCGCTCCGAGGTTACAAACTTGTCGTGGAGAAAAATATGGAAAACAAGAAGCCGCATCTTTCGTGCGGCTTCTGTCTCTGGCTCTATTGTTCGTGCCATGTATAGCCACCGTCGATGGTCTTGAGCAGAACAGATTTTTGAAAATCCGTTGATTGTACCAATAACCAGCCCGTCTTCTGATTCACAAACGTGATGTCGCTGACGACGGGATACTTAGTCCAGTTGATACTTGCCAATGTTGATATCCGACCCCAGGTTTGACCAGTGTTTTGCGTTTGATAAACGGACTTATGGTTTACCATCCAACCATCATGCACGCCCATGTACAATGCTGATGGCTCCTCCTGTGGCTTTGATGGAATCCACGTTTTGCCTCCGTCTTTCGTGTGGTATACCACAATATAGTTATGGTCAGCACCGTTTTCGAGTTTCACATAAGTGCCTACAAATGTTCCTTGTTGTCCTTGAAAGACAGGGGTCGAGACATCGATTGCATTGGATTGTTGCTGAAACATTTTTGGCACGGGCAAATTGACTTTCGTCCACGTCTTACCGCCATTTAGCGAGTGGAAGAGATCCAAGCTGGCTGATGTCATGTCTCCCGTGCCAAACCATCCCTGGGTGGCACTTGAAAAACTTAAATTTGTGAATGTGCCTTGATACGGGAGTTGACCACTCGGCGGGATACTACTTGCCACGGATGACCACGACTGTCCGCCGTTTGTTGTTCTAAAAATATATTTTTGTTCCGATTCTGACCCGACAGTAGAGGTTGCCAGAATCCAACCCGTAGAGGCATTCACAAAGTCTACATTGGATACGGTCTGGGCATAAAGGGGCATCTTCGTCTGCGAAATCATCCAGTGTTGTCCGCCGTCTGTTGTCTTTTCCACGGTCATTTCCTGTTTATTGTCGTTAATCCAACACAACCAGCCAGTGGAACCATTCAAGAAATCGCCTCGAACGTAGCCTGGTTGACCAATTTGATTGGTCGATACGTCATAAGTCGGAGGCGACACAGGCAGTTGTACTTTGTTCCACCCTTCACCACCATCCGTGGTTTTGATGAGTTGAAAATGCCCTGCATTATCGTATCCCGTTCCCCATCCATCCGTCGCGCTTGTCATGTCAATGGCATTAAAGTGGCTCGGTGCGACAAGGGTATAAGCGTATGCAGTAGAAATAATCCCAGGAACACCTTGAGGCTGATTTGATTCCTTCGGAGAACGCATATTATTGATTGCCAATCCTGCGACAATGGCAACAGCGGCGGCAATAGTTCCCCCCGAAATAAAAACACCGCGTACCCATCGACTTTTCTTCTTTATGGAAGGCACAGTGTTCACAGTCATTTGTTCCGCTGACATTTGTGCGCGGAGTTGATTCAACATCTCCACTTTATCGCTTGGACTTAGTTTGACCTTGGACAGTGGGGTTAACTGTTCCGCCACTTGTTCCTCGATATTCATTCACTTCACCTTCTTTCTGATCCAATAGCCCCCGAAGTTCTTTGATGGCTCTGTGCAATGTTGTTTTGACTTTTGCAGGCGACCATCCCAAAATCTCAGCGGTCTCATCGACAGACATTCCTTCGATGGAACGTAGCAGAATGACCTGTTGATGATCGGGTTTCAATGCGGCAACGGTTTCTTCGAGTTCAAGCAACGTTTCTAAGGGAACGGAAACTTCACTGATGTCAGGCATAAAGTCTGTTTGATGCTTTCGTTCAGTACGTTTTTTTCGAAGCAAGTCATACATGTAGTTTTTGGCGATATGGAACAACCACGTTTTGGGATTGGAATCATGTCTGAAGGAATCCCAGGCACGGAACGCCCGCATAAATACCTCCTGAACAACGTCTCTTGCGTCGTCTGTGTCAGGAATCGTATACCGTGCGTAGCGATAAATGTCGTCTGCATATAGTTCAAACAGCTTTTCAATCGCTTCATTGGCTGATAAAGTATCAAACATTTGGTTTCACCACTTCACACCCTTTCCGTTATTGTCTGGAATTTCACAATAACCATCCATATAGACGGAGACACCGCCTCCTGGTTACAAAGAAGAGACATCCGTCATGTCGGATGTCTCCATAGCAGTGCTGGTGCAATTTATAAAGCGGCAATTATTCACGAGTATGCGGGTACAGGGAAGGAGTATAACTGCGGAACATAGGTTTGGAAAATCGCAACATCAATGCTTGCACAATGCCTCACTGAATAAAGACCTTGCTCGAACCGCTCATAAAATCTGTACCATTAACTCTTCTCTTGGCACTGCATCCCTCGATTTTTGGTGTACTTCCTGAATCGGATAAGCTTTCTTTCCGCACGAACACCACATGGACGGAAATGGGATATCGGATATGTGTATCTGACCACACTCGCATTGGTAGCGTTGTGCTCGAATGACCTGGACAATTGTCTTGGTGTCAGGAATATAGAGATGAGTCAAGGTTCCTGGAGACCATTTGTTTGAGTGAATTCGGATTTGTCCCTGATCGTGCGGAAATGTTACGGGAACGATATTACCATCGAAATCCTTGCATTGCTTGATTCTCTTAATCCGACGGATCACCTTTTTCCGCGATGTTGCCTCAACGATATGAATAAATGTCGTACCCGACTCTGATTGCCCTGAAATGTCCCACCAACGCAATCGCTTTTCGTTCATTTTCCTCGCTCCTTTGTTGCTTCTATACATGTAGACGTAACACCTGGCTCATTTGTCGCAAGAATGGGGCGGAAAATAGTGGATGTGATTTGTATCTACCCAGAGAGTGGGAAAGAAACACTGTGAGGTATGGATATCCGTATTGGGGTAACGTCGTGTGTCAATGGACAGAAAAGTGACAGAAGATCAATGGCGTATGTCAGTGTGATCTTCCGTCACTTTCGTGAAACACCTTATCTCAGTTGTAATTAACTAAACGGCAGGGAAGAGTACGGTTGGGACAGCCCTTCTATGTTGCCGCTGGCTCCTCCCACGGTGCCGTAATCATTCGACATCTCATAAGCTTGTGCGGTGTTCAGAGCACCCGTTTGTAGATTGATGGCGTAGAATGGATTTTCTTGCGCTGGGTTCGGTGTTGCGAACACCATATAACTGCCTGTGAAATTCGTAATATACGGTTGCTTGCTAAAGCTGTAGGCAGTTTCCCTCGGTCCATTTGCAATTCCAACAAGGTAGGTTGAACCGCCCGTTTTTTTATCCACTTCTATTTCGAATGGCTTGCCGTTGAGAGTCCCCGCCCAGTGGTCAATCACTTGAAATTGATTCGCATTGTACTGGATGTTCGGCACACCATGGTTGGTGCTGTCTGTTATCACAGTGACGTGAATGGTTTGTGGGAACATGGAACCTGATTTCGGGTTGCTAACGAGCAATGGCTGTTTGGGGATTTCTCTTGTAATGTCGTTACTGGCAAACGGAAGCGGCTGATTATGTTGTTTGTTGTAGTTTGCGAGTTCCTGTGCTGGCATGTTTGCAAGCTGTTTAGCGGTGTAAGGAATATTTTCCATGGGATTTGTTTTCGGTGTAAATTCGGTCGCCCATTGGTTTTTCGTGAGCCAAGTGTATAGTTGAGGACTTGTCAAATAAACAGAGTTGTTTCCTGTCTTATAGACCACAATATTTTGCACATACTCAACTTGGAACTTGCCGCCTTGCTGTGTGACAGTGTATGTTGCGGGTACAATCGTAATGTTTTGCCCGTTTGATGCCGTCATCTTTAGCTGGACTGGACCCACACTTCCATTCACAGTCCCAATGGGATCAGATTTAGGGATCTTACCTGTGTATGGCGTGGCACTGTTCAGCCAAGACACTACCTGACTTACCACAGATTTCGGGTCATATGTTACCCATTCCTGCGAGACTGCCTTATTACCGATAATCGAAATAGATGTAATCTGTGAAGCGGAAGGTACAGCGAACTTTTGCTGTGTGGCAGTCGTTAAGTTATGGTTGACAATCGGAGTCGTTGAATGATTGCTAAAGGCATAAAATCCTCCTGCAACAATCGCGACTGCGGCAACAGCGGCGGCACTTGTACCGATAAAGTTTGAACGGCGTTTCATACGTACAGGATTCATGTGGTCTATCTCCTTTTCAATGTTGTTCCAAATGTCTTGTTGTTTTTGAGATGACATTTTGACATCAGATATTGCCGACAACTTCTCAAGTGTTTCACGTTCAGATTTCATGTTAAATTTTCACCTCCTCAGAATTTGAATCTAAAATCTCGCGTAACTTGGTTATCGCCCGATGAGCAGTAGTTCGTACCTTTGTTTCAGACCAGCAAAGAATTTCGGCGGTTTCTGCAGACGAGAAGTTTTCAACGTGCCGCAGGATGACAACCTGGCGGTAAGTGTCTTTTAGTTGACCGAGAGCCTCCTCAACCTCCATGACAATATCAAGGGACGTTGATTTGCCACTGACTTCTGGAATTTCGTATTCGGACAGGTATTTCCGTTCAGTACGCTTTTACCGAAGAACATCAAAGATATAATTACGAGCAATCGTCATGAGCCAAGTCTTCGCGCTGGCATCGTGGCGGTAGCTATTTAGCGAACGGTACGCCCGCAGAAATACCTCTTGAACTACGTCATGTGCTTCGGTTGAGTCGCCTAATGTTGCCCATGCATATCGATACACGTCATTGGAGTACAAGTCGTAAAGGGAGCGTATCAATTCTTTTGATGAGCTTCCGTCGATCACGCTGGTATCACCACCTCAACCCCTTTCGCACAATTAGACGTGAAAAGCCTGATTCTGTGGCACTTGTTTTTTATTGTTATAGTTCCTGTTATTGTCATTGTGATGCAAGCGTGAAATTGAGAGGGTTAAGGATATATGATCTAAGGTCGTTTGTGAATAATCACCGTGGCGTATTCGCCAAGTGTCCGTCCCATTTGGATTGCCACAACCAAGTTAAAACTATTTCGCAGTGTTCCTCGTCTACATAAGCGAAAGGAGGGGGACGTTTGCAATCGGATGAAGAACTCATCGCTGAAATCAACCGTGGTAGCCGCTCCGCCATGGAAGTCTTAATCCGACGCTATTACAAATTGGTGTTTGGCATCGTATATCGGAAGACGGGCGATTATCATACCGCATGTGATTTGACACAAGAGGTCTTCATAAAGGTGGCAAAGTCAGTTTCCTCCTACAAGGGAGAAGGCACGTTCAAAAGCTGGCTGACTTCCGTCACATACCATCATTGTGCGGACCACTTCCGAAGTGCTACACATGCTCGGAAGAAGAGTGAGATTGAGATCCAACCTGAAATTGTTGATGATTCGATGAACGTTTATCGGCTGTTGGAACGAAATGACGACAGAAGGGCAATTAGGAACGCCTTAATGGAGTTACCTGACTACCAACGCGATACCATCGTGCTCAGTTATTTTGAAGGAATGAAGATTCGAGAAATTGCTGAGATGATGCAATGTACGGAGTCCACGGTTAAGTCTCGGCTGTATCAAGGACTCACGAAATTAAGAAAGATGGTCAAGGGAGGTGATGGCTGTGACAAAGAGCGACACAACTCGTGAGTGGGAACATTTGTTTAGGGAAAAGGGTGAAGAACTTGAGGTTGACGAACTCGTAAGAATGCTTGATGGTTACACGGTCGAGTTCCCGCCCGAACACATCATCGAACGCACAATCGAAAATTGTGTTGTACATGTGCCACGATACGCCTCAGACAGCAGTAAATTGAAGCGGATGTTTCATACGCTGTCGCTTCAAGTCGAATATGTATCAAAGTGGTTTTGGCTCTTTAGCTTGTTGCTTTTCGTAAGTGGATACGTTGCAACGGTGATTGATTCAATCAGCCCCTACAAGACGGTCTTAGTTCTTTCCCCGATGCCATTTATTCTTGGAGTATTGGAGATCCTGCGAAGTACGGACAGCGGGATGGCAGAAATGGAACTTGCCAGCAAAATGTCACTTCCGCAAATCATGATGGCACGATTTGTTCTCATTGGCTCGTACAATATCGTACTCAATGCCATCATCTCGTTCGGACTATACCTCACGTTTGGCATCGATTTATGGAAGGTGCTGTTGTTCTGGGTGGTTCCGTTTACGTGGATATCCAGTATGATGCTGTTTCTGGCATCAAGATTTCGAGGCAGACGGTTAGTCCCGATTGCAGTCTCCGTATGGGGTGCTGGCATAGTCGGTATCCTTTCGAATCCAAAAGCATTGCCATATTTGCTATCGCTGAATGATACGTTGTTCGTTTTGTTTGGGGTTTTAGGCGGCGCGTTACTGTGGGTACAGTCTATGCAACTGCGTAATCAAGCGGAAAGAGGGACTTTCGTTGAAATTGCAGATTGAGAACATCTCAAAAAGCTACAAAGGAAAAGACGCACTAAAGAACTTCAACGTTGAACTGTCTGAAGGCGTACATGCCTTATTAGGATCGAATGGTGCTGGTAAGAGCACGTTGATGCGTATTGTTGCAGGTATTCTTCGTCCATCGGCTGGTAGGGTATCAGTGGATGGGCAGGACATCACCACAATGGGGGAGGACTATCGAGATATCCTTGGCTATTTACCGCAGCGTTTTGGTCTTTACAAAAGGTTTACGGCTGAACGCTTTTTGATGTATATCGCGGCACTAAAGGGGTTGGACAAGTCCAGTGCTGAAAGGAAAGTTTCAGAGATGTTGAAACTGGTGAACCTCGATGATGTTTGCCACGTTAAGGTTGGTAAATTTTCTGGTGGGATGAAACAGCGGTTAGGTATTGCCCAAGCTCTATTAAACGACCCGAAGATTTTGATTGTAGACGAACCCACGGCAGGTCTTGATCCGAAAGAACGGATTCGATTCCGTAATCTCCTTTCAGACTTTTCGACGAATCGGATTGTACTGTTATCTACTCACATCATTTCCGATGTGGAATTCGTGGCGCAGGATGTCCTCATTATGAAAACTGGGCAATTGGTCAATCGGAATACGCCAGGTGGGTTCTTGCGGGAGATGGAGGGGAAGGTATGGTCATTAACCTGCACGGAACGGCAAGTGACAACCCTTCAGCAACAATTCCAGGTTGGCAGTGTGACTCGCACTCATGACGGCGTATCCCTTCGCATTGTGTCTGATCAGCAACCAATACCCAATGCTGAAGCGGTTGCTCCGACGTTAGAAGACGTATATCTCTACTATTTTGGCGAGGGGGCGACCACAGATGAAGCCGCTGTCACTAACGCGGTTTGAGTTGTATAAGCTGTTATCTCGAAAGAGTATATGGGTCTTACTTGCGATAATGGTGATTGCCATCTATTTACCGATGCAATTGCTGGGGGCTTCGTCGAGCCATCCACCAATTTATCAGCCAACACCGCCAACTGCACAACAGATTCAACGAGCAAACGTTGATGTTCCTCAGTTTGAGTCCAAACTACAAACGGTGAAACCAGGGAGTCAACAATATTGGAAGTTATTTAACCAAATACAACACGATGAAGCGATTAAGGGTTCTTCGGACGGCTCTGTGTTTACCGCCACCATTCAGGGACTGCAGAACAGGATCTCAGATTTGAAAGCAAAAAGTGAAACAAGATTTACCTATCGAATGAACAAAATGGAGTACGACATGCTAAAAAGCCTTCCCTTTGTCGGGGGTGGAGCCTACGGCGGAAGTGGAGCACAAATGGCTGATTTCTTCAAAACGTATGGATTTGTTATGTACGGAGCGATGATTTTAATCGGTTTGTCTTCAATTTTTTCTGAAGAATACTCCATAGGTACAGATAGTTTTCTCTTAACGGCAAAGAGGGGGCGGCATGAGCTTGTAACTGCCAAACTACTCGCGTCAGTACTGTATTGCGTTGCTATGGAGGGAGTTTTGTTCATCGTAAATGTTGTTCTGAATCTAATTCTGTATGGCGTAAAAGGATTGGGTTATCCGATACAAAGTATCCCATTGTACGGCGCACCCTTTCATTTATCGGTATTACAGTACATCTTGGTAGCTCTTGTCGTTCAAGCTCTTGCAGGCATTGCATTTGGTTTCCTCGTATTATTGTTCTCTTCTTTTAATCGTGTTTCGCTCGTTACATTTTTCATATCTGCAGGGATTTTAATCTTGCCCGAACTCATCTCTAAGATGACAAGGGAAAACTGGGCACAGGCTGTCATGAATTTCAGTTACACTGGATTGATACAGGTATCAAGGTTGTTCCAGAGCTTCGTTGCATACAATTTCTTTGGCTATCCAGTCTTGTACCCAATTCTCTCAATCGTTTTGGTGATACTGATATCGATTCCGATTGTTTGGCTGACCTATAGCGTGTATTGCAGACATCAAATCTCGTGATTTCAGCGACGGTTTCCATTGAGCGGTAATTACCAACCATCAAATTGTGGAGCGACAGTGTATGTAACACTGTCGTTCTTTTTACTGTGCTTACAGTGTTTGATATTGCGAGAGTGTGTCAAAATTCTTGGACCAAAAAAGGAATTGTAGAGCAAATGGAGAATACCATTTAAAACAATATACATAGATAGGCTATGCGTGGAGGATCTTTATGAGAAATGAACGATTGAGAGGGTATTTGGATGTCATTTTATTATCGACACTACTGGATGGAGACTCCTATGGATACGATATCGCGCAACAGGTACGCGACCAGACCCATGGAGCATTGGCAATAAAAGAGGGGTCGCTTTACCCAGCGTTAAAGCGGTTAGAGGCAAATCGATTCATTGATGGGTACTGGGGGACGGACAAGGATTCGGGTCCTCGCCGACGTTATTATCGCATCACAGATCGAGGCAAGAGTCATCTCAGGGAATTACAGGAGGAGTGGAACGCAGAACAACGCCTGTTATCAGTCTTCTTCGACAAGGTGGTGCCCGAATGAGCCGATTTGACGCGTATCTACGCCAGGTTTTAAGGGGGACTTACCTCCACAAGCAGGAAAAAATGGATTGGATCGAGGAGGTGCAAAGCCATTTAGAGGATTCTGTACAACATTATCGAGTTGCAGGTTTGTCGGGTGAACAAGCGCATCAAAGAGCACTCGCATCTTTTGGCACAGCCAAGGAACTTCGTCAGCAGATTATTCGAGAGACGTTTGTGATCTCGCCCAAGTGGTATCTCATTGTGGGTGTTTTATGCTTTATCTCGTTGGGGGTAGCCTTATCTACCAACATGCGTTTTAATGATTCCGTCGTTACCATCGGGAATCCTGCCACATGGGAACAAATACCCACACCTCAATGGGTGCTATGGTTGCATCAACACTTTCCATTGAATCCTGCTCGCTGGGTAACACTTGGTACGATGTCCTTGATGATGGTATTTACCAGAAAACAAACGGATCGGTTGGCTGTTCTTATCAGTTGGATACCGTTTTCCATGTCACTGTTACCCAGTAGTATTTCGCTATCCCTTGGCTTAGACGGAATTCGGCAGGTTGTCTTCTCAGCCCTACCGATCATCCAACCAGTCAGCATTGGCGCAACATGTGCGTATGGAATCACTGCCGCTCTAAGTATCGCGTTTTATATATGGACACGTAATCGGATAATCAGTTTGACTCCATGGATGATGTCGATCACGCTGACCGTTGCACCGTTTTTATGGCACTTGATGCAGGAGACGCTGTGGGAGCAAACCAGAAACCCGATTTTCTGGGGAATGGCACCAATCAGTTGGGGATATCTATGGAGTACCATATCGTCCGTTACCATTCATTTGATTGGCGCGGTGCTGTTGTTTATGTGCAAGAGGGTTGATTTTAGTTCCATTCGGCTGAGAAAGCTCATTTAGATCATCTGCGATTGGAGGGACTTGTGTGCTGACGTTCACCCCATTCGGCGTAGTCGCTGTTTTACTATACTTGATAATCGCTATAGGCATAGGTATAAAGAGTAAAACTCCAGCAATGCGGCAAGTTTTGTATTTTGTCTTTTTCGTGTATCTCCTTGTCGTTGTTAAGATCACCTTGTTCCCAATTCCACTGCACCACTATGGGGTAAATGCGCCTGCGAATAATCTCATTCCATTCCATACGATACGAGCAGTGATTGCGGGAAAATCACTCTCCTATGACCTTTATAACCTGGGAGGCAACACCCTACTGTTTGTTCCGTTGGGCTTCTTGCTACCCTTGATATCCGCAAGGCAAAATCGGTTTATGAGAGTTGTCCTGCTTGGATTTTGCATGACTTTGGTAATTGAGTCAGGAAAGTTCATCATCTCATCTATATTGGGTTTTACATATCGCGATTTTGACGCGGATGATTTAATACTTAACACCTTCGGGGCAATTGTTGGCTTTGGTATTCTGAGGCTCGCATTGCGGTTTTGGCAACACTGGAAATCTCCGCGAATGTGTCTCATAGGCAGTCCGATTCTCGTCTTGATTATCCTTGGCGGTGTATGGGGGTATGAATATGAATCACACTCCACGCCTACCAAATCCCAGGAGACTTATGATTCCAATGTGTTACCTCTTGAGACAATCCCTTTTTCCAAGGGTGTCGTGTTGATTACAACGACCGATCCTCGCGTTTCGAAGAAACCTGGATATGTGGCGTGGTACTTGGAAAAAACCAAGTTATGGGGATGGAGGTTAAAGGTAAAGTCGTATGACTTGCTGAATAGCAGAAATGGTTCCATGGAGGCTTCTTTTGCTTCAATGACAGTGAACGGCAAAACATTCGCTTGGGGGGCAATAAAGAAGCCCGATGTCCAGGAAATTGTGTACCGTCAAAATGGGAAAACGTATAAAAGTCACACTGAGCAAAACAAATTTTGGGATATAAGTCTACCGTTCAACCAGATCGTTTTTCATCATTCAGACTGGACTGTTAAGTTGATGAATGGAAGCATTGTACCACTATTCGAGTAGGAGTATTTAGGGGATGCACCATATATTGATAGGTTGTAACGAGGGTTTCTCTGAGTGCGTCTTCTTATATGGAGGGAGGTATCTATCGTGAGAAAACAATTGGTAGTTGGAGTCGTGTCATCAGTGATTTCGCTGGGGATTTTGGGTACTGGATTAACTTCGGTGGGGTTCGCGGATAACAGCAATGCAAAGCATATAGCACATCCAGCAACTCCTCCACATACCGTGCCGCCACAACTGCAAGGGAAACCAGCCCAACGGAATCCCGACCCAGGAATTGTCTCATCGTAGACCGCAAAGACGGCAGATATCGGGTTCGAATCCGACCTGAAGCTATCAAAGAACTTAGACCCTGGTATGGCACCGCAATCCCCGCCGTCCTTGCTACCACCTAATGCACATCAAGCGACACCAGAGCAACCGCCTAAGATAAAGAATTAAGGGTACTTGGCGAGGGAGAGAGGCATGAGGAGACAGTCAAAATGGGCGTGGTTCATTGGGATGCCTCTGCTCATAATCGCGGCGTTTTTCGCTGATTGGGAATATGTGTATTCAACTCATTCTACTCCGCAAAAGGCACAAGCCGCATCTGCTCCAGGTGTAGGATCGTTCGAAACGGTCAAGTTCGCCAAAGGGGTTGTCTTGATTACGCCTTCTGGGCAACCGAATTCGTTTACAGCATGGTACATGACCAACAACTTCTGGGGGTGGCGTGTAAGCGAGACTTCGAACGCCGTAGCTGAATTGTCGCCTCAAAATTACAACGTAGACTTCGAACCATTTAGCTCTGACGGTCAAACATCCGTTTGGGGGACAGCTATGGTTCCTATCAAAGAAATCGTATATCACCATAGGGAAAACCTACATGGTGAGCATTGCTCTCCGTATGGCACATTACCCTTCAAGCAAACCCTGTTTCTGCATTCCGAATGGACGATGGTGCAACCTGACGGGAAAACCGCGCCGCTGTTCAAGTAACACATCGTTCAATTCCATGTAACTGCAAGACACGACGTTAATAACTGTGGAATGTATAGCGACGAGGTGAGGCAGGCGTTACAAGAATTTTTGCCAACCATGCCAAGCCGTTGCCAGGAATTAGACGTGAAAGTTCATTTTGCAGTAGCGGGTCATCCAGATCATGTATTCTACTTACTTGTCGAGGCAGATGATCTTACACCCGTGTGTACGCTATTGTGTGAAGTACCGATGAAGCAGGAATTCGATATAAAGCCAGTACGAGAGTTGAATATTCGATAACGTTAAAAATGGGTGACGAGCGTTCCTGATTTGCATGCTATACGAAAGGACGATGAAAATGTTACGAGTGAGTTTTGTCAGTATTCCCGTCTCAGATCAGGATAGAGCCTTGGCGTTCTATACCGAGAAACTTGGGTTTGAGGTTGTGACCGATCAGCCATTCGGTAATGGTACGAGGTGGATTCAGCTTCGACCTCCTGGCGCACAAACTGATGTGGTTCTGTTTACACCGACAGGACAAGAGGAGCGCATCGGTGGATATCAGAATGTCGCTTTTACATGTGAAGACGTGGTTGGTACATGCAAGCGTCTAAAAGAACGTGGAGTTGAATTTGTGAAAGATGCAGAGAGAGCCAATTGGGGAGGAGTCGAGGCAATCTTTAAAGACCCTGACGGTAACACGTTTGTATTGGCGAATCCGAACGAGTAAGACCTGGAATCAAAATCATGGGGTAATTGGGACGAGGGGGACATGACATGGACTCACGTCAACAACAAGTTAAGGCTCTTTACCAGCAATTGCTGGATGCATGGAACCATAAAGATGCTCGTGCGATGGCTGACCTGTATACCGAGGATGGAGAGCAGATTGGTTTCGATGGAAGTCAAGTGTTTGGACAAGCCGAAATTTATGCACACATAGCACCAATCTTCGAACAGCACGAGACGGCTCGCTTCGTCGGCAAAGTGAAGAGTGTCCTTTTTCTATCGCAAGACATCGCGATTTTACGAGCTATTGCAGGGATGGTTGCTCCAGGGCAATCCGACCTCAATCCGAAGTTAAATGCACACCAGACGATGATTTCAATTCGGGCGGAAGAAACCTGGAGAATTGTGTTATTCCAGAACACGCCTGCACAGTTTCATGGTAGACCAGAGTTGGTCGAACAAATGTCAGCCGAGTTAAGACAACAACTTGTCTGAGCAAGTTGTAAATCTTCAAGAGGACTCCGAAGCTTCGCCAGTGGGTTTCTTTTTACCGAATCAGCAATGCTGTGCTCATCTGTGCCCTCCATGTCAATGAAATCTGAATTGAGACAGGTTCGTCACGCATACTGTACTGTATGGACGAATGGAATGTCCATGGGGGAGGGATGGATATGCCTTGTCTTATTGTCATCGGTGCTGTGAACCAAAATACACCTCAGGAAAACGCGGGCACTTTTATTGGCGAGGGTAATTTAGGTGGTTGGGACGCAAATATGAAAATCAATCAAGGTCACGGAGGCTACTACGGATTTTTTAATATTACGCCTGCCTGGTTGAATATGAATATTGACAATCTGGAATTGGTGGATGGCATAGTGAATGATCAAGACTTCAAACCTCTCATGGGACTGGACGTGTAAGGGGACTGCGGTGGTGACCTGAACGGTCAGGGGGTGCAAAATGCCATCTATTATTCTGATTGGTGCGGTAAATTCGAACACACCACAACAAAATACAGGGATGTTCATAGGTGAATACAACTTCGGGGGCTGGGATGCGAACATCAAACTCAATCAGGGTCACGGAGGTCTCTATGGGTTCTTTAACGTGATCCCTTTGCAATGGAATGTGAACTTGGACAACATGGAAGTGATTGATGGAGCGATTAACGACCAAGACGTGAAACCTGTCGCCAGTGCGAATCTGTAAATAAGAATGTAATCCGTCACCACCTTTTAAAGCACTCATGGAAGGACAAACCCATCCTGGATTTGTGACGAAGGAAATCGCGCTTCCTTCGTCTTTTATCGTGCTTGCCGACATAAAACATTTTTCACACCCAATGAACACCTGCCCACACATGTACTTCTCCGCAAGAATACGACTATCGGGATAGATGATTAGGAGTGAGATGTCCCATGAACGGTCTTGGTGTTCTCGGTGTGACGGAGGTACTGGGAATATTGAGTTTTCGGACGTGGGTTCGAAACAAGATGCGAAAATGACCCACTAAAAATATCATAAAAAACCTGTCTACGTGATGTAGACAGGCGGGTTCAATGTGACTACGGATTTAGCCCTTCATCTGTCACCATAGGTTGAATTTCGTTGGTACTACCTCGCTTCTGTTTGTTACTTGCAAAGGTGCTCTGCTTTTCCAGTTTACTGAGTTGGTCTCGGACACTTTTGGACTGCATCATATGGTTTTTTGGGTTGTTCTGTTTCATCGGATTTCTCACCTTCTTTTAATGGATTTGAGCCATTTCAGGCACTTTTTCATAGGTTTGTCCCAAAGCCTGTAGATATGTGTTGGTCGCGGGTTCCCCAGGATAATAGCCATTTTTTCGAAGCCATCCAGCTACTTCGAATGCGTGGTGTGAACACATCGTAAATGCGTCCTCTAAGAAAGCACGAAGCTGTAGGTTCTCTGTTTCAAAAGCGGATGATGCATAGCCTTTTCCATTGTTTTTTAAAGTGAGCAAATAAATCGTCGCGATCGCACGATCATCGAATTGAGCGCCGTTCAGGTTCGGAGCACCCGCTTGTGGTGCCTTTGGGTTAAATGTCGCCTTCTGCGGCATTGCAGGGACCTTGAGTTTCTCAGATGAAGCTCCGTTCTTGGCAAACTCTACTTTGATGTTGTAGTCTTGAACATGGGCACTCAGTTGTGTTTCCAAGATGGTTTTCAGTTCGGGGTCTCGAACATCCTTCAGAAAGGCACCCATACAGGTCAAAATGTCATAACAGCCCATCAAAAGATGATTTAACTCATACGCTTCATGTGTCTGTAGCGACATAGAATCTCCTCCACAAGATCAAATTTCTGTTCGTACATACTATCTCCAGGTTGACAGACGATATCCCTCGGGACACACCGATAAGATATTCGGTGGCTCAAACCTCAACGGAACGTGGAACAATAGGCTAAGTTGTTACTGACGATACGTCCATTTGAAGGGTTGCGGAGGTGGACAAATGCGAGAACGCAAAGTGTGGATATCTGTGATTGTGTTACTGTCATTGACTGTGATTTTGTTAGTCGGCGTTCTTGTTTCGAATTGGATGAGGTACAGCCCATGGAATCGACGCATGGATGCTGGTCAGAACGGTGGCATGATGGGCAACAGCGGAATGATGGGAAGCGGTGGCATGATGGGTAACGCAACAGCGGCAAATACTGCCACTATCGACAACAATCAGTTACACCAGCTTGTGGCAGAAGGAGAACAGGGAGCACGGATTGACCGCGCCAAGAAGACCATCACCTATACGGGAGGGAGTGTGAACTTAGTTGCATTGGCTTCGCCTCATGGTGTACCCAATATGACATGGGAAATCGACGGTTTGGTAAACCCGACCCTCTTCATTCAACCAGGTGCCACCGTTCATGTCACTTTAGTGAATCCCGACTGGGGCTATATGCATGGGTTCGAAGTCACGAAAACCGCTCCGCCATACTCACAGATGCCCATGATGACTGTAGATCATATTTTCATGCTCCCACCGTTGCCACAACGCACGACACAGGCGTTGACCAACGCACGTTATCATGTGATTGAAGGCGAGATGACCCTACATCCTGGCACATACTACTACATTTGCCCCGTGCCTGGGCACGCCAAGAGTGGTATGTACGGTGTGGTAAAAGTGAGTTGAACCTCGCTTATAAGGCAACAAAGGGGCAAGTACAGCAAAATTGCCTCGGCGATTTCTGGTCTTGTTGCACTGAGAACGATGACAATTGCGAAAAACCAACGCAAATTTGAGAACCCGTGCCCACTCGCCAGTGGAGAACGTGAAGGTAGCCCTCAATGATGCATGACGAGGTGAGGATCGATACAGGAGTTTGAAACAAAACACTCCCCTCATGAGCATTGACATTTCCGTATGGTTGTTTAAAATGGTTATCGAATCAATACATCAATATACATTGATATATTGGGATGTGACAATTCACGGATATTCGCGAGGTTGCCAAGGTTAAAGAAGAGTCAACAGAAGGTAAAGTCATTGTGGAATTTAAGGGGATTGCGACAGAGAAACTACAGAATTTGGTCACAGAATGCTTCAGTGGAACCTGCTCCTGTGGCGGCGAAGGGTTTTTATCGAGTGTCGATTCGTTCGTGTTAGCCGAAGACGGAAAGACGATCGAGATTTCAGGCAAAGTAAAGGCTGAAGAAGTCGTGAAGACACTGCAAAATTGGGAAAAGGAACTGTAATTGTGAACAGGTGGACGATATGCTCCGTAACTTGAATGAATAAAAAATACAGGGAGGGGGATACGTGTGATGGATGATACGCAACCCCTGGATTTACAAATCCAGCGTCCGATTGAACTGAGTGGTTTGTTGAAAGTTTTGGCGGAACCTGTTCGCTTGCGGATGCTCCGATTACTCTCTGGGCAAGAGTCCTTGTGTTGCCGTCTCGTTCCTACGGGTGTTGAGAGCGAAGAGCAGGACGTGAGAATCTACGGATTGTGCGTACAGGATTTGGTGGCTCACCTGGGATTACCTCAATCTACGGTGTCTCATCACTTGAATGTCTTAAAAAACGCAGGCGTAGTTCGTAGTGTCAAACAAGGAGTTTGGGTGTTCTATTTCCGCGATGAAGAGACTGTGAATGCGCTGAAGCGAGCCATCAATTTACTCTAAGCAGACTAAGGATTACGGCTTCATAATCGGAGAGCGGGCAATCACCGTGAATGATACCACGGGTATACAGACAGAAACATTTGCACCAAGACGATAAATGGTCTCAAGTGCAACTGGGGAAAGACCAGATAGGAGATGGTTCAAATGATGTGGGGATATGGCGGTTGGGGCGGATTCGGAATGCTCTTCCCGATTTTAGGCATTGTGATGATGGTTGTGATGATGTACTTCATGGGGCGGATGATGATGGGGCATAACCACGACCACAATCACCCGCAAAGAGAGGACACATCGGAGTTGTTACGTGAAATGCAACATCTGCGGCGAGAAGTTGAGGATTTGAAGCGGGAGAAAAGGTAAGGAGGATTTGTAATGGCGGATCTGGATAGTTTGAATCGACAACAACCCCATTGGGGTCAGGCTTTTGCCAAGAACAACGAGATGTTCGGAGAGTCTCCCAGCGATGCCGCCATTCGAGCCGTAGAAATCTTTAAGAGTCATGGTCAGGAACGGATATTAGAGTTGGGCGCAGGGCAAGGGCGAGATACGTTGTTTTTTGCGAGAAATGGGTTTCAGGTGCATGTGTTGGATTACACCAAGGAGGGCACTGAGCGCATTCGGCAGAAAGCGAAAGAACAGGGGTTATCGGATCGCATTACAGTCGTTGAACATGATGTTCGGAAACCCTTTCCACTACCAAGTGGGTCTTCTGATGCTTGCTACTCACACATGTTATACTGCATGGCTCTGACAATGGACGAATTGGTCGCTTTGAATGACCATGTTCGACAAGTTCTGCGCCCAGGTGGATATAACATTTACACGGTTCGGCACAAGGGGGACGCGCATTATGGACAAGGAGTTCACCGAGGGGAAGACCTGTATGAAGTTGGTGGCTTCATTGTTCACTTTTTTGACCGAGCGAAGGTCGAGACACTGACGGATGGATATGAATTGATGGATATCCACGAATTCGAAGAGGGTGGACTGCCACGGAAACTCTATCAGGTCACGTTGGAGAAGAACAGGGTGGAGTGATGGGAGAGGCTTTGATTGGATAAATCAACGCGAAGGAGTCGTTTATGATGGAAGACTGCTGTCGAGTTCCAGCGCAAAAGACGCAGGCTGATTCTCTCATCTGTCCTGTATGTCAGCAAACAGGAAAGAGCGTTCCGCTCATCACCCTGAAAGCTCTACTTACTCCGTCTGCCCTGTCTACCCTCGACCCGTCATACTCCTACTCATTCTGCCCAAACACAGCCTGTGAGGTTGTTTACTTCTCTCATGAACAGGTGTTCCACAAGGATGCAATTAAAGTTCCTGTCTATCAGAAAGACGAGGGTTCAGAAGTTCCAGTATGCTATTGCTTTGGTTGGACGAGGCAGAAACTCGTACAAGCGATACAAGGCAAAGAAGATCCTACCCAGTACATCAGTGAACAGGTAAAGGCGAATCGTTGTGGCTGTGAGGTGAACAATCCACAAGGAAGTTGCTGTTTGGGGAATGTCACCGCATTTGTGCATAGTCTGGAGCATCGAAACGGGTAATTTTTTTCAAGATCCGCTTGGATAGAGACTCCTTTGCACTGATACAGTCGCACAGAAAGCTGATGGCAGGTTCATCAAGCTGGTGCAACCAATAAGGAAACGTATCAAAATGTCGCATTTTGTAAATCATATGTGCTGTTTTTGTATAAATGTGAAAAGAGGGATACTATGCCAAAGAATCAATGGAACTTAGATACAGCACATAGTAGTGTGGACTTTACGATCCGACATATGATGGTTTCAAAAGTACGAGGGACCTTCCAAACCTTTGAAGCTACCATTGATGCCGATCCTGAAGACCTAACGACAGCATCAATTGAGTTCTTGATTGACGTAAACAGTGTTAACACACGAAATGAAGACCGAGGCAATCATCTACGGTCATCCGACTTTTTTGATGTCGAGCATCATCCGAAAATGACGTTCAAATCGACAAAAGTCACGAAAATGAGTCCTGGAGAGTATGAACTAACTGGGGACTTGACGATTCGAGGGACGACTCGACCCGAAACATTTGTAGTGAGTTACGAAGGACAAGGTAAAGACCCTTGGGGGAATGAAAAAGCAGGTTTCGAAGCCCATGGAACCATCAGTCGTAGTGAGTATGGGCTGACTTGGAACCAAGCACTTGAAACAGGCGGTGTGTTGGTCGCAGATCAAGTACAGGTAACGGTGGATATTCAAGCTTCAAAACAAGCTTAACGAGAATTCTATGGTTATATAGCTCAGGAGTACAGGGCACGCCTATCTTTATGGCGTGTCCTTTTCGTCCTAAATCTTCTGTTACAGAATTCGAACAACAAGAAATATCTATATGGGGTTTGGTTTTCCCTCTGCTCAACCGATGACCATCTACGCCAGATTGAACGCATCTCATGGGAAGTGTCGTTTAAGCTAACACAAAAAAGGGATTCGCACATTTGCGAATCCAATGGGGTAAGGGTGATAACTCATATTATACGCCATTCAGGACAAAACGTGTCAATAGAAACCGATGTCGAGGATGGCGTCCCCCACAGAGCGATGCAAGGAGCCATTGCGGATAAGCAAAACGCCGCACAAATACGGCGTTTTCGGCGCATACCTCGACGACATCGATAGCTTTCCCAAGATACAGGGAAGAATCCACATACTGCTCAGTAAACGTGCTTGATTCTATTTTTGTTTCCCGTATAACCGCATGATACGCTGACTTTCTTGCTTGATTCGTGCCTCATGCGGCGATAGCACAGGCAACGGAGCCACAATTCGAGTGGGTTTCCGTGTATTGACCTTAAGTTGTTCATTATCTTTGAATCTGATACTTTCTGAACAGGAGTACGTGTCGGTCATGTTTCACACCTCCGTATCATTCGTGAATGTGGTACGGCGAGAATTTACAAACAAATCGGGGGGCACCAGATGGTGGCTGGGGACTGTTGTTGAGATGAGAGATGTCCAACGTGATGTCCGATGGGTTAAAACCTGCCCATGGTGGTATAATCGGGTTTCCGAGTCCAGCGACGATCCGTTCGAAGTTAAGGTTTCTCTTCGCCCGACCCGCTTTGTATACAGCATTCGTTAGTCATTGGGGCTACCTCTACTCTTCTCGTCTTTTGCCCTATCTTTGTCTGGGTATTCAAGGAATTGTTCCATGACCTCTGGAGGCAAACGATGGGCTTCGGATAGCGGTATGCCATTTGCTTTGCACCAATTGACGAATTTCCTGATTTTGACTTTTGGGGTATTCGGGTCAGGGGGGACGGCATAAACTCCGTCTGGAAAGTTGCCATCCCAGTCCCAGTCATGATTGCCCATCGTTTATCACCGCTCCTGTAGACATCTCTTCAGCTTGCTAATCACCGCTTGATGTCTTTTAAAGATGCGTTTTGTGCTCATCGCCATGGGAACGGTTGCTTTGCAGACTGGCTGTTCCAGCAACATTGGACTATGAGATGGTCTGCGATTGGACGGACTCCGATCCTTGCTCACATCCTCTCCCCTCCCCCTTTGCTGTCCTGCGTCCGAAACAAGCGTGAAGACTGTGAATGCATACATTATCATTAAGATACCTCAAGAATGGCAATGTGTAAAAAAGGGCTTCTTGGAGTTGGGGCATGACACCATGGGTTGAGTGGTAGTCTGGGCGTGGTTTTGGGTAGACAGAGGTCGTTCAATTCTTCGGGGTCGCTATTGCGTACAAAGTGGCGATTACTGTCTATTTTTCTTTTGTGCGTTCTTGTTCGGCGCACGTCTGAACGACCTGGTGTTCCTTTTCGTCGCCTGGGTGTTTTCTATCGTGGCTATCGTATTGAGGTTGGTCGCTCTATTGTTCAAAATGGTAGCCCATGTGTTGGCAACGGATGCCATAATCGCAACAATTGCTACCACGAGTGTGGTTTTTCGGATACCACTCGTCGATGGTGTTGAGCTACCCGACTTAAGCATAATCTCCTTCCTCCGATTCCCCTAATACAAGCGAAATACTCATGCCGATTCGGGGACGTTTCTTGTCCTGATACACAGGATATGTCTAAAGATCAAGGTGTGGCGAGGCGATCTATACAGGGAACATACCCATTGTTGTGGCTCATGTTCAAGCAATCGAGGCGCAGTTGCGCCGTGTTCGCGGCGAACAGCGGGGTCAATTGTAGGCAAGAATTCGTATGTTGTCTTGAAGGAAGGGGTTAATTTGGCTGAGACTCGAAAAAATGCGATGCGGATGGATCGCACGGAGATACTGCAGTCGGAATGGACGGTCTTGATTGGAGAGTCCTTGGTTGCGATTGGCTCTGTGGTTGTCGTGATTGGGCTCATTCGAGCTTTTCATGTGCTCTTAAAAGATCATAGGGTATGACACAGAATTGCCTCTGACTGATTTAGATACGTGAGTGAACGTGTCTACCCTCTGGCAACGGTTCCGTCTTCATAGCCACAAACTCCATATGTCGAGAAATTTGACTACGGCATCCAGTTCGAATTGCCACGTAACATTTCTACCCGCGAGAGTAGAAATTTGAGTCCGTCTGTTGCAAACCATCCATGTGCAGTGACGTATTCGATGTGGGGAAGGGTGCATATGAACCCGAATCCATCAGTTCTTCCGTGTCACACCGACGCTCTCTGCATCGTCTATAGTGGTAAAACTGTGTGTTGAGGTAGGGACAGAATGAAAAACGTGGTACTTCTCAGTAGTGTCGTTGCAACAACGGTCTTTCTTCTGGCAGGGTGCACCAGTCCATCATCATCAAAGCCGCAACCAAGCCCAAGAGGGTCGGGGACAACTCACGTCCGTGACTCAAATACCCTCAAAAATCCTGCTACACAAGGCGTGCAAATTTCTCAACAAAGCCCTGCGGCATTTTCTTCCATACATATGGTCAGCCCCACGAGAGGATGGGCAACGGAAAACGGGACTGTGTGGTACACAACAGATGGAGCTAAAACGTGGAAGAATGTGACTCCCAAGGAAATCAGCCCTTCATCAAAGTTGGAAACGTATTCGTACAGTTTAGGTAAAAATCATTTTTGGTTAGCCGTTACTACGGATACTCAAACAGTGATTCAGATTTATCGAACGTCCAACGGTGGACAAACCTGGAACATGACGCAAATCCATGATGTTGGATATCCGATGCACTTGAGTTTCACAGATGTGAATCATGGATGGCTCTCCTTAATGCAGGGAGCGGCGGCAGGCAGTGAAAGGGAAAGCATTTATCAAACTCAGGATGGCGGTACGACTTGGCACAAGATTTCCTACACGAACGAAATCCCAGGCGGAACACTCCCGTTTGGGGGGGATAAAACAGGAGCCAATTTTGTAAACACGCAACACGGTTGGGCGACAGGATTTAGCCCAGCCAACGGACAGGTCTATTTTTATCAGACAAACAATGGTGGACACACTTGGAAGTCACAAAATGTACCTATTCCTTCATCACTGCACGAATTTCAATTTACTTCCCATCCGCCTATCTTTTTTAATCAGGAAGATGGGATTGTCCCTGTTCAAGTCAACGCCATTCCTGCAGGATTTCTGGTATATCAAACCACCGACGGAGGCAAGACCTGGGAGCCAAACACTCCTTTGATGGGGACAACGAGGAATGCGGTTTTCTCGACTTGGGATTTTGTTACGCCTCATTTGGGGTTTGTGACAGATGGCACAAAATTGTTTATGACCGAGAATGGTGGACAGGCATGGATCATTATTCGACCGAATATTTCATTGAAAGGCGTGAGTGAGTTAGACTTTATGACTCAGACCGATGGATGGGCATTGACCACTTCGGATTCACTGTATCATACGACGGATGGCGGATACACATGGACGAAAGTCCACTGAGTCGCATTACATCAATTCTCTCTGGCGTGACACCATGGATGGACACGGCAAAGAGCGCGTGGTGTGTAGAAGCATACTGCCCATGTTAAGGTCGTCACATCTGCGTAGGCGAATTACATAGATCACGCAATACATTTTTGGCTGTATTCCATATTAAGGTATCAACTCGAAGTGGATTGCCTATCCTGTATATCACCGAGTTTGTAGGAAGATCCCCCAAGGCAGGAATGAACAATGGATACGATACGGTCAACGTACTCAAGAAAGAGAGCCAGTCTTGGGATGCTAAGTTTGAACCAAATTCATTACACGAATCCTTGGGTAGCCATGGCTTGGTCATTCTTCTTTCCTGGATTTGGGCACATCCTACTGGGTGAGTATATCCAGGGGTGGGTTTTGTTTCTTTGGGAACTTTTCGTGAATGTTCATGCTCACTTTAACGTTGCTATCATGCTCGCTCTTACAGGAAGATTCAACGAGTCTATACAGGAGTTGTCCGCAGGAGGAACCTATTGGATTCTTCTATATGGCACCGTGTTTTGCTATGCGCTATTCGCAAGCTATCGATTGGCTGTGGAAACGAATCAATTGTTCACTTTGGCAATGGACGAGGATATTCCGATTGAAATTTTCAAAATCAATGCTCTACAGTTTAATTTTTTCAACAAGAGAAGCCCTTGGGTTGCCGCCATATGGTCTTTACTGATGCCAGGTCTTGGGAGTATGTGTAACCGTAAGCTGACATCTTCCGTGTTTGCTTTGGGGTGGTGGATTGCAATTGTCTATTTTTCGCATATGCTTCCCGCCACACTATACACTTTGATAGGACGATTTCATCAGGCAATCACCATTCTCAATGTAGAGTGGATACTGTTTCTCCCGTCGATCTACGGTTTCGCTTTTTACAACGCCTACGTCTCCATGATGGCACAAAATGAAGTGTTTGCCCAACAACAGTCTAAGTTTCTGAAAGCGATGTATCAACCCACTTGCTTTCCATTTCAAGTCGAGGGGCAGAGCCAGGTGCGGATCGTTGCCACTTTTGAGCATTCGTTGATGCTGGAACAAGCCATTGTCCGTATTCAAAGAAGGGGTGTTTCAAGAGAGAGCATCTATGCGATTCCGTTGGCAAACACCAACGCATCTGACTTTGCACCTTTAGACTTCATTCACAGGTCAGACGAATCCTCTTTGCTCGATATTCCTGCTATTGTTGCCGCTTTGTTTTGTGCTTTGGGTACGATTTACGGATTCGTCCTACAAGGCGGACCTGTCTTGTGGGGGCTGATTGGATTCAGTGGCGGGTTGATATTGGGAGTTATCATCAAAGTCACCGTGGCAAAGCGGGTGGCGAGCGAGCGCAAGAAGCGGTCTAAAACGGAGGTCGTGTTGATGATCGTTTGTGAAGAGGCGTTGGCAAGTCAGGTCGAGCAGATACTATGGCACCACCATGCGTTTGGAGTCACGAAAATTGGTTTGGATTGAATTTTGGGAGAAGACCGATTTTTTGAAGGGATTCCCCTATCAACCGCACAGATTCCGAAGTATTCAAACCACGGTTGTCAAGCAAATCCCCGCGACCTCGCACCATTCTATGATGACTTCGCCATTTTATGTAACGTCCGAACGCCCTCACGGCTACCAACCAGATTAAGGGCGTTCAGAGTATCAAGAGCACACCTTTAGAATAGCAAAGAAGCCGAATGACTGAAACTGCCCGTCAAAACTTACTTTGATTGGATTATTCAGGAGTCACTCCCCCCACATATGAGCAATCTAAGTCTTAAACCCACCGCCCATGTAGATCCAACATCCGTTTACTCGTACATTATTAAGGGGTCAAGATACAAATGAAGTAGACGAATATTCGTCGGTTATTCTCGAATTCATTCGTCTATGTCGAGGAGGTCACTGTCAGTCACAAGAATTGGGTTCGATGATGATCCCGACCATCGGATTAAGGAGCTTCGGTGGCACCTCTTCCAATGGGAGTAAAAAGGGTTAGACGCATGGTGTTTTGCCCATACTGGAATCGCAACTCGACTCCGTAGGGTGGAACAAAACTATGTAGGAAGAAGCGAAAGAAGTGAACACAATTGGTGTTCTTGGGCGTCTCCGTCATTCTCTTGAATGTGACCGCGTACCTGATGCCAAAGCGGCTCTCACCCCTTGAAATGTGGACAACAGGGTTATTTGCGTTGGTGTTGGATTATCTTGTAGATACCTATTTAGACCGTAAATACGACCTGTACGGGTATTTTACGCATCAAATTGACTGGTTATCGCTCATTCCAATATTCGGCTTGTATCCTGCAGTGAGCGTCATGTTTCTAAATTTCTATCCGTATACCCAAAAGGTTTGGCGCAAGGGCTTGTATATCGCAGGTGGGTCGGTGTTTAGCCTGCTGTTTGAATACGCATCCGTGCAATCAGGATATTTTTATCACAACGGTTGGAAGCTATGGTACTCGGCTCTATGCTACCCTGTTCTCCTGGGCATTCTCGTCGGGCATTTAACATTCATTCGTAAGTTGGAAACCCGCCGAAAAGCCAGTCAATGAGAGTGCCAGATATCCCAGGGGTAAGCTTTGCAAGAAACGTGCATCCACGGAAGGGCGGATAAGTTGCGGTAAACGTGTATCACTGCGGGTGGTCTTACGGGAATTCACCCAGATCGATCGCGACGTAGCCTTATCCCCCCCCAGCAGACGGAGATGGAAGGCACTGCGCCTTGCCTCTATTGTCAAAACGAATCATATAGAGGCTGAAGTACTTCGTCACTTTTTGATGACAGGCATTCAAAATCCCTCGGTCTCGCTGACACGCTGTTTCTGCGCTTTTGCTCCCCATAGTTCATCCCTCCCGATCAGAGTTCGATGGGGTACGGTGTTTGATGCAGGAATGCGTATAGAGCGATTCCTTGCATCAAGCTACTTGTTATCCATCCTAATTACTCTATTTTTTCTGGTGGTTTCATGTTTCTGTGTGATGGGAGCCTTCAAGCAGAGATGCACGACGGTGTGACGAGGTGAAAGGTGGCAGGGAACATGAGCTTCTTGATTGTGTCCGTTGTCGTGTTGAACGTCGCGGCACGAATGATGCCTAAACGACTGACAGCTTGGGAAGTCTGGACGACCAGTTTGTTCGCGCTGGTCTGTGAACTTGTGGTGAACATTGTACTCGACTTAAAGTTCGACTTCTATGGGTATTTCGAGAAAGGCGTTCAGGGCGGGTCTTTCATTGCAATTTTCGGGCTGTTTCCATCCGCGAATACGATTTTTTTGAACTTCTATCCGTTTGGAAGACACAAATGGCAAAAAGTCTTATACATTCTCGGGTCGTCTGGGTTTTGCGTCATTTTTGAATACGCCTCCTTGAAGTCGGGCTACTTTTACTATCATGGGTGGAAATTGTGGTACTCGGCACTGTTTTATCCCCCATTACTGTGGTTGATGGTCTTGAATCTCCAGTTGACTCGTAGATTACGGTGAACTGGGGCTTATGTGACACAGGGGTACAAGAATCAGTGAGGTGTCCCAGGAAATGCTGTGGAGCACATGTGGCGGATAGGGCAGGGGTAAGTGTAGCCAGGAGGTCGTATCTTCGGCACAATGAAGAGTTCGACAAAATTCAGAAGGAAAATAATAGCGATTTCGCGAAGTCCCTATATGATATAGAGACCACACAAACAGTGAAAGCATCATGTGATGGAAGGGGACTGAGATTTGGCTGGGATGACTCGGCAGGTCGATGAATTGGGGCGAATCGTTATTCCGATTGAAATTCGTGAGACGTTCGGCATCAAAACGAAAGATCCTCTTGAAATTTTCACAGACGAGGATCAGATTATTTTGAAGAAGTACGAACCTGGATGCGTCCTCTGTGGCGAAGTGGCTGAACACTATGTCCAGTTTCACGGTAAACGGATTTGCGATGAATGTGTAAAAGGCATCGGTGAAGTATAAAAGGTTAAACGTGAGTCCAGTTTTGGGGTAAAGAGACAAGAAGACAAGAGCCATGGATTGGTGGTCATATCCATGGCTCGTTTTGATGGTTGCGCACGGGGAAACAATACGGGGTGCCATGAATCATGCCGCTATAGCAGTCTTGGACGCTTAGTCGCTGGACATCGGAAGCGTCGTGAGTGCGGGCTGGCGTAACCCCCGTCTGCAGGTTGACTCAGCAAACAGAGTTTCCCTGAATGGGATTCGAAGACGTAAACACCCTATCATCTTCTGTGAGTTTTGTGATATAGGGCTGTTTGGTGATGATATGGGTCCTTCGGATAGGTATTTCAATGCATGACGAGAGGTCTGTACAGAGAACGTATGCATAGTAAGTTTACGACATGCGAGGTTTCATACATCGCGGAATCCATATCGTAGATAACCAGCAATGGATGCAGGACTGTTCTCATAGGGACTCACTTCCTACGACTCCTTCACGTTTTTGAATGGCTGTCGTTCTTTTATATGTGTTTTATGGGGAATAATTGCTCATTGCCACCTCTTTTGTCGAATTGCGGTACGGGCATAGCACAGATATAGCAATTGGTAAAAATACCTTTACAATAGATGTCGAAAGATATTCAACCAACGGAAAGCCAGCCCGTGTTCGCATGCGTGAATTCTTCAAGGGAGGGGTCGGATTGGGAGAGCAAACAAAACAAATTGCGCTGACGCAACAGCTTAATGTTGCCAATGCCGCGCATATCTTGTACCTGTACACCGATGAAAATGCCTACATAGAAAATGCGGCTTCTTTTATTCAGGCAGGAATCAGCCAATACCAGCGCATCATTTTTATCGATTCCCAGGAGCATTGGGTACACCTACAAGCACGGATGCCAGAGTTGGCTTTGCATACGCGCCAAGACGTGATGTATGTAGAGAACAACGAATTCTATCGGTGCTATGAAGATTTCCACTTGGAACGGGTTCTTCAAAATCTCAAGGATGTCGTTGACCCATTCATACAAGAAGGAGTCAGTGTCCGTCTGTGGGGACTTGTGGAATACAGGGATGCCCCAGACATCATCACGAAGTTACATACTTATGAGTGCCACTGTGACATGACCATCAGCGAACTGGGCTACCTGACGGTCTGCGCCTATCACGCTTACAAACTCCCTGCATCCATTGCACTCGCAATGATGAAAACGCATGAGTATGTCATGACGGACAATGAATTGTTTCGTTCCCCATTGTATACTCAGTTACGTTATCCCTCGAATGATCCACTTCCGTCGCTGACGGAGCAAGTCCGTATGGAATCAGAAATGGATCTGTACCGACAAAAGCTCGACTTTGTACACGTCGTATCTCATGAAGTCAGAAATCCGTTGACCATTGTGCAAGCCTACGCCTCAATTCTCAGTCAAATGGAAGACAATGAGACGAAACGGTCAAAGTTAAAAGCCATCCTTGATTACTGCACAATCATCGATTATGAAATCTCTCATATTCTCGAAACGGAACAGATGCTGGTTACGGAATCCATTTGGAAAAAGAGTCTTGTTATGCCGCGAACCGCCCTTAATACAGTGCTGAATATCATGGAAACAAAGGCGAGAACGCAAAATATTCATTTGGTGGTCGACAATAGCTTGTCCCCAGAGGAGACGTGCATTTGTAACCTGATGAGCCTGCGGCTCATTTTTTCCAACCTCATTAGCAATGCCCTTAAATATAGCCACGAGGGATCCACGGTGATGGTAAAATGTCACATCGTCAAAGGCTTTTTGAGGTTCATCGTGCAAGACCAAGGAATTGGCATGACACAAGAGCAGTTGTCGAGATTGTTTCGCAAGTATGAAAAGCAAAACGCCGAACGAAGCGGACAAGGCATCGGACTGTTCATGGTGAAAACCTTGGTCGATGACCTTGGTGGAGGTATTCAAGTGGAAAGCCGATTCAACGAAGGAACGCGGGTTGAGGTCAGCTTACCCATGGATTCGGTGGAGAGAGTAGTGGGAATTGAAGTGGGCAGATAGGGACAGTGGCATAGACGAGAAGTCGGAGGAATCCGATCATTAGATGCCTTTTTCCGCTACGGTCTCCGCGATAACTATCGATGACATTTGTGTCATATGCTGAGACACCGATGCATGAAAAATACATACGAACCCGATGACAAAATCCGTAAGCTCTAAAGAGTTTATGTTATACTGCCGTTGAAAGGTGTTTAGAATGAAACTGTATTGACGATTTCGGTTTACTGAAGTTGCGTTGGATAAAGAAAAAAATTACGATTTGTTCGGGGAGTGACGTGAATGAAAGCTTCAAAAGTAAAATACAAGATTGAACAACTACAAAAAATGTACAAGAAGAGTAAGGTTTCCTTTGATTTGTCGATTCAACGGAAGCAAAACATTTGGGACACAAAACGCCAATCGATGTTCATTCATTCTGTACTCGCAGGTTATCCGATTCCAAATTTATTCGCCACCAGAGAGGAAGCCGTATTCTACCTCTTGGATGGAAAACAACGACTGTCCAGCATCTTTGCTTACGTGGACGGTGAATATACCTTGGTGGGAACTCCAAAGGTGGATGATACCGAGGTCGCAGGACTGACTTTCTCGCAGTTGTCGGAGGAGTTCCAACAGAGAATCCTTGGATACGCATTTGAAATCGATATCGTGGAGGAAATCAGTCAATCGGAGATGGAGGATATCTTTTGTCGTCTGAACAATGGTGTACCCCTTCGACCCATTGAGACGACCAGAGCGTTGTTGGGGAAGAAGGCTCTGGAATTCGTGGAGAGAATGGCAAAGACCCCCTTCTTTGTGGAAAAGGTAAATCTCTCAACGCCAGCGCGAAACCACTTCGTTGACCAAGAGTTAGTGTTACAGATTCTCGCATTGGTTCATAACCCTGAGACGGGCTTTAGTAAAAAAGAAATGACAACATTTGTGGAGACATTACGAGATGATGAGAGTCGGGATCGTTTCAAATCCAAGTTGGATAACGCCTGTTTTTATCTAAACGAAGCCTTTCCAAGCGCGGAAAAACTCCTAAGAAAAGTGCATATTCCGATGCTTTTTAAATTAACACTTGACCTTCAACACAAGGGGGTCGAAATCCCTGCTGAGGTATTTGGAGCATGGGTGAGACGTTTTTTGGAGGCTCCACCTGAAGCCTATGTCGAAGCCTATAGTTCGGGGAGTGCAAAACGGGAGAATGTTCAGAAACGCTTGAGTCTTATGATCCAGGCATTCGAAGAGCATTTTCAAATGAAACTTCCTGATGGAGCTTTGAAGGCAGAGCATGAGGTAGCGGCGACGGTGGAAATGATTCAAGAGTAGATCATCATCAGTGAAAAAGCGAACCGTTGGCGGGGTTATTTGACAAGAGCAAGATCAATTCCTGCTCCCTCTCCGCTATGAACTTTTTAAATTCCTTGCCTTTCAGAATTTCTAATAGTATATTTTGGAATAGAGGAAAAAGGTAAACCGCTCCGAAAGGACGGGGCACAAAGCCATGGGGCTACGGCGTTAATGCCATGCCTGCCAGGTTGCCGCTAAAACTACGTCACAAGCGGCACATCCAGGTTTGATTGGATGTGTTTTTGTGTTAGGGGCGGGCGATATGCACCCATTAAGAACCCTAATCGAGCAATCAAGTGATTGGGCATCTGTAGAACGTTGTAGGGATCTTTTTGCGAAGGTTGCGGACGTGTTACAACACACGTTCGGTGTCGAATCAGGGATGTTTGTATACCGAGAGCAATTTAATCCAAAAGATAAGGTTTCCACAGTTCAAGTGTACAAGCCATGGGGACTTGGGTACTCCGAATCAGAGTTGACTCGCTTTATTGATGGAGGTGCATGGTTTTCTGGTGACACCTATGTAGTCACTGAAACCTGGCTCTCCGTCAAGGAAGCGCCACCAGTCTGGAAGCAGGTTTGGATGGACGCAGGCGTGCAATATGTGGGGGCTTGGAAGTTAAATGTGCAAGGCAGTTGTGTTGGCGCAATTGTCCTGGGGCGAAGGACTAAGCCTGGTCAAATGGATACAGATATCATGGCGGCTTGTGCAACCCACGTCTCGCTCGTGCTTGACATGCTGATATCCCGTCGTATCGCCGAACATGCAAGCTGTCACGATCCGTTGACCAACGTCCTGAATCGTAGAGGATTTGAAAAAGAATTTACCTGCATGCAAAGTCAGAATGATAGTTCTTTGGTCATGGGTATTCTCGATCTCAACGAGTTCAAGGATATCAATGACAGTTTGGGTCATCTTGAAGGGGACTCAATTCTCATTGATGTGGCTCAAACACTTCACAAGCAGATAGGGCAATACGGGATCGTCGCTCGTTTTGGGGGTGACGAATTTGTATTTGCCGTGACAGTGGATAATACAAACGTCGATGCTATTACTGAATACATACTGTCATGGTTTGAAAATAAGAATTATACCGTAAGTGTTGGATGTTCCGTTTTAGGAATAGACGGGGAGGATTGGGGTTCGTGTCTACGGATTGCTGATAGGCACCTTTATGTAAGAAAGTCGCAGACTGGAGTTTTGGAGTAGGGGGTCTTGGTCGCGATAAAGTTAAGCCGACACAGTGTTTTTCGCAACTTAAAAATGCAGAAAAAACGCGCCAATCTGATATATCGCGTTCTTGATATTTATGCATTTCCGTCAGCGACTGCTTATTCAGTACTCGCCCCCTTTAGTCTCATAAGACGGACTACTCGGGCGTACTGTCTAACACCCACGGAACGCTCAGGTTATATTCCAACTGAAGTATTGGTTGCGGAAAATCATTGCGTACCAATACCAAGTCTCGTGTAAATCCGACTCGCAGGTCACTATGATCCTCATTCACATGCACAAGATGAAAAGTGAAACCTTTACCCAACCTCTCGGGAACAGGAATTTTGCAATCTGCTCCATCAACCAATTCACCAGCAATATGACACCAACCGCCGTAAAGATAAGTTCCATCGCCGTTGTACATCATTCCATACAATTCCCCTGCATTGTATCGAGGATCAACACCTAATTCAGTAAAGAAGGAACGAATTGGGTCAGGAAGCATTTGAAACCCAAGAACAAAATTTTTACATTGGTCACAACCGCATGCCTCCGAATAGTCAGGCAAATTTCGATAATATTGTTTTGTAGCCTCTACGTCCACACGGACAACCCAATCCAAAATGGTTAATTGCTTCAAGCGGCAATCCTCCAAACGGTACACGAGTCGATCCTGGTTCGCCTAATTGGTGATGAACGAATATTTGTCGTACTGCCCCTTAGCCTAATAAGGAGTTCCGTAAGCAATCCACCAGTGAATCCAGTTGTGCTTTATACGCTTGACACTTAGCCAATTGCATTTCTTCTTGCTCCGATTGTGCCACATAGTTGTTGAGTCGAAGCCCTAATTTTCCGTCTGCAGCCAAGAGATTCGGGTCAACCCTGGAACCGCTGAGAAATGAGGAAACAAGCCCCGCTACATGCCCATCGAGTTCAACCAGTTCGGTCCATAGGTCATTCAGAACATCGCTATCTGGTGGGTCGGGAAACGGAATTTGTTTGAACGACTCAAAGTCGTGCATCAGCTTCATTCGCATTTTCGAAGGTGACAAGTCACCAGACATGCATCATCATACTCCTCAAACTTGTACTGTCCACTTTGTCGCATAGCTGCCCGATAGCGCCATAATCCCAAAAATTCCTTGCTGTATATTTATAGACCAGTCTATGGAAACCATCCTTTGAGATGAGCCCGCTTATGTTCAATATTACCCCGAAGACATATGAATAATTTTCCTGATATAATAACACTGAGTTGCCCTGCGATTATTCGAAGTAATGGGGAGGATATCAAATTATGTTACGCTGTATCCCGTTTCTCTTGTTTGACGGTAACTGTGCCGAGGCAATGACTTTTTATCATAAATGTCTTGGTGGTGAGCTAACACTTTTAAAGCTTGGCGACTCACCAATGAAAGAACAGTTACCATTGGAAAAGCACAACAGAATTATCAATGCATATCTAAAGTCTGGCGATATTGAGATATCAGCAACTGACTGGATGGCTTCTCCCGCATTCGAGCCACTACAAGGCAATATGTTTTCTGTTTTTGTTGTCGGGGAAGGGTATGACGAGCTAAAAGCGGTGTTTGACAAGTTGGCTGACGGAGCAGACAAACAATGGTTTCAGGAACTACACGATATGCCTTTTGGAACATACGGACAGTTTTTTGATAAATATGGCGTCCAATGGATTTTCAGAGGTAATGAATCTCAGTCTTAATAAGTTTAATTCCCAATTTTTACTTAATACGATATGCATGTACATAATCGCTATATGTCATATTCCTGACTGTTTCTGCAATACGTGTAGCATGCAACATTTGCATGGATATGTAATATCGATGCATAAATGACCTCCGTGTTTATCTGCAAATCTAAACTGCGGAAAACACACCGTACATTGGTGATTGAGGGTACGGTGCCAGTCTCAAATATTAGAGGTGTCAGGGAGATACCTTAATTCTTCATGTGGACTTCCCCGTGAGCTATACACATATTCCTTTCCTTGGTGAGACGTTGCCTCGAATTTGTCACTTCTCGTTGGTGCCTTTACCACAAAAACGATGTCGCAATTGACAACCTCGGCTGTGTACATTTCAACCCGATAAGTCGCAAACTCCATTTTTGCGTGGCATTGAAAGTATTGTCTAATTGGGGTCGGGACCGACAGTTCGTAGTTTTGTCTAATCGATCCCGTGCCTCCAAAGAAAACGACGAGTGCAAGGGACACGATTCTGTTGATATGGTTATTCGACGGAAGCTGATTGCCGTTTCTAAATTTCAATCTCAACCACATCCAAGTTGAAAATGAATGACATGTCGGAGCCGTTTTCATAAAAATGGGGTGTGTCATCAACAAGTCGAACTACCGTCCGTCCATGTGACTGACCGACACGCATTCTGAATTGATCAAGAAGAGGATAAGATCCGCTAAGTTCCGCACCAAGAAACGTGACTACCTCTTGGTGGTTTTTCGTAAAACTTTCGATCCCATTCACCAACAGTTCCTTGAGGATAGCTCCGCTTAAGTTATATCCTACATTTTTTCCAGTTTCCCACTCGATGCGTTCGAAAATAGTTCTTGCGTGGTCAACGGGAATGTGTTCGATGATGTCGAGAACGTTTTCGCTTCGCTCAATGTATTCATCCCAACTAACTTCTGCGGTACATCCCTGAATGGTTCCTTCGTATCGAAAACCAATGAACAAGGTCGCCACAATGACCCCTCCCTACAAATACATGTATCATAATTTAACATGACCGTCAGGTTGTCCTGCCTTAGAACGCTTACGTAAGAAAAATATTTATCCCGTGGGTTGACAGTGGATGAAGGATTGCTTTGCACTGTCTGGATTGCGCTTAAGGCGGGCTACCGTTCACTCAGGCGACTGTTTGCAATGTAATTGTGGTATAAGAATCACAAAGGAGCGGATTGAATGGGAAGTGTTACGGTTCGATACAGGCGCATGACAATGTGCATGAGTGTCGCCTTTATGGGTCGCGACAACCCGACTGCGGACGTAGAGCCACTGATGAGGAATGGACACATATTCGCGAGTGCCTTCGTTCTACTCAGTTGGTTGAGGAATTTGCAGACGGTTCGAAAAAAAACAAACGATACCGAGAATAAAATTATCGTTGAGTTAATCCATGGACAACCGATGCGGATTACTTCTCTCACAAAAGGCAAAGTCCATGGGGTGGATGGTGGCGGGGCAGTACGTATTCTGGAACAGGCTGACTTGTGTGAATTTTTGGACGCTATGTAACTCAGATCAGGAGAGGGGAGGGGAGATGGAAGATGGGTTTATAAATACAGTCCCTGGTACATGGATTCCTTCATCAGGCAAAGATGGACTGCGATGGGCGTTGAGAGTTTTAGCGAATAAACGTGTGATCACACGTCTGTAATAGAAAGGAAAATAAGGCTGTGTTCCGTTAACCGTGGAAATTTGTCCATTGGAGATTTACTGTAACGCGGCGTGTTGCACTGCGTCTATACATAAAAGGGGAGTGAAACACATGAAACGGACGTTTCTGCTTGTTTTGATCACTCTTTTCTTGTCTGGTTGCGGACAGACGCAGGCGGAAGGACAATCTCCACAGAAACAGACCTCTGCACCCTCATGGGCTTACGAACTGGTGAATTGGAACCATCACATCTACAAAGTAACATCTGAAACTGTATCGAGCATAGGAGAACAGGTCGGTTCAGTGACAAACTATTCAGATGTGGAATCCACGCCCCAAAAGGGAACTTTCTCAAACGCATTCCCTGTCGGGACAAAGTTGTTCGCAATTCCGAATGTGCCGACCAGCACTGCCTTTGCTGTCCAAACCAAGAATGGGTATTTGAAAGCTGTAGATGTAGGAGCATACGGACAAAAAGGTGGCGCATCCAATTGACGGGTATACACCTATGCCCTGATTAGCGGGTGTTTGAACATCGCTACAGTGTGGTCTCATCAGGGTACACAATGAAATTTGATTGCGTCATAGAATGCGATAACTACAGAGGGGGTGAGCCTGCTGGCGAAGGTCGTATTGGCTATCTTATGGTTTTTGACCGCATTATTGGTCTTATTCTCCGTGATTAGTTTTGCTGGTGTTGTTGCCCGAATCCCTGCATTGATTAGTCTATGCATTGCAATCATTTTGTCCATATTCAGGAATAAAAGTAAGTCATGGATATGGGTTACGGTATGCGTCGTAGGTATTCTGGTGTCTCTTAGTGCCATTTATCCCTTGGTGACATCATATGGGTCATCGGCAACTTCGTCTGTGCAATCAACCAGCAAAAATTGAGGCACGTCGATTGCAGTAACGAGCAGGCTAATACCATCGTGTCCATATCATGTGAAATAAGCGTGGTTTGACGTGTACAATTGCGGTTCTGGGGTGGTTAGCTTGAAGGGACGCTGAATTTGAGTACACGCCAATGGGACTTTTTATCGTAATCCATGGTTTAGGACGCTCAATCCAAATAATCCCTTAAAGTACAAGGATACGGCACCGCCTTCGGCGAACATGGAGGAGACGGCAAGGCACTGAATTGTTCGGGTTCGCTCTCTCACACTCTAATAGCCCAGAAGTCCAATTGGAGGGTTCTTCATGGTCTCTGCTTCAGACAATGTATACGTGACGGAATGGCTCGCAAAGAGCCTGTTTCCGTTTGAAGTCACTTAGCTGGGTCCGTCGTTCCGCCAGGCTATGAAGCCTATGCACGAATCCTACATCCCGCGCAAAGTATGTCTGGTTTTGTGTCTTGGGCTGAGATTGCCGCGTGGTCAGGACGAGTATATCATCCTGCCGTGCAATTTGAATCCATTGCAACACCCGTGTACGGAAGGCGAGCCAGTGGGATGGGCAAGTACCCTATCACATGCCACTAAGTCATGCAGAAGCCCTTGCACATATGCTTCGCCCCTTCACAACCACCCAAGAGAAGATATGGTATCTGGTGTGGGATGGATATGGTGATCTTCCTCAAACACCTCGACCCCGTGTTCAGCGACCGCAACGCAATTATCTGCTGTACTATGGCGGTATTGATGATGCAGGGGATCTGCGTATTGGGGAGCATCGGGAACCACCTGAATATTGGTTTCCCGACGACAAGTTCTGGTGTGTTGCCACGGATGTTGATTTGTACTGGACATATGTTGAGGGTTCTCAGGCTTGCATCGATGCAATTTCGAACAGTTCGGAATTAGAATCTGTTCCAGCACAACTCAGTCATGGATTAGCCGTTGATTCCGACACGCTCAACAGGCTTTCTCCTGTCGGGAAGAAGCCGTGGGGATGCAGAATTGTGTACGAATGAGGGTTGCAACCGTTAATAACAACGGATAGGAAAAATAGGAGGAGTGTTCCGTATGTCGAAAATCACGACCTTTTTAATGTTTGAGGGCAAGGCGGAGGAAGCGATAAACTTCTACACCTCGGTGTTTGATGACTCAGAAATAAGACGTATTTCTCGTTATGGAGCAAAGGAGGATGGGGTTGAGGGAACAGTTAAATAAGCTACATTGTCAATACATGGTCATTGACAGCTATGTAAAACATAATTTCAGCTTCACTCCTTCGATGTCCTTATATGTAACGTGTGACTCAGATGATGAGGTCGAAAGGCTCTTCACGGCTCTGGCTCAAGATGGGGCTATTCTGATGCCCTTGGCGACTTACCCTTTCAGTAAGAAATTTGGATGGGTGGCTGACAAGGTCGGCGTTTCATGGCAACTGAATTTGGCTGACGGGTGATATGAAGGATGGGAACATGCGTGCATCGACGGGAAGGGGGAGTCTCATAAGGTTCAGCCCAAAACTGTGCATGAAATATTCAGTGTCATGAAGTTAGAATTATAATCATACTGGGCTATCGGAAGTAAGAGATGTCGTTTTACGGGGGGAATAAAATTGGATGACTGTTGCCAAATTCCAGACACCAAAATAGATCACCCATCGTGTCCTGACTGGCGTCAAAAAGGGAAACGTGTGCAACTCATCACACTGAAATCCCCGCTTGTCCCGTCAGCCCTGGAAACTCTCAACCCTGCTCTTTCTTATTCATACTGCTCAAACGCCAACTGTTCGGTCGTCTATTTCTCTGAAGGGCAGACGTTCAACAAAGATGTGGTCAAAGTATCTGTGTTTCAGAAAGACGGGGCAATAGACGTTCCTGTGTGTTATTGCTTTGGGTGGACAAGGGAATAGATAGCGGAAGCCATTCGTGGAAACCAGAATCCTGTTCAACACCTCAGTGAGCAGGTTCAGGCGGATCGTTGTGGCTGTGAGGTCAATAATCCGCAGGGCAGTTGTTGTTTGGGGAATATGACGAAATTCGTTCGCTCCATCAGTCACGAGATCAAACGGGAAATTGAATCTGACCCAGCGTTGAAGGCATCAATTGAGAGAACTAAAGAAGATATCAGCGAAGGGCGGGTGTACTCGACAGAGAAAGCACTTGGGATGTTGGAACGTGGGAAATTGGAGTAATGGTCGAACGCATACAGTGAATGACTTGACCGCATTCGTGATGATTGTTCGAGTCCTACCTCAACCCGACAAATGATCCCTATGTATTCCGACCCGACAGGAGGGTGGCGCTGTGACCGCATAAAACAACAACGCAACACAAGACAAAAAGAAGTGGATCCTGGAACGTCCAGACGACATGAACACGATTCGCATCATCGGAAATGTATACACCACGGTATCTGAAGATGAATTCACCGACGTATTGATTGAGTTGCTGGAAAGCAAAGGGTGGACTTTCTTCGGTCGGACGGTTGAACTTGGCGAGGTGGACGATGACAACGAAATCCTCGACGGCATCCTTTCAGAAGGAGGCTTCGATGATACTGAAACGGAATAGGCTTCAGCAGATGAGGTGAAAAGCAGAGGTTGTGAGTAAAGACAGAGCGTTCGACCTCGCCTTCAAGTTGTTGGTCTGGATTATAGACGTACAGTGGCGGTTTGAGCGTCTTGCAAACCCGTAGCGGCTGAATGATGGTTTCAGTCTCACTGCCGAGGACGACCATACGGTGCTTAGATATCATTTAATAACGTGCTTCCTGGTGGATATACACATTTTTTCGGGTAACTGCTGTTTTCTGATGGCAACATATCCCGTGCGATTCCATCTTCGCGAGCTTTGAGTGAAATCATTCTACGCTGTTTTATCAGCCTAATGAGTAGCAGTAGCACTGGAAGTGTCATCCCAATCGCTGATGGCAGTTCCCCAGCTATCGTTGATTGGGATTTCCACGCACAGTCGCGGCATAGTTCTACGCATTTGCCCATTTGAGACATATCCATACAACAACATTATGTACAGTTTTTCTCACATGCCTCGTGACAACGGTGACAGGCATCGAGGCACGCTTGAAACTTACTTATTGAGGTCATAGTCATCGACATTCTGAATCACCCCCCTTTTGGAACGGCATTTTTGTGCCATCGACTATTATTACCATTGACGGCATGCCTATGCCCAGTTTCCGTTACTTCCTATTCGCTATGTCGAATGACCCGATCTGTCACATAGTTTGGAAGTGCCCTCGTCTCTTCAAACGAAACGATAAGCATGAATGGAGACGACAACATGAACCTGCCCAAACTTTTACCCTCTATCACTTTTATATGTATCTCGACTCTATCTCTGACTGGATGCAGTAGTATAACGACCTCTCACAATTCATCGAGCATCACAAATAAAACCAGAAATATGGCGACGACCCAAGCCAACCAAAGTCAGCATACCGCCTTCCCAGCCAACCCTTCACCACATTCATCTCTGAACAATTGTGTCATCCCAAAACACGGCGATCTCGCCACGACTATCCCTAAGAACGCGGAGTATCTCGAAGTCGAAATGATGGATGTCGGCAAAGAAAAAGTCGGGGTCATGATTGGTCATCAACTGACTACGCAGGGAACTGGCATTCAAGATCACGGAGATGTCTTTGAGAAACAGAGGAACCATGTCGGGGTCTATATTCCGCGTTGCGTGGTATTTGAGACTGTCAACAACAGTGATCTATTTGCGTATTTCCCACCACAAACAAACCCTATCCCCAAGAACCCAAAAGCTGTCTGGTTACTTATGTATGGTGGGACGATGGACAACTATGTGATGACAGGCGGTACGCTGAATACAAAGGACTTGGCGCAGTGGGGGACACTCGGCAAATCCCCAGAGCCACAAGTTCAAGCTTATGTCAAAGAGGCAGAGCAGAACGGTTGGCACATCTATCAAACGGTGAACATACAACACAACCTGACAGGGTACTTGGGACATAACGGCTGGGCGCGGATTCCCATTGGAGTTCCTGTGAATTTGGTGAATGCCGTCGGTGGAGGGAATGAAGTTTTTGAGATCCGTGGAGTGATCAGTCAGAGCCAATTCCTGAAAGCTCACCCAGAGTTGAAGGCAGGTATCGAAGCCGCGATGTATCACCGTAGTGGAGAACAGGTTGATGGAAGTGAGTGGGTGGTTCCGAATAAATGAGGCAATTTAGCAGAGGGGTTAGTCCCACCGACGATAGTTGTGCAAAACCAGTCAAAGAGGCTGATTCCTGTTAGTTGTCGAAACTTCCCAACATATACCGTGAAACAAACCCTTTAACCATTCCGTCTTATTCGTGAATAGCGAAGGGAGACATTCATCATGAATCGCCACATTCCACTCATCGCAACAGCAATGATTGGCATTGCATTGCTATCAGGGTGTGCAACATCAAACTCAACATTAAGCCATACAACAACCAATACAGCATCCGTTCGCTCACAGCCCAGCAAAGCGACGACAGCTACGGGTTTGACTAAAAATCCCACGTCCAATGGTATTGACAGCTATAATCTGCCGTCAAAGCCTGTCAAATTCATTGCACAACCTGAGTGGGTAACGAGCAAGTTGGTCTACGTCATTGGATGGGATAAGCAAATCAATCCCACGTCGGCTCTGTTTGTATCACACAACGCAGGGAAGACGTGGGCAATACTTAAAACCCCGCTTCCTCGTGACATCGAACAAGTGCATTTCCAAACTCCCACAACAGGAATCATCTACGGAGCAACAGGTCAACACAGTCAACTTTCAGTGTATCGCACGACTGATGGAGGCGTGCACTGGACAGAGGTATCGTTGCCAGCAAGCCTTACCCAAGGGGCATCCAAATATGGCGCACCACAGGTGACATTCGTAACGCTGAACCACAAGCTTACTTGGTTTATGGCAACGTGGAACGACAACCAATTCCCAAGACATGCGCTTTATCACAGCAATGACAACGGGATCACATGGAAGTATGCAAACAACAACTCGACAATTTCGGCAGAGGGATATCTCTCCAACTTCTATGCGCCAGATAGCCAAACAGCTTACTTCGTCAGCTTTTGTCCGAAATGCGGGATACCTGGGGAAACAAACATGACGGGGATAAATACCTTGCAAATTACGTATGATGCGGGGAATAAATGGACGAAAATCTCTTTGCCATTTACAGGTGAAAATCGTGTTGAAAGATTAGTTTTCACGAATGCTGAGAATGGAACCGCAACTGTAAAGAACGTGATGTCTGGTAAGGTCACAAAATATGCTACGACGGACGGAGGACACCACTGGTTAATGCAGTAGGTGAAAAGAGTGGATTCCAGGTAAAGGACAGGGCGTTCGACCTCGCTTCCGCGCCGAGGGTCTGGATGCGGTGTTAAGTATCAGTTTGAGCGTCTTACAAACCCGTGGTGGCTGAATGATGGCATTCGTCTTACGAATGTGAGTAAACCTATGTTCTTCAAGTGGTAATTGTTATTAAGGTCAGCATTGTTGCGGTCTGCTATTGTTTGATGAAAGTCCTTATATATTGTGATTGGTGGTCTCTGGGAATGCACGCCACCAAGACTATCGCACTTTCGAGGAACCATTATCTCTTACTACGAAACCCTGTCCTTCGCTGATTAAGGTGGTTTTGGGAGTATCGCAATCCACCTTGGTCGCGTCACTGGGATGGGATGTTCATATTTCATGTATGCTACTGTATTTTGATTGTGACTCGATCAGAACCCCACTATCCAGAAAAGGTTAATGGTAGCGAAAGGTTTGCATTTTTTGTGCCGCAGGGCACATGTTGAAACCCCCTACGCCAAGACTCCATTAGCTACGTAGATGGCAACTTGCCACCAAAGCATCGCGGATATGAAGAGTCATCTTTTGAGCGTCTCTTCTTCGGAAGTTGCAAATGCAACCTTAGAGATGAACATCCACAGCATGTAGAGATATGACCCATTATTCGTATTTAGAACATCAGAGTTATTTATGGGGGAACCCAAAAGTTGTCCTTGCCGTGGACTTACACTATATATAAATAGCTTCGAGAACAACTTTTCGGTTCAGTTTTATCATAATGATTTCTGATTTAATTCTATGAACGACCTGGAACAACTTTTGTGTAATTCAAGCGATACGGATGAACGCACAGGGGAGAGGATTTGTGAGAAATAAGCTCGCGTCAGGAATACCTCCGCTACGATGCGATTTACGCTCCGCACCAAACTTCTCCCATCTCAATAACGTAAACCCTTTTCCCATAGACTTTGCCGAAAAACTTTCTCCTTGTCCCTGAACTTCTACGTTATAATACCGATGAAAAATGTTCAGAACGTAACGGTATTGAGTTTTGCACTTCTGCTCTTTTCAAGGGCAAAGTGAATGATTCCGTCAGGGAGTGACGTAGATGAAGGCATCGAAAGTAAAACACAAGGTTTCGCAACTGCATCGGATGTATAAAGGGAAAAAGCTTTCTTTTGATTTGTCGATTCAACGCAAAGAAAACATCTGGGACACTAAACGTCAGTCGATGTTCATTCACAGCGTACTGGCGGGCTACCCGATCCCCAATCTATTTGCTACGAAGGACGAAAATGTACTTTACCTCCTGGATGGAAAACAACGCCTATCCAGTATTTTCGCTTATCTCAATGATGAATTTGCTCTTTCTTTCGCGGGAACGCCCAAGCTCAAGGTTGATGACATTGAAGTAGAAGGATTGACATTCACCCAGTTGTCAGATGGGTTCCAGCAGAGAATTAAGGAGTATCAATTTGAAATCGATGTGGTGGAGGAAATCAGTCAGTCGGAGATAGAAGATATCTTTTGCCGACTCAACAACGGTGTCCCGCTTCGCCCCATTGAAACGACGAGAGCGTTACTGGGGAAGTCAGCATTAGAGTTTGTGGAGAGCTTGGCAAAGGTTCCGTTTCTCGTGGATAAGGTGAATCTTTCGAAAGCGGCGAGAAAGCACTTTGTCGATCAAGAGTTGGTTCTGCAGATCCTCGCTTTATTGGACGATCCTAAAACTGGATTTAGTAAGAAGGAAATGAAGGGATTTGTTGAGAAGTTGCGTGATGACCATGAGCGTGATCGATTCAAATCACAATTCAATAACGTTTGCTTTTACCTGAATGAAGCTTTCCCCAGCGAGAAGGAGAAGCTCTTGCGGAAAGTGCACATTCCGATGCTCTTCAAGTTGACGCTCGACATGCAACGTAGAAACATAGATATCTCTGCGGAGATGTTTGGGGAATGGGCGAGAGGATTTTTGGAGGCTCCACCAGAAGCCTATGTAGTGGCGTACAGTTCAGGGAGTGCCAAAAAGGGGAGTGCCCAGAAACGGCTGAGAATCATGACGGCGGAGTTTGAAAAATACTTCGAAGTCAAAATTCGTGGTGAAGAGTCGAATGCGAGCGATGAGGTAGCGGCGAGTGTGGAGACGGTTCAGGAGTAGGCGAATGAAGAGGCAAGGTGAGTAACAGTTGTGGTGTGAGGGGAGAGATTGTGACTCCCCTCGTTTGTTTTTGATGTTCTGATTTGCATAGAGTCGAATTTTGGTGACTTGCACTGAATTTGTTTACGCGGTTGAGCGGGTACGCGGGGTGTAATTATCTATAGCTCGAAAGACGTATTTCAACAATACGAGGAGTAAGAGTTGTATCCCGACCATGAGTAAGATACCCAACCAACTGTTTGGGTCATGGTGTCCCCAGAATCCGTTCCAATGCGTTGTTAACCATAGATGGTATTGAACGGTGTCCCGTATTGGGACCCAAAGTCCAATAGCGAGAGACAGAAGTATTGGGAATCGGCTGATCGATTTGTTCTTGGTGAAGAAGTATGTAGCAACTGACAAACAGAGTAGCAGAATATCGCTAACCCCTAATGGTGCAGATTGGACATTCCAACCTGGAATTAAGAGTCCAGCCAGGTAATAGTGGTGTGAAATTCGCATGAACAGCCAAAGTGCCGCGAAGATACCTGTAATCAGTACCAATGCCCACCTATCTCTCTGGCAACGAGTCTTAACCAACATCAGCGCGTCCAGACACAGTGCCAGCATTAGGGATGGTGAAATCGGAATCTTAGTTGTGAAAAAGTGCACCCACGGATTTTCATGCCAAGAAGCCCATGTGGATGGGTCAGGGTTTGACTGGATGGATGCGTAGAGGAGGTAAATGCCGAGCAAAAACAGGGCGAAAAATATTGAGGCGAATGAGTTGATGACAGGCAATGTCACTCCGAACGTCTGTCGTGCAATCTGTTTGCGAATCTCCTTGCGACTTCCGAACCGACGAAGTGCCGTCTGAGCGGCTTCGCCTTCCTCTAATCCTGTTTCCTTCAGGTGTTCTACTTCGTCAAACAGATGTGTCGACATCTCAGCGACCCACTCAGTTTGCTCGCCCTTCGTCAATCCACTCCGATGGACAATGTACTTCAAATAGTTCTCGATCTCATTCACGTCGGTTCGACCCCTCCCAGAAAAGTATTCACGATGGTTTGATTTCGCGTCCAAGCTTCTCGGTTCTTGGCAAGCTGTTCATGTCCTTGGCTTGTAATCCGATAGTACCTTCTGCGTGGTCCTGAACCTTCGTTGCCCCAGTACCCCTCAATCCAATTCTCTGCCTCTAATCGTCGTAGGGCGGGGTACAGTGTGCCTTCTTTCAATTCGAGCGCACCACCAGTCTGGTGATTTACAATCTGGGCAATTTCGTAGCCGTAAGAGTCATGCCCAGCGATTATGGAAAGGATTATCGCGTCGATATATCCCTTCATCATTTCGCTCTTCACCCAAGTCACCTACCTATGTAGAATATCTATGTAAATGGTACATGAAAGGAATGGGATAGGCAAGCAGATTGGAGAGGTGATTAGGCAAACACCGACAATTGCATGTCAGTTCGTTCCAGTTTTCTGAGATAATGAGTATAAGTGCCAGTCTCAGGGTACTGGACATCAACAATACGAGCGTAGGGAGGGGTATTTGTGAGGAGCAGAGTATGGATAGGTATGGTCACTGTCCTTGTTATCGTGTCGGGAATTTTGGGATACGTCCATCACGCTTACAATGCGCCAGAGTCCATGACCCCCAGTTATGTATCCAAGCAACAGATAATCGCAGACATTCAGAAACAGCAACTTACTCAAAACAAGGTGGCTCAAGATATTCGTGTCATTCACATCGACACGATAGGGAACGAGGGCTTTGGTTTTGCGACTTTTGGCGTGAATGGAAAGCAAGAATTCGCGAGTTTACTGATGTCAGCAAAGGGTTATGACATGAGTACCTTTACAATGGGGACGGACAAAGCAGTACCCGTGCAATTCAACGCACTCCGAGGTGACGGGTTCGAATATGTAACAGGCGGAGTTTTTCATCATCCCAACGTGAAAAGGGCGGTCGTGATTTGGTCAGATGGGACTGCGACAACAGTTCCCGTTCAGAAAGGCTACTTCTGGTATTTGTACAAGGTTCAGATGCATACGGATGCTCATGTTAAACAAGTGATCGGGGTTACAAGCAGTGGGACGATTGTTCAAAGCCAAAGATGAACAAATGGCTGAAGGGGTATGTATTGCGGTAGGAAGGGGACAAAACATGAACGGTATTCGGTTCGCCAAGGTATTAACAGGAGTTCTTGCAACTACATTCCTTTTGGCTGGATGTGCAACGACTAACCCGTCTAATCAGAAAAACTCGACCAACGCCATATCAAAGTCACAAAGCCCGCCGTATGACTACAATTCACTTCTTGGACTTCAGCCCGTGTTGCCGACCAAGAACTTTCAGCTAAAGCAGGTTACGCCATATGTATTCAAGTATGTAAATCCCCCATGGGGCAAGGTGAATTCCCAGGTTATGGAGACATAGGGCAACGGTACCGCTTATGATGCGATGTATATCTCACCAGATGGCAGTGGGAAATCCTTCACTATCATGGAGACATGCATCGATTCAAGCAAGCCTCCAAACGTTGGATCAGCTTGGAGGTCGGTTCATCAAAATGGCGCAACCTTGTTTCAAAATGAGATCAAAGGGGGGCTTGGGAAGGTCGTCGCGACGATTAAACAGGGTGTACTCTATGTGGTTACATTTGCGAACGCCTACACCACGACCCAACTTGAACAGATCCTTGAATCTCTGAGTGTCCCAGTTCAGACAGCTCCTCAAATGATAAAGACGCAGACCTTTGGATTTAAACAAGCACCAACTGCAGTACCCTTCACTTCGTTGATTCCGAAAAGCATTCCATTCAAGTGGGATACACGAACTGCTGTAGGTGAAGATGTCAGAAATCCGAGAGGCAAGGGTAATTCTGATACGATGGGTAGACTTATTCTGACATACAGTCACGGTCAAACCCAACTCAAGGTCATTGAATCCTTCGGTATGAAGTACGTCAATCCGAATATTATCAAGGCTCCAAATGGTGTGAAGGTTACCTTGCGTGATGGGAACGAAGCTGTCTATATTGACGGGGGTTCCAATGTTTCGATGGTAGACGGCGGAAGCCCCAATCGTAAAGTATTGACGTGGAACCTAAATAACGGTGTGAACGTGACCATCGTCGGGTCCAGTGATCTCACCGAAGGCAACTTGATGGCAGTTGCCAACTCGTTAGAAACGATTACGGCGGGGCAGTAAGTCTGTAGAGATGATTGAGTCAAGCTTAACTGACAGTGTTCCCTTTTTGTCACTTTGATTGGAGCCATTGCGTCTCATAAGTGACAAGTGAGCACGGGGGGCAACAGACTGATGAGAACTCGGTATCTGACAGCGATATGTACAATGACAATCACTGCTTTCGGGTTAGTTGGATGTAGTCCGTCAAGTCCAGCGACTGAAAACCAAGTCCGCGCCACACCAACACCATCGAACCAGAGCACCACAGTGAAAAAGGAGAACGCCCCAACTGCTGTCATAGAAAGTATTCAACCACAGCCCAGTGGACTACTTATCAAATTTGAAAATCAAGCGACATTGGCAGGAGCAGGGATTGTGGATTCACCACGGTTCGGGGATTCGAATTTGTCCGTATCGTTTACACTTCACGATGTAAAAGTAGGAAATCCGTCCATCGCTAACTTGAATAAAGCTGTAGGAAACCAACTCATCCAGAGTTTGAAGACACAGAAACAGGGAACAGACTTGTTAGTCAGCATGACTCTGATGCGACCCGTGAACAAAATTAACGTAGGCACGTCAGGTTCTTACCTTGGCATAGTTCTGCAGTATAAGCCGAAATCACTACCAACTCCGCACCCCGTCGGACGTATTCCATCCTGGTTTTTCAAGGACATTCTGACAGCGGCATCGGTTGAGGGAACGCCTGTGCGAGCACACAGTTATGGAGGCATGCTACCCTTTCAGTCCAGCGATGAAACATATATGTTAAAAGCCCCGCACTCTGGGTCGCGAGAGACGCTGGGGTTCAGTTCGTATTTTGGCAGTCTGTCTTTATATGAAAATTACGCTGGTATGTTGAATGCGAACCCAACGAGCGACTCAAATCTCTACTCCTTGGTTAAATATGGGCTTATCAGGGAAAAGAAGAACGGAAACTGGTATGGAGTCAAAGCAATCATGGTAAATATGCAAAACGGCTGGAAATTGGGATTCGCCAAAAATCAAGTCATTGTAGAGACTAACCACGCTGGAGCCTTAGGCTATGTAGTTTATCCCGTTAAAGGAATCGAACTGGGTGCTCCCCTTCAATAATGAACGAGGTCCGCACAAGAGATTTGTGAGTGTTACAGGGCGTTAGACGGAAGGTCTCTTGCTTGCAGACTGAGCCACTGACCCTTCTGGCGGAGTGTAATAAGATATGGATAACGCCAGAACGAGAGCAGTGGAATGAAGACACCCAGTAAGATTCCTGCTTCGCATAGACCTTGCACGGCGTTGGCTTTGTTGACGACGTTCACGACTCGGTGTAGCTCCATGAGATTGAGGATCGCGATGACCGCGACCATGAACAATCCCACGACTGTCATAGCTTTCGTCGTGGACATGGAGCGTGGGGATCTCTTATGAAGTTGCCACATCCCTGCAAAGTCTCCGTCTTCAATCACGCAAATTGAATTGAGTTTATCGATTCGAAAGTTGACCAGGGTTCTCCCATTGGATAGACGTTGAATGGCAGGTATCCATACTGCGATGACCAGAAACAGCCACGGCACGTCGTAAGTGAACCAGTTTGGTACTGCCCCTTGCATGGATGACAGTTGGAACGTTCCTGTCAAAGCCCATATGAGCAAGCCAATCAAGACGAGGCAATACAGAATGAAATATCGGATTTTTGTGTACGAGTAAACACGGGCGTGCCCCACTTCTAACAACTCTTCTCCATTACTCCTCATGATGGTTTCACTACCTTCGTCCACAGCACTTTCACCTTGCCCTGATTCCCCTGGATCTGCATCATCACAAATGCGAGTCATTTTTGGGTTCACTGGACTTTCCATTCGGGCAACAAACGGTTTTGACGCTTGAGTCGCAGTCACAACCGACGGTTAAGATTGGTTGTACGCAGGAGATGTCAGATTAGACTTTTGTATCCAGCATTTCTAATGATATATCATCCGTCGTTGGTATTGAACATGGCTTTGTACGAATATTGGCGTGACTATGCTGTACGCCCCCGAATCTCGTCTATGACCGAACCCCTCAATCGAACCAATTTGCAGTATAATATTGGCATTTGAATAACCAAGGCGTTGGAAGTTGCCGCCAATACTATAGATTACATATAACGGAAAGTATGGAGGGTTTATGACGGATAGTGTTGCGTCATACTTAAAGGCGAGTGACCCACTTCATGGGTTTAACAATCGCCAAATCCTATTTGTGTTGTACGTATCTTTTCCTGCCCTACACGCACGTTTTCTGGAGGGGGTGGCGTAGTTGAATGAAACAGAACTTGCCGAGTTAAGAGACTCCATCCAGCGTCTCGAAACGAAAATAGATAAGCTCTTGGAACGAGGGAAGAAACGTTCAGGGTTTTTATGGAAAGAATTTATTGTCGGGTTTGTTGTCGTGTATATTTTTATGATGGTTCTTGCCGTTGTGTTTGGGTTGCTGAATCAACATGTTGCATTTTTCCATTGAGTAGAGGACCAATATTGGACAAACGGGTAGGAGATGAGCCAAAGGTTGCCGCGCAACACTTACGGAATTGGTTCTCTTAGCGTCTATGTTTAGTGGGGGTGGGAATCAGTGCGAGGACTGTTATTCCCCTTAAGTGGGGTTTTCTTAATTCTAACGGGATGTGGCTCAGTCCCGAAGGCAACGGTTACTCCAACGCAAGCTACATTCCGAATGCCAAAAGTTACTGACATCAATTCGTTAAACATTGAGAGCGATTATCCATCACGAGCAACACTACTTCCAAATGATCCGAAAACGGCAATAAAAAACGTGCTGACTATGTTGCAAGCGGCACAACCTGTGTCGGTGCAATTTCCTCATTCGAAAAAGAAACTTTCAGGTGAAAGTAGTGGGTACACAGGACCCGCCACCCTGAATTTGCATCTGAATGCCAGTGAAGACCTCATGATTACACCAGCATACTTCATTTGGAGTGCTTGGCAGGGGGGCTTCGATTATCATTACGTGAATGGCGTTGTTGAGTATCGTGAAGATGAGTCGGTAATTTACCTAAGAGATGTGTCCCTGTATAACTGGCTTAAACAAGACCGATGGAAAAGCCAGTTTCACATGCCTGGGCAGAATCATTGATGAACAAAGAGAAGGGAAGGTCGAGGGGTCTCCACCAGGCTGTTAGTCAAGTAATTATCGCTAATAAGGGTCGAAGTTGAAAAGCCATAGGTGTGGTAGCAATCCTTTGTTGCGAAAGGTGGAGATGGAAATCAGAAGTTCTAAGCAAGTTATAATGAATACAACTATCTTTTTCGCTGTCTTCTTCCTCTATGGATGTACTACCCAACCGTCCTCAATCAATAATACAGTGACGAATAAAACGGCGGTATTGATTCGTAGACAACCACCAAGTACGGATAACAAGGTTGGCATCAAAACTGCGAACGAGGTTCAAAAAGTGCAGGTGAATCCATCGCTTCAGACGACCTTGAAGTTACCAAATGCGACAATCATTGCTCCGAACCAGACGGTACAATGGAAAGACTTATCTATCCGATTGCTCGTGACAAGCCTTCCACCTTCGTATGTGACAACCGAGAGATACGCCTCGGTGGTTGGTAATCATTCTACAACTGTCAGCCACAACACAATAACAACCTCGGCTGGAAAAGCAACGCTTGTACTCAATAAAAGGACACAACCAGCCGCATCCAAATCGACCGCAGTAACGTATGAGTATTGGGTAATTGTGTACGGAAGTCAGTACGCCTACGCAATCGATGCTACAGTCATCGGAAATCTGAACAAGGCAAGGAATGAAGTGATTCAACTTTCACAGCAATGGAAAGTCCCGCACTAAGGGACTTATTCAGGTAATAAGGGGCACCTACAATAAGAACGTGCGAGGATAAGTCCATACGCTGTACCATGGTAATGGACACAATGTTATAAAATACCATGTTCGTAAACAAGAACATAATATCTATGTGGGTATGGGTGTTGCATGTATTATAGGTATTCTGGTTTGTCTGGGCAGAGTTTACCCTTTAGTGATAGTGCATGGTTCATCTACAACGTCATCTTCAGGATCGATGAATTAGAACTGAAGTTCAGGTACCAGGCGGTATGGTTAGGCAAGCAGTCATCGGATAATGGCAAATCGAAATAGATACACGTCCAACTGGAAGAGGTGAGGCAATATGAGAAAACTTTGCATTGTCAGCTTTGCTGTGCTTGCTGTGCTTGCTGTGCTTGCTGTGCTTGCTGTGCTTGCTGTGCTTGCTGTGCTGGCTGTGCTGGCTGTAGTCGCAGGGTGCGGTCAAACGCAAACGACAATGCCAAGTTCCACAACAGGTGCGCGTTGGGTTGCGTACTCTGGTGAAGGACAGCAAATGAGGTATTATGCTGTTAGCGATTCAACAGTGTCAAAAATCGGTAAATTGCTTGGCGTAATCGTCACGCAAGGGACAAGTAATGGTCCTCCTGGATGGACGACAAACATGACATCCAAATCAGACATTCTCGTTTACCAAATTGTTGGCGAAAATCAAAATAACCTGGTAGCTGTGGAGATGGGTGGCAGTCCATACTTCAAGGCAACTTCGACAGGGACACGAAAACATCAGTGATTCAAAATTCTGCTCCCATACGGACTGCAGTAGCACGTCGGAGTGTCAGCGAATGGTGGTGAATAGCAGACGGGGTGTTAACTCCACCGTTGCTTAGCAACGTCTGACCCCGCGCTATACGGCTATGGTAAAGGAGAAGAGGGGAATTTCATGACAGGCAAAAAGGTCAGTGTTGTTTCAGTTACCGTGATTATTTTTCTTGCAATTGTCGGATGGATATATGTCCATTTCAATGGAACCCCCTGGGGTAAATCGTCAGCGGAGCAAAACCTGCTTCAATCGTTACAACAGGAATATCAGCCGCTAAAATATCATGTGGTCGGTAATGTCGGCTACAACTTCAAAGATGGTCAGTACAATATCGCGGTCACATTCAATAAAGTGCCGAATGTGAAATACGTGTTCGAGTTGAACTCCAAGTCTGATGTTGTTGAATATGTTGGAACCGACGGAACGAATGTTCCTACGCCAGTTCCACATTCAACGCAGTGGGTCAATAGTTCCAAGTGATTTATATAAACCTTCCGTTCCCCTGTCTTGATAACTACGTCATCCCATGCAAAGGGGAAACTTGCAATTGTTCGAGGGCGTGAATAGAAGGAGCAAAGATTGGATGGAGTGGGATAGGGTTAATAAAATGCATACATCAATGTCTCAGGTTATGGACGCAATCATCCCACCCAAAGCCCTTCGTCACGGAGATGCGACACACATTTAGTGGAATAGTTTATTTTTACACAGTCTTCATCTTTCACGCATCCAATAGGTGCTTCTGTTCAAAAATGATTCGGGATCAGGGTCTTCAATCTAATGTCCCACTGAAAACCTTACTAAGACGGTCATTAGACCGCAGTCACCTTACCTGCATCTAAATCAAAAACAAAGTATGGATGGAGCGGAGTCGAACATGGGGAACAACGCCTCGAATAAGGTTCACTCATATCATATTTTTCTTCAGTCTCTGGAGATAGAAATTTAAAAGTGTTCTTTGGATTTTCTCAATACCCATCAACCCCACTCTTGAGCAAATCAATAAACAAGTTCCATCCCGCTTTCCAATCATTCCATCCAAGGAGTTCCACTCAATATTTACGAAGATGCTTCTGGCATGGTTGATGTCGGTGTTCTTAATCATGCCGAGTACCTTTTCCTTGCCTGTCGTGTAGTCCTCCATATTTGTTAGCCTGTACTGCCCTTGACCGTCCCTTCGTGCCTAAACCCTACGAAAATAGCTGTATCCAGAATGACAAATTCCTCCTTTTAAGTTTGTTCTCAATTTATCACAAAAGCAATAGGGAGTCAGGCAAGAAAGTGGCTGAGGATGTTTGAGGCGACGATGCTGTTTTCCCACGACAATTCATACAGCAGTTGTGTAGCAAGGGTGTTAGGATGAAGGAACGATGATCCCGTTGGCACTGGATTCACAGTACTTGCGAATGCAGTGTGACGGGTTTCGCCTATCGAGTCTCTAATTATGTGAAAGGGAGTGAGAGGTGGTGAAGCCCACATGAGTGATGACAGATCCTCGAAAGATGCCATTCAATTGTTGTTTGACACGTATTCCGATGATGTCTATCGGTACGCAAGGGTCATGCTTGCAAACGATGCGGATGCCAAAGATGTAGTGCAGGAAGTGTTTATGAACACATTCCGCTCGTGGAGTGGGTTCCGAAACGAATCGGAGCCGAAAACGTGGCTCATGAGTATCGCTCGCCACTGTGTTTTTAAATTGTGCGGAAAGAGGAAACGGGAATCGGATTATGTGACGAACTATGAACCTCCGTACTTGCGCGATGAATCGGAGATGTTTGAAACAGTATTCGTTGTTGAAGAATCGATGTCCAAACTAAAGGACGCTTATCGGCAAGTCATTATGTTGCGTCACATCGAGGGTTTTTCAGTAAAAGAAACAGCACAAATTCTGTGTTGGTCGGAAAGCAAAGTAACCACGACCGATCAGCGAGCGATTCATAAATTGCGTGAAATACTTGGACGAGATTTTGAGGAGGAGGTCGCGATTCGAAATGAACTTAAAGCACGGCGTTCTTGATGAAGTTTCGATCATTTCCAAGATTGGGTTATCGCCCAGAGACAAGTCGTTACTTTGGAGAAATATCGACAGACAAATTGATGAGGGATCTTCATTACCAGTACGGCGTAAACCACCATTCTTCAAAAAACGTGCTGTTTCCTTTGCAGGGTTAGTAGCATGCCTTTGTATTAGTACGGGAACTGTGGCTTGGGCAGATGGTGTCAATGTGCTTAACGTAGTGGTTCAGTTTATCAATAACATCACAAATGGCGGTGGTTTTGGAACTGGGTATGGTCTTGAACACACAGCCGTCAGCTTAACCTTAAATACCAACAATTCATCTACTACAAATCAGACAAAGGGTCAATCAGGAACCGTCCAGCAGGCACAGACATTGACGACAACCCAAATGATGAGTGATGGCGGATTATTTGATATAGGATATAACAGCCAGTTAACAAGCTATCTCGGAACGAGTAACTTCCCCAAACTCACAGGCGGTACACTGTTGATAAATAATATTCAGGCGTATGCCATTGACCGTAGTAAGAGCATCTTTTATATGTATGTGAATGCGTCTATTCCAAAGAGCACTCAATGGGTTGGTCTTGATGTGTACCATAAGACGGGGGGTACTGTTGTCATCAATGGTCAAACCCTCGCAAACATCAAGAAGCAGGTCAATATATCTGGAATTACCGCAACCTACGTGGACTTCACCAATAACTCGACATTTCTGAACTACCTTACTTGGAAATCGGGGAATTGGATATTTGTACTAAGATCCAATAACGTAGATGAAACAAATCTCGTCAAGTACGCGCAGGGTATTGAGAGCCAGGTTGAATCCAATTAGTTCTCTTTATCTTTAACAAACTACGGTACGGTTTCTTTATAGAGTTGAGTTGCCGAACACGCCTGAACAATTGGTCGAAATGACCAAGGAAAGGTTTATGGCGATATGGAGGTGGTTTCCGAGTATGAACTTGCGACTTTGTGTCAGCGTTGGAGCTATTCTTGGGTTTACTCTTTTCACGGTTACGGGATGTAGCAGTCATACGCTGAATAATACATCAACAACTGCTATGTCGAATAACACTACACAGATCAGCGTAGGAACGAATGCTGTGAATACTCATGGAAACGACACTTCTACCAACAATCCACAACCAAAGTGGACTTCAATACACGATGTTGTATTGGCAAAAACAAGTCTTCCAGGATACTCTGGTCAAGACCTTGAATTGGTAGACGTAAAGGGGAAGTACGCGAAGAATCCCATTCTTGGTCCGTTTAAAGGGGATAACTGGACAGGGCAGTTTCAACTACGAGTAGTAGGTTCGTCAGGAAAAGTCTTTTCCAAGCTAAACCTCCCTTCAGATCGATACACGTTGTTTATGAGAAAGTTTCAGTTCCAGTTTGCAGATTACAACGGGGATGGGAATCCTGACTTTACCTTGGGTCAGTATGCGGGCAGTAACGGCAACTGGTATGAACTGTTTACGATAACTCCCAAAGGCATCTTTCAATTACAAACCGAACCTTCACAACTCTTTGTCTCAGATTTTACATACTCACCAGTGTTTCAAAAGGTAAACCCAAATGGTTTCAAGATAAAATATTACGATAATGCCAAGGTAAAATGGTTTCAGGCAACGTACCTCTGGAAGAACGCAAAATTCCAGCAGAGTAGCGTTATTCGTGTAAATGACTAAGTAGAAGAACCGAGTCAACGAGTTATGCAGAGGCTTGCTTTACAGAGAATTACCAGCAACCTATGCATGAATTAGAGTGGATCGTGCGTGAGCAATTAGTATAAATGACTAAAACCTTGATAAGCATGGTATCGGAGGGGGCGGCGACTATGGATGAGAGCATGCCAGATTCTCATGAAATTGTTCAGCCTACATCGCACTCCTCGTATAACCAATTTGTACGAGAACTTCAACAGCGATTGTACGATGGGTGCAGTGTAATGTTTACGATTCCTCGTGATGTCGGAATCGAGGTAGCTCATCAGGTATTGCACGCTCTACGGGAACATCGCGGGTGTCTCACCACGTATCTCGACCTTTCCTCTATCCAATCTATCGAGGACTTTGCGGACGCCTTGACAAATGCATACCTTGACTTGAATGCAGATGGAAATGATTCATTGGGCAATATGAATTACAGCGTTCACATGAGTGCTCAAGAGAAAGTTGATTGTTTAGTGGAACTTTCCGAAAGAATTGCAAAGTCATTGGACACGCGATTGGTGGTCTGGTTTCACGAATGGCAGGAGGTTGCTCGAATGGATGGCGGAGGAGACCTCTTGCTGAAACGACTTCGAGGTATGTTTCAGCTTCAATCCCATGTGACCTATGCATTTACGGGGAGCAGAGACCCCGACCCCATGAGGAAATTTTTTGCTGATCGGGGTCAGGCTTTCTACAGGTTCGCTGTTGAATTGAAGTACCCTGTGTGAACGGGATTGTTGGAGTGTGTGGGTGTAAAAGGCACAGGATGACAGCGTACAACCCTAAAATGGCTCAAGAAAAGGAAATGGTTCGAAAAGTGTATACATTTACGTTTTCACAACTGAAACCAGTTCTATATGTTGTTGTGGAATATGTTTTGCTTTTTGTTCCTCCGATGCTACCTCTTTATTCAACTGACAATGCACATTGACATCTCATCAAACCCCTGTCTCATCCTATGTTTTGAAAGAGCTTACGGATTATAATAGACTTGGCGAAATGAGATGCTTGCCGACTTCATAAGCTCATAGGATGACATTACTCGTCCAAATTCACCATAGCGTGCTTTTCTTTGCAATTGCAAAAGGGGGGATATATTCATGCCGATTCGAGATGATCTAACCTTCGAATACGAAATGCCAGCGGAAATCAAACAATGCTTCACCAAGGAATTCATGACCGATTTCCACGAAAAGGTGATTGAGGTATTCAAACAAAATGATATTCACCAGGGTAGATCGCCATATTGCTACGAAAAAACAGCCTATTATGCTTGGTGGATGAACATGGCAGGTACAAGCGGATTCCATGATGCTTTTATAGATATTTGTGAAAAATACGCCCTGAATCACGTTGTAGATTATGTAAAGCAACTCCCTTGGTACGACGGCGACTTGTTCGAAGGTGAGTTGGCAGATTTGTTGGTTCAATATGGACTTGTTGAGTTGGGTACAGCCGAGGAATATGAAATGTCGGAATCATTGATATTTTGCATGGATGAATAATAACAGATTGGGTACAGGGGGTGATCGGGAGAAGGTCGCTACGAACGGGAACGTGTTTCGCCGCCGCATTGCAATGCTCAGGATAAGCTGAAGTTGTGATGACGAGGGACGAAGTAAGGTTATGAGAGTGTCATGCGCCTAAAGTAGTTCAAGAAAAGCAACCAGTTCTGTAAATGTATACATTTCAGCTTCCATATTTGTAACCATTTTTGCTTACAGAATTGCAATTTGAATCGATTATTTTTTCCGAAGGATCTATCTCCCTATTCACTGTTTTCCCTCACTACCTGCCTTTCGATAAGCACGCACACAAAGTCTGAAATCCCTTGTCGCAGTAAGGAAGATCGAGCAAAACAACTTTCGGAAAACATAAACCTATATGCACGAAAAAACATGTGGAAATAAATCCCTAAAGGTGGATGGATGATCCCTTATAATAGGTTGATCTCTACTTTCAAAAACCACTAAAACGCAATGGTCTCATCTCAACTTGCATAGGACTCCACTGTCTTTGGTTTTGTTGTCTGCGATAAGGGAAAACCGTGTCTCATCAACGCAAAATGGAACAGAGGAGTATTGTGAAACAGATCAAAGCCATCGAACTCGTTGAAGTAGGCGCAGGTCAAAAGCCAGATTCCAAGGTTTCGTTTCTGTGGTATGGGTAGTCTAATTGCCATGGTAGATTCGTCTTCGGTAAAGGAAAAAACCGTGTTGCAATCATCGCCTACGCGATAAAGAAAGGTCAAAGTAGCTTATCTGGCGAAATGTACTCACCCATGTTGGCGGCAGTTAATCAAGGAAACCCAAGGTATCGTTCTTGGTTGACAGGTAGACAGATTCCACAGGTTTCATTTCATCCGTAATAGGGAAAACCACTTTTGCGACGACAATGAGAAAATGGATGAACCGTCAAACTTATCAGGAGGAGCGTGACCTGCCATCCTGCGATAAGGACAAAACCATGTTTCAGCTATCGCCGTCGCGAATGAGGAACGGAATTAGTCGATGGAACCGTACCCGTCTGCTTTATGAGGGACAAGTTCCGTATTACAACCAGGAACCCTGATATGACGAGATGGTATTGTCAACGCGACCAAACCTCTACACAACAGTTGCTTGCCCCCGAACATCGGCAGAAACGAGTTACAAGACCCAATAGACCCAATTCTGCATATAAACTGTCAGACTCAGCCCTCTCCACCCATACGTCGATAGACATCTGACTGCCACGCCACACCCAGGTACAAATTCGCATCCACGGGCGAGGGGGGGCATACGGTATCGTACTATCTGCTTTCGATGGGAACTTTGGGAGGGTTATGGAGGTGTTTTTTCAATTATGAGCAGAAAAATGAAGAGTAACACATATGGTGATATGTAAAAATGTCATAAGTTGCAAAGAAAACCCTCCATATAGCTCCCACTCCTCCGTATCCCCCTCCGCGTGGATGTAGTGGTTGCGGCTGGGTGCGGGCGGCAAAAAGTCACTAAGTAACAGGTCATAGCACAAGTTGGCTGTGTGTCCGACCGATTCGAGTTGACACTCAAGGTGGAGAATTGAAGCTAATGTGCCGTCAGCCCCACACCCCCGAAGTTTTTCATCCGTTGCGATGCCAATCCCAGATAAACGCCAATCCTCCGAATCGTTATCCTCATCCTGACAGTCCAGAAGTTCTCCTGTCTCACCTTGCTGTCTATCCTGTCCATTTGATGCGTAAAATGTCCCACTGCTGACGGACACCTTGTCCTCCATGGCTTGCACTCAGTTCTTGTTAAACTTCTATCCCCGTGTCCAAAACATCCTGGACAGTTAGTAGACCCCAAAACAAAACCCACCGTGACTTCCCTGCACGGCGGTCCTGTTTACCTGTTACGATAGTATTTTCGCCAACTTCGGACATACGCATCTTTCGAACCGTAGCGTTCTCGGTTCCATTCGCTCATTTCCCATCGAGCAATCCATTCTTCCTACGAGCATCGGAAAGCGTAATCGTGAATATCCCACGATTCGGAGTGTTTGCGGTATGCCTTTCCATTGGCGATGTATTTCTTGCGGCGTACTCTTTTGTTTGCTTGACGCTTGGCGAAGCGTCGATGACTTGGTGAACCGTCTTTGACAATTGGCGTTTTCTTGTGACTGCGAGACATGTGTTCTAACCTCCTCTGGGAAGTTAGAACATCGGCTCTGGATACATCCAAATTTCTCCTGACTACTGAGAACTGACTGGAAATATCATATCTTGATTATCCTGTCGGTGTAAATCGAACGGTCTCAAAGCGTGAGAAGCGAAGGGGGGATGAATAAGCAGAAAGAGATATGGACTCTTGTTCAATTTTCAGTAAATGTAAATGGTTATGCTTCAATTTATGTAAATATTTTATGTCAGTGTCTATGGTTTTATTTGTGGATAACATATGATTTGTCCCGCATAAACGTTTCTGGGTGTTAAACACAATCTGATTCAATCTACCTTTTGTACGCCCTCGATGTCGTTCCTATCAACCTATGTAATCGCCCCCACCCTAACCTCGCCTTTTCGCGCGATTCCGCCTCTATTTCGCTCAATCTCCTGAATTTTTAACCTATCAAGTGTGTATAAGGAATAGATTCGAAAATTAAAACAGGATTCCCACTTGGGAAACACATGGAGGCGGGCAGATTTGAGAAAAGGTCAAGACAAGCGCGAAATTCCAGATAGCGTAGGTGCAAGAATACGGTATCTGAGGAAACGCCGTAACTTGTCACTGTACGACGTGGAAAAGGCGACGGGCATCACGGCTGGGTATTTGCAACGAATTGAATCTGGACAAAGAAAACGTCCGTCGTACCCCGTGGTGGAAAAGATTGCAGAATTCTTTTCAGTCTCCGTCAGTGACTTGATGGACGTTACAGAAGAGGAGCGGCGTGAGAAAGACGTTATCGAGCTTTTGCTCACGCACAATTACACTTTTGGCAACGGTATCCGAGCGAATCGTGCCATGAAGGACGGTCTCGTTGATTTGATGCAGACGATGATGAGTAGCGATCTCGATGGGGACAACAAACTTAGAGACAGTATTGTAATCATAGAAAAGGTGCGAGAATTCCTCGAATTGATTCGGGAGTGAACTTTCACAAGGCAGAGAGGACACATTGGGTTCTCTCTGTTTTTTACAGGCTGGGGAGGAGACGTGAACATGAGTTTAAAAGGAAGCGAGCGTGAGTTCATCTTTTCGGTTTACCTTCGACAACGGAAACGAATTGTGGAAAATGTGCTTGGAGTGCGGTTAACGGATTTACTGTTGGAAGAATATTGGAAGATGGATGAATTGAACAAGTTTAAGTTCGACTTGTTTGGCTACGACAGGAGATTGGGTGTTCCTGCGATCTTAGAGGTCTGGCTTGGGAGATCCAATGGCTTTCACCAGGAGAGACTTCTTGATTTGATGGAAATGCTCGATGAAGCGATATTGGTGTACCTCGCTTTCAGCTTTCAGGACAAACACGTCGTTGAATTGGAGAACAAGGCGAAAATGTGCAATAAGCCCATTAAACTGGTGCTGGTGGAGGTGAATCAGGAAGTTTTAGAATTGCTGGAACGCCTCAATGCCATGCATAAATTGCGAATTTACGGGGCTTTGGATTCGCTGGATGAGGTTTCAAGCCCACTTAGGGTGATCAGGGTCATCGAAAATCCCCTGTATCCGTTTTTGAGACGAAGATCAATCCCCAATCCGCACCATTTTGACTTGGAAAAGCGTGAAGACATCAATCGATATCTACTTTATCGATTGCGAGAGGTAGTACCAAATTTCCTTGCATTGCAACGGGAGAAACATTTCACGGATGAGAATCCGACAATTCGTCTGGGTGCAGGGAAGACTGGTATTGACTATTACATCTCAGCCAAGAATGGGAGAAACCTTGCGTTTTGCGAGCTACGGTTTGAGGAGCCGCACATGGAGTTGTTCAATTTGTTTTCCATGAAACCTTGGCTACTAAGGCAACAGATAGACGAACGAGTACAGGTTAAGGACAACGCGATAGGATGCTACTTCAAACCCTATCCAGCGATAGCCGAGACGACTGATGAATTGGCTCGGATTTTCAGTCGTATGGTTAATACCATCAGTTATCCGTTGTATGAAATTTTGCAGTTTGAGCATCAGATGGTGTGACAACAGGCACAACGTAAGGGGAAGGAGGGAGCCAAAGGCGTTGGTTTTCCAACGCCAGTTACATAGGAAACGTTCTTTTTCAATACGCTAAATTTGATAAGATTTGTGGATTTCATCTGTCATTGAACAGCGGTTAGAGAAGCTTTTCAAGTTCAAGCTCATCATGAATTGGTATGTCGTAATATCCCACCTGTGGGATTGTCGGCTTTAGCTTCCGTGCTTCATCTATTGCGTTAGGAGAGATGGCAGTTATTCGATATCCACGTCTTTGATAAAAACGTAGGGCGTCCAAGTTATCGTTGGACGTTATGAGCCAGATACGACGCATCTTTGAATAATTTGCAATTTGCTCCACAAAGGAAATCAGAGCAGTCCCGACACCGAAACCGTCCACTGTGGAGTTAATGCTCATCAACTCACAATCGTCTGCGCCAAGGTGATAAGTAGCCGTCCCAACTCGATTACCCATCTGCCCAGGCAATTACTGACGCCAAGTCATGAATGTAATATTTCTTGCCCTTCGATACCATGCTTTCGTCGCCCCACTTACGTAACCATAACTCCCTCAACCATTCATTATCTTGTTCTGTTACTGGAGGAGCGACTTTGATTTTTTTCATGTTCATCACCCGATTACAGAGTATCAAAGGATTCCCTAAAGGGACGGCTGTATTTAGTTACGCTCTGTTCGCAGGAAATGTTGTTTTTGGCTAAAATGATGATGTGTAACACATCTTCAGTATTGACGTCTAATTCTTATAGAAAGGGGTGCCGACCATGAAGAAAATTCTCAGTCTTCTCGTTGTTGTTTTGGGTCTGTCAGGTTGCGGAACCACGCAATCTCTACCAAACTTGCCGTCTGGAACAATACTGGGGTGGCACAATCACCTGTATAAGATTGTGGGAACAACCAGTTCATATAACGTGGGCAAAAAACTTGGTACAGTTTCGTATCACGGAAAGGTTTCAGGTGCATTCACGATATTTGAGCTAAAAGGAACCAACTTCACACGAGCAATTGTATTCAAGCCAGTATTCGGTTCATCGAACGGACAGTATTATGAAGCTGACGTTCAAACAAACGGTTCACAATGATTTACTCACTCAACTTGCGGTTATGTGCTGAGTTTTGCTGAGCGAATGATAACAATTGGTGTGACACAACTGGTCAGGCTCCCGTTCTCCAGTATCGTGGGATACGAAGAAGATACTGTCAACATTTTACCCAGTAAGGATCGGTTCGTTACAAATGACGCAAGTTCCTGTTGGAACAGACGACTTGTAGCGAACTTTTTTACTGTCAATGCATGACATCGCAAGAAACCTTTGCTCCCAAGTACCATGAGAAATGCTTCGTGTTGTATCGATATAGGCAAACCATGTCGTATAGTTATCCAGGTACTACGTTGTAACACCGCGAAAGTGTTGTAACCAGCCCTTTAGACGACTGTGATAAGCATTGACGTTTTGGATGTGATACACGCCCCTTGAATTCACCCCTATTCTGATTGAGTGCGATGTGTTGAATGCCTGCTGACTTAGTGACGGTCTTGTATTCATGGTAAGCGTCGGTGCATAAAACGGTGTCTTGGCTGAGTACGGGCAACATTGGACGAGCGATCTCTTCTGTTTTCATGCTCGGCATAACCAAAGAATTTGTACAGGCAGTACGATCACGCATGACCAACACAGGCACTTGTTCTTTGCTTCGACCATGCTTGCGTTCTTCATTGGATTGGCTCTACACCTATGGAGAAATTCAAACCCAAAATTCCCGCATTCCAGTCGTCACCTTCTGTATGTCCCCAGCCTTGGGATGCATGACAGCGTTGAGTCCATTGTACAGCCGATCCTCCGTATTATGCGCACTGTGCGTCGAAAGCTATTGAAGACAGGCGACAGTGATGAAGAAGTACCTTCCTTTGCGTTGCTCTGATCCATTGAGGTTTGAAGCACACAAAGGAGGATGTTTGTCATGTATACCAACATTGAACAGGTTCTTCACGCCACTTTGTCAGCTTTAGCAGGGTTTACCCACGACTGGGGTCTTGCCATCGTTTTGTTCACCATAGGGATACGTTTACTCTTGGTTCCACTCTCCATCAAAGTTGTTTAAAGTAGCATCGCCCAGGCATCTATTGCGGATAAAGTGGCGGAGCTTCAGAAGTCGTGGACGGGATCAAAGTCCGATTTGATGCAAGCCCAGCAGAAACTCATGAGAGAGCATGGTGTTAAGCCATTGTCATCCGTAAGCCTTTTACTCGTACAGTCTCCAGTGTTCTTTGTGCTCTACAGACTGTTTCGATATCTGGATCATCCAGCGATGACCGTTCTGATTCCTTGGGTTCCTTACCTGACCGTTGCTGACCCGTTTCACGTCGTTCTAATCGTCGCGGGTGTATTGATGGCATTGGGTACTTTCGTGACCTACAGCCAAACACATGTGGGAAATGCTCAGATCATGAGTGCGATTGTTGGTTGTACAGTGACGATGATTGTTCTATGGGGTGCACCGATTGCGGTAGCGTTGTACTATACGACCTCTGGTGTTTGGGGAATTCTGGAGCGGTTCATATACAAAAAGCTGTTTGTTCCAAGGAAAATCGTTACTTCCGTCTGAAGACATGGTTGAGGACGAAAAGCAGTACAGCCCTTATCTCTATGAGGGTATGTACTGCTTTTTCCGTGGGAGAGGTTCCACTGGTTGCTTCACTCACCGAATGCCACAGTTTGATCCAAAATCTTCTCTGGTGCACGAGGATGTCGGGGCATGGGATTGGGCACGAGTTGGAATGAGAAGTTCGTTATATCGTAGGGCAGTTGCGGCGTAACCATGTAGACCATAGAAGCTTGGTTGGTTTGACCATGAGAACGGTGAAATTGAACCTGTCGCCCTTCATTCGGTTCCACATTCAGCATCAACTGGACATTCAGTTCTGCCGTATCAGCGTCCTCACTCGTGTAAACCTCAACGTAGACAAGGCTGAAATCTACATACTGTTCCATCCTCGTTATCTGGTAAGTCACTTCATCCACGGTCACTTGCTTCATGACGGGGATAATGTCACGGAGATTCTGTGGTGATGCGGGAAGCCGTGGTGTACGGCGTGGATTGTTCATCGCCGCGAACACCTGTCCAATGATGTGTCGATCTACCTGAAATGTTTCACACCATTTATCGAGCAGTTCCTTTGTTGGATATCCATTTGTTCCCTTACTTATTTCAAGGCGTTCAGCAATGAGCTTCGCCAATTGCTCGTCGATAGTCTCCAGACGGCGACCATATGGGATCATGAACAAAACTGGAACCTCCCAATCCTGATTAGTTACCAGTAGTTTACCAAACTTTAGGGTGGTGAGGAGGGGAAACTGGGGAGGCTCCGAGTTCTCGTCCCAAGATTCCCAAAACGTGCGTGCAATGTTGTTGCCTTGCTCCCCGAACCCGCACCTGTGTTTTTCGCCCTTATGACGTGGACACTGACCGATGGCTCCACTTATCAACCACTCGAAAGATTGCTAAAAGCATCACGATAGGGATACACCGAATCGCAATAAGGATGACCATTTGAATCAGTGTTATCCAGTGAGAACCACCGTACATGAATGGTTTCCAAAGTCCCGTGGCGACGGAGACTAAAATCGGAGTAATGCTTACCCAAGAATTTCTTGTCCAGAAATAGAGCAACAGTCCCCAAACCATAAATCCCCCTGAAATCATAACCACCCATGGTTCCCTGATTGTAAGATCGCGAATGCCAAACAGAAATTGGTTTGCACCAAAGGACAGAGGGAGTCGCATCAGTACCCAGATCATTCCGAAAACCATCAGGGTGAATAAGATGGACAGTCTATCCTTCAAACAGCGAGTCTTAAACATGAGTAACATGCTCACGCACATGGCTAACATTAGTGAAGGGGAGTTGGGTACGGCTGAAATAATGCTTGAAAGGTATCCCCCGATGTTAGGGTATCGTTTGAACCATCCTCCTGGAAACTGTAAATGAACTATGTATAAGTCGATGAAAAACCATACGAAGAACAGCGAGAATAGTCCATAGATCATCCGTATGGACAGCCCAAAGGTGTCTTTTGCGATCTTTCGACGGATTACGGTTGGTTGTCCAAATTTCTCTAACGCCATTTTAGTAGCTTCTGCGTCATCATGACCTACTGTCATTAGATGCTCAATTTCGTCACTCAAATGGGACGACATTTCTTCAATCCACTCGGCTTTTTCACGCTTCGTCAACCCGCTTCGTCGCATCACTCGTTCAAGGTATGATTGTATCGGACTGGTCATCATGCAAATGCCTCCCCTAAGAAGGTGTTGAGAATTCGTTGATATTGGTTCCACGACTGCCGTGACGATTCCAAGCTGGCGAGTCCTTTCTTTGTGATGCGGTAATAGCGTCGTCTGGGACCATCTGTTTCGTTTCCCCAAAAGCCTTCAATGAGGTGTTCTGCCTCCAATCGGCGGAGGGCAGGGTATAACGTTCCTTCTTTCAATTCCAAGGCTCCATTTGTTTGTTCGTTCACGACCTTCGCAATCTGATATCCATAAGTGTCGCCGCGTACCACAACCGACAAAACGATAGGATCAATGAATCCCTTCACCATATCCCTGTTTATTTAAAACACCACCATATGTAGAATGTCTATGTATTAGAATAAAGGTCTACGATGGGGAAGTAAAGGGGGGGACAATCTTAATCCAACCCCGTCTCAGGTCCCTCAATTCCTCGTTCTGGGCTATACTTACATCAACTTTATTAACATGGGACGTAGGTGACTATATGTTAACCCTCAAAAATACCGCGAATCTCGCTGGCATCGAGATATGTGGCGACTACCAGGACATGGACACTCTATATATGGCTCTATTGATGATTATCGGGGACGAAGGAGACTACGGGAATTATGAAGGTGCACGGCTTCGCACTCTTGGAGTGATGTATGACCTTCGACATGCATTCCAAGCAGATCGGGAATTTGAGTTTATTGACAATGGGATGGACGAGGACACCATGAAACTCCTCGGTATGATCTCTCCACAAAAAAACTTGTATTACAAAGTAAGTGTTTATTACCCCGAAGTTCTCTTCGTCATCCTGGCAATCAACGATTTTATTCGACTTTATGCAAAGAAACAGGCAAAGTCAGCTACTTTTCCTTTGGTAGACAAGAAAAATCTATGGGACACACATATCGCGATCGCCCGATTGTTTCAGTCCTTGGTGGTAGGATGCGTGAAGGAAGTAGTGACAGAGGCATCTTTCAAGCGAATCATGAATTACTTGCATAAGGACTACACCTGGACAGATGGATATGCCACTCAATACCTCGATATGCTCAACATCCGATATCTGAACATCGAGGACAAGGAGGAGCGGGCAAAATCATTGTCCAGTTTGGTCAAAAGAATGACTGAAAAGGGCAAGGAATATCAGGAGATTGAGCAAGGCGTAAGAGAAGCGGCGATAGCCCACAACTGCTCGACAGAAGACATCAGTTTGAGTAATTGGAATTATCCCGAAGAAATTGATTGGTGAGAATACGGGAGTTGAAGTTGAAGGGAATGATAGCTCCGTACCTCCTATCCCTGTTGTAATAGTCCGTTCCATAACAGAAGAAGTTATCTTTTCCGTTGAATTATCCAGGCGTGTATTCCGCAGTTTCATTTTACAGAAAAACGCGGCTCTCAGTTGGGCATGACTACTGCATACTCATTCCCTTTACGGTGATATCCTTATGTCGTAATGGGCAGTAATCAACAAGAAGACTTCTTCTGTTGTACATGAAACCAATCCAAAAAAATGGAACGTAACCAAACGAGGAGCGATTCCGTCTAATTCCTGTACAACGAGGAGGTTTATATTAGGAATGAAACGATATAAGAAATGGGTAACAGCAGGTGTGGCATTGACAATCATAGGAGTTCTGGCGGGATGTGGCACAGGTGGTGGAGAAAGTTCAGGATCGATTTCTGCATCGAACGCTACAAATACGGTAAGCAATACGCCAAAAAATATAAGCGCAGTAGCGCCATCCAAGAGCTCAACGATTGACAGTACTTCTGGGAATGTACCTGCTGGGAATAGCCTGGCAACAAACAGTACACAACCGAATCCGACAACTGTCCCTACGAATACGACTCTGAAAGTGTATAACAGCGTGATAGCGAATGGTCATTACGTCAATGGAACAGACCTGAAGGCTCAAGGCTCTACAATGGTTTATAGCTCCTATATAAACTACGTGAAAAATCTCCTTACACGTCAATATGGCACAGCTCCAGTTGGTAACCGTGCAATCGAAGATTATGTATTACCTTATATAGGTAAAAATAAGAAGGTGTACTATATTGTAAATGTTACAGTGAAAAATTTCTCCAACGCACAGCAAAAGTTCTTGATAGCTGGCTCTGAGTTTCTTTTTAACAACATGAAATTTAAGACTCTTAACGCGTTACATCAATATTTCAATAATGTTTGAGGCTCCAATACCGATTGGAACAAAGTCTTTCTGTATTTGAAATAATGTGAGTTGGGAACTCCCTTTTTTTCAAAAGCGCGCGAAGATGTGAAATTCGTAGGTTTGAATCGATAAATCATTTCGAATTGGGCACGTTCTGTCACTAATGACATAAGGAAACCCTGACTAAACTGCATAAATGTCAAAAACGATTCCAGAGCGTTTGAAAACATCCGACACTTCTTGCCCTGTTACTGGCGCGTTAAAACGAAATTCAATAGAAGACATCTTCGATACTCTCCTTATGGCTGTTAGCTCGAAACCTACGTCAATTTTCTCGCCCATAGCATTCCTGCTACAATGCATGCGCCGCCAATCATGGCGACTACAGACAGGCTTTCTCCAAGAATAAGGACTGAAGCCAACGCCGCGAAAATCGGTTCACTGCTCATCAGAACGGCAACCCTCGAAGGTGAAGTCCTGCGAATCATGGTCAGTTGAATGAAGAACGCGAACATCGTTGCGAATACAGCCAAGTAGCCTGTGATTAGCCAGAAAGATATCGTCAAGTGGGTGTAGGAAGGGTGTTGGAATATTGTCACAAACCCAGAACCAATGGCGACAACGCCCAATTGGATTGTCGTTAAAGCCCCTGAGTTCATCGCCTTGCCGTCGGTCAGTTTTTTCGTGAAGGTCATTTGCACAGCACGACAAAAAGCCGCACCAAGAACCAAGTAATCGCCAATGTTGATGTGGTATCCATGGAGGGTCAGTAAAGCAGTTCCCAGAACTGAAAGAATCACAGCACCAAGTAAGGTCAGTTTGGGGCGTTTTCGATACACAACGCTTTGAATCAGTGGAACCATGACTGCAAATAAACTGATGAGGAATCCCGCATTTGCCGCAGATGTGTTCGCGACACCATAGGTTTCAAGCGTAAAGATGGCAAACAGGAACAATCCAAAGACGATACCAGTTAGCCATGTGGAGCGGTCAGCTTTACGGATTGCATTGAAGGTTAGAGGCAACATAAGGACTGTAGTTAATAAGAATCGAATGAACAGGAATTGCATGACGGGCACGCTTGAAACGACATCCTTGGAAGCGACATACGTGGTTCCCCAAACCAGAGCGACAAGTAACAGCGAAATATCTGCTGTCCAGCGTGAACGCCAAATTTTGTTTCCGATGGACACGAGGGGACTCTGACCTTGACGGGTAACATTCGATACATCAATGCGAATTTTTTTAATATGCTCCATAAAATCCGCCTCTCTCGATGATCTCTCTGTGATCTGGATTGTATCACCATTTTATTGACGCATCCGACGGGGGTTCCTTGTCATAGGAACAAGGGTCGGATGTGTCCCAAATATTGATCAGGTGAGAGGCGTTATAACTTTCTCGCCACAACAAACCACAGTTTTAATTCCTCAGATTCTCCACTGGGGTCAGTTTCAGTCTGAGTATGGAGTTGGCACTTCAAGACCTCATAATTATTCGAAAGCACGTGGCGTAATTCTTCTTCACTAAAGAAATGCAGTGGCTTTCCCTCGTGTTTTTCGAAGGTATTTGACTCCACCTCTGATCCGATTCCATAGTTGTTGGTATCGAAGACGGAAATACAGGAGAACGTTAGGATTCCATTTGGTCTTAGTAGAGAAGTTAATCGATCAAGCAGGCTTCTGCGTTGTTCATTAAGGAAAAGATGGATGACATTAGAAAGGTATATGCCATCAAAGTACCTATTCACCAAAAAAGTATCGTCAAATACATCCGCAACGTGGTATTCAATATCCAACGACTGATTGCGTGACTGTTCAACTGCTAATTCTATAGCTGTATCCGATACATCAAATGCAGTTACATAAAATCCCTGTTTGGCAAGCCAAAGACTATTTCGTCCATATCCGCATCCAGGTACCAGAACATTCACTACTCTATGCTTGTGGAACCAATCATTTGACATTACGGCAGACGGGCACGGCTCGTAACCCCAAATACACCCATCGTTATATCTCATATTCCAATAGGTTTTCATTACCGTATTCATTATATTTTCCCTCCAATCAAGTTCTTCACACTGCGTATGGGCTGTTATGTCTATGGCGCTTTTCGAATTCTTCACGAGTACATAACGTCTTGATATCCGTCATTCGATCCAGAGCTAAGATGCCATCTAAATGATCAATCTCATGTTGCAACAGTTCGGATAATTCTCCTTGCGCCATAATCTCATGTGTGTTACCAGTCATATCTTGATAACGTACCCGAATCCATTCGTTACGTCTAACTTGAAAGAAGATACACAAAAAACTCAGGCATGCATCCCATACCACCATCGTTTCTGTACTGCGTTCAACGATTTCTGGGTTAATAAGAACCCAGGGCTTGTCAACATTCATAAAGATAATTCGTTCCATAACTCCAATCTGAGGTGCGGCGATCCCGCGTCCATACGTGGTCGTTTCGTGCCAATGTGCTAAAGTATCTTGTAAATCGGCAATCGTTGACTCTATTTGTTCAGAGTTGAATTCAACCAGGGGACGGCAAGCTTCCCTGAGACGGGGATCTCCCAACTGTAATACCTCACGAATAGCCATCGTTGTACCTCCTTCGGACTTATGGGTGGTAAAAATACTCCGCATGCATTCATATCGGAAACCCAATATGTCAGACCCGATTACCTGTCTCTCTACTTATAAACTAATCAAGTCGGATGTTAGCCGCCATAAAATTCTCGCCTGAAATCGGTGAATCTGCCATCCGTCGAAGCAATGCAAGTTGTCCCACATGCGTCATAGCATCCGAGATAGGTCCTTGTACGATTTGCTCCAACGTAGCCCCGTGAGGCTCCAATCCCTGCTTCAAAAGCTGGTATAGTCGCATGACAGATTGATGGAAGCACTCAACTTCGTCGCCCCAAGTTAGCAGTGGTGTCTCGTCCAAATCTGACTTCTCAAACGCATGGATAGCGTAACGAAGAACGTGATTCATATGGTTTACGATTTCGATAGGGGTTCTTACACCATGCCCAATATCTACGCTTGAGAAATGTCTTGGGGCATCCTTAATCGTCTTTTCGAATCGGTACGACAGCGTTGCAAGGTAATGTTGAACAGATTGATGATCCATATTTTAACTCACCTCTTTTCGAATATAAACCATATTGTGGAATTACACAGTTAGAGGTTAAAAAGCATTTTCCCGTTGCGACCAGGTTGTTCTGTCTCTTGAATTGCTTTCTCATATTCCCAAAGCCCAAACTGCTTTTTTGCTTTCTGCAGAGTCAACTTATTCTCCATAACCAAGCTGAATATTTCATCAAATGTCTGATGCCAGCGAGTATCCGACACACCTTCAACCCATCTTTTAAGCCAATATGGTTTCACGGTGACGTTGCGGTTCTGTTGGTAAATCCGCGCCCAATCGATTGGAATATCAGATAAGAGACCAATACTCAATGCTGTTCCACCAGGACGAATGCAGTTGACGAGTTGTTCTCCATCCTGTCCGCCGATACTATCAATGCCCGCTGTTGCACCCAATCCATGGGTTAATTCCAAAACTGTATTAACGAGTGAGGATTTGGACGTGTTAACCACCGCCCACGCCCCAAGTGACCGTAAATCTTCAGTGTAGGTATCGTTCCTTACGACTGCGATTAGTCTGTACCCAAATACTTTTGCAAGTTGGGCAAAGATACGTCCAATTGCAGAGCCACAAGCATTTACAACTAACACATCGTCAGATGTCAGTCGTAGTTCTTCCGTGCAAATGAGCCATGCCGTCACAGGGTTTATGTATATTTGACTTGCGATTTCGTCATCGATATCGTCAGGAACGGGTATCGCAAGATTCACTTGTGTTTTTACGTACTGTTGCCAGGTTCCTTCGCCGCGTAAAGGGAGTATACGTCTGCCCAATAATGTCGGTGATACAGACGTACCGATGTCCTCAACAACGCCAACGCCTTCATACCCTGGTATCGCTGGTAGTTGGATTCGGTGTCGATAAGTACCACGAATCGGGATTAGGTCGGAAGGGTTGATTGGACTCAGTTTCATTCGAACCAAGATTTGGTCATGAAGCAGTGGGGTATATGCTCGGTTACTTATTTGAAGCACATCAAGAGGATCTCCGAACTCTTGATACCCCAAAGAACTAAATCTTTTGATGACGTTCACTCCTCACTGCGTTGCATATCCCATTGTTAAGCGGGTACTTGGGTCAATATTCAATATATTCCTTGCGATGCTCTTCAGTCGGTTCCTTAACCGCTGTGAACGGTCTGTTTGGATACCGTAATGTGTCCATCCGTATCCCTCCAGACCTTCTTCATATATTCGTCAAAATCTCTTTACAAACCGATAACCCGTTACTTCATATCCGATTTCCCTGTAGAAGTGGTGAACTTCTTCCTCTCTACCGAAGCCGCTGACCAACCAAGTCCTAATGCATCCCTTTTCAACTGCCAGTCTTTCAGCAAATTCCATTAGAAAACGTCCAACCCCTTTACGCCGATCCTGTTCATCAACCACAATTACAGACACTTCGCCGTACCTACTTACATCTTCTATGTTTTCCCGAATTCGAAATGCCAAAAGCCCAACAACTACACCGTTTTCGTGACAAACATACAACGAATCAAAGGGACTTTCAGCAACAAATTTTAAACGGTTTTCCATCGTATCTGAAGTAACTGTATGACCCGTAAGTTGTTCCATTAAAGTGCACAGAACTGGAATATCTTCAACCTCTGCACTCCGCATATCCAATGCCATCGTGTTGCTCCCCTTTCAGATTTGCCTTCTTGATTCACAGATGCAATTTCAGTCCTTCATGCGAAGCCTGAAATCCAAGCCGTTCATAAAACCGCAGGGCATCTGCTCGCTTTTTGTCTGTCGTTAATTGCACCATATGGCATCCCCGTTCCTTGGCTCGCTCAATTGCAAAACGAATCATTTGACTACCCAAGCCCTTGCCGCGCTCCGATAAGGCAGTACGCACGCCTTCTATCGTTGCTCGCCAGCCTCCCTGGTACGTGATATGAGGGGTGAATGTGACCTGTTCAACGCCAACAATAGCATCGGCATCGCATGCCACGATGAGTTCAATATTTGGATCAGAGTCGATAGCTCGGAATGCCTTAATATAGCTCTCAGGAAGAGGATGTTCGTACCGTTCTCTGGTGTTGCCTAAAGTGTCATCGGAAAGCATCAGGACGATTGAATCAAGGTCTTCTTGAGTGGCTTGGCGAAAAATAACAGTATCCATTTTCACGATAAATGCCTCCCGTTTTAGAACTCGATGTCTGTAATAATTGTGGGTCAAACACCCCATGTAGGGAAGGAGGGGTCGAAAAACTCGATAGGAGGTACAGCATTTCATATACACGGTAGTCTGATGCGAAGCTTTTAACTGCCTTACTATAGATGTAAGAAACGAACATTAACGACTGACACATTACTCGCTTACAATTGCCTCAGCCTCGATCTCAACCAGAAGTTCTGGTTCGATGAGTGACTTCACTTCAACCATCGTAGCGACAGGGCGAATGTCTCTGAAGAACTCCCCATGCACTTTCCCGATTTCTTCCCACTTCGAGATGTCTGTTACGAACATTCGCGTGCGAACAACATCAGACAGCTTGGCTCCAACCTTTTCGAGTGATTCTTTGATAATCTCCAGCGCGCAAACCGTTTGGGCATAAGCATCTCCCACCCCGACCGTTTTGCCATTTCTGACGGCAGTCGTGCCTGCCACTTCTACACGATTTCCAACTCGAATTGCTCTGCTGTAACCTACGACTGATTCCCACGACGAACCTGTCGATATTTTGATTCTTTCTACCATGTAAAACACTCCCTCTACTTTCTATCCTGTGACTTAAATAAGGTGGTAAAAATGGATAGAACTTTTATAACAGCTTGTAATAGAGAACCGTGGTGTCCAGTTGCCCATTCGCAGATTTTGCGTACTGAGGGATTCGTCCAGCTTCAATATAACCAAGGGAGCGGTATAACGTGTTCGATGGGTCGCCTGCTCTGGTGTCGAGGACAATGAGAGAACGCCCTTCCTCAACTTCCGTATCTTCAGCAGTCCCCATCAATTGTCGAGCAATGCCCATTCTTCTCGCTTTGGGGTGCACCATCAACTTTGCTATCTCAGCCCGATGCATGCCGTTTTGTTTGGTACTGAGTTGAAGTTGAACGGTTCCTACAATTTCTCCGCTGTATTCCGCTACCCACAACCTTACGTTGGGAGCCATGACCTCTTTCCAATACTCAAGAGAAAATTCCTCTAACAATGGAGGTAGAAATCCAATAGAGGCTCCATCCTCAACCACAGCTATCAATAAGGAACTCAGGGCGTTCATGTCTCTTGCGTACCATTCTGTAATCCGTCTAATCTCGAACTTTGTGTTCAAAATATTTACTCCTTTCTCTATATTTAATATCATATCGTATTTGGTGTGTTTGGTAATGAAACTAAGTTATGCCATTTGTAATTGAAGTCGCTACGATTCAACGCCAGCCAAGCCATCTTCCTGAAATTTCCGCTATACTCATCTCAACAAGGATTACGGTGGAGTAAGTGAATATTATTTGGGTAAGGCATATTCAGGACAAAAGAACAGGCAAATTGGGGGAAGGAACTCGGAGCTATTTTATGGAGCACATTGTTCTTGTTTAACCTTCCTACGCCGAGAAATATAGGGATCAGTTGAGCAGGAAGAAAGGAGTGGTAAAGATGTATCAGGTACTTACTGATTCAGAAGTTGAGAAGCTTGTTTCAATGCCGTCGATAGTAACCGCAATTGAACGCACCTTTGAGGATCAGGCAAATGGAACACTCGTTTCGCCGCCACGATTTCGCCTGGAAACCGACCAGGGGGGCTTGGTTTTTACGGCGGGTGCCGCCACAGCCATGGAAAAGGTCATCGGGTTCCGTGTGTACGACACCTTTGCGAATGATTTGGACGGTCATCAGCAGTTGGTTTGTGTATTTGATTCGGATACGGGTGTTTTCAAGGGCATTGTTATTGGCAACCTGCTCGGTGCTATGCGCACGGGGGCAATTGGTGGAGTGGCAATTAAAGCCATGGCTCGGACGGATGCCGAACAAGTCGCCGTGATCGGAACAGGTATACAGGCGCGGACACAGTTGGAGGCGGCTGTCGCTGTCAGGGAGATAAAGCGGGTTAGAGTCTTCAGTCGTAATCAAGAGAACCGAGAAGCATTCGCGGCGGAAATGATGAAGAAGCTGGGTGTAGAGGTCGTTGCTGTCAATTATCCAAAAGGTTGCGTAAGCGGTGCGGATATTCTCATTTGTGCCACCAATAGCGGCACACCAGTTTTTGAAGCGGAATGGCTTGAGCCAGGGATACATATCAACACAGTCGGTCCCAAATCAATAAAACGACATGAGGTTCCAACTGAATTGGGAGCACGCAGTTCGGTGATTACGACTGATTCCATTGAGCAGTTGAAGGCTTACCCAACGCCGCATTTTCTGGTCGGGACACCTGATGAGGAACGGATCTTACAGCTTGGTAACGTTGTTGGTGGGAACACGCTTGGGAGAAAGAGTCAAGATGATATAACTCTGTTTTGTTCCGTTGGATTGCCAGGGACAGAAGTGGTTGTCGCGAATGAAATCATGAAAGAGGAAGTGGATGGGGCGTAAATGACTGACTGGGTTTAGGGGATATGTGATGCGGCGCGTCAAAGTAACGCCCTACAACGAGCAATGGGTTTCTATGTATGAGGTAGAAACGGAGAAACTGCGCCGTATCTTTGGGCGGCAATTGGCATTTCGGGATTATCGAAAAGACCACATCCCAATGAAGCGAGGGAGTACAGAGAGTTGAAGCGAAAATTGGCGCGAGAATTTCCATATGACATTATTCATATATCCAGGGCAAGGAAGCGTTGGTCAAGGAGATTGAACAACGGGCGTTGAAATGGGAGCGGGACCATCAAGACTGAGTAAACACAATGCTTGATTCGTTAGTTGTTTCGCTTTTCATAGAGTTGCCGCCGCAAATTATACATGCAAAGCGCGTGTGAATACGGTTTGTATATGATGGCTTGTTAGAGTAATACGAACGGGGCGTTACAAGGTATAATTTCAGAAAGGGAGGCGAAGCAGATTGCAACATGTATATCTATTCTTAATTACTGCACTTGCGATGATTTTAGTTCCTGGTCTTGATACAGCACTTGTAACAAGAAACACGATTTCCAAAGGACTACGTGGAGGGATTAAGACCGCTCTTGGGACAGGATCGGGCATCGCGTTACATAGTATTTTAGCTTCTGCGGGACTTTCTGCAATTCTTCTCAAATCTGCTCTGACTTTTGAAATTATAAAATACGCAGGAGCTTTGTATCTCTTTGTGTTGGGAATTGTTTTTATTTTGACCAAGAAAAAAGACACTGTTGAAATAGAAATCCCTAAAAAATACGCCAATAAATCATCTTATGTCCAAGGTTTACTGAGCAATGTTCTAAACCCCAAAGCTATTGTTTTCTTTTGGACGTTTTTACCTCAGTTTGTGGCACCAGGTAACGATGCGTTTTGGTCTTTAACTGGATTAGGGATGGTTTTGGCTATTTTGACAGCACTTTGGCTTTTTGTGTATGCAGGATTCATTTCGAAACTACGAAAATGGATTGAACAACCTCGTGTTCAACAACAAATCAAACGAGTGACAGGAATTGTGCTTATTGGATTAGGAATACGCATCGCCATTGAAAGCAGGAAATAATCCAGTGGGTTATCTTGACCTTGTTCACTTGTAGCTGAAGCATTGTGTTAATATTATAGTGTATTCAGTTGAGATTAGGGGAGACGAGTAAAGATGAGTCAAGTTGAGAAAACCGTAGGGTTAGACCTAAGTAGAATCGTATTCATTGGACGAACATGGGAGGAATATTTACTCATGTTCAATTTGTCTAAAGAAGATTTAGTGGGTCGTAAAGTTTTGGATTGCCCATCTGGTGCTTGTTCATTCACCGCCAACGCAAACAAGAATGGCATCAAAACGATGGCAACTGATATTGCTTATTATCATAATGTTGACGATTTAGAGAAGAAAGGGTTCCAAGACATTCAACATACTATGCAGTCAATGGAGCAATCCAAAGGTAATTACATTTGGGACTTCTTCTCAGGCATTGGAGAACTGAAGCGAGCGAGAACACAAGCACTGACGGAGTGTATTTCTGACATGAAGGAGTTTGGGATAAGTCACTACATACCTTCGGTCTTGCCACAGTTGCCGTTTACAGACAAACAGTTCGATGTAACGTTGTCCGCACACTTCTTGTTTACTTACGCAGATAGACTGGATTATGACTTTCATGTACAGACCTTAAATGAATTGTTTAGAGTGACAGAGGAAGAAGTTCGAATCTTCCCAACGGTTGATATGGAAGGTAAACGATATGAATACATGGACACACTGATTGAGTGGGTTAGCGGTCAAGGATGGATGGCAGAAGAAATTCAAGTCCCGTATGAATTTCAGAAGAACGCTAATACCATGTTAAAGCTGATTATAAGGTGAAAATCAGTCCTCCTTTGCGTCTTGCAAGGGAGGATTTTTATCTACCTACGTCTTCAACAAATGTTGCGGGTGAATTTTCAACACGAATGCCCCAAAAACTGCATAAACATCCGATTTCACAGTAGACTGAAAGCCGAAATTCTCTGCACTTCACACACATGTCCCTCAACTCTACACGGAGGTACATTGCATCATGTCCATGGACTTTTACTGTCACAGCGTTTTGAGCAGGCGAACATTGGTTGCATAAGTCATGGAGACTCTCAATGTACTGACTTATCATCATACCCGTACTTTCTATCCCGTTCATGTAGTCGTAATTCCGAAGAAGCACACACCATCGCTGATCGCAAAAGAAGAATCTGAATTGTTAACAGTGGAGGTGGATACTAAAGATGCTTCGAACATGTTTAACGGAACTTTTAAAAATTGATTATCCAATTATCCAAGCCCCAATCGGCAGTGCAAGTTGCCCTAAATTAGCGTCCGCCGTGTCCAATGCAGGGGGATTGGGTATGTTGGCATTGTCGTGGAGAAGTATGGACGAAGTACGCGAGGTTGTTCGAGAGACAAAACAGATGACAACTAAACCGTTCGGGGTAAATCTGGTCTTGGAGTGGGATCAGAGAGACCGATTGCGTATTTGTCTGGAGGAAGGCGTAAAGATTATTTCCCTCTTTTGGGGAGACCCCACCCCGTATGTTCAGCAAATTCATGACGCAGGGGCATTGGTGATACATACAGTGGGGAGTGCCGAAGAAGCACGGATTGCAGTCAATGCTGGAGTGGACGTTATTGTAGCCCAAGGGTGGGAAGCAGGCGGTCATGTCTGGGGGAAAATCGCATCGATGCCGTTATTGCCAAATGTTGTTGATGCGGTTTCTCCAGTTCCCGTTGTTGCCGCAGGTGGAATATCTGATGGTCGAGGAATCGTTTCTGCGTTAGCACTTGGAGCCAGCGGCGTATGGATGGGCACGAGATTTCTATCAAGTGAGGAAGCTTTTGTTCACCCCATATACAGGGAAAAACTCTTCAGTGCGTCCGAGTCTGGTACTACATACTCTTGTCTGTTTGACAAGGGATGGGAAAATGCGCCACACCGTACAATTGCAAATAGCACAGTGAAGCGATGGGAAAAGGAAGGGTGCCATCGTAGTGGGCAACGCACAGGGGAAGGCGAAGTGATTGCCATGACACCTGATGGGCGGAAAATCACTCGATATGAGGATTTCATTCCCCTACCAGAAATGACAGGTGATTTGGAGGCTTTAGCCCTATATGCAGGACAAAGTGTTGGACTTGTGCGTAAAACGCAACCTGCAAGAGAAATTATCAGTGAGTTGGTAGAAGAAACGTACCAAGTGTTCGATGAATTGAAGAGGTTGATGTAGCAGGCTGTGCGCTGTTAATGACCAGGAATTCTGCATCTCGGAAAATCAGGTATTCAAACGATATCCATTTATCGTTACAGAGATAATTATTACCTGATATATCAACTTGCTATCATCAATTGGGAGGAGCGGCAGAGTATAGTCGCTCCAGTTTGCATTTCTGCTGGCAATAAGTTCACGGCTGTCAATACCGTTTTGGTCAAAACGAGTTTGTAAGACAAAGTGCTCCAGTCTTCTGCGCTGAAATCGTAGACATCGCCAACTTAGACGAATGATTTTGGGCAAAGCGATTGCGATTTGGTGAAGCTCCCATAACCCTGATTCCAATGCAGACATTGTCGTTCCTGCTCTTTCCATGTGGATATCGTATCAGCATGTTGGTGAGAGGGGAGGACAACGTTCTATGTATGGTGGAACATTTGGCGGTTACTCCCGATGGGCAGTCGTGTTTCTGATTATCTTTGTGCTGTTCATCCTGATTACACCGTCCGCTTACGGATATGGTGGCGGATACTAAAACTTGAGAGGTGGAGTCAATATGTATGGTGGCGGCGCATTTGGTAGATATACGCAGTGGGCAGTTGTCTTTTTGATTATCTTCGTTCTATTCTTCTTGCTCCTTCCTACATTCGATGGTGGCTACGGCGGCGGTGCAGGTGGCGGCGGAGGTATGGGCGGTTATTGAAGCCTGGTAAAACAAGGGGCGTTCCTGATGGGGATCGTCCTTTTATAATGGTTGTCAGATAATTTTGTGTGGAGAGGTGATGTCAAGTACACGCAAAGACCGTTCAAGCTGTTAGAATTAAGTATCAAGTTGACTCTTAGGTACTGAACTGAGCGGGCGAATGGCATTGACCAGGCATCGATATACATACACACATATCCACTCTCGTAAGTAACCTGGGCTGACCCACCACTTAGGTAGTTTGACTTGCATTTATTGGATGTGCCAGTGCGCAGGTGTTGAGAAGTCGTTCGACGAGCTTGTGTCCCATGTGTCGGCGGTTCAATCGGTAGGTGAATTCATCGGCGTACAGTTGTTTGAAACGCTCCCGCCCATGGTATGTTCCGTCAATAAACGCCTTCAAATTGCTGATCAATGTATCGACCCACTGAAACGTTTCGTGGGCATTTTCATCACTCGATAACGTTACCAGATGCGGAATGTCCAGTTCTTTTGCACTGGCACTGTATGACCAATTCCCGTCCGTTTCCAATACGACATCAGTACCGAGGTTACGTTGTAAGATTGGTAGTATCGAATTTTTGCTCAAGTCTTCGACGGCTTCAATGAAACAATATTGGGGTTTTCCTTTCTTCAGTGAAACCCCCATAACCATCGGGGACTGTGCTGTGCCACGTCCCCGTTTACCTTTGCTTTTGCCGCCAAGGTAGAAGTCATCGACCTGAACGATGCCCTCCAGTTTATACTTGGCGTTTCGTTCCGCCATAGCGTTGCGGATTTTGTTGAGTATGTTCCAAGCCGTATCGTAGGAGATGCCGATGTGACGCTGAAGTGTTTTCGCAGAAACGCCACGCTTGTCATTGCTGACTAGGTATATTGCAAGGAACCACTTGTATAGCGGTGTTTTGGTTTTATGAAAGATGGTCCCTGCGGTCACAGAGGTCTGGCGATGACACTGTTTGCATTCGAATAGCGGAACTCTGCGATCGGCGTCACGCCTATGAGTTGCATGAACCAGCATGGCTTCAGAATGATTACACTTTGGGCAGGTGAAACCTTGTTTCCATCGCAACTGAATTAGATGCTCTTCACAGGCTTTCTCATCGGAGAACTTTTGCGTAAACTCCAAGAGATTCATGAATACCACCTCGGTATACGAACGTGTGTTCTTATACCGAGTTTACCACTCATCCTCCACTTTTCAAGAGAAACTTACGAGAGTGGATATGTGTGTATACATATTTAGGAGCAATGTCTGCGGTAATTAGATGTGAAAGTATGGAGGTGAGGCAGATGTTTCATAGCCCATTGTTTGAGCATGACGTTCCTACCCTTCGCTACTGAGCGAAGGAGCTTCAATATGAGTTCCCTTCGCCAGCGGACAAATAAGTCCTAAAATGCGGAGGGATTGAGATGAATTCACGGTATTTGGGCGGACTATACATGGCACTCGCCGCAAGTATTTGGGGTGGCATGTATGTGGTAAGCAAGGTGTTACTACAAAACATTGAACCACTTGCTTTGGTCTGGCTTCGATATGTCGTCGCTCTTTGCGCCTTGGCAATCAGTATCCTTGCAACAGAACAGTCGTGGAGAGTTTCGTGGCGGCATTTCCTACTGGTTATCGTCATTGGAGTGGTTGGCTATGCAGTCTCGATTTGGACACAGTTTCTCGGTACGAAGCTTTCTACAGCGCAGATGGGTGCAATGATTACGTCAGCAACACCAGCTTTCATGGTTGTGTTCGGACGAATGATTTTGGGAGAGAGGGTAACGGTTCGAAAAGGGGTTTCTATTGGGCTTGCAACAGTCGGAGTTTTGCTGATTGTTGGAATTGGCGGGTTCAGTCACTCCTATCAACTGGGCGGCGTTATCTTATTCGTTGCCGCACTAACATGCGCTTTGATGTCCGTCGTTGTCAAGCTTGTCCCTAACGACTATTCCCAACTAACTGTCACCTTTTACGCCATACTGGTTGCAACCATATGTATCACCCTAACAGCCGTCAAGCAACTGATTCATGTGTCGCCAAGTACATGGGTACAGCCGAGTCTATGGGGCGGAGTTCTTTATTTGGGAGTTGTCTCGACAGCAGGTGCCTTTTTCTTATGGAATAAGGGATTACAATTGGTGGATGCCTCTTCTGGGGGACTATACTTCTTCTTTCAACCGCTTGTAGGAACATTTCTGGGATGGCTGATGCTTGGAGAAATCGTAGGACTTTCCTTTTGGGTCGGGACACCATTGATTCTGATCGGTGTTGTCTTTGTCATCAAAGAATCCTAAATCTGATTATGCAGATGGGAGCGGCATGTTACTGCCGCTCCATTTTTAACGTATGCTCGTATAAACTGACAAAACTCGATTAAGTACCAGCTTCAACAAAATCGTGCATTCGGACTATTGACAGGTTGTGCAATCGATGAGAATGTAGCCATAGAGAAAAAAGATAGATATCGATTGAGACTGGGTGAGTACAGTGTATGAGTATGTGGACATTATCGAGTATCTACGAGAAAAGATGATTCATCTGGCAGAAGCAAACGGAAGCTTAACACATCGTAACGTTGTCGTTGTGAGCCAACGTTTGGATAGATTTATCGTTCAGGCACAGAAGCAGAGGACAGGAATAACAACCGAACTCAATGTTCAACAAGAAGCCGAGTCTATGTCTGATAAGGTGACAACTTTGCAATTGGCGTGGGGATGAAAAGCAGGGAGAAGACGGAGATTTTAGGACATGGGGACTTAATCCTGCGTCTCGGCTTTTCAACTTAATCTGTATCATTGGAACGTCGCCATGGTGAAGGTGAATAGTAGCGAGGAAAGGGCGAGAAGAATCATGACGGGATTTAGAGTCTTGCCAACCTCATATAGTTCCAAAATTGCGCTCTGTCACATGACGGGCGTATTTTTATGTTGTTAACTTAGGTCAGCAAGGAATAGGACGGGGACTAAATATTACAGGGGTTGATTAGATAGATGAGTCAAGAAAGGGGTGGTTCGGCGTGGAAAACGACGAGTCGAAAGAATTGCTGACGGATATGGAGGCTCGCATTCGACTGGGGGATTATCTTTGAGTACATCTGACAGCAAACGCATTATAGATTTGGCTCAGTACAACGTAAAAAAGCAGTGCAATCAGCCAAAGAAAAATCACCATAAAGCAGTTCGACTTTCAGACATGAGTCGTGAAGCAGTTAGACAATCCGCCGAGGCTTGTAAAGACGAGAACAACTAAGAGGAGGAACGGGATATGAGTGATAACCAAAAGCCGAAACCCATCGACAAGAAAGGGAAGTCGGGACTGACAAGGGAGAAGAAGGAAATCCTGAAGCAACAACAAGGGTCAGCTTCAGTTCCGATTGACTGGAACTCGGTGCGAGAGTGGGTGAAGTACGGAGAGGACAATGACGAATCCTCATCCTCTACGAACTGTCATCGAACATTCTGCTCCGACAAAACCACGGAGTAACAGCAGACTTATGGAGTGAAATCAGGGAAAATGGTCAACTTGGGCATTCAAATAGCGGAAAGTTGCGGGATCAGGTGTTTCGGTACATACGCGGAAGAATGGGTGAAAGTTGCAGGGATTCGACATGCTTAAACAGTAAGAGAGCCATCACGGCTCTCTTGGTCTGATTGATCCTAATGAACCGACTACTTGTCATCGCTAAAACAACGAATTGATAAGGTCTTTCTCTTCGCTCGACAAAGACCCCAACGTGTCCTCTTCATCCTCAATTCCGTCTTTCTGCACTGCCAAGTTCCTGTTTTTCAACAATTTGAGCAGAATTGTTTCGACTTTTGCCTCGAAATCCTCGGAATGTACCCCGTTTTTCATGTCCGCAGTGACTAATTGGCAGATATATGAGCTAATGTTCTCTCTGCCCTTTAACCATTGATACACGGGGAGGAACTCTTCCCTAAAACTGATACTGATTTTCGGAGGCTTAGGCAAGGTTCTTCGCCTTCATGATGGCGAGATAGGATAGCACATTTCCGAAAGAGCCGTTTGGGTCAATCACCGCGTTCGGGTACTCCCTTTGAATTTCATCTCTGAGCACGATGCTCCCACCACCTGTAAAGACCAATTCGTCGATATTATTGAAGGTGATCCCACGGCTTTTGGCAAAGGTGATGATCTCGTTCAGATGCGACTTGAGCATACCCTTAATAATCTTGGGGCTGTCTTCAAGTTTCCTGCCATTCACCGATAAGTAGCCGCGTTTCAGGATTACTTCCGTATCGTCCATGCCAATAGTGACTCCATATTCTGCGGTTAATGATTCTGCAAGTTTGCCTTTGAGCATGGCTATGCCTTGGTTGGAGAGAAAGCTCCCCGCCAAGGAAGGTCGGAGAGAATCCACCTGACAGAAGTTTACGTTTAAACTACCGATGTCGAAGATGAAGCATCGTTTATCCCTGTACAAACTCGGATTCGCAAACATCGGAGTCCCTTCAGGAAGTGCCAGTACCGTTTCGATTCGAAGTAGAATTGCTGAGCGGTTGTTGATTTTGAGCGACACAACCCGTTGGTCGTTTTGAATGAACTGTTCAAAATTCGTTTTCAGCTTTTGGTTTTTGTGCGTAGATATCGGTGTATTTACGGAAAGTCTCACATTCACAATGCCTTGGTTGACGAGACCAGCACGCTCGATAGCGAGTCCACACGCGAGAAGAATGCTGATGCGATGAGTGGCGTTTTGTTTACTCAGGTCATAGTCGAACTTCTCCTCGCTGATCATGTCCCCCACGAGGAAGGTCTGTCCCCCGAATTCTATGAGATAGTTGTTCGGCTGAAGCTCCACGCCAAGGTGTTCCACCTCCTGAACCAATGTCCGAAAGCTCATTTTTCGTAATTCCCCGTTGACGTAGTAGGCAAATTTCGTAAAACTCTTTCCTGAGTCTACCGCCAAGCTTAGTTGCTTCAATTGCTCTGTCATGCAAAAAATCCTCCTTTATTTTTAGTTTCTATATGATAGACGGGCGTTGTCAGTTGATTCGCATTTACACGACGTATCGCGTCTGACCCTACACGGCAACCACGAAATATCGCGTCTCAGTTTGATCGAGGCAGAAAGCGTAAGTGATTGATTTGCTTCTCGTTATGAAGAAAACACCATTGGGGTTGACTGGGGATAATGCAAATAAATTCTTGACAATGGGCAACAGCGATATTATCTTTGTGCTACGACTTCAATCAGAAGTCACATTTTCCCTATCGCGTTGATCACAAAGCTGGTTTACGTGTTGGGGTGCCATTTTCCAAATTCTTTTACGGGTCTCCCTGGGACAAGTCTGTCCTGGGGGCACTTGAGAGAATTACGGCACCTTGACAACTTAAACCAGCTTTTTTGTGTTGTGCCCGTTGTCTCTGGGATCAGGTGTGCAATGCCTGTACTGCCCAGGAGCCGACAAACCAGTACGACATCGCGCAAACAAACGAAAGGGGAAAATGAAATGACTATGACAACAAAGCACGAGAATTATTTTGAGGAATTGCGAGAACAGATTATGAATCCTGAAAAATGGGATTCTGAGCATTTCATTGTATTTGACCACGAACCAGGATTGGGTAAAACGGTTCATGCGTGCCGTTACATTGGGGAAATGACCAGAAAGCATTCTTATCGAGTGCTCTGGGTTCAACCATTTAAAAAGGGTGGTTTGTTGGAAGCCACGGCAAATGCCATCAACGAATCTGCTGGTAAACCCGTTGCCTTGGCTGTTGAGGGAGAGGACTTGAGGACAGACAAGCAAAGGCAGATGGTAATTGAACCTCAAGTGTTGGTGATAACGACACGGATGTATGCCCAAGTGTGCAAGGGAGAGCATGAGGAATTGATTAGGGACAGAGATATCTTGCTTATTGACGAATACCCCAACCTAATGGACGAAATCGTTGTTTCTCGACGTGAGTTGTCCGCCTTATACAGTCATAGTGTGACCATCGAGTCGGAAATCCTCGATGAGATGTTGGACATGTTTCGTACTGAGTTGAGGAGGCTTCGTATTCCGACTTCGGAGGAACAGGGGCATATGATATGGACGACGTTTCAGAGCGAGGAGTATAGGAAATATAGGGTTGAAGTCAATAACCTTCTAAAGTCACCAGAGGCAAAGGGCTGTAAGGAACTTCTGATGAAGTTTCGGCAACTCTTTCGTCACGAAGCCTACTACTACAACGGGGCATTTTATACCTACGATGATGGCTATGAGTACGTTCGTTTGAAAAACAATATCATCTTGGATGCGAACGGAGATTTCTTCTATCTGTATCAGTTGTCAAAGCAATTTGTCGTAAAACACCAGCCCAAGGTTCATGACTATTCCCAGTCCACGCTTCACCACTATCTTATCAACACAGGCAAGCAAGGGCTGAAGGATAATCCAACGTTTTTCGACCAGGTGGTGGAGACAGTGAAGTTGCAGGGGCGGAAAGGCGTTCTTTTCGTCACAGACAAGGAGAACAAACCAAAGCTCGAAACCGCTATTATCAGCCATTACGGTAAAAAAGGTGACAAGAAAGAGACGCTTGCGGATATATCACGAAAGCTGGGTGTCGAGATCAGCGTTGAGTACCATGGGAATCTGCTGGGTCGGAATGAGTGGCGAACCTTCGACACCTGTGTAATTTTAAAAACACCAAATTTCGGGTATAGCAGTTATACCCTGATGGCATATTTCTTCCACACCTTAGATGATGAGAAGTCGTTTCGAAACATCGAAACGTTCAGGGACAAAGAGGTTGAACCAATTCGAAACAGCACTATCGCCGCTGAATTATTTCAAGCGATTAAACGCATCAATCGGGACAATAGTCAGGAAGCAGAGATTTTTCTGTTCTGCTCGAACGAAGATGCGGTGGCAATTGTGCGAAAGCAGTTGCCAGGGATTCAATACGTTCGGGAGCAGTGGGACGGCGGGGCGACCACATGTCATGAAGATGACCAAGAGCAAGACGACAAGGGTAGGACTGGGCAGTTGAAAGCACTCATTCAAAAATACCAGGCGGCAGGAGTAGACAGTGTTCAGAAGCAGGAACTTCGACTCCAAATAGGAGATAGTAAATCAGCTTTTTCGCACAGGTTGAGTGACTTAAAATCGTTCCTTGAGGAGCAAGGGATTATCAATAACGGTCAGCATTTGCGATTTAAGGTGCGGGGCGGCGGTATACAGGAAAGGGCAGATGAGTCTTCAAAAAACGAAGAGGATGCAAGCGCGTTAGTCACGGTGTAGGAAGTCATATCATATGCGGGGCGGTTAAATACCGTCCCGTTTTTGCGTTGGGTGTCGTTTCCCAAAATCTGTTCCATAAGGAGAAAATGTAGATTAACGCGGTGTTCTAATATACTGCACTATTTGCATTTAGTCTGGGACGCGAACGTTTCTTGTACATTCGCCCCAGTTTGTTCAAGAACCGAAGAAATTCTGGGTGCATGGGGGACTCCAAGCTTTAATTGACCCTGATAAAGACATTCTGCCATTTTACAGTGTTTGTATCGAACGATTTGCCATTGATATTCTTAAATACTCCACTTGTATCAAAATAAAAATTGTTGAGATTTCCCCTAATAACAGAACCTGCACTCAGAGGTGTGGTGTTCCCTATAGGAGTTTGAACGGTTACTTCTGCTACGACTTTTTGAAGCATTTGGGGTTTTATAATCATAGGCGCATCAATTTGAATAGGCACGTCCAAAACATTATCTATCGTTCGAAACGGAGTTTGCTTCATAGAGGAGTCCAAGTTGCCTGATTTTTGAACATTGATGTCCAAATGCACCAATTTTCCACCTTTCATTATAGCTCCAGCAACTGAGCCTTCAATGTAATATTCCTTTGGCGTACTCAGTTTTTGATGGTTGGGGTCGTTAGACGTTCCCTTAGAATTGACGACGGTATTGCTCTTTTTGTTCTTTAAATCCGACGAGGAGGTGTTTGAAATGGATGCTGAAATAGCATTTTGTGTTGAAGTTGCTACTGTATTGTCTCGGGTTTTGTTTGTGTAAGATGACAGATTCTGTGTACCACAACCCGCTATAATGCTAAAAACGCTCACCAAAAGTCCTGCTGTTAGCCATTGATAATATTGTTTCATTTTCTGAATCTCCTTCCTGTTGCCCACCAATAAGACGGACTTATGCCACTCAAAGTGACATTCCATTATTCGGAGTCCCAAAATACGACAGGAAATATATTCTTGTGCCCTCCTTCCTGTTTATTCAAGAACACCGTCTTTTTATCTAAGCACTGGATTTTATTGTTTGAATGAATATTTCTTATCTAAGCCTTGTATCCACAATGGTCCGCCAGCACCTTGAACGGGGAAATCGCCACTCATTTGATCGACAATCTTTCCTGGCTTTACGACGTTGCCTGTGGTGAGGTCATAACCATAAAACGGACCCTCAATATATGGGACACCAAAAATGACAAATCGACCAGTGAAGTTCTTTATCACATACTTTTGCGACTTAATAAGTGATGCGGTCTTTACCTGGTTATCGTACTTAATGCTGATAACGAAGTCCCCAGTCTGTTTATTGCTGTAAATAGTCAGGTAAAATGGCTTGTCATGCAAATCCCCAGTCCATGCATCAACTATTGCATAATCGACGTTGATAAATTGGGTCTTATCAGGTTTCAAAGGATAACCGTTTGGAATGATTGACTGCGCTTGATTTTTCAGGACACGTTTCACATGGGTTCCAGAAAACGGTATGATTACACCATGCATCTGGTCATAATTTGCAAGTTGGGATGGAGACATGGTGGAGAAATCTGCTCGTTTGCGAATCTGCGATTTTGATGAAGTCACATTGGTGGAGGTTGCATTGTAACCACTCTTGAAGCCTGTGACGTTATTCGCAGGCACATTTGAACTTGGTGGCTTTGCAGAGCCTGTTGAACCACACCCCGCTAACATCCCCGTGATAATTAAAGCTAAGCCTGTTGTTATGGATATGTTATATCGCTTCTGCACTTCAAGATTACCCTCCTCGCATTACACAAATGAGACGAAACAACACCGCAAATCGTTTCAACCTTTTTCATGAAACAGAGAAAGTAAATATTAGTAGGGGAGTATTTCTGCCTGACACTGACGTAGCGTATCACTCGCAAGTGGGTGGATATACACCATTCGTACATACCTAATAGCCGCTTTTTTTTGCAAAATGAAACTACGTTGTACACCTAAAATCCGCCATATTGAATAGTTTGTTTGCCATAATCAACGTATCAAAAAGGGCGTTTGTCTACTTCACTTGCTACACCAATTACATTGAGCGGTGGTGTTCAAGGTTTCAATTCATTTCATATGGTGGTGCTCTATCACTCTGATGAAAAGTTTTACCCGTTAGTTTGTTTAGAATCACCATGACAGTAGGAGTTACATGGTAGCCTTCATCAGTTTCCAAGAATGTTTTTGTTGATTCCCATTCCAGGTTGCGGCTTTCAAACTGGGTGACGATACTGCCACAAATCGTTCTGGTGACAGTGGAGATTGCTTCTTTCGTAGAATGAATTGTTTTACAGCAATGCGTCCCTGGTTACTGAAATTGTCATCATACACATTGGTAAAATGGTTAAAGGTTTTGGATACCACAATGTTGGCATTTTATTTGCGATGGCGACTTTCAGAAAACTACCATTGTACTTTGTTGTGCGAGAACCAGGATCTCGCTGTTAAGTAAAGCTTCATTAGTAGCGATAGGTTTGCGTTCTTTAGTGCCGCAGGGCACAAGTTGAAACCCATTGCACCCAAGTTGCACAAAAAACCAAAGGTGGCATTCTGTTCACAAAAGCCTTGCGTACCTGAAGAGCCATCTTTTGAGCGTCTCTTCCTTAGATACTGTAAATATAACCTTAGACATGGACATCCATAGCATGTGGAGATGTAACCCATTACTCGTATTTAGAAAATCAGAGTTAATTATGAGGAACCAAAAAGTTGTTCTGTTTGAAAACCTCCACTATATATAAAAAGATTCAAGAACAACTTTTAGGTTCAGTTCTATCATAATGATTTCTGATATCACTCTATGAACGTCCTGGAACAACTTTTGTTTAACAATTCCTATGCTGGCTCCCCCAAGAATGCCCCATCTGATCCTTTAGACTCCTAATGCCTTTTACCCTGTCCTATGCTCAGACGAGGTAGAACACCTTTTGTGTGGTTGCCTCACTTGACAGCGGCTATCATTGCATTAAGGCAACACAAGACGAAGAAAGGTGGGCGATAGATTGACGAAAATGGGCGAACTAAAGGCAAGGTTGGAGCGGGTTGAGAGGGGTGTGTTTGAACATGCACTCTGGCATAAAAAGCTCGACGAGTTACTCGATATGCAAAGCGAGATTACGGACATCAAAGAGGCATTCCTCAGTAACTCGTTTATGGGAGCCACAGTCGAACTGCTTGAAGATATCAGATTTCGCATCTTGGAATGTGAATTCAATGTCCATATCTACGTGAGCGAAGCGACTTATCAGGACACCAGTGAACAGATGAGAAGATTAACTGAGCTTTATGAATCAGTATCATAGGGAGGAGGAAAACGATTGAACCGTAATAACGATGAAGGCTTTATCGCGAGGGATTACAGGGTACTGACGATCTGGCAACGATCTATGAAACTCTGTCAAGATGTCTATTCCCTAACCAGGAAATTCCCAAAACATGAACTATACTCTTTGGGGTCTCAGGGTCAGCGATCCAGTAGTAGCGTGCCGTTGAACGTCAGCGAATCCTGCGGTTTTGAGTTATATCCACGAAAAAAAATGATGTTTCTATCGAATGCTTTAGGCTCGTTGCAGGAAACGCGGTGCTTTTTGCAGTTATCCTTAGACCTCGGATATATTGACACAGAAACTCACACCAAGCTGGACAAGGAATCAGACGAGCTAATTCGAATGCTGGTGGGTATGATTAAGCGCGTGAAGTCGCAAATCGCTTAGTCCCGACTCCTCCCAAATCCCTGCATTGGTCCCTCGACTTTTCCTACCCGCCTGTTCATAATGATTGGAACGGGAGGGATCGAGAATGGAAAACAACTCAGGGTTTGATGTGGAAGCCGTTTATTTCGATGACGACGTTCTTTTTCACGAGACCGTCATGGAGATAATTGCATGGGAGAAGGAAGATGAGCTTCGGAGTACGGAAAGTCGCTTGGAATTACCAGATATAATGACTGAAGATGCGTTCAGATTGCTGATGGAGACGGCTTGCGAGGAATAGAGTGTATCAGCGTAAGACAGTCCGATATATTCGGTTTGTTTGAGACTATCGATACTGAACCACGCTTCTGGAAGTTTAGGATATCAAATAGGGGCAGGTTCGTTGATAACTCGGAACCCACCCCCTATGAATCAAACTATTATATGTCATGACTTACTTTAGAGAAAACAAGACTGGTTGATCATATCTCTCCAATTGAGGGTCAATCTCGCCCAGTGCATATATCCTCTTTGAAATAAAGTAGGCGACGATTGCTTCCAATTTGCTTCCGTCAGTTGCTAAGCTGTATCCAGCCTTTCGAAATAGCATTTCAGTCTCCTCGATGGTCAACCTCAACGCAATGGCAATGCGAAGCAAGTATATCTTCGATGGATTTTTATTCTGCCCATGTTTAATCTGATTCCAATAGGACCTCGTTACTAAAATGCTCGTGTCAAGGTTGGGGTTCTCTTTCATCTTCTGCAATTTGAGAGCTTCTACATATTCCCCTAAGGTTTGTTTTGATACCGCTTGAACCACTTTATCCAGTTCAGGATTGAAGTCTATGTCCTTCGTGAACATGTCATGAAAAACCGCAACAGGTTTGTTCTCCGTAGGTATGTCAGCGACCTCATCTGGTAACTGTAGTTCTCTAATGAGTTCAATTAACTTGTTTGAACTTACGAAGAGGTCTAAATCAGGATATACGTTTGCGTAATATTCAGCCCTTTGTGCCTGATAGTCATCCATCCGTTTTCTCTCCTCGTAGAAAAATTCTCAATGTAGCATGGCATGCGACCACAGTTCCCCTACCGCCAGTTACACTGCCGATATGCACCATTATTATAAACGTTGCCTTAAGTCAATAGGAAGGGTGAGAGGTAGCGGAGATAGCTTGATGCGGGGGACGTTACGAGGTTTGGACAACATCTCTTAAAAAACCACCAAAGGAGTGTTTTGACAATGAGTATGACTATCAATCACACAACAACAATGCAACAACTTCAACATGACTGGGCAGGTGAAAAGCTGTCCCACATTTCTTCAATCTTGGAGTATCGCTATGGGATCGATGTTACCCCTGCGATGAGCAAAGCTGATGATGACTATTCGCTTGTTTTGAAGGATGAGGAACTCGATGCAGATATGTGGGTGTCGTATAAGTCCGTCGATATCATCAAGTCAAACGTAGATGAGGAGGTCTTACAAATCTGGATGATGTTTGTTGATACTCTTCCATTCGACTATCGAAATACGAACCAGGCTGACGAATCGATAGCAACTGATGCAATAGCCTCGACAAAACGGGTGCAGGAGACGGTTGAAAACATGCCGACAACTATCCGTATGGATATGGATGAAGAAGAGTTGAGACGAGGATTAGCCTCTGAGAAGTTGGCTCATATCACTTCAATTCTGGAATGTCGCTACGGCATAATTGCTACCCCAGTGATTCGTGCTAAACACGATGAGTATCAGGTTTGCATGGAGGATCTACGCGAATTCGCGGATGTTGGGTATTGCTACGACATTGATGACATGCTCGAATGCAATGCGGAGCATGAAGCCTCTTATCTCAGAAAGCTCTTTGTTTGGCATCACGCATCATAGGCGTGTTTGGAAATTCGGGGCTTCTCTGAACCCCTTGTCCTGGATCGTGTATGGTGAGTTTTCGCAAATAAATCTTGAGAGGAGATAGAGTCATGCAACTGGTAGAAACCAAATCAAGCAAGCTGACGTATCAGCAGTTAAAGGAGAGGTTGGCAGTCGAGAAGTTGCGCCATGTGTGTTCGATACTAACATATTTGCTTGACCTGAACTTCGGTGTAGTACAAGCCAATGCTGGGAGTTTTGCGCTTTATTGGGTCTGCGAGAATTGTGAAGAAGCGCACTTTTTAGAATCGTATTCGATGGATGAGGCAGTGTCCTTGACTGCAGAATTCGAAGCAATTCGTCTTGCGGAGTTGGAGTAGTCGTTAGAAGGGTGGGGGACGACATTTAACGTCCCCCACTGAAAGGCTGAATAGTAAGCCTTACGAGTGTTGGATTGGAACCGTTGCAAAACAAAGAAATTCGAGTTTAAGGAGATGAAATAATGAGCGTGACCATTGCAGAAAGAGACATGACTGGGGATAAACCAGTAAACGCACTAATTCCAGTTAATGGATATTCGTGGACATCGATAGACGTGAAGGATGCAGGGAAATACAGAGACCAAAACGGGTTGGGACTTTCAGGGTTCTTCTATCGTGACTTTAAGGCTACAAGACATACAATTCCCATTGGAAATGGGATTCCGCTGAGTCGGTACCGCTATCCCAAAACGGAAATTCCATTCAAGAGTCCGATGCATCGTTGGGATAATTTATTCTTCTGTGGAGGTTATAGAGCTTGTGACCCCGACGGGAGACAGTTTGATACGCATGAAAGAATCGTCGAATACGTTGTCACAAGGAAAAAACCTATGGGATTTATTGTCGGCGATGAGGATGAGTTAGAAGCACTCAGTTGAATGGCATGCGACGGAATCGACTATAAGATATTGTCCGCTGATAGTGGTCGCTGTGAAATTGGATTTGCGAACCAAGGAGTCACATCAGACCTGTTTGATATCGACACCCATATTGAATCATATCGCATGCTAAATGACGGGGTGCCATATAGCCTGATTACTGAAGCAGACTTGAAAGAATTCGAGACTATCTCACGGAAGAGGCTTAGTGATTTCTTTGATTACGACTACGCCCATCCCTGCACTGCAGTTGAATCGCTCAAAGTGGGATTCATTTTGGGATACCCGATTGAGTCCACGTTCGCGGTGATCAATTGGTTGCGGTAATCAAGTGTCTTACAAGTAGCTGGAGCTCTGGTGGTTTTAGACTATACCCTAATTTATTTCAGGAATAGAGGAGCGAGTTGTAATGAGTATAAGCATGGCTGATGCATCCGCATTTCTGGAGAAACATCTCGAAGCGTTGTACGAACGGTATCCAAAATCACAGGCTGAACTGGCGAATATGTTTACCTTCTCTGAAGCGTTGCTCATCTTGTGTTTGTGTTGCAACTTGATATCTATCCCATCCATGTTTGACCAAAGCACACTGACAGATATCTACATTGACCATATTGATTCCATTGAATCTATTGACTCGCACAATGTGCATTTGGCACTAAGAAAGCTGAGGAAGAAGTGGAAGCAACTCAATGCGTATCAAAATTATGCAGTATTAGTGATGGCGAGTGAATGCCTCTCTGTTCCAGAAAATAACATGATTGAACCACGGCTGTTGCTTGAGTTGCGGGTAAAGTACGTTTTTGGAATTGAGGACTCAACATCGGATTGACTTAGAGTAGCTTGCGATGCGAACCAGGAGTGGAACGTCGGTTCTTCTCCTGACTCTACTCCCTGTTCACTGAAGGAAAGATCACACAAATGAGCGTAGAGATTGAACTCGGTTAGAGAACTGGGACCTTATTGGCTCAGAGGTGACCTACTACAATACTAAAAATTCAACATATGAGAAACGGGGGAATACAAAGTGAATAACACGACCACAGGGCACGTACTCACTGAATTGTCATTGGAGGAATTGCAATTGAAAGATCAGATTACATCGGAAATCGCATCTCGCCAACAAGTAAGCCGCGTGGTTTTTACCCATCCTTGCTTTAATTCATCCACTTACCATCACCAAAAGCACAAACACTGGGCAAAGCTTGTAAAAGCAGTCGATGTTACTAAAAACTCTGGATACGCCTTTAGTGGCGAATTCTTTGATGTCCAACGAGAACATAAAGTACCAGAAGGTCCAATTATTGCGACGGTATGTGATCGTGAGGCTACGCTCTGGCATGTTACGGCGGATAGGGTTATAGAGGTTGCCAGTTGCAAAACAAACGCCATGTCAAAGCTTATCGATACATGTGCCTCGATTCGTGTGACCATATGAACCAATGGTGGGCTGAGTTCAATAGCCTGATGAGAATGATAGCCTGCACATCGAATCATATGAGCAAGGGGTTCGTGTCAGTTCGTAAAGGAACGGTCAAGGTTGGAGCAAGAACCCCATAGAATCAAAGCCTTCGAGGTGATCGCTGTCCTATATATCACCATTTTATATGTTTACTGGTGCTCTTCCACCAATTGGTGCGTATTTTAGCGGCTTTACTGCCACAATCATCATTCTTACGTTGGTAGGATATGTTTAATGTTTGTCATTTTACGCTCTGTTTCATTTGGGGAACATTGAAACGCCAACCTGATCTTAAATAACGGCTGATACGTTTCAAGATATCGCAAGAATGGCGTACCGACTGGTACGCCATCGTGAATTCTACCGCTAATGAAACGGTTACTTGGCTCTCATTCGAGGACAGACGAATTATCCTGCATCATGCACCCCGTCCGTACCAGGTTTCTACGACGATACACGCTCATAATTATACCGACACACATGAACTCGGTGATTGTAACCCCACCGCTGGTGCTGAACATTGGGAACGCCATACCTGCAAGTGGCAGAAATCCAAGTGCCATCAGCACAGGATACAAGAACTGAATGGCTAACATCACGCCAATACTGAACACCAGCCGTTGACCGTACATATCAGCGGTCTTTCGACTCATCCAAACCAGCCTCGTAATGAGCGCGACCATCAGGAACACAACGATGATTCCACCAACCCATCCAAAGGTATAGACCAGGTAATTGAAGATCATGTCGCCTTCAACCCCAGGTAGAAGCGGAAGCGATGCATGGATACCGTGTCCCCATAGCCCTGCCGCAGTGAGTGCTTTACGACCTTGCATGTATTGGTACGCAGAAGTCTGTGCATAAAACTGTGGGTGTAGAAACGCTTGCAGACGATGCAATCCGACGCTCGAAGTCAACGGGATCAACCAAGTCGCAATGACAACTGCAATTCCTCCAATCATCACTGCCTTGTGCTTTCTCACTGATGGTGTGGTCAGCATCAAGGCTAATAATCCCAGTCCGAATTCGACTGCACTCGAAGCGGTATGCTCATGCAAAAAGATCCACATCGGAACCAGTGTGATGGCAACGAATTTCAGAAAATCGTTTCGTTTTGAAAGGTCGAGATGTGAAATAAACCCTGCCAGTGCCACGAGTAATGGAAAGGGGGCAAGTGCAATGACATCAATCCGTAGAGGACTGCTTAAATAACGTTTCCCATAGACGTTTGCACCGAAGATAATTGTATATACCATGAGAATCCCAATTGCCCATAACAGGTATTTCGAGTATGGGCGAATACGACGATAGTCAAACAGAGCCGCACCAATGGATACGATGAGTCCAATCACCGACCAAACTAACTTGCGATCAAAGATGCCGTGATAAGACTGTACCGTATTGAGGGTCTTACTTCCATCAATCGAGAACATGGTTAACAGAGAGATACCGACATAGAGGGCAATCATACCGACAAAGACCCAGTCTGTCTTGGGACGATGTACTCGATGAAGTCCTCGACCAATGGATGCAGGCGAACCCATATCCTTTAAAGCGAGGTCAACTGCATCACCGTATGACACTCCGCGAGACTGATATCGTTCTATTGCGTCTTCCAGGTGTCCGCGAAGCTCCTGAACGACTTCTTCATGAACATCGTCATACGTTATGTAACGGCAAACCTCTGAAGTAAATGCTTCAAGCTTGGCTTCATCGGGTTGTTGATTCACACGCCCACCTCCCCGATGACTTTATCAACTGCTGAACGGAAAACTCTCCACTCCTCAGTCTTGTGAGATAGGTGTGCCGTGCCAGCATCCGTGATGGAGTAATACTTGCGTTTCCGATCCCCTTGCCCCGATTGCCAGAATGATTGAACCATGCCAAGTTCTTCGAGTGTGTGCAGGATTGGGTACAATGTGCCTTCCTTAAGTGTGAAAACTCCCGCAGACTGCTCGTCCAGTTCACGAATCATCTCATATCCGTACATACTTCGCTTTCGAAGCATAGTCAGGATGAGAATAACCGTGCTCCCTTTGACCAACTCCTTGTCAATCTTCAACAGACGATTCTCCTTTCGGATACATCGAATTTAGATGTATCGGATATCTATATATAATGTACTGGATTTGTAGAACGGCATCAAGACCTAAAACGTACTTATCAAGTTGGGGATAGGGATACAAGGGAGGAGTAAGCACCGAAATACCATGACACAAGTGTTTGCTACATAAGTTCAATTCAGTTGAACTGTTGTGTTTTGGTTTGTATTTTGAAGAAACATGAGACGCTCTGTAATGGAGCGAATAGTACACACTCAAGCACTTATGACTAAAACGATTATGTCAGTATTGGGGTACTCATCCTCCAATAAGCCCACCATAGTCGATATCACTCTTTTGTGTTAAAAATAAAGCATGATTCAGTAGGAGGTGAAGCTTTGGAGTACGTTGAGTCAAACATAAACCTTGAAAACCCAGATCCAAACAAAATGTCCACGGCGATAAAATCAGGTGTCACAAGCCAAAGATTCGATCATTTCAAAGGTCTGTCGATGGTGCTCTTGGGGGCTGTTCTTTGGGGGGTGTCAGGGACAGCGGCACAGGTGTTATTTCAACGTTACGGATTTAACCCAGGCTGGTTAGTCACCGTTCGAATGACTGTTGCGGGACTACTTCTTTTAGTCGGCATTTCGATGAAGAGTGGTTTAATGCACACCATTTCTGTATGGAAGAACAAGCAAGATGCTCTACAACTTGTCTTATTCGGCATCATTGGTTTACTCGGTGTCCAATATTCTTATTTTGCCGTGATTCGATATGGGAATGCCGCAACAGGAACGATGCTTCAATACATGGGACCTATATTCATTACCATCTATGTAGCATTACGACAACGACGCATGCCTGGTATTTCCCAGCTTGCCGCAGTTTCCTTGGCATTTGCAGGTGCCTTCCTGCTTGTTACAAATGGGAATGTGCACAGTTTCTCAATAAGTCCGCTCGCAGTATTTTGGGGATTGATTTCGGCGATAACACTCGCATTTTACTCGTTGTATCCGCAGAATTTACTTCAAAAATATGGGTCTGCAAATATTGTAGGTTGGGCAATGCTCATAGGTGGTATCGGCATGTCGTTTATCACTCCGCCGTGGCATTTTACAGGTCATAGTTCATTAGGGACATGGTGGCTTGTTGGTTTCGTCGTGTTATTTGGGACTTTGATTGCGTTTTATGTTTATATTGCAAGTCTAAAATACATTTCGGCATCAGAAGCCAGTCTATTGTCCTGTGGTGAACCGCTGTCCGCTTCAATTCTTGCCGTCGCCGTTTTGCATGTACAAATGGGCTTACCATCTATGATTGGGGGACTGTGTGTTCTTGTTACCGTCACCTTATTAGCACGTAAAGGGTCAGTAGAGTAATAAATGCTCAAACGAGGACAAACACAAGGGATACCGTTCGGAGTATCCATTGTTGCATTCGAGGAAAACAATGCAAAATACCCTAACTGTCCATACCGAATGCGGTGTACTGCGAAGTGAGCCAGCCCATATCGTCGATTGGATACGGTAATTGCAATTTAAGGAGGGCACTTATGCTGTCCTCATTTTATTAACGAAGAAAAAGCGAGACAAGTTCAACTTGAATAGCGCATGCTCAAGCTGAACTGCTGATGTCAGTATTGGACAGGAATCTACAAAAAGCTTGCTGAGTTAACGAACCGCTTTGGAATCGAATCAGCATGTGAGGAGCATTTCATCACTGGGAGGTCGGAAATATGAAGGTCAATAGAATGGATCATGTGAGTATAAACGTGAATGATCTCTTAGCCGCTAAAGAGTTTTTTCTCGATTTGGGACTTGAAGTGGAAGCGGAATGGGAAATGGAAGGTGAGTGGGTAGGTCAGGTAATCGGGCTTAATGACGTTAAAACAACATGCGTAGCATTGCGAACGGCAGACGGTCAGGCATGGATAGAGTTAGTCAAATTTTATACGCCGTCAGATGAACAAGATATTCAGAAGCCTTATGCAAATACACTGGGTATTCGACATATTGCATTTGCTGTAGACGATATTGAAGCCATCGTTGCCAAATTGGAAAAGAAGGGCACAGAAATCTTTAGTGAGATACAGCAATATGAAGAAAGTTACAAATTATGCTACATTCGAGGACCAGAGGGAATCATTTTGGAGTTGGCGGAGCAAATCAAATAAACAGATGATATCTTGGCACGTCAGAGCTTTTACTTACTCCCACTGATATTCCAACTGGGTGACTGTCCAGAATGCTGTATGCTCGAACATTGTGTTCTTCTGCTCGTTTCCAGTTGTTGACGACAGAATGTCACTTATGTTGCACACACTAATGTGATAAACAGATTCCGAACGTTTCAGTGCAACAGAACTACCGTCGGACGTGCGATAGCTCCGTGCAACATATTTCTCGCTGGTTTACGGAACTAAACTGTCGGAGACCAGAACACACAAAATAATTTTTGTAATCAGCAAGAATAGAAGTATTGTTTGGCAGACCCTTTTGAATTCACCATAAAATCAGTATCGTGTAGGGCTGATCTTATCAACGCCTTGTTAATTGGCACATGAATTGTTGGCACTTGATCCATATAATCACGAAATGAAGGAAGGATGCCCCACAAGTTGATTATCTTCTGCTTAAAAGTATTCGAACTGCAGTTTATAATATCGCGTTTTTCGATATATTCTGGATAAACCACGATAACGGGTAGCCCTAATGTACCAATTCCGTAGTTTATCTCTTCTCTTAATGCTCTACTGTTCTTGGTTATCGAACTCAAAAACAGGATAATATTCTTTGAGTTCCTTAAACGGTCATGTAGACGAGGCTTCAAGGTGCTTTCCCAATTGCTATCATCCCGCACGTTGTAGTTCTTGTTATGTGAGTCAATGAAGGGAAAAGTGTTATCTGCCGCTTTCCATGCTCTCAACAAATTGTACGATACAAAATCCTTCGTCGCGGATGCACTTAAATTACTTTCGCTAAAAGGCTCCTTGACATAAAATGCAGAGTAATTACCATTTCTATAAGCCATAGAGTTAAATCCCCCTTCAATTTTTGGTTTAATGTCAACACATTTATCCACCGAGGAATAATCCAGAACGGCTGTGCGTTAAGGGAATGATAACCCTGCACACTATTGAGTGAGTTCTTTCAATTTGTAAAAATTTATTTTTCCTGATCTTGAATCGTGTATAATAATCGATACTTTTGAAGGATAAGTAAATTTAATTCGACTTATCTTAAATGACCATATTAGCAATTCAAGTAATTCTTGATCGGAAATGGAATTATATTCTTTAAATCTCGTTATGCCTGAGCCTAAAAGTGGAATTGAAATTGATCTGCCGTTATAAACAATGTCAATTTCATTCCAGAAATTTAATAGAAAGTTAACATAGTCGTTCATGTAGAGAAATGCTCTATTTTCATCATCAAATTTAGTAAATGCGGTTAATAAATAATCATTGTGTTTGAAGATTGTTCCCAATTTGTATCGCTTCTTTTTCCCAACCCTCCTATTCTGGTGCGTTCCGATGGTTTTTTCCATTAGGGATTCATCATTTTCAATTAACTTATCAAACTCCGCAACATCTTGTATTACATTCTTTATATACATTCCGTTAAGGGTTCTTTCAGAGATAACGACGTTGTTAACAAGGGTGTCGAAATACTCGTTAAAAGCGATGACCTTTAGTTCCTCTTCTTCAAAAATGTTACCTACTCTGACTTCAACTATTGAGTTGTCGATACTAATTTTCATCTCTCTAAGTAGATTGGCTCGTATCCACATGATGACATAAGTCACCAGCAAAATACCTATAAATATCGTCGCAACTATCAATTTTCGTTTATCTGGAATGTTTACAAAAATAGAACCTAAGGTAACAAGGATACTGATGATTGAGAGGACGGTCCAATAATCTTTGCGAAGGGTCCTGTCAAAAAAATTGACCTTTTTCTTCAAATTACATCCTCCAATCATCTTGGTCTCATAATAGTTTAGAAAATAATACCACATAATTCTTAGTCAATGAATTGGTCAGCACGTTGTTTTCAGTATTCGCTACCTGGGAGGCAAAGCTGAGCCGAAGCACAGATATGCTCTCTTTGATTCCTGTTGTATGGAGTCGTTGTCTATGATTGAAAGTTTAAACTTGCTTGAGTTAGAATGGGAGTAGACATTGATCAATCGCATAGTTGTGTTCAGACACTCCAGTAGTCACACGTCTGTTAAAAAAAACGGACGGACACCGACTATTGGAGTTTTTTGCGTTTTGCTGACTAAAAGCAATAACAAATTGTTGAGTGATGTAGCTCGTTTGTCATGGTCGGTGCTCATAGAAGACTTAAAATCGCCAAGGACACTTACCTGTCCTATTATTTTACTGCTTTGAGTCCGAGGTTATTGATGATATCGGATGCGAGAAGGGGGAACACAATTTGGAGAAGGTAGTCGGTTATGTAAGGGTCTCGACCCTCACTCAACTGGAGAAAGGACATGGTATCAAGACGCAGGAAGAAGCCATCATCGATTACTGTCACAAGAATGGTTTGGAATTGGTCAAGCTTTTTCGTGACGAGGGAGTTAGCGGTACAGTCGTCAATCGTGAAGGTTTGACTGACGTGCTTGGGGGGCTTCAGGAAATTAAGAAGGTTGTTGTGTTGAACACTTCGCGACTTTGGCGGAGTGACACTGTGAGGGTTTTGGTTCATCGCGAGATGAAAAGGTTTGGTGCGGACATCTACAGCATTGAACAACCCACATACAGCATTTACACGAAAGACCCAAACGATTTTCTTATCAACGGCATGATGGAGTTGCTTGACCAGTATGAGCGTATGTCTATTGCCATGAAGCTAAGCAAAGGGAGACGAACGAAGGTAAAAAACGGGATGAAGGGCTGTGGCAAAGCACCACTGGGGTACCGTTGGCAATCCGCGAATATCGAGGTGGACGAAACAAACGCATCTACCGTTCGATTGATGTTCTTGAAGTATCTGGAATTCCGAAGTGTAGACAGACTGATCACCTATCTCAATGAACATGGAGTGACTACCCCGAAGGGTATGCCCTTCCGAAAACAGTCTATCATTGACATCTTGAAAAATGATTTTTACAAGGGGATTTTGCGACATGGGGACCTGATTCTTGAGGGGGATCACACCCCGCTGGTTAACGCGGTGGTGTTCGGTAAAGTTCAAGCGCAATTGAAGCGAAACAACACAAGAAGCGGCTGAGAGAACAGGATGAAAGGATGTGATACCAATGGCGAAACAACCGTGGACAAATGAGAAGCTGAACAAGTTGTTGAAGGAGGGGCGCGGTCAAGATGCCGTGGGAAAGGACTATATTCCATGGGTGAAAATCAGTGATTTCCCCAGTATCGGAAGGGCTACCCGCATTTTTGGGGTCAAAATACCACGAATTTACCATATCCAATCTGATAATCAGTTGCGATGCTTCCTGATTTTCGAATGGTCAGCGTTGCAATCGTCGGAAAGCGGGGTAAATAGCCCAACGGCTATCGTCGATATCCGAGAATCATTTCCTCTCTTGAACATGCTTGAAACAATTGACGATAAAGACGACCTCCGAATGGACAAGTTTACCGACAAGGAGACTGGGGTTCCACTGGTGCTCGTCACCAATTTTGTATTAACTGTTCGAGATGCCGATGGGAAAGAGCGATTGGTAGCGCGAAGCGTGAAAAATGCTTCCGAACTGAAACGGAGTTCTACTTTCGAAAACTTGGAGATTCAACGGCGATACTGGCGTGCAAAGGGTGTCGAGTGGAAATTGATCACGGATAAGCAGATACCGAAACAGTTCGCGAAAAATGTGTCTTGGGTGCGCGAAACTTTGCTGGACGATGGTATGGATAGCAATGAAAAGTCCGAACAAGCCCAATTGTTACACAACGACTTGATGAGATATCCCAATTTGAAACTCAGTGATGTGTTGAATGCCTTTGACCGCAAAGAAGGGGTGTCGCAGGGAAGTGGGCTGTACCTATTTCGATATTTAATCGCAAAAAAGCTAATTCACATTGATATGAACCAGAGTGTGCAGGTGGCACGGAACGTCAGGGACGTTCTTCAGTGAAGGGAGGGCAATGGCAATGAATGTGATCGTTAATCAGTTGTTTGCAGATGAAAAAGGAAAGTTGTTGAGGATCGTTTTTGTAAATAAAGTCACATCGATGGTTTATGTGATCGAAGTGGACAAGAACCAGTTCCCGCGCCCCATGTCGGTTCAGGAGTTTGAGGCTTTAGTTGAAACCCAAGGACTGCAGATGGTTGATGAGGACAACACTGTTCGACTGGACTCAGATGACGATTTGACTGATGTTCAGAGGACGAAGCGGGATTTTGCATGGGAGGTAGTGCACTTTTTCTTCAAAAAGGTTGAGGGTGAGGAGTTTGCACTTGTTCCGCGATATCGTCAAGAGGCTATAAAGCTGGCATGTGAAACGTTCAGCATCAGCTACAACACTGTAAAAACGTATTTGGTTCGATATTGGTCGGGAGGTGGAGTTAAGAACAGTGTTCTTCCTCGACTTTCAAACTGTGGCGCACCTGGGAGAGAGAGAAATGTTAGTGAGAAGAAACGTGGACGACCACGTATCCACGGCGGAAATCACGGGGTCAATGTGGACAACAAAATGAAAAAAGCTATTAGGGCAGGATTAAATAAGCACTATTACAGTCAAAGGCAGAACAACTTACGGGTAGCATACGAATTAACTCTCAGGGACTATTTCTCGACCCAGCAAGTGAGGGACAACGGGACGACGTATCCCGTGCTTTTGGGGTCAATCCCGTCATACGCTCAATTTCTCTATTGGGCGCGGAAGTGGAATGATCCTAAAAGAGAAATCATGACACGGCACGGAGCGCGTGCGTATCAACAAAACTATCGTGCGATTATTGGAAGTGCAACACAGGACGCTGACCTCGGCTGTTCTGATTTATGGGAGATCGACTCGACGATTTACGATATCTACTTGTGCTCGTCATTGAATCGCGATGTTATCGTCGGTCGTCCTCGATTGCTTGTAGTTACAGATATTTACAGCAGGGTAATTACGGGGGTAGCAGTGACGTTCGAATCGCTCAACGCTTATGCTGGTGCAATGTTGGCATTGGCAAACAGTATGACAGACAAGGTTGACTATTGCGCCAAATTTGGGATCACGGTTACGGGTGAAGAAGATTTCCCATACTGCGTCCCCAATCGTATCTTAGCTGATCGTGGAGAACTTGTTTCTACTCAGATTGAGAATGCAATTGAGCAATTGGGGATTACCATACAGCAAAGCCCGCCGTACCGCGCAGATACAAAATCTGTGGTTGAACAGATGTTTCATCAGCTTAATTTACAGGTCAAACCTATTGCGGACGGCGTGGTAGTCAAAGGGAACCGCCCGAAAGAACGCGGAGAGATCGACTATCGATTAAAGGCAAACTTGACGTTGGAAGAGTTTACGACCCTCATTCTAAAGGTGATTATTTTTCGCAATAAGCATCACGTTTTGGAGGATTATCCTTTGGACGCAAGCATGATTGAAGCAGGAGTCGAGAAAATTCCTATCAAGCTTTGGGAACATGGGTTGAAACATAAAAAGGGTCAGCTTCGAAGGTTGCCACCAGACACGGTGCGGATGGCGTTGTTCCCAAGCGATGAGGCAACCGTGGGGAGTCGAGGGATATCGTTTAAAGGGCTTCGCTACGCATCTCAAGACACCCTTCGCCAAGGCTGGTTCCAGCGGGCACGGACCAAAGGCAGTTGGAAGATCAAAGTCAGCTACAATCCGATGGATCTGACCCATATCTACGTTCGTGATGAAGATGGGCTTGGCGTTCACAAACTAACACTATTGGAGCATCTCAAACAATACAGTTTCAAGAGTGAGCAAGAGGTCGAGCAAATCCAGGCACTCGAACGCGAGCGAACCAATCACAGTAAAGAGCGGGAGTTGAAAGAGAAGATCAAACTGTTTGCTGAGATCGACAGTATTGTCCAAGATGCCAGGACAAAGACGGAAGCCGAACGGGACACCACAATCAGTAAGACCAAGCGGCTCGCAAACATCAAAGAGAATCAGAGGCGTGAGAAGGAACTTGAGCGGGAGAAGATGCGTGAAAACCCAACGGTGGAAGACGAGTCATCAATTTTGACATTCCACGATGATGACGGGGATGAGTTGGACCTGTTCAGAACGGTACAGGAGCAGAATTGGGGTGCCTCAGATGGAGAGTAGGGTGTACCTCCCTAATGGTACGGAAGCTCAGATGGCTGTCTATCGCGAACCCCAGATTGAAGAGTTCCGTAATCCACTCATTCAGGCTTTGCCACCTATGGTCACGAAGGGAGACATTATTCAAAAGTTGATGCGTCTGGCACCATTTGACCCAACCGAAAGAGGACTCGATGGTCACATCAGGATTCACTTGCTCCAACGCCTTTTTGAAGTCTTCACTCCGCTTCCAATCAACGTACAAGTGTGGGAAATGGTGAATTCTCTCTTAATCCAAAGTTACATAGCACGAAATCCATTTGACAAGAACTATAAACACTTTGTCAGTCAAACGGGCAAAGAGATTATTGAGCGGAAATACAACGTGAATACGAGCCTTAATTTTCGCTCGACGGCATGTGCTGGAACCTTAATTGGGGTTTCGGGTATGGGCAAGACAACGACTGTAAATCAGGTCCTCAGGCATATCCCACAAGTAATTGTCCATAACGAATATAATGCACAGCACTTCAGTATGACCCAGTTGGTGTGGATGCAACTTCAGACTCCGTATAATTCAAGTGTAAAGGCACTTTGCTTACAGTATTTCACAAGGTTGGACGAAATCTTGGGAACTAACAATTTGAAGAAGCTAATCTCCAGAAACCTTTCGGTCGATGCAATGATCCCTTACATCGCGCAATCCAGCAGGAATGTTTCGCTTGGATTGTTGGTTTTGGATGAGTCCCAATTCCTCTTGAGGCGTGGGGGAAGTCAACTCGTTGATTTTCTGGTTTCGCTTATTAACGGAGGACTTAGCATTTTGCTGATTGGAACACCTGCCTCTTACGCGCTGTTTGAAAGCGAGTTTCGCATTGCCAGAAGGCTTTCAGGTAGTAAGGAAGTCTTGTGGAATGCGATGAAAAATGATGAGACCTTTCGCCTATTTTTGGATGGAATATGGCGTTATCAATGGTTGCGAAACTACACCCCACTTTCCGATGAACTGGTTTCAGAGATGTTTGCAGAAACTCAGGGAATATCGGATCTCGTTATAAAGTTGTACCTCTACGTTCAACAGTATTCTATCGAGCGTGGCTTGGAGGTCATTACCCCTGATATCATCCGAAGCGTTGCCAAGGACAACTTCAGGCTCATGAAGCCGATGCTTGATGCGTTAAGGACGGGCAATCCATATAAAATCGCCCAATTTGATGACCTCAGAATACTGGATACTAAGGAGCGGACATCATCATCGAATCCTACACACCCTGTTCAAAAGGGGACTAAAGCTACGAGAAAGGTGATGAATGAAACCTATCCAGCCCCCGTTGCCGAAAAGCCAAAGAAGAATGTAGATTATCGCGACGGGGATTTGAGACGCTGTTTTCGAATAGCAAAGCAAGAAGATGTTGCCCCTGAGACCGTTTTGGTAAAGGCAGGATACATCGACGACATGACGTTTTGGACAGATGGTGGCAACCGATGATGAATGTCCTGCCTCAGATTTATAGGGATGAGTTACTATACAGCGTGCTCTCGCGATACAAACGCATGTGCGGCATGCAAAGTAGAAGGGCACTTTTGAAAGATGTGTATGGAGAGAGTAAGATGCTCACCTCGATATTCTTACCGCAGTATCTTGAGCGATTTCGGGAGAACCTGCCTCCATACTGCAAGATTACGGTAGATGAACTGATATTGAATCACACAATGTTTCCTTTTTACACTTCGTTTTTCTCTAAGGAACGCTCAAACAGTATCCTCAACATGATGGTCAATGGATGCGGAAAGAGCATAGAGAACCTTGTGGGATTTAGCGGCGGCAAGGTGAAACCCTACAACCGACTACGGTACTGTCCCAGGTGTTACTCGGAGGACATAGATGAGTATGGAGAGAGCTTTTGGCGCAGGCTTCATCAGGTTCCTGGAGTTCTGTATTGCTTAAAACACGAGACGTTGTTAGAGAGTACAATCGTCCCGTCAACCGAGAAGTACGCAGACTATTGGTGCGCTGATACTGATGTGTGTAATGCGACTTTTAAAGACGATACATACGACGAGCGGATCATGGAACTGAATTGGACGTACATAAAGAACACAATGTTTTTGATGAACGGGGATTATCAGAAGAAGGAACTCCCTGATATAGTTGATTTTTATGTGGATCGGTTACGGGAGAAAGGGTTTGCCTCCGCAAATGGATTCATTTATATGAACGACTTCGTTCATCAGTTTCTTCAGTTCTATCCAAGTCATTATCTTAGTTTGATGCAAAGTAATGTCGATGAAAATCAGCAGGCAAATTGGTTGAGACTGTTCGTTCGGAACAACGCTAAAAATCGTAGCCCGCTACGGCATCTTCTGGTATTGCAATTCCTTGGAATCAGTGCAGAAGAGTTTTTTCACGATCAATCTATATTGGGAAGAATTTCGGCACGAGTGAACCATGTTCCGTCGTTTGATCTTGAAGCTCGGCGAAATGCTTGGTTGAAAATCATCGAAGACAATCCAGGACTGAACCGAAGTCAACTTAAAGAGATTGGAAAAGGGCTACACACCTGGATTTATAAGCACGATATAGAGTGGTATGAGCGGGTCACTCCGAGAGTAGGGGCACGGAAGAAGCGTACCCCTGTTATTGACTGGGCGAAGAGGGACGATGAATGTTTGGAGTTGGCTAAGCAAGCGGTTGAATCCATCCTGAATCGGGAAGGCAAACCAATCCGCGTGTTGGCTTCGACCATACGGCAAGAAATAGGGGTTAGGCGATGGTTTGACAGCCGAAAACTTGTATATACGCGTCAGTTCATCGAGCAGGTCACTGAGGACATCCATTCATATCGAATCAGAAAGATCCGCTGGGCGATCGGCGAACTTGAGCGAGAAGGTGTGAACGTGACTGTATATAAGGTGCAGTTGTATGCAGGTTTCGGTGGAAACAACAAGAAAGTTGCCGAATTGATCGCAAAGGTCATGGAGACTTCACTTGCGTGAACGTCCTACATAAATTCTCTCAAGTCTGCTCATCGGGTCCTCCAACCAGTGTGATATTTTGTGAGGATTTCACTTGGGTTCCATGGATCTCCCAGGATTGCTTATATGAGTTTCCAATTGGATCGACAAAAATGGCATTCACTATCGGAGATTCAGACTTAAACTTGAACGAGAATCTCTGATTTGCGTTCGGTGCTAAAGCATTCTGATTAAAAACCACCTGCGAGTCGTTGCCTTCAATTGTGGTTGCATAAAGTTTAATATTCAATGCAATACCGTTGCCGATGTTTGATAGGAGGACCACGTGGAATTCTGCAGATAAATCAGGGTATTTCCCGTATCCGCCAATGAAAAGATCCAAGAGTGGGAAATTTTCTGGTAGTGTAGTTTCCTCCTTGGTTGCTTGAATAATAGCCTCTCGATTTTGGAAGTTCTCTTGTTGATGCCGCAAAAGGTCTGTTTGCATCGTCATCTGCTCAGTCTGCTTTCTTGACTCTTCAATCGCATCTTTTGATAATTTAATCTGCCGATAGACAAGGAAAAAGCCCACAAAAGCAATAACGGGACCGAGTATTGTGGCAATATCGGCACCTATTACATACCAAGGGTCATGTGGCATACTTGTTATAGCTGTAGAAGTTTGAATTGAAGTTGGGTTGTAAACGGATTGACTTACAGCAGACTGTGGCATGTATTATCGCTCCTATAAGTAGATAGACAATATGTCCATTTTAAAAACATTTATGGTTTGCAATAGCTTTCCTGGAAACAGTCTTTCTATGTTGGAATTTCTGATCACGCTGACGCGGAACTCTATTCTCACAATGAACCTAAGAATCTACCACTTGGATCAGTGGGTTTCCTGTAATATTAGTAATAGAAACATTTTTCCTATGATTATAGCCGAAAGGAGACAGAAGGATGACAGTGAAGTCGCTTGCAAGTGAGTTTGGTGATGCGGATTTGTTTATTACTGAACATTTAGGAGTCGACCTCGCAAATAAATGTGTAATTCGAAATGTCTATGTTGCCGACGATTGGGATGAAGATGGGAAGCGAATTCAGAAGTTCACCATCGATGTCCATTGGAACCCGCTATTTCCGAAAAATCCCTTGGAGGGCATGAAATTGGAAAGCGAGGAGTTTGTCAGAGAAGAACTTGAGACCCCTGGAACGAAGCTTGAGGTGTTCCGCGAGAAAGTGGACTCCATAGTAGCTGAATTCTTAGCTCGGTCCGAATAATCTGTAACCGATGGGGTGTTGGGTTTATGCCTGTCGCACCTTCTATGTCCCGCTCTTTCTTACAGCAAGTGGTGAGCTATTAGTATGGAAATGGTGTGTAGAACGTGCTCCATTATGTCTTTGCTTTAATGAATACTCAACGATGCTGTGGTTAGAGGCGGGTGGGGACGTGTGAACGAGCTTGATGATCTCGTCGTGTATGGTATAGATGCGGGGGCAAATGTAGGCTGGTGTAGGGTAGATTCCTTTCCAGGTAAGGTGGAACACTTCTTACCAAGAAAGGATGCGAGACTAAATGGTGTGGGTAACAACAAGCCCGCAATAATCGATTTGCACAACGTGCCAAAATATATCGCTGGATTAAGAGAAGATGAACCAGAGTTGTTAGATTCCATATTTCTGGATTTAAGCTACGGAAAACGAGTTGTGATTGGTTTAGAATCACCGACCTGGTTTCCGATATCAAGCACGGGACAGGGAATTAGATTTCCAGAGGAGGTTCAATCGCTTCCTCCTGGTGGAAATTATCAGTGGTGGAATCCAACCGCATCTTCGGCGACGGTAAACGGAATAAACATTGCGATACATATATTTAGATTGGTTAGATTGACGCTTACTGACAAGGAAATCAAAACAACGAATGACTATCGTCTGTGGAGCAATTCTACAGCATATAGAATCTTCATATATGAATCGTTTGTTTCGGGAAAATTTAAGGTGACTTGTAATCGATGGTTGTGCAAGACAGACTTACACAAACGAGATGAGGGGCACATATGGGACGCGTTTGTTTCAGCGTGTTCATTTTGGGGACTATACACCAAGCGCAACTTGGGAAAGTATGGAGTTTCACAATTATATCCTACATCAAATTTAATGGCAGGAGAAGTTGTTTCACACGTCCATACGGTCCTGAGGAGCATCAAAATTCCTCATTATCCTTTGAGTGACTTTGCATCTACTGTACTTGCATTGCAGTAGGTTATCAGATTCAGCTTCTTCAAGCCACCTTTCTGGACGTGGTTGCATTTAAAGGAGTGGTTGGTCGGTATGGGTTTTCAAATGAGTTGTAGAAAATTATATAAGCGTGTTTGCCACATAATCAATTGTATTGAGAACGGTAAGAGTAGTGGTGATGTTTATGAGATGTATGTGAAGTATCAATTGAATCGGCAATGTAATAATGATAAAACTCAGTTGCAACTTCCAGAACCAGCTAATTTACCATTGTTGTCATCGCAGAAATGCATTCTCACCGTAGGACGCAATCCTGGTTTCAATAAGACTGATGTCGTTCCAAGATATGGTGATAAATTATCAAAATACATACAATATTACGAAAAACGTTTAGGGAATCGATTTTTAGACTCCGAAAGCATCTTCTTTGGAGGCTTAAAAGGCGATAATGGAAACTTAATGACACACCACCAGTTTGTAGAATCAAATTATCTAAAACCCCTTGGATATAGATATGGGGACAATGCAATTTCTATTGACGCAAACCCTTTCCGAAGTAATGAACCTAACTTCGGTGTCAAGAATATAGATGGCATTCCCGAAGTGTTGCACGAGAAGGTAAAGCGTGTTGAAGAATATGTCGGATTGTTTCACCCCCAACTAATTCTTTTTCTTGGTAAACCCGCGATGGATATAGTTCGCATGTTCTTGCCAGATACCGAATTCCCCATAATTAAACCCGAATTCGTCGAAAGACTCGGAGCTTATATTCAGTGTGTGCACCACCCTGGATATCCGAAACAGGAGACGTTTTGGTACTTTCACCGTGCGTCCGAAGAAGCGACGGGCGTACTGCCATCATCAATCATAAGTGAACAGCATTCAGGCATTGAAAATTGAATAGCGTCGTGAAATGTGTAAAAGAAAATTATCTTTATATGCCGAGTGCCTATATCCCTTAATATAGAATGTTGAAAAAGCTTCTAAAAATGATTGTATAACCAATACAAAGAGGGCTGAACAGCCAACTGAAATTAAGTGTTGACGGAGATGAAAGCAGTGTGGCTGACTTCACAAGACTTAGATAGAATGGCTGTACCATCAGAGGAACTCGGCAAGGCGGTGTTGCTCTGTCAAAAGTTCGAAGCAACGTGTAAAGACATTGTGTCTTGGTTTGAGATCGTAAGAAAGTTGGATGAAGAGAAGATTGAGTTCTTGGGAGATGAATACCTCTCTTATGTGGACAAGCTACACCAGTTTCTACTGGGTGAATCGATTCTTACTTTGAGAAGGAACCATGGACGAATTGGCATATCTGCTGACGAATTGTCAATCCTGAACCAAGCAAGGATATCTCGTAATTGGATCGTGCATCGTTCAGGTTTGGAAGCTGTGTTTGCCAATGGAGAAATCGATAACGAACAGCTCGTCTTCCATATAAGGAAGATTGCTCGCGGAGACTTTTTAGTGTCAAGCTGGAGCTATGAGTTTCACGAAAAGGATACGTGTAATTGGAAAGTCGAGCAGGAGTACATAGAAATGATTGTGAGATGGGTTCAACTGATTTAACATCGTGTTGGGAGTAAGTGTAAACCATAAGAACACGGTGTAGTCCCAATTACCATAGCTACGCTAAACTATCGAATTCTCAGACTAATCTAACGGTGGTGTCGTAATGACCTTAACTGATGGGCAATACGAAGAACGGGTTGTTGTATTTATTGATATTTTGGGGTTCAGGGAGCTAATTAGAAAGACCGTTCAGGACGCGTCCCACTATGCAAACATCAAAAATGCTCTGAACGTGATATCAAGTTTAAAAGAAGAGAATGACCACGGAATATTAGCAGAAAAGGAGATTGGAAAAGAAGTTACAGTGTTTTCGGACTCCATTGTAGTTTCATATCCCGTTTCTCTCTTAGGCTCTGTTTTTTATTTATTACTGGATATTGTGCATTTGCAGTTGGAAATGTTGCGGTTTGGGATATTGATGCGTGGTGGAATGACCGTGGGAAAGTTGTATCATAATGACAATATTGTTTATGGACCAGCGATGATTGAAGCTTACGAACTTGAGAGTAAAGTTGCGGTTTACCCCAGAGTTCTTGTAAGTAAGATGGCACTGGAAACAGCCATCAAATTTCCTCTGAATCCCCCTGAGGAAGAATTAAAATATGTAATCGACCTTTTGCATGAGGATTTTGATTCTCAATTATACGTAAACTTTATGAGTCAATGGCAAGAAGTTGACGACTCGGTTGACTACCTTAAAGCATTGTTAAATATCAAGAATGTGATTGAAGGGGCTTTAAAGGAATATGAAGCCAAGCCTTCTATTCTCGTGAAGTATGAGTGGTTAAAGAAATATTACACTTCCGTCGTGGAGGGTTTGAAACCTGAGTATACGAAAGGGTTACACATTAAGTGAATGTCGGTGAAACAGAGTTTTTGCTGAAGTTAATTCGCGTGTCTCTTCTTAAATTAGGACGAACCACGATGACGTTCCATATTACAAAACCTTACACTAAACCAAGGTTTTCTGCTGGAGTTTGTTGCCGATTATCTCTGAGCATTTATAGCATGTTTTAGTATTAGCGGCTACCGTCTTTTTGTCTGGTGGAGTCATACTGATATTGATGTCGGAAACTGTGAAAGTGACGGACGTGAGCAATAGGTGATTAGGCGACGGTTCCTTAACCCTCGCCCCTCCGCCCAGGCTTACTATGTGACCCCATAACAAACCTCAGCCATCGCGAATAATCACTTGCTCCAGAACAAACAAAGACCTGCTCCAAGCGGGAAAAGAGCGTGAGGCAAAACGGAGAAATCCTTGCCCTACAAGCCCTTTTCCCGTCTTTTTTACCCGAATTTTATTATGCCAAGAATAAAGTCTTGCCAGACTGAAAGCGGGAGAAAAGGCATGAACAGGAAATCCCTTGCAGGACACTATATTCACAAGTCATAATTGAGAACGGTGGAATGCGGGATGGAGGCGGGGAATAAAGCAAGGGAATAATATTCGGCAACAGGTGTGACCCCATAACAATCTCCAGCAATCTCGAATAATCATTTGCTCCAGACATAATAAACACCTGATTCAAGCGGGAAAATGGCGTGAGGCAAAACGGAGAAATCCTGATTCCTCAACCCTTTTCCCGTTTTTTATGCCGCACTTTATTGCCCCAAGGATAGAGATTTTCCAAGCGAAAAGCGGTACAAAAGGTACGAACAGGAAATATCTTCGGGACATTATTCTCAAAATTCGAAACTAGAGATGGAGGAATGCTTGGGGAAAGCAGGAAAAAAGCCAGGACTTTGTTTGATGGGAACGGGATGTTCCAATCTGTGGTCATAAGGTTCATATAGTCTTGGCGTTTACCTTTTGGTTGAATGATTGTAGTAGAACCGTGGATTTTTCGACATCCGACTGGTCAAACGTTTGGGCAACTCTGTTGACGCAGTCAATGATAGAACCATACGCATGCTTTAGGTAAGACTTCCCGGAATCCGTTAAGGAAACGTACACCCGTCTTTTGTCAACCGCTGAGTACTGACGTGTAATGTACCCCTTCTTCTCGAGCACGTTGCATACACCCGTCAATGTACTTGGAACAATGTTGAGGTCGGCAGACAATGTTTTACAGCAAATTTCATCGACCTCACTTAACCGTTTTAAAACGGTCAGTTGACTGCATGAAACGTTGCCATCTTTACATACCACGGAAAATGACTCGTGGGTCAGCAGGAGTTGATACGCTAATTCCGCAACTAGCTGCCTAAAGTCCAATGTACCTTTCATTAGTCCACACCATCCAATAGATGTTTAAATGAGATGGGTTCCGTGAAACTCTGTCCCCCAATGACTGTGCCCCGTCCCTGCCGTATCGTTTCGGCCAAACTGCGGACTTCCTCGTAGTTATAAGAGTTTACGTGAATTTTGCAAATGACGTCGCCCTGCAAATCCCTCAAGATGTACGCTTGCCCAAATATACCTGTGACGTGAGCATTTGATGCACGATATAAACCCACTCGATAACATTTTCGCGATATCCGAAATACTGAATTTTTCGTGTAGAATGAAGCGGCACACCGCAGAAAGCGGTATTTAGGACGACTCGATGCTTGCACATGTTATGGGGCATGGCTTAAGGCCCCGTCTCCAGTTAAGGCGACTCGACAAGGGGTGTACTTCAAGGCCATTATGGTCTCGTGTCTCGTACCAACACGCGTGATGAACTCCTCATGAATGTTGGTTCACGTGTTGTGTAAGATACTGATTGAAACCCAGGTCGCGTCCTGCATAATAAACGCCGCCGATGTTTGCGACGATTAAATGGTCCGGATGATCCATAACAGCCTGCACCCGTTTACCGATCTCATCTTTTGTACAATCACTGTAGACAATCCATAACGATTCTCGAGGTTCGTAGGTTTCTCCAAGTGATGAGAGTACTCGTGATACTTGATCGCGCGTTGTTGGGGAGGCGTGAAACTCGACGGATACAAGAAACCGTTTCATGAAAAATTCCGCTCCTTAGAATTTTGGTTGACTCACCGTGTGAAAAATTGATTAAACGGAACGCGTTCCGTATAATCATTTTATGCGGACTGCGTTCCGTTTGTCAACATAGCCAGGCTACACTACTATGGGAGGGCCAAATGAGCGAGACAAAACAAGTGAATATGGAACGAAAACGTAAGGAACGCAGAGAATCCATTGAAAATCGTGCGCTCATCTTGATGACTGCCAGAAGGCTATTCGGCGAAAATGGAGTCACATCGGTCAGCATGCGTCAGATCGCTCGCGAGGCCGGCATTGGTCAAGGCACGTTATATCGACAATATACCGACAAAGGGGCCTTGTGCGAGGCACTCCTTGGGGAGACAATCGAAGAATTCCAAAACGCCTTCGAAATACGCAGTCAATTAGGCACAAACAACGCCTTGCAGCTTGTAGACGAGTTGCTTCAACAAATCGTGCACTTCACAGACGAAAATGCAGAATTGGTGAGTGCACTCGTTGAAGTTGCACTCTCCGAACGTCGTCATGTATTCCATCACATACCCTTTTACGCGTGGGCACGTGAAAAGATCATGCAGCTTTTAAATACGGGTATTGAATCGAGAGAAGTCCAACCACTCGATGCGGAGTACACCGCTTACGTCCTCTTATCTCCATTAGTCATGAACATCTTCATTCGCAAGGGTTTTTCATCGGAACGGATTTTACAAACAACTCGGCAGCTTTTATTAAATGGGGTAAAGGTTCGTTGATTGCGAAATCGATACTTGAACCGCGAGATTAACTAATTCCATTTGTCATACGGTGTAAATCGCGATATAATTTCTGAAACTATGAACATAGCACAAGGCAAATGAGTTCAGCGTGAGAGTGTATACCAATACCACCGATGGGGCAATGTGTCAGCTACCTCAGCGAGCACAGAAACTCTCAGGTTTAATAGCGCTGAACGATGCAACTCTGGAAAAGTCAGTTTGTGGCTACCGACGGGGCAACTTTAGGTTGACAACAGATGATGTTGACATCTAAAGAGAACTCTCAGGTTCAAGGACAGAGACACGCGAGGAACTTTCTTCGTATGTGTCTTTGTCTTTTTTGTTTGGTCTGTTTTTGTTTGTGTGTTATTTGATGTTTTTGTTCGATAAAAGGAGAGGAGTATCGCAAGGTGCGGGACTCTATCTCAGGATAAAAGGGAGCTCATTTCAGTGATTTGTCGAAACGAGGGTTACCCCTATGAAACAATTGTCAGAGTGGGAAGCGTTTAATAGTACGGCGTAAAAGAGCCTCCGTAGAGAGAATTAGAAATCCAGAAGGTGATGTAAAATTGGTCTTAACGGTTTTGAGTGTGATCGGGAGTATCGCCTTTGCTTTGAGCGGTGCCTTGGTTGCTATAGAAGAAGAGTATGACGTATTCGGGATTTTGGTACTCGGCTTCATTACAGCTTTCGCTGGGGGAATGATTCGGAATCTGATTGTCGGTCTGCCAATTGCGATGGTGTGGCACCAAAACGGATCGTTTCTAGCAGCTCTCAGTGCCATGTTTTTTGCAATTGTTGCGCCTGTGAGCTTTGTTAAATACGGACTCAAGCCAATCCTTTTATTTGACGCCATTGGGTTGTCGACATTCGCCGTACAAGGGGCGTTGTATGCGGAGCGCATTCAGGCTCCCATTGAAACGGTTATGGTAGCAGCGGTTATGACCGGGATTGGCGGCGGTGTCATTCGCGATGTCTTGGCTCAGCGAAAACCCATTGTCCTGCACGCCGATACGTACGCCATTTGGGCGCTTTTGGCGGGTGCAATCATCGGTTTGCGATGGGTTAATCCAATGAGCGATTGGCAAATCTACACCTTGATCGGTATCATCTTCGTACTTCGTCTCTTGTCCATGACCTTTAAGTGGCGACTACCCCGTGCCCGAATTCGAGACGAGTCAGGTACCTGCTAGAAAGAATGGGTCAAGGTGTGTCAAGTAGACCGTTGAACTTTTAGGGATGATGATTCGCATCCCTTCGATTCATCCTCATGACGATTACGAGGTAAACCGAGTCGAAGGTTCCGTCGTCCGTCCACTATCGTAAATCCTGACATTCACCTGAATGTCTTGTAATGAGTCTTTACTCAGTACAGGGTGTCCACCCTTGTCTGCAAAGCGGTGAAACGCCTGAGGATTCCGCCGATACAGCGAGTCATACAGGCCATAAATGTCAACACCAAAACGCAGGCCGTTATCGTATGTTTTTCGGATATCCTGTTTGATTTGTTGAGTAATCATTGATTTCAATTGTCCGTCTGATAATGGCTGTCCCATCTGCCCGACGGTTCCACGAACTTTCACATTGACGTTAAAGCTCATGTGTTCACCGATAACTGCAGGCTGAATGTGATTTCTCGTCGATGTAAGGTATACGGTTGCAATGGTCTTTCCTTGTTGACGAAGTGGAACCATGGCGCGTGGTACTCGAGGTAAGAACCAACGCAGTCCAGTCACTTCATCCCGAGAGAGTCGGCCTATCAGTTTACCGTTTCGAAGCAACCCATACCCGGAAAGCTCTGGCTCCTCAAACGACTGCTTATGGTCAAACCACTTACCTTGAGTCACAGAAAGCTCGGGTAACAGGTCAGGACGACCTGATTCCTGTTGCCAAATAATGAATCGATGCAACCGCATCGGTTGGATAAATGAACTTTGTTTATATACATTCGCTGGATCGCCTAAATGCGAATACACTGGCGACGATTCAAGGATAGGTTTAGCCAACAACACGCTGGATACAGGGCTGTTTGTGCAGAATATCCAGGGTGTATACCGTGTCTCAGGGAAGCGGGTTATGATGTCTATTGCCTGTTGCAACCCCTGTTGTTGTTTTAGAAACGGTTCACTGAGGATAATGGTGTTCAAATGTCCCCAATAAACGTTTCGCTGGGTAGTGGCATACAAGTCATTCAGCGCTTCTTCTACAGATGACCCTTCACCCTTGCCAATCCAGGCTCCCGTCAACTCTTCGGATTTGGCGGATTCCTTCGCAATCGCAAATGGGTTTAGAACCTGTACATATACCACGTAGTTGCCGCCTTGATAGTCAATTCCAACGGCGTGCACATAGAACAGATGCTCTACTTCGCGTGCGTCCCAGCATCCCGTAAGCAAGGGCACAGATAAACATGTGATGAGAAGTGCCCGAATGCGCGTCATCCACTTGTGACAGCACAGGTTAAGCTTGGTGATACCTTTCATTGGCGCCTCTTATCCTTTGTCCGCAAAATCGTAGGCCGTTTCCGCGGAGCATTGGCTGTTGCACTGGTGAACGTGTAAGCCAGATCACGGGCGTTCAAAGGGCTAAATGGAGCTAAGTAGGGAACGCCAAACGAGCGCACAGTGGAAAGATAGATGATCACCGCAAAGCTGGCGAGGAGAAACCCGAACTCACCGAGAATGGAAGAGACGATAATGATGAAAAGCCGAAACAGGGCGAGAATTCCGGCTAGGGATTGGTTCGGAATCGTAAAGACAGCAATCCCCGAAACCCCAACCAACGCCAGCATAATGGCACTCGTTAGGCCCGCATCAATTGCTGCCTGACCAATGATGAGGCCACCCACGACAGCCAGACTTTGACCGAGGTTCCCAGGTAGGCGATTCCCGGCCTCGCGCAGCAATTCGAACAGTGTCAACATGATGATGGCTTCCAGCGGCGTTGGAAACGGGGTTCCGCGCCGAGAAGTCACTAATGTGCCGAGAAGAACCAACGGGATCTGGTCCTGGTGGTAGGTGGTAACCGCGATATAAAATCCGGGCAGCAGCACTGTGATGAGTAACCCCATAAACCTTAAAGCGCGTTGCGCAACCAAAAACGGATACGGCATGTATTCGTCTTCGGCAGCCTGCAGCATCAGTGACAGATTGCCGGGGCCAATGAGAACCGTCGGGACACCATCCATCACGATGACAAATCGCCCTCGTACCAGGGAACTAACGACAAAATCCGGTCGGCCGGAATAGGCAAACAGAGGTACGATAAAAAACTTCGAATCCGCCAAAAATTCTTCCAGCTGCGAACTGGCCCATACTGCGTCCACATGGATGCTGTTCAAGCGTTTCCTTAGCTGAGTCAGTATAGACGTGTCAATCACGTCCCGGATATACAGAACAGAGACCTTTGTCTGGCTGCGCACACCAATGATAAACGATTCAGTGCATAACGACTCCGTAGGGAGACGTTTTCGAACCAAGGAGATGTTGGTTGTTAAGTCCTCCACAAATCCATCTCTAGGACCGCGTACGGACATCTCATTGGCTGGTTCCTCAGGCTGACGATTGGGAGGGTTCGACAAATCAATCACATAGGCTGCATCAATACCATCGATGCAAATGACCAAAAGTCCACGAAGAATCTGCGAAACCAGCGGTTCTAGAAAATGTTCTGTACTTTGAATGTTGATGGGTAACCTTTCCGCCAACTGATTTTCTGTCAAGCGTCGGCTGTCTAGTTGTAAGAAATAATCCGTGAGCATCGGGAAGACATCGCGAAGTATAGGGTCGGAATCAACCATTCCCTCGCAATAGACTAAGAGTACCTTACGCGGAAAGCGGGTAGTTCCAAGGATGACTTCGCGGTACTGTATCTCTTGACTGTCCGGAAAGGCTTCTTTGAACATGGTGAGATTCGTTCCAACACGGTCATGAAGTTTTTGCCGCGTTTGTCGGTCATGAAACAAAGGTGTCAATTGGATGTCACCTCCCTTTGCCTTGACCACCAGGCAATCATGAAGAGCGCAATGACCACAACACCCACAGAATACAAAACCCCAGGAACTAAAATGCTTTCTAAGACGGTCATGAACTGCATGGAGCTCATGGGAATTACTGAAATTCCGAAGGACAAAACGAATAATATCATGAGAGACCAGGTTCTTTTCTTGCCTTGTTGTAATTGGAATAGTTCCACAATCAGAAACATCATCAAGCTGATTCGAATTAATGCACCAGATATCCATTGGTAAAGAGCTAAAAAGTCTACGTGTTCAAAGAAGTGACCAAATGTCACTAAACGCCACTCCTCATACGGTGAATACCGAAGACTGGCGGCCTCAGTTGGACCAAATTCGGCAATGGCCCCGTACAGTGGACCTAAAGTGAGCCACGCTAAAATAAAAACATTTACGGCGAGCATCCAATATCGAATCTCTGTTTTCACGTAATGCTGTATATAAAGCACGGCACACAGTTCCGAAAACCCGGCCGCAGCATAAAACATTCCCTGGGAAACTGGATTCCAACCGTACTCTAGGAGAGGGAATAACAACGAAACATCCTTATGAGGCAGGTTTGCGGTTCCGACAAATAAGCCAAAGATGACAACCAATGGGAGAAGAATGCCGCTGGTAATCGCAATGGACCCAATACCCGCGTAAGCCGAGTAAAAGCACAGGCCCACTAACGGGATCACGAGTGTCAACGTCGGTGTGGTTGGCAAGTAAATTTTAGCCCAGGTAATGGTGTCACGGATGGTTATGGTGGCATTAAAAAATAAGGACAGGCTCATTAAGAACAAGAGTCCATTGGTGGCCATCGCACCTATGTGTCCCCTCAACCACAGGCCAATATGCTGCTGCTTGGCGGTGGAAATAATGTACTGCACAACGACCATGCCCATCAGTACAAACAATACAGACAAACAAACCGCGAACCACGCATCACGCCCAGCTGCACGCAGCAAAAGCGGAATGATGATGACGTGATTGTTTAAGCCGATTGCCAACATAAAGACCATCGTGAGTTGCACCATTGTGATGGTTCCACTAGAACGCTCGATGTTTTTTACCACCTTTACCGCCGCAGTCTAAACGCGGAATAAAGTTAATTTTCCCTCGATTATGCGGACCCATACCGTAATTTCTGTAGCCGTAGGGCGGCAGCGGAACACGCTTTTCCAGAGCTTTAAAAGAGGCAAGGCAATCAACACGGATCGAAAAAGCCCCTCAGAGTCTCTCCAAGGGGCACTGCGCATTCAGGTGTAGTCTGCATGTTGCGCCAGGCTTCATGAAAATTCACGTCGATTTGATCGACTGGTTTTCAGCATATGCGCTTCTACGGGTTGAGTCCTTCACCCGTAACCATACACTGGATTTCATCGGTGCATCTTCGAAAGGTTTACGTACGAAAGGAGAAGCATTGGCCGGATTTACTGACCTCTGGACGGTTTTTGTTTTTGGAACCAATACGTCGTCGCCACAAGGAGTAACGCCGCAACAGTCGCCAGTGTCCCGTACATGGGGGTCGTGAACAGCACCCCCACGAAGATGGCTGCAAGCGTCAAGAAGGAAATCATCTGGGATGCAGAGATACCGCGGCTTTTCATGCTGGAAAGGGCCAAGAGACCCCAAATAAACATGACGATGTATCCAGGAAGGACCATCAGGTCGTTAAACGTGTTGCCCTTGGCAAATACGGCGATGACGACTCCGACATATAAGAACATCGTGCTAAAGATCAAGGCGCGCGCCGGCGTCTTGCTGTTGGTTAACTTTGCAAAAAAACGTGGGGCACTGCCGTGAATAGCCTGCGTGTAAAGCAGGCGAGACGTCGCGTACATGCCGGTATTCACGGCAGACAAGACGGCCGTAAGCAACACGAAGTTCATGATGCCGCCTACGAACGGAATGCCCACCTCGCCAAACACGGTTACAAAGGGGCTCTGAGTCGTTCCCAGCGTATTCCACGGTACCAGCGTGACAATCACTAAGATAGGCAATATGTAAAACAATAGGACGCGGGCCACCACTGTGCGCACCGCTTTAAGGATTGTTTTTTCCGGATTTTGTGTTTCACCCAGAGTCATGCCTACCATTTCAATTCCGCCAAATGAAAACATGACGACAAGCATTGCGGAGAGAAGACCTTTGAGTCCATGAGGAAAGAACCCGCCGACGCCGACGAGGTTATGTGCCGCACTGTGTAAATGGGTGGTAAAGATTAAGACGGCTCCAAGGAGCACAAACAGAACAAGCGTGGCAATTTTTACTCCCGCAAGCCAATACTCGATCTCTCCGTATACACTGACTTGAAATAAATTTAATAGCGTCATTAAAACCGATAAAATTAAAGACAGAATCCACAAAGAGACGTGGGGAAACCAGTATTGCAGGAAGGACGCCGCTGCCGCCGTCTCCGCTGCCATGACAAGCACCCAGCTCAGCCAGTAGATCCATCCGGTGCAGTAGCCCATGAACCTTCCGAGGGCGGGTTCTACGAGGTCGCGCAGGGTTTTTGCCTGTGGGTTTGCGACCACCAATTGCGCCAGGCCCTTCATCACAACGAACAAGATGATGCCTCCGACCAGATAAGGTACTATGACCCCCGGGCCGGCAAGTCCGATGGATGAACCGCTGCCTTTGAAAATTCCAGAACCAATCGTGCCTCCAAGGGTAATCATCATGATGTGGCGAGGCTTTAGATGTCGATTCATTTGCTGGGAAACTGGTTGTTCCTCTGGTTGTTGGTCTAGGTGTCCCAAACTCAAGATGTTCACTCCCGGGTCGTTTTAGAGCTGACATAGTCTCGAAAGATGAGTGTTCTTTGCATGAAGAGGCGTTTTATTCCACTTTTGCGCTTTTATGCTTTTATGCTTTTATGCAATAAAGCATGTTGAGTGTAGTCAATGAGAGCAAAGATGTCAAAAGGGATTATTTGCCTTGGGGGCTGCTTGACGAGTTACCTTCCCGATTGTTTAGCCCGTTGCTTTGTCAGATCCGAACGCGGAACCTGAGCGGCGGTTTCATACCGTTGACCCCGATTTCCTCGGATCGGAATTAGTAGGGGGTTTTGTATGGGGAAATTTAGACGTCGAATGCGAAAACAGGAGATATTTATTGATAGTATAAGCAAAGGAGAGAACTGGTACGATGATTGTACGAGATGATGGAATTGATGACAAGTAAGCGCATTCGCGACGATATTCGAGCGTTGCATGCTATGTACGGCGGATTAGAATGTAACCTATGATTCATCAATAAAAGCGCTGAATCCTGTCCGGAGCGGAGGACCCGATTTTTGGGGTGAATCTGGTTTACAGTAGGGTGAAACTTCTGCCACCCGAACCCGTCAGCTAACTTCGCAAGCGTCGAAGCAGGAGAGGTCATGCGGCCCCTCAGCGGGTCGTTTTGTGCTTTTTTTCGGGTTGGACTGACTTTTTTGCAGAAGGCCTTTAACCAAAAAAAGTGCTGTAGAGACCAGTCGCAAGTAATGGGAGGTAAAACTTTTTTGGGAGCCCCGCGTTTAAGCCCGCCGCAGAAAATTGCAATTGGCTACTTATTTATTGCTATCATTGGAAGTTTGTTATTGTTACTGCCGTGGTGCAGGCGCGTTGGCGTCAGTTTTACAGATTCTTTTTTTACGTCAGTCAGTGCGCTTTGTGTAACCGGGCTGTCCACCGTGAATACGGCGGCTACGTGGACTCCTTTGGGAGCCGTGGTCATAGCGGTTCTCATGCAAATTGGCGGGGCAGGCATGACGCTCATCACGACCTCCATCTACTTAGTGCTTGGCAGAAAAATCAGTTTAAGTAATAGGATCTTGATCGCCGAAGATCGCAACTTTGGAATTCGGGGTTCTGTCCGCTTGATGAAGAGCATTTTCCAGTTCAGTTTCGGGATTGAAGGCGCGGCAGCCGTAATGTTCTCGTTGTATTTTCACTACGTGTACCACTACCCTTGGCTGCGGGCGATTGGCATCAGCGTGTTTCATTCCATTTCAGCCTTCAACAATGCCGGGTTTGACCTGTGGGGGAATTCGTTGGAAGGGTTTAAAAACGATCCGTTTGTTGTATTGCTCACCAGCTTCCTGATTATTCTCGGCGGACTCGGCTTTATCGTTTTGGTCGAACTGACAAACTACCCGAAAACGCGCAAGTTGTCTCTCCATACCAAAATCGTTTTGCGAATGACAGGAATATTGCTGGTCGTCGGAACGGTTCTCATCCTGATGTTTGAGTCGAACCATTCGATGCAACATTTGTCCTGGGGAAGCAAGGTGTTGAATTCCTGGTTTGCTTCGGTTACCACAAGGACGGCTGGATTCGATTCGGTTCCGATTGGCAACATGAAAGAAGTTACTTGGTTTATCATGATTATTCTGATGTTCATCGGCGCATCGCCAGGGTCTACAGGCGGCGGGATCAAAACCACCACGTTCTACACGCTCATTAAAGCGGCTTGGACGAATGGGCGCGGCGACACGGAGATCAACGTGGGGGAACGGTCCATCTCTTGGGAAGTGAGCCAACGATCTCTCCTAATTTTCTTCCTAGCCATTGGCGTGATTGCTGGGGCGACGCTGATTGACGCGGCGTTGGAACCCAAAATTAGGCTGATGCGTCTGATTTTCGAAGAAGTGTCTGCTTTTGGAACGGTAGGGCTGACGACGGGGATTACGGGCAGTGTCAATGACGTCGTGAAATGGGTTCTCATCGTCACGATGTACATCGGACGCGTGGGTATTTTAACCCTGCTCGTGGGAATGTTGCATAAGAAAGGCCCATCCAAAGTCAAGTACGTCCAGGAACGCATATTCGTTGGCTAAGCGCTGGCCGGCACGGCTAAGTCTGCTTTTAAAAGGAGATTCACCATGGCAAACAATCGGACTCTAGGATTGCTTGGGAACATCAAAATGATTGGCAAGCGGAACCCCAAGACGATTGCCGTTATCGGGGCTGGGCGTTTTGGGACTGGAGCTGCTGAAGAGCTTCTGTACAATGGACACCGCGTACTCCTCATCGATAGAGATGCACAGTTGCTCGTGCCTTTTGCAAGCCGCTGCCATACGGCCATTGGTGATGCTGTGAACATCGATTTTTTGGTGGAAGTCGGTATCAAAGACGTCGACGCTGTAATTATTGCGATTGGGGATGACGAATCCGCGTGCAATCATGCAGTCATCAACTGTAAAGACTTTGGACTGTATGTGATGGCCAAGGCCAAGGATGCCGTACATGGAAAAATTTTGGAAAGATTAGGTGCCGATCTGGTCGTCTATCCGGAGCGAGACTCAGGCGTGCGGCTTGCCCGTTTGTTGACACGGTCATCTGTGCTTGACATGGTTGAACTTTACGAGAATGTGTTCATGATGGAAATCAGCGCATCTGGGGACCTTGTAAACAAGACGTTGGATCAGCTCGATTTGCCAAAATACTATGGCTGCCAAGTCCTCTTGATACTTCGCGGCGATAAGACGCTGTTTCCCGTTTCGGCAACCGATAAGGTGTGCGATGGGGACCGCATCGTCGTTCAGGGGCCGTCTGAGTCTCTGCAAAAGGTGGCCAGACTGGCTGAAGCTGTGCGGGTGAGGTCGAGCTGACTGTCTGATTGACAGACGGCATGGTGAGGAGAACTCCGTATGATTCACATGAACCTATGGCAAAATGCAGTCACTGTTCTCATTGTGGTCTTTGCGGGCGGATTGATTGTCGGAAAGCTTACGGAAAAACCGCGGATTCCCGATGTGGCTGCGTATCTGGTGTACGGTATTTTGATTGGGCCTGCTGTTTTAAATTGGATCAGCCAGCCGAGTCAATCCCAGGTGAACCAGCTGCTGTTGAATGTGGGTGCGACATTAATCCTGTTTGACGGCGGGCGCGGTGTCCAGTTTCAGGTGTTGCGCAAGGTTTGGCTGAGCATTGTTTTGCTGGCGACAGTGGGCGTCGTGATCACGGCATTTACCATGGGGCTTGCCGCACACTACCTGCTCGGTGTGCCGTGGATTGTGGCTATTTTATTAGGGTCCGTGATTGCTTCCACTGACCCCGCCACCCTTATCCCTGTGTTTAAACGCGTTCCCATTGTCCCGAACCTGCAACAGACTGTGGAATCCGAATCCGCGTTTAACGATGCCACCGGTGCGGTGCTGGTTTTTACCGTGTTGTCGCTGCTGGGTGCAGGCGGTCACGTCGATTGGCTGACGCCGGTCTGGTCGTTCGTCCACTCCGCAGTCATTGGGCTCGTCTTAGGCGGTTTGTTGGGGCTTTTAAGCGTTTGGCTGGTGTCCATGAAGGGATGGGGCATTTTTCACGAATACGGCTCCATCGTCATGTTGATTACGGCCCTATCCTCTTTTCAGCTGGCCAACATGTTGAACGCCAGCGGCTTTATGGCAGCTTTTACGGCTGGGATGGTCACCGGGAACGGACAGGTGTTTCGCATGGGATTTGCCGAGCACACGGAAGAGAACATCCACCACTTTGGCAGTGCCATGACCTTGATCATGCGAATGCTCATTTTCGTGCTGCTTGGCACGCAGGTGAATTTTGCCCTGGTGTCAAAACACTTGTGGGTAGGTCTTTTGCTCGTTCTCATCTTTATGGTCGTCGCGCGCCCGATTGCGGTGTTTGCGTCGGTTCTGGTCGACAAACGGGCGAAGTGGAGTAAAAAACACGTGGCGTTTATGTGTTGGGTGAGAGAGACGGGGGTTATTCCCGCCGCGCTGTCTGGTGTATTGATTGCCAAAAAGGTCCCAGGGGCAGAACTCATCAGCGCCATCACGTTTATGGCCATTTTGTTGACCATTGTTATCCAGGCCAGCAGCACCGGCTTTGTAGCGAAGCGGTTGCAGGTGTTGCGCGATGCGGACATCGAGGACGTGTAGCCTTCGCGGGACGTACAGGTGCAGGGCGTTGCGAAACACCCTGCACCTGTACGTCCTGGCCGTCTTGTTCGGGTTGAATTTTCGCCGCTCGTGGAACTCTCGTTCTGGTTGAAGCTCTGCCCTGGTAGAACCCCTTTGGCACGCAAAACTGCTCGAATAAAGGCGGAATATATAATTTTGTCTCTATTTCAGCTATAATTTGCTCAGCGCCTCATGTTTAACGCTTAGACTTCGGCTCTCCGGCAACTCAACGAAGGCACCCAACGAAGGACAACCCTTCTAACCGCATTGCGGGCGCACTGCGATTCCTATGTGTTTCGTTTGCAAAATTAGTCTCATGTCAAATTCATCGTCGGGGACCTGCTCCGGCTGATTGGAGTATTGGCAATGGCGGAGAGGGGGAATGGTTACGAAGCTTGTACTTGAAAGTGTCTCTAAGGTCTACAAGGATTCATCTGGACACGAAACAACGGCGTTGCAGGACATCGACTTGTCTATTGAGGAAGAAGAATTTGTGGCTATTGTCGGCCCGAGCGGGTGCGGCAAGTCGACTTTGTTATCCATCGTCGCTGGACTGACCGATGCCACGGCTGGCAGCGTCTATTTTGACGGGGTGTTCGACAAGCGAAACCCGCGGATTGGAGTGGTGTTTCAAGAACACGCATTGTTTCCTTGGCGCACCGTTCAGACAAATGTGGAGTTTGGTCTTGAACAGCTTGGGGTTCCCAAACGCGATCGCGCTCAACGGGCTTTGGAACTCATTCGCAAAGTCGGTTTGCAGGGCTTTGAAAAGAAGTACCCTCATCAACTCTCGGGTGGTATGAAACAACGCGTCGGCATTGCCCGGGCTTTGGTCATCGAGCCGGACCTGTTATTAATGGATGAACCGCTTTCCGCTTTAGATGCACAGGTGCGTTTAATCATGCAGGACGAATTGATCGCGTTATGGGAAACAGTCCGGCAAAAGACGCTGTACGTGACCCATAATATCGATGAAGCTGTGGCGTTGGCTGACCGCGTTGTCGTGTTGTCGAGAAGACCTGGCAAAATCGTGCGGATCATTCCCATTGAGACGCCAAGACCGGAGCGCAAAGAACACCGCCACCAAGTGCGGTTGATGGAATACGCCGAAGAAATTTGGAATACCATTCGTCGCGATGCCGAAGAGGCGTTCATGGAGGGGTGATTACGATCGCAGACCAGTCGCAGCCGGAACGAGCAGCTGCAAAACATCCGGTTTTAGAAAAAAGGCACGTTCAAGAAGTGCGCAGTTCAGGTCAAACCACTCTCATTTCGAGCCGGATGCACTTTCTCGACCGCCAGGCGCCGCGGTGGATTGCCCCCATTGGGATTTTAATCATCCTGATTGTGTGGCAGGGGGTCACGGGATTGGGGTGGATCTCCCAGGCCGATCTACCGAGCCCCGTATCCATTTTTAGCGCTGCAGTGCAAATGATTCACAGCGGAGACTTGTGGGTGAACATCGAAGCCAGTATGGGCCGCATTGTTTTTGGGTACCTGTTGGGTGCAGTATCTGGCATTGTCCTGGGTGTGGTTCTTGGCTTCTCAAGAATTTCGGAACGAGTCGGCATACCGATTGCGAATGCACTTTATCCCATTCCGAAGCTCGCCATTATTCCACTGATTATTCTATGGATTGGGGCCGGAGAGACCTCGAAGATCCTGGTCATCGCGGCGGAAGTTTTGTTTCCGGTTCTCTTTAATACATACTCCGCCGTCCGCAACACCGAACCGGCATTGATTCGTGCGGCAGTGAGCTTTGGCGCCTCACGCCGCACCGTGATTTTGCGAGTCATTCTTCCCGCGTCCTTGCCGACCATCTTTGCCGGCCTGCGCATTGGTGCAGGATTAAGTCTGCTGATTTTGGTGGCTGCCGAAATGATTGGAGCGCAGCACGGGATAGGAGCCATGATTCTACAGTACTCGTCGCTTATGATGACTGCCAATGTTTTAGTGGGAGTAGTCCTCCTCAGTATCTTGGGGCTGCTAATAAACAGAGGTCTGGCACAGTTGGAGCGCTGGTTGCTGCCGTGGAAGTCGCAATAAGCGGCAGCGAGTCGCCTTGCCTGACAGGCTGGAACTTACACAATCAAGGGGGAAATGATGTTGAAACAGAGATGGTTTCGTACCACCGCGGTCTTTGCAGTCACTGCGGGAATGGTCGGCTTAGTCGCCGGTTGCGGCTCAAGCGGCGGATCCAACAACGCATCGAGCAATGCTGCGGGAAACACTGCGGCAACCCAAAATGGGACAAGCTCTCAGGGAGGAGGCACGGCCTCAACCCAAACCATTACGGTGGGCACGACTCCACTCGTCAGCTCGGCGCCGATTTTCTTGGCTGAAGACCTGGGCTACTGGAAAAAACTTGGTTTGAACGTCCAGTTAAAAACCTACCAAGCTGCTGGCGATATCGACATTGCCACAGCGGCAAACAGCCTGGATGTCAGTGCTACCGGCATCACAGCAAGCTTGTTCAACCTGTGGAATACGGGGAAAAAGGAGTACATCGTTGCCGACAAGGGCCGAATTTGGCCTGGGCAGCATTTTGAAGCCTTGATTGCCAGCAACAAGGCCTGGAACAGCGGAGTGCATACCGTGGCAGACCTCAAAGGCAAGCGGTTTGGCAACACGGCAACGGGATCGACATTCGATTACCTGTTGGGAACGATGTTGGCGAAAAGCAACCTGTCTTTGAAGGACATCCAGGACGTTCCTTTGCAAACCGTACCGAACCTGGCCTCCGCGGTGGAAACGGGTCAGGTCGATGCCGTGATTTTGCCCCAGCCGGCCGCAAACACGGTTCTTAAGAGCGGCAAGGGACACTTGATTGCTTGGGTCGACAACCAGGTAAAGGCCGATTTGCTGGTGATCGCCTATTCGCCTAATTTCAAGACACAGACCAGTGCTGCTACCAAGTTTATGGAAGGCTACCTCGAGGCCGTCCAGTTCTACATGAAACACGTGTACCACAACACCAATGCCAGCGATCCCAATCTGAAAAAGGCTTTGGCCATTCTGTCCAAATACACGAAACAGCCGGCGAGCGTCATTCCGAGCGAGTTGATTTACATTGACCCGAATGCTCAGGTGGATGCGGCGAGCATTCAAAATCAATTGAACTTCTACGAAAAGGCTGGCTATGTTCAAGGCAAGCCGAACGTAAACGACATGATCGACGGCTCCTTCTTGCAACAAGCGGCACAAAAACTGGGCTCCTAAAAACGGATATCCATGACTTCCGGCCAGGCCAGGAATTTATTTCTCTGGCTCTGGCCGGTTCAGTGAGCCTCGTGTAATGAGTTTGCAACGAACCGTCTGCAATTTTGTCCTTTATTGAAATGTAAAGAGTTAGAATGACTGTTGTGAAGAATTGGCGTGCGTAAGGCGGGGAGCAAAGCATGAAGTGGGTATCTGTCGTATTGCTTGCCACGGGAGTGTTCGTTGGACTCAGTGGATGTGGAACCAGCAAGACGGTTCTTCAGCAGGATGAGGCAGCGTTTCCACAAGCCGTGCACCTGTATCAAAATGGCTGCATTACGTGTCACGGAGCCAACCTGCAAGGCGGGATAGGTCCGAATCTGCAACACGTAGGTTCAAAGATGACGCTTCAAGCCATTGAACACCGTATCGAAGTAGGGTCAGGCCCCATGCCGGCCTACGCAGCGCCGGGGGATGCCATTTTGACTCCCAGTCAGATTCAAGCCCTGGCCAAGTGGTTGGAATCGCAAAAATAGCCCACCGCAGCTCTCGAAAGCGCGGTGGGCTGTTTTATCAGGACGGTTCCTGCCGGAGTCCGCTCACAGTTGGTTTCCCGGTTCAGGGTTTTAGATGGGCCTTTTGGAGGGCTTTTTGTACATCGCTTTTCAAAGTGGATTCGGGCAGCCATCCGTCGTGGCTCCAGATGATGTGTCCCTGACCATCGGTCAGAGTAAGCCACATCAGATCGGTCACCTGATAGGTATCCGCAAGGTCCCCTGTCGAATCCATGCCCACTGGAAAATTCAGCGACCCCAAAGATTTTAAAGCGGGCTGCAAAGCGTTGGGAGTGGGCTCTGTACTTCCTACATCGACTCCAATAACCCCTGGCGATCCCGGTTGAGACGCGTAATTGTTCAGGGCTTTTAGGTCGGCGTCGAGGTTGGGCACCCAACTGGCAAAAAAGGAGATCAACTGCGGTCCTTTGCCAGGACCGACGGTGACTGTGCCTTGGGTCCCGTGCGTAGTGAGCCGTTGTAACGGAACAATTTCTGTCGTTGTGTATGCGGGGGCTTTGTAGGGTATGGTTGGAACCGTGGGACGGACCTGCTGCGGCAGGTATTTGGCGATATCGCGCGCCAACACGTCGGCCTGTGCAGAAACGGCGCTGTACTGGCTGGGCGTTAAGTAAAGTACCTGTTCTTTGCCTTGCGGATCGATGATGTACAAGGCAGGTGTATGGTCAATCTGCCCATTGACGATTTGCGACTCAATGTAATAGTTGGCCCACACGGATTTGAGTTGTTTCAGGGAACCTGTGACAAAATCCCAGGAATGCAGCATGTCGTGCGTAACTGAGTAATTTTTAACATCGGAAACCGCTATGGCCGTCGGGTTTGCATTGACGCCAAGAAGTTGTACGTGGCTGGCCGCTGTTGGACCCAACAACTTTAATGCGTCCATCATGCTTTGCGTGGTCAGGGGACAAATGGTTGTGCACTCGCTGTCGACGAAGGCCAGCACAACGACCTTGCCTCGAAACTGATTAAGGGAAACCGGTTTGCCAAACTGATTGACAAGGTTAAAGTTCGGAGCAGGGCGTCCATCCAACGAAGTACCGGGATCGACCGGATTGTTGGATGCAGTACTCGCTGCCGAATGGGAGCTAGTCGAATGGGAACCCGTTGAATTTGAAACGGTTTTGTTGGCCCCGCTTGCGCTCGTTCCGTTCGGATTGGACGAGTTGACGACGCTCAGGGCATCTGCATTGGTCAGTGCCTGCGTGCGCTGCTGTACGTTCCAATAGATTCCGGAAAGCACTCCGACCCCTGCGACTATGGCCAGCATAGGTACTGCCCACGGTTTGATCTCGGACCAACGTTTCATGTCCACACCTCTCTCTATTTAAACTAAATATATCAAACGGCAACCTAGCTATACCAAACCAATTCGTCATTTTGCTTGAAAAACTCCTTAACAAAATAGCCCGCGTAAGCGAAAGCCATAAAGGCCATCATCAGAATCGCCCCGAGTTGCATATCGGCCAACGGCGTAAGTCCAGGGATAATCCTCGGTGCCGCCACATAGTGCGGGTACCAAGGGTGGTTGGCGATGAGAAGCAAAACGACAAGGGGCATCATCAAGTTGTAGTTGTAAAGGATATAAACCATTTTTTGGCCTGGGGTAAGGTTTCTCCAACCTGAAATGTGCGACAGTAACTGTGCCCACATAAAAAAGGACACTATGAAGAACATGGCATGCTCGAAGAAGTGGAACGAATCACTTTGCAGGGATAGATTGTACACAACCGGCACATGGAATATAACCACCACGATGTTGAACACTGCGCCTGCGACGACGGGCTGTGTCCACGGCCGGACAACGTGTTTTGTCCAACGGCAGTTCCAAAGAAATTGGTAAAATGAGTCTGGAATCCCTTTCATAATTAAGGGAGTCATAATGGTGATTTCAACCATGTGCTGAATCATGTGGGCGCTAAAAAGGTAGTTATCCGAGATGTAGTCCAACGGTCCTCCAAACGAAAAATAGAGCAGCCAACAGCCCACTAAAAAGAAAGCTGTCTCCTTGCCCGTCACCATGCGGCGGCGGTGAAATAACGCGTTGGACAGCGGGCCGCGCGTCAACGCCAAGTAAATGAGTTGCACAGCAACGGCTACCGCCAAAATGGACGGCTGCCACAGGTCGTAGAAACTGGCATGTAAAAGGACCTGCATCAACAAAAACATCATCCCCTCGTTAAATTGTTCGAATTCATGCACAGAAGAAAGCCTCCGAATGCACATGAAAATGCACAGACAATGGGAATTTTCAGTCACAATTACTGCGCAATTGCGAAGGTTTGTGGACGCACGATTCCCCTTGGGGCGTTCGAAACCCCTTGCCCGTGGTTGGCTCCTTGGTTGAAGTATGCTGATATTTTTTCTGTCTGGTGGATGGGTGGACCCGTTTATCTCTCTTTTTATCTCTCTGTGGCCGGCCTCTTGCAAAACCTGCCTTGAATACACCCTCATTGTGGCAAAAGGATGTGTAGTATTATTCTAGCACGATGAAAGTATGTTGTACCATCATATAAGTTGGATTCAAAGCCACTATGTTCCAAAATACAGCGAATTTTATACGTTTCTAAAGCACTTTTAGAGTTTTATTTTGCGGTTTTACTTGAAAGAAAGGGGGTTCACAGGTTCCGTTCTGGGGCATGACTTTGCCCGCATGCGTTTGGGTAGCCCATTCAAAAGCTATCAAAAGCCATGCGAGAGCATGCGGGCAGGAAAAAGCGGGTCTATTTTTTCCACATGGATTTGAGGACAAAGCCGACGTTTGCCGGGCGCTCAGCGAGCCGGCGCATAAAGTACCCGTACCAGTCCGTTCCGTAGGGAACGTAAACCCGCACCGTATACCCTTCATCCGCAAGTTGTTCCTGCAACTGAGGGCGTATCCCATACAACATTTGAAATTCAAATTGAGACGTCGGTATATCGCGATCGCGTACAAACTGCTTCAACCTGTCGATGACGTGAAGGTCATGTGTGGCGATGGCAGTGTAATTGCCGTTCATCAGGTGCTTTTGAAGCAGGTGCACAAAGTTTGTATCCACATCTGGTTTGGCCGGAAAAGCGACTTGTGCGGATTCCTTGTATGCGCCCTTGACGATCCGCAGATTGGGATGCAAAGCGGTCAGGTCCTCAAGGTCTTTCTCGCTTTTGTACAAGTAAGCCTGAATCACCAAACCCACAGTTTCTGGGTAGTGCTGGTGCAATCGCTTGAAGATGTCGAGGGTTACTTCGTTATGAGCGTAATCCTCCATGTCAATGCGGACAAAGTTGTGATAGGTACGCGCTCGGTCCAGGATCCGGTGCATGTTGTCTATGCACAGTTCTCTGGAAATGTCCAATCCAAGCTGAGTTAATTTCACAGACAGCCCGGATTTAACGCCTTCGTTTTGAATAGCGTCCAAGGTTTTGATACAGTAGTCAGCGGATTGTATCGCTTCGTCTTCATTTCCGACGAATTCGCCCAGGTGATCTAAAGTTGCGAGAATGTTGTGCTTGTTTAGGTCTCGAACCTTGTCGACCGCCGAAGAAATCGTATCGCCTGCAACAAATCGACTGGCCCCGGCTTGCAAACCGTACGACTGGGCCAATTTCGTCGCCAGTTTGTTCTTTGCCAGAAACAACAAGATGTTTCGCATCAAGGTTTCCACCGGAAGTCCCCTCCTTGGGGTTGCCGTAAACAAACAAAAGGGTTTTGGGACGTCTGCGCGTAGACAGAATAGGCAGGGTGTGATAAGAAAGTGATCATACAAGGGTTTTTGTGTACATAAATTAAACACCCGATCAAATTTTAAGCGCTAATTCACGGTCCATCAAGGGTGTTTTGAGTGGGTATTCATGGTTGGGCGGGGAGGGACTAAACCGTGGAAAGCAGGCAGGTTGAGGCGTTCTTGACAGCCATTTTAGAGTCTTCCAACGATGCGATTACGGGCATCGACCAAGATGGAGTGGTCATTTACTGGAATGCTGCAGCTGAAGAGGTTTACGGCATTGCAAAGGGCGAGATTGTTGGCCAGAAAATCGGAAGCTTCTTTCAAGAGGAATCCGTGGTGCTTTTTCAGGTGCTCAACAGCGGCTTGCCAGTGAGCAAAGTGTATCATCGCCCCCGACCGGACAAACACGTCTTTATCAACGCAGTTCCCGTTCTCAGCGCGGATTCCGCGGTGCTTGGAGCGGTATCGATTGAACAGGACATTACGCACATTGTGAAGCTCAGTGCACAACAATACAGCCGCATTCAACAGGCAGAGCGCTCCAATCCGGCTCTCCCCATTTTCGAAAGCGAATTTGCAAAGAACATTGTCAACTTGATTGCGAATTCGTCACTCTCCGGCAGCCCGCATCCGTTTTTGCTAACCGGCGATCCCGGTGTCGGCAAAAAATCACTCGCCGAGTTATCGCATGCGCGCAGCAGGCGCCCCGGTGAGATGTTGACGTTCGCCTGTGACTCGTTTCCGCCTGGGTTGGTTGATTTCGAGTTGTTTGGATTCGAAGGACAAGCATTTGACAGCGAACGCGAGGTCCGTGTTGGCAAGCTGGAACTGGCCGGGGAAGGGACTTTGTATTTGGCGAACGTCCACAGGCTGCCAGTCCCGACGCAAAAAAGACTGGCCCAGGCACTGCACGACAAACAGTTTACGCGTAACGGAAGTGACAGGCCGGTTGCTCTACGGTGCCAAATTTTGGCCAGTGCGCCGCCAAACCTGCAGCAATACGTAGCAGAGTCTCGGTTTTCTGAGAAGCTATACTACATTTTCCACCACTTGCACGTGCCGTCTCTTCGCGAACGGAAAGCGGAAATCCTGAGTCTGTTCCGCTACTACCTCGTTCAATTTTCGAAGGAAAGTGGACGGCCCGTCCCTGAAGTCAGCCCGGAAGCGGTCGCCGCCGTCCGCGCCTATGAGTGGCCAGGTAACATTCCCGAGCTGAGAAACGCTGTGCAGCACGCAGTTTTATTCCTCAAGGAGGCCGAGATGGGTCTGTCCGATTTGCCGGATTCGCTGCGGCCGACGATGCTGCGCGAGTTGATTGAAGATGCGGTGCCGTTGGCAACTTTGTCTGGAGAATTGGAAAAGGCCAAGATTGAAGAGACGCTAAAACGAACCGGGGGTAACAAGGCGAGCGCAGCAAAGGTGCTGGGGATTTCCCGGGGCGCATTGTACTACAAATTAAAGCAGTACGGGATGAACAACGATGTGGTGGACAGCCCTTCAGGCAAGTAGGGAACGGCCCTCATAAAGACGGTTGGTCGTTCAATGAACCTGGTATTAATTTGGCTGGTTGCAGGATTCGCGGGTGTGCTATAATGCAAGCGTTGATGAATGCGCTTTCATTTATTGTAAACGCTGTCAGGTGTTTTGCTTTGACTGTAGCTGGTGCTTTCGCGAAAACGCGTCAAAAGGAGGGGAAGCATTTTGGCGGATGTGTTTGAGCCAGAGGCCGGCATGGCCAACTTGGAGGATTACGAAGCGACGGTTCGTTCCTTCGACTGGGAGTCGGTGCACAGCCGTTTTCGCTGGTCAGAAACCGGACGCGTCAATCTGGCGTATGAGGCGATTGACCGCCACGTTGACGACGGCCGCGGCGACGACGTGGCATTGTATTACGAGGATACAGACCGACGAGAGACCTACACGTATTCACAAATCAGCCTGTTGACGAACCGCTTTGCCAATGTGTTGCGCAGCATGGGAATTCAAAAAGGCGATCGCGTCTTTTTGCTGATGCCGCGCAGTCCCGAATTGGTCATCGCTTTGTTCGGGATTTTGAAAGTTGGCGCGGTGGCGGGGCCATTGTTTGAAGCCTTCATGACGGACGCCGTCCGGGACCGCATGCTCGACAGCCAGGCTGTTGCCGTTGTGACGACTCCCGCGCTGGAAACCCGGATTCCGAGAGAGGACCTGCCAGACTTAAAGCACGTCATTCTCGTCGGGGAAGGGGTGCGGGAAAACGCGGGTACGGTCTCTTACAACGCCCGGATGGCAGCAGCAAGTGATGAAACTGCGATCGAATGGGTTGACCTCGAAGACCCGATGTACCTGTTTTACACGTCCGGGTCTACCGGGAAACCGAAGGGCATTGTCCACGTCCACAACGACATGATTCACCAGTACCAAGCTGCAGTGTGGGTACTCGACTTGCGCCCTGGGGACATTTACTGGTGCACGGCAGACCAAGGGTGGATTACAGGGACTTCGATGGGCATTATTGGCCCTTGGCTGACCGGGACGTCCATTGTGATTCGCGGGGGACGATTTGGTCCCGGGGACTGGTACGAAACCATTCAACGTTACGGGGTTACCGTGTGGTTCTCCGCCCCGACGGCCTTTCGAATGCTGATGGGACACGGGAAGGAACTGGCCGAGCAATACGACTTGAACTCCTTGCGCCACATTCTCTCTGCGGGTGAACCTCTTAACCCGGAAGTCCTGCGATGGGGCAAGGAGGTCTATGGGCAGCGCATCCACGACAATTGGTGGATGACAGAAACAGGGGCCCCGGTCATCTCCAATTACCCTTCCTTGCCGATGCGGTTGGGGTCCATGGGAAAACCGCTGCCAGGAATCGAAGCAGCTATTTTCGACGACAACGGCAGGCGGCTCGGCCCAAACCAGATGGGGAACCTGGCAATCCGGTCTGGATGGCCGGCGATGGTGCACAGTATTTGGGGAAATCCTGAAAAGTACCAGCAGTACTTCCGGATTCCAGGTTGGTTTATCAGCGGGGACTCGGCGTATATGGATGAGGACGGGTACTTCTGGTTCCAAGGTCGAGTGGACGACGTCATCAACACTTCGGGAGAACGGGTTGGCCCGTTTGAAGTGGAAAGTTGTCTCGTCGAGCACCCGGCCGTGGCAGAGGCAGGAGTCATTGGCAAACCAGACGCGTTGCGCGGTGAGGTCATTAAGGCCTTTATCTCACTGCGGGCCGGGTTTACGGCGTCCGATGAGCTGAAGGAAGACATCGCAAGGTTTGTCAAGACTCGTCTGGCAGCGCATGCGGCACCTCGCGACATCGAATTCCGGGATAAGCTTCCAAAGACGCGTTCCGGGAAGATCATGCGCCGGGTGTTGAAGGCTTGGGAGTTAGGGCTTCCAGTCGGGGATTTGTCGACGATGGAGGACTAACGAACCGGAGCGAAACGGTTACGTAAAAGAAGCCGGACAAGACGTAAAGAAGTACGGAAGCTTAAGGTAGAATCCGTATAAAGATCAACGAGAGGTCAAGATAGACGAAACGCAAAGATGCAGGTCACACAGACAGGGTCAAAGTGAACATCGCCTATCATCGCGTTGCACGATCCCGGACGCGTGATAGGGTACCGGATTAATTGACTGATAATTACGGTAAAATATTCTATGTTTTTGTTTAATGTAAAAGTATTTATTCATTTAAAAAGGAGGCCAAACCATGGCAGACCCAGTGAAAACAGCAGATCCGGGACCACTCGGACTAGCGGCATTTGCCTTAACCACGTTTGTGTTGAGTTCGGTCAATGCCGGGATTTTTCCAGCGGCAGTACTTGGCACCTTTCTTCCGCTGGCGTTGTTTTACGGTGGATTGGGGCAGCTTTTAGCTGGGATGTGGGAATTTCGCAGTGGAAATACCTTTGGAGCAACCGCATTCACCTCGTATGGAGCATTTTGGATGTCGCTGGGTACGTTGGTCTATCTAGAACTTAAAGGGGTGCTGGACTTTAAGGCAGATGGCGCAATTGCACTTGGCTTATTCCTTTTGGCTTGGACAATTTTTACTTTCTACATGTGGATCGGTTCGTTTGCGACGAATCGCGCACTCGTCGTCGTTTTCACATTGCTGTTCATCACCTTCATCTTGCTGACGATTGGGGCTCTTGCTGCACCTGGCGCCACAGCGATTGGCGGTTGGATGGGCGTACTGACGGCCATTGCAGCGTGGTATACTTCCGCTGCGGGCGTAATTAACGCTACATTTGGCAAAAAGGTGCTCTCCGTGGGTGCACCGTCTCCATCCAACAATGTGAAAGCCTAATTTGTAGTTTCCTTTACAAAATCGAGGGTTGCCCGACATTCTCACAAGGTGAGCTGGGCAGCCCTTTTTCTCGGTTAGACCGGGGATGGATGCTCTCAATTGCAGAGTTTCGGGAAGTTATTTCCTTGACAAAAATCGACTTCAGTTCATACAATCGTGAGTACCACGAACGCTGAATTCTTCGCATGGAAGAAGCGGGGGAACCAATCTGTGGGGTGAATCTGCGCTTGTCGCAGTAGGGTACTTCCAACCCGAACCCGTCAGCTAACTTCGCAAGCGGATCGGAAGCACGGGATTTTAGTCGTGGTTCTGCACATAGTACGGTCTTTGGACAGTCGATTTCGGGTGCTACTCACACCCGGCGTCGATTTGGCCTATTTTCCCGCATCCGAAGGTGGCTGAATGTGGGCCGCACACTTGATGGCGGCCGACCCAGATCCAAGAATGGTCTACCGCTTCTCCTTGCACAAACCGTGGCAAGGAGGTTTTGGAATGTCTAAAGACAACTTTTTGATTGAAACGCACAGCATTGACTACATTCCTCCGAGGTTGCGACACGGAAAGGCGTCGGACCTGTTCTTTTTGTGGTTCGGCGCCAACGCCCAAATGGCCGTGATGGCAACAGGCCTGATTGCTGTCGTCCCAGGGTTTAGTTTCATGTGGGCTGTTGTTGGAATCGTGATTGGCACTTTGCTCGGCTCCATTTTCATGGCCTACCACTCCGCACAAGGACCCCACCTTGGAATTCCACAAATGATTCAAAGCCGGGCTCAATTCGGTTATTTCGGCGCCGTCGTTCCACTTGTGATGGTCGTGCTGATGTACCTTGGGTTTTACGCCGCTGGTGCAGTTATCGGCGCACAAGCGCTGGCCTTGTTGTTTCACATGCCGGTGAGCACGGGAATCTTTATCAGTTCGCTTGCCGTTTTGCTGCTAGTTTTAGCAGGCTACAATGTGATTCACCGCTTTAACCGCTGGATGTCGTATTTCTTCTCCGCAGTCTTTGCAATCGTAACCGTGCTTCTGCTCACTGGAGCACCGATTGGTCATTCGTCGGCCAGTTTTGTTGCACACCCGGTCCATGCGGGCTTTATGCTCGGACCGTTTTTGCTCAGCATCTCGTTGGCGGTCATTAACACATTGGGATATGCACCGTACGTAGCCGACTACTCGCGCTATCTCCCGCAGCGAACCACGGTGTCCGCTACGTTTTGGTATACGTACATCGGGGTTGTTCTTTCGAATATCTGGATGATGGTGCTCGGGGCATTGGTGCAATCCAGAGCGCCCCACAGCGACCCGGTAACCGGTTTTGCGCTGTTGGGTGCAGACCTTGGTCCCTGGTTTCGCGTTGCAGTCTTGCTTGCGGCAACGCTAGGCATCGTCAGTATCAATGCGCTCAATATCTACGGCGGGTTCATGTCTTCATTGACCATTACCAGCACCTTTTTCCGGAAGTGGAAACCGACTTTGGCATTGCGGGTGTGGTTCATTGTTCCGATCACGTTGGTGGGTACGTACCTTGCCTTTTTAGAAAAGGGAAACCTGCTGAACAGCTTCGAATCATTCCTGGCCGTCCTCATTGACTTTTTGGTTCCATGGACCGCCATTAACCTGGCCGACTACTACTTTTTGCGAAAAGGACAGTACAACATTCGCGAGATCTTCAATCCCAATGGGCAGTACGGTCGGTTCAACTGGGTCGCGCTGCTGTCTTACCTCGTTGGTTTTGTGTGCGAATTTCCGTTTATGAACACCGCGATTTACGAGGGGCCTGTGGCCAAGTGGCTGCACAACGGCGATGTTTCCTGGGTCATCGGAGTCGTTGTGGCCGGGGTGTTGTACCTGTTGTTGTCGAACACGCTCTCCAAAACGTTGCGAACCGAGAAATCGGATGACGCGACGAATCCTGATGTCGACGAGACAGACATGTCGGATGCAGTCAATTCGTAAGCTTTCGGGGTCATCGGATTGCTTGCAGCCGAGGCGTTCGCGCTGAAGGGGTTGCGAAAGTTGCTAGAGTCTGCAAACCGGCTCAATCTGGATACGGGTTTTCCGGCGGATCGACCTAAGAAATTGACGCAAAATGCAAAATGGGGGGCACTGAGCCCCCCACCATTTTTGTTGACATCTCGTTACACCCCGGAAAAATAACAGGCTGCTTGAGCTAAAGCTTTGTTTCGAGGTGGTTTAGGTTTAGTTTTGTTCCGGGACGACTTCCAGAGAATTAGGGGCGGACAATGGAGTCCCCTCCGGACCCAACGAGCCGTTGGAGACAGCAGCGGCGTCTTCGGATTCGTCGTAGATAAAGGGCTTGCCTCGCAGCCACGATGCCAAAGCGGCTACTGCCGATAAAGCCAACGAGATCCAAAAGGCCATGGACAATCCGTGCATGAACGGCTGCCCGATTAAAGTGGGGAAAAACGTGTGCCCCGTTATGGTTTCCTGGTTGTGTTTGGGCAACAGGGCCAACGCCTGTTGCGGAACCAGACTCTTGAGCGGATTGTATCCCAGCAAGGCCGCAAACAATGAGGCCATCGGGGGCAATCCAGCAATCTTGTGCACGAGTGCTGCCGGCAGTCCTTGCGCGGCCAGGCCATTCGTCAGAGCCTGCGGAAGTTTCTGCGCTAAGCCAGCGATCACGATAGAAAAGAAAATTCCCATACTCATCATCATGCCGGCGTTCATGAAGGTTGCCAACATCCCAGAAGCCACACCGCGGAAACGTGAGGGAACGGAATTCATAATTGCGGCGCTGTTGGGAGAAGCAAACAACCCCATGCCAAACCCAATAATGAACAGGTAGACGGCGAATGGCAGGTAGTGAAAATTGACGTGCAGCGTATTGAGCAAATAAAAGCCGATGGCCGAGATGACCATGCCGCCCGTGGCGAACATGCGCGAACCAAAGCGATCGGACAAAAAGCCGCTAAGAGGGCCAGCGAGAAGAAACCCAAACGTTTGCGGCAGAGTGTCGATGCCAGCCAAAAGGGGCGTGTTTTCATAAGCGACCCCGTGCAGGGGAAGCCAAATCCCTTGCAGCCAAATGATCAACATGAACTGCAATCCACCCCGGGCCAGCGCCGATAAAAATGTGCTGACGTTGCCCGCCGTGAATGCGCGGATCCGAAACAGGGACAGGTTAAACATGGGACTGTTGACTTTGGCTTCGATCACCGTGAAGATAGCCAAACAAATGACGCCTCCGATTATGCCTGAGAGCACCATTGGATTGGTCCACCCCATGGGATGGCTGCCGTAAGGCATGATGCCATAGGTCAACCCAAGCATGATGCCGAGGATCCCGACGCCGAGCGTCACATTTCCCCAGATGTCCAATTTAGTGTTTTTCGAACGTACGGTGAGTTCCTTGAGTGCCACGTAAGCCCAGACGGTGCCAACCAGTCCAATTGGGACGTTCACTAAAAAGATAAAACGCCAGTGCCCCGTTGCGGCCAGCAGCCCGCCGACGACAAGACCGATGACGCTTCCGCCGACGGCGGCAATTTGATTGAGACCCAGTGCTAATCCGCGCTGGTTAGTGGGGAAAGCGTCCGTCAAAATCGCCGAGCTGTTGGAAAATAGAAATGCACCACCTACGCCTTGAAGGAGACGGAACACAATGAGTTCGAGTTCTCCGGCCATTCCCTTGCTCCAGGTCAGGGAACAGAGAATGGAACCCAGGGTAAAAACGGCGAACCCCAGGTTATAAAGCCGGACCCGTCCGAAGATGTCGGACAGTCTTCCAAACATGACGAGCAAAACGGTTGTAGCCACGTTGAATCCAAGCATCACCCACAGCAACAGGCTGGTTTGTCCTCCGGCCAGAGGGTTTACTTTGATGCCTGCAAAAATAACCGGCAAGGCAATGATCAAAATGGTTCCATTGATGGCCGCCATCAAAACTCCGAGGGTGGTATTGGACAACGCGATCCATTTGTAATACGGACTTCGGCTGCCCATTCTCTCGCTGTCAATCACATTCATGCACTCCTTTTTTCTCTGTTCGGATCGACTAAAAAACCTCTTTAAAGCCTACTTAGAAAGTAGGGGAGAGCAACTTAGACCATCTCTGAACAAAACTGCGCCTTCAAATCGTTCGACCGATTCAGTCGTTCAGTCACATTGCGTCTTATCGCTGTGAGCTTTTCGATGCGTTCATCGATTTGGCGGTCTAGTTCTTCTAGCAAAAGAATCGATTCCTCTATTAGAACGCAGCGGTCCGAGGACGACGGTTCAATGCTGTAATACGAGGTTCTCAATTGCTCCAGCTTCTGCTCGATGTCGAGCATGCGTTTAATTTCACCCAGGGAATACCCCAAGGTTTCTTTCAACTGAAGGATTCTTTTGAGCTTCTGGACCACAGCCTCGTCGTAGAGACGGTGACCCCCTGCGGTTCTAGCCACAGGTTCGATTAACCCGATCTCCTCGTAATAATGGAGAGTACGGGATGTCACGCCCAGTTTGTGAACCACACTCTCGATGGTAAGGACGGCGCTCTCCATGGTTCTGCGTGTTCCCCTTTCTGAACGGATGAAGTCACTGAAAGGACTAGGGTGGGTGAAGTCGACCAGGCCGTTGAATCGAGGATTCTCTGGAATGTTCTCGCATTCTACATTCCTTCATGCTTGACGGCCAGATAAAACAGTACCACACAACTCACGTTAACGTGAGATTTGAATTGTAAAGGTTTTGTAAATCTGTGCAACTCGGCGTGCCGTCCATCGCGACCCCATGAAATTGAGTCGTAAACAGCGACTGCAAGAGGGAAATGACCCCAAATTCAATTTTGTTGAAAATAACACTTGCATTCTATCGGCTATCCGTGTTAATTTATTCTACGTCCCTCGGCGAGACAACACGTCGCAGCCAAAGGCGAAACGTGCCCGTAGCTCAGCTGGATAGAGTGCTTGACTACGAATCAAGAGGTCGGGAGTTCGAATCTCTCCGGGCACGCCATGCGGGTGTAGTTCAATGGTAGAACTCCAGCCTTCCAAGCTGGTCGCGTGGGTTCGATTCCCATCACCCGCTCCAGATGTGAGCCATTAGCTCAGTTGGCAGAGCACCTGACTTTTAATCAGGGTGTCCCGCGTTCGAGTCGCGGATGGCTCACCACATGCCGGAGTGGCGGAATTGGCAGACGCACACGACTCAAAATCGTGCGGGAAACCGTGCCGGTTCGAGTCCGGCCTCCGGCACCATGGGGGTATAGCTCAGTGGGAGAGCACCTGCCTTGCACGCAGGGGGCCGTCGGTTCGAATCCGACTACCTCCACCATGGTCCTCGATAGCTCAGCGGTAGAGCATCCGGCTGTTAACCGGAGGGTCGTAGGTTCGAATCCTACTCGAGGAGCCACGGAAGTCCATCTGAAAGTGGACTTCGAAAAGCACTGAGACGGCCCCATGGTCAAGCGGTTAAGACATCGCCCTTTCACGGCGGTAACGGGGGTTCGATTCCCCCTGGGGTCACCATTCACTTTTGCTCCTGGGCTCTCCTTAAAGAGGATTTGTTTTTCGAACTCCTTCTTGATAAGGGAAGCGAAACAGGGATACGTGAATGTGCTGATGTGCGGTTGTAATTTGAATCGATGCGTATGCAAGATGTATGCAAGGGCGATTAGCTCAGTTGGGAGAGCACCTGCCTTACAAGCAGGGGGTCAGCGGTTCGAGCCCGTTATCGCCCACCACAACGCGGGGTGGAGCAGTTGGCAGCTCGTCGGGCTCATAACCCGAAGGTCGCAGGTTCAAGTCCTGCCCCCGCAACCAAACGGCTCGGTAGCTCAGTCGGTAGAGCAGAGGACTGAAAATCCTCGTGTCGGCGGTTCGATTCCGTCCCGAGCCACCATCTACAACTCATATCACAATGTGCGGAAGTGGCTCAGGGGTAGAGCATCGCCTTGCCAAGGCGAGGGTCGCGGGTTCGAATCCCGTCTTCCGCTCCAAATCTCACAGAAGGCAGGCCTGGTTCGGGCAGCCGATGGGTTCCTGATTGAGACCTTGTCTTCTGCTGAAACTTGTCGGGATGTAGCGCAGCCTGGTAGCGCGCTACCTTGGGGAGGTAGAGGTCCCGGGTTCAAATCCCGGCATTCCGACCACTTGCGGCTATAGCTCAGAGGGAGAGCACCACCTTGACACGGTGGGGGCCATAGGTTCGATTCCTATTAGCCGCACCAGGACATGCCACCTTGGCTCAGGGGTAGAGCGGCTCACTCGTAATGAGCAGGTCATCGGTTCGAATCCGATAGGTGGCTCCATTTTCCTCGATAGCTCAGCGGTAGAGCATCCGGCTGTTAACCGGAGGGTCGTGGGTTCGAATCCTACTCGAGGAGCCAGGATGCCGAATGGTGTAATGGTAGCACGACTGACTCTGACTCAGTTAGTCTAGGTTCGAGTCCTAGTTCGGCAGCCAATTCTCAAAAATCAAAAATGGCCCTATCGTCTAATGGTTAGGACGCCGCCCTCTCACGGCGGTAATCGGGGTTCGAATCCCCGTAGGGTCACCAAAGCTGGGTCATTAGCTCAATTGGCAGAGCATCCGACTCTTAATCGGCAGGTTGAAGGTTCGATTCCTTCATGACCCACCAGTTGTGGAGTGATGGCCGAGTAGGTCGAAGGCGCTCGCCTGCTAAGCGAGTATACGCCACAAGCGTATCGAGGGTTCGAATCCCTCTCACTCCGCCAGTATTCCTAATCTATATTGAAGTTCGTCACTGAAGTTCGTTTGTAGTTTGTCCATGATGTGTGGAGCCGTGGTGTAGAGGCCTAACATGCCTGCCTGTCACGCAGGAGACCGCGGGTTCGAATCCCGTCGGCTCCGCCAATTCCAATATGGGCCTATAGCTCAGCTGGCTAGAGCGCACGACTGATAATCGTGAGGTCAGAGGTTCGAGTCCTCTTAGGCCCACCAAAAAACCCCTCATTGCGAGGGGTTTTTGCATTGCTGGGCATGCTGGACATGAGGCGTCTCGAAACGGAGACGCGGAAGACCGCAGCTCGGGGCGCGGCGACACGGGACTGCGACACGGGACTGCGAATGCGGCAGCACGGGGTGTTACGGTTTTACAACCACTCTTGTGTTTTTCGGAATGTTCTTTACAATGGATGCTTTTTTCGGTCCGCTTCCAGAACGAGTTACTGCCATAACGAGACCCAGTTCTGGACAACGCAAAAGTGCGCTTTGGTTTGTTTTCAAGGTGACTTCTTGTGTTCTTAAGGCTTTACTTCCATATAAAAAGGTGAAGGTCTCCCTTCGGAGCAAGTGAATCATTTGTGAGTTAGCCAACCCTCTGCACCTCCCTCGCCGTCTTCTTGTATAGGACGCAAATCCATGGAACCTTGAAAGGGCGATTGACGCCGGGTAAATGCACCGTTTTTTGTCAACCTGCCGACGAGTTGGGGGGTGCTTTTGTACGAATACTCTATATGAAGGCTTAGGAGAGGGCTGGCGGCTGCTTGAAACTTCCAGGCGAATTCAACCGTTCCGAACTTGACTCGGCTTTGGGCGCGTGGTATATTAGTCGATGTCGCCGCGAGAGCGGCACCGCAGAAACGCTTCAAAAACCCCATCACAGCAAGGTCTTTTGAA